>NZ_JBVIRQ010000056.1:0-1002 GCF_055575955.1 Streptomyces sp. NPDC033966 | reverse complement strand
TACTTGGCGCCGAGGCCGGCGTCGGAGACCTCGGGCTTGCCGGCGGCCTTGAGGACCTTGTTCAGGAGCGTCAGGTCGTAGATGCCGGTCAGGTCGGGCTTCTCCAGGAGCTTGGCCTTGACGGCCCAGTCCGACTCGGTCTTCAGGGTGGGGGCGAGCGGGTCGTCGGTGACGAGGATGCTCTGCCAGGCGGGGTCGAGGATCTTCGCTTCGAGTTCCTTGCCGCTGTCGGCCTTGAGCCTGGCGTTGGCGGAGGCCTTGGCCTGCTCCGGGTTGGCGTTGATCCACTCGTTGGTCCTGACGGTGCCCTTGAGGACGGCCTCGACGACGTCGGCGTGTTCCTTGAGGAACTTCTGGGACACGATGACGTTGGTGATGACGAACTTCTTGTCGGGCCACAGGGCGGTCTCGTCGAGGAGGACGGAGCCGCCGTCGGAGACGAGCTTGGAGGCGGTGGGCTCGGGGACCCAGGCGCCGTCGATGGAGCCCTGCTTGAAGGCGTCGGGGGTGACCTTGTTGTCGGTGCGGACGACGGAGACGTCGCCCTTTCCGGACTCGGGGTCGACCGTCCAGCCCTTCTCGGCGATCCAGTTGAGGAACGCGACGTCCTGGGTGTTCCCCTTCTGCGGGGTGGCGATCTTCTTGCCCTTGAGGTCGTCGAGGGTCTTGATCTTGTCCGGGTTCACGACGAGCTTGACGCCGCCGGAGGCGGAGCCGGAGATGATCCGCAGGTTGGAGCCCTTGGACTTGACGTAGCCGTTGATGGAGGGGGAGGGGCCGATGAAGCCGATGTCGAGGGAGCCGCCGTTGAGGGCTTCGATCTCGGACGGGCCGGCGTTGAAGGACTGCGGCTTGACCTTGGTCGCGCCCAGTTCCTTCTGGATCAGGCCTTCCTGGAGGCCGACCAGGGCGGTGGCGTGGGTCAGGTTCGGGAAGTACCCGATGCGGACCTCGGACGCCGAGAGCTTCTGACCGCCCTCGGAAGCGGTGGCGCCGGCCGGC
>NZ_JBVIRQ010000055.1:0-1391 GCF_055575955.1 Streptomyces sp. NPDC033966 | reverse complement strand
CGGCGTCATCGAGCAGACCCGCCGGCACGCCGCCGTCGCCGCCCTCCTGCGCGTCCCCCACGTCGTCCTCGCCGTCAACAAGATGGACCTCGTCGACTACCGGGAGGCGGTCTTCGCGAAGATCGCCGAGGAGTTCACCGCGTACGCCTCGGAGCTGGGCGTTCCGGAGATCACCGCGATCCCGATCTCGGCCCTGGCCGGGGACAACGTCGTGGAGCCCTCCGCGAACATGGACTGGTACGGCGGCCCGACCGTCCTGGAGCACCTCGAGACCGTCCCCGTCAGCCACGACCTCACCGCCTGCCCGGCGCGTTTCCCGGTGCAGTACGTGATCCGTCCGCAGACCGCCGAGCACCCCGACTACCGCGGCTACGCGGGCCAGATCGCCTCCGGCGTCCTGCGCGTCGGCGAAGCCGTCACCGTCCTGCCCTCGGGCCGCACGTCCGTCATCGAGGGCATCGACGCCCTCGGTGAGTCCGTGGACATCGCCTGGTCCCCGCAGTCGGTGACCCTGCGCCTCAAGGACGACATCGACATCTCGCGCGGCGACCTGATCGCACCGTCCTCGAGCGCCCCGGCCACCACGCAGGACGTCGTCGCCACCGTCTGCCACGTCGCGGACCAGCCGCTGGCCGTCGGCGCGCGGGTGCTGATCAAGCACACGACGCGCACGGTCAAGGCGATCGTCAAGGAGATCCCCTCCCGGCTGACGCTGGACGACCTGTCCCAGCACCCGAACCCCGGGCAGCTGGTGGCCAACGACATCGGCCGCGTCGTCGTCCGCACCGCCGAGCCGCTCGCGCTCGACGCGTACGCCGACTCCCGCCGCACCGGGTCCTTCCTGCTGATCGACCCGGCCGACGGCACCACCCTGGCGGCCGGCATGGCCGGCGAGTCCTTCGCCTCCAAGGCCGAGGCCGTGGCGGCGGACGAAGAAGGGTGGGACTTCTAGATCATGCCTGCCGACATCTACTCCACCTTCGCGAAGGAGGGCGGCCGCGTAGGCAGCGGCGCCCTCGGCAGCGGCCAGGGAGGAGTGGCGCGATGTGCGCGATGACGTACGCGCACCTGCGCGCCCCCCGCGAGCCGTACCTGCCCCCGCTCCACAGACGAAGACCTGCGCCGTAACACACACGGCGCGTCGAGAGGAAGTCCTCCCGTGCCTGCCACCGGTCATACCCGCAAGAATCCGCGCCGCGGCCTCGCCGCCGTCGCCGCCCTGCCCCTGCTGATCGGCGCCCTCGCCTCCTGCGGCTACGGTTCCGAGGCCGAGAAGACCGCCGACAAGGACGCCCGGCCGGCCGGCGCCACCGCTTCCGAGGGCGGTCAGAAGCTCTCGGCGTCCGAGGTCCGCATCGGGTACTTCCCGAACCTGACCCACGCCACCGCCC
>NZ_JBVIRQ010000054.1:0-1660 GCF_055575955.1 Streptomyces sp. NPDC033966 | reverse complement strand
ACCGAATCGATCCCCGACGTGCAACCGGAGGACACCACCGTCGCCGGCCCCTCCGCACCCACCGCCCACGCCACCTCCACGGCGAAGGAACTGGGCATGAAGTGGTCGTACAGATGGCGTGTCACGTGCGTGTGGTCGACCGCAGCGAGCCGGCCGTCGTCGCCGGCCGCGCGGTACTCGGCGTCGAGGCTGCCGATGGCTCCCATCCCGGTGCCGATGCTGACGCCGGTCCGGTACGGGTCCAGGGCGGCGAAGTCGACGCCGCTGTCGGCGACCGCCTCCCGCGCGGCGACCACCGCGAACTGGGCGGCACGGCCCATGCGGCGGATCTCGTCCTGCGTCAGCCCGTTCAGTTCGGGGTCGAAGTCGGCCTCGGCCGCCACCTTGGAGCGGAACTCGGACGGGTCGAAGTGGGTGATCCCCCTGGTCGCCGTACGCCCCGAGCTCAGCAGGCTCCAGAAGTTCTTGGTGCCGACGCCTCCCGGCGCCAGCACGCCGATCCCCGTGATCACTACCCGGCGAACCACCGGCACGGCCCTCCCCTCGTGTCGGACTGGCCGGACATCATTCGGACGCCGTCCAGTCGTAGAAGCGCGTGGCCATCGCGTCGGCCGGCGTGCGCCAGGTCTCCGGGTCGTACGGCTGGATGAACGGCTGGAGGTCGTGACTGATCTTCATGAACCGCGGATCCGTGCGGGACGCCTGGATGCGCTGACCGCCGTCGTCCTCGGCGAAGTCCTGGAGGTGGAAGTAGAGGCCCTGGTACGAGAACAGGCGCCGGCGCAGCGTGCCCATGCGCTCCGGCATGTCCGTCCTGTCGAACTCGGCGAAGAGCCGCGCGACGTGGTCGCTCGACATGCCGTCCATCCGGGCGACGATCAGGTTGCTGTGCTGCATCTGGTTCCTTTTCCATGGCTGGGGGCGTGGTGCGGGCCTCGTGCGCCATGCGTTCCCGGGGGGAGTCGTGCGACGGGCCGTGCCTCCGCGCCGCGCCGCTTGGGACTCACCCGCACCGGATCCTTGAATCGGCCTCCGGGGACAGCGCACCGGATCTTGATTACAAGGTTCTTCGGCCGCGAGCGGCCGTTCAATGCCGCCGGATTCAGGAGTAGGTCAGGTTCCACAAGGCCCGGTGCGGCGCCTCGGAGGGCGGCCAAGAAAAGGTCAAATACAGGTAGAAGGGCTCGATCGAGTCCCTACCGGACGCTGTGCGAGCCCCTGTACGGGGTCATGCGGTGGACCAGCGCCTCCGCAGGCCCGGCGGCCCCGGGCCGGAGGTGCCGCCGCTTCCCGGCCCCGCGACGGGCCTTCGAGCGGGCCTCCAGAAAGGCAATGGAGCGTCAAAGGATCAATGGACGCATCTTCTGCCGTGGTAAAGGGCCGGTCTCTCCGCGGCCAGGCCGGAAAGGACTTGACTCGATGTCCATCTCGAACGCCTACGGGACGAGCCGCGCGCGATGAGCCGACGAGTGGTGATCACAGGAATCGGCGTGCGCGCGCCCGGAGGCAACGGCCAGAAGGAGTTCTGGCAGCTGCTGACGGCGGGCCGGACCGCGACCCGCCCCATCTCGTTCTTCGACGCGTCGGGGTTCCGGTCCCAGGTCGCCGGCGAGGCCGACTTCGACCCCGAAACCGAGGGCCTGACCCCCCGCGAGATCCG
>NZ_JBVIRQ010000053.1:0-2003 GCF_055575955.1 Streptomyces sp. NPDC033966 | reverse complement strand
GGCTGTGACCGCGCTTCCGTGATGATTACGGCTGGATGAGGTACGGCGTCTACTGTTGGATAGCCCGATGGAACGCATTGAGGCTGAGCTGTTCACGGATCCAGGCAACGACGCGGTTGTCCGCCTGCCGCCACGTCACTTCCCGGGCGTGCTGATCCAGGGGGACTCGCTGTCGATCATGCGCGGCGACGTTGCTGAAATCGTGGAAGCCTGCGCCCAGGGCGACGTTGCTGACGCGCACGAGGCTGCCACCATCCTGCTGGCCAACTTCGACGAGTTGCTGGCCCGCTACGAGAGCGCGTTGGAGGCTCACGACATCAAGCGCCCCTACTGATCGCCACCGCAGTAGCTGGCATGCCGGATCGTTTCGTCGCGGCACAACTTCTGTATGGGGTTGCGTGAACTGTCGGACGTCCTGTTTCCGGGAATCGAGCTGAGGATCGAGCGGCTGCATGTCGCCGGCCGCACTCTATTTGTGGACGCGGTTGGTACTGGTCCTCTTGGCCGTTGTCCGGACTGTGGCAACGGTGCACGGCGGGTTCACAGCCGGTACTGGCGGCGGCTGGCGGATCGGCCTGTCGGCGGCCGAGAGGTGCTCGTCCGACTACGGGTGCGGCGGTTCCTCTGCGAAATGCCGATGTGCCGCCGGCGGACTTTCGTTGAGCAGGTTGAGGGTTTCACCAGGTCACACGGTCAGTCGTCGGTGGCCATGCGTGACCTCGTCCGTTTCGTGGCCATGGAGCTTGGGGGCCGCCCGGGAGAACGCCTCTGCCGACGGCTGGCATTGTCCGGCCGACGGACGTCGCTCATCCGTCTGCTGTCGGCGCCGGCGGTGCCAGCCCGGGCTCCGCGGGTCCTGGGAGTGGATGACTTCGCCTTCCGGCGTGGCCACACCTACGGAACGGTGCTCGTGGACGTGGAACGGGGCAAGCCGTTCGATGTTCTGCCCGACCGCAGCTCGGAGACATTCCTTGCCTGGCTGGAGGCCCATCCCGGAGCGGAGGTCATCTGCCGGGACCGGGCCACCGGCTACACCCGCGCGATCAAGCAGGCCGCCACCGGGGCGATCGAGGTGGCCGACCGGTGGCATCTGCTGCAGAACCTGTCCGTTGTGGTGGAGAAGACATGTCACCAGCACCGCGCCTGCCTGCGGAAACATGCCCAGGAGCGAGCTCAACCTGACGCCCCGGTCCCTGACACCTGGGTGCCGGATCAGCCGGCCGCGCTGCCGAAGACTGCCATCGTCGAGCGGACCCTTCACCGGCACGCCGACATCCTCGATCTGGTCGACAAAGGATGGACGATCAGCGCGATCGCGCGCCGCTTGGACATGGACCGCAAGACAGTGCGGCACTTCCGGGACACCGATCTCGCCGTACTCATCGAATCCGCCCGGCATCGTCGAACGGGACTCCTCACGCCCTTCCACTCCTACTTGCAAGCTCGCTTCCTCAACGGATGCACGGACGCCAGCCGCCTCTTCCGCGAAGTCCGTGAGCGTGGATTCGGGGGCACAGTTCAGACGGTCCGCCGATACGTCGCGACTCTTCGGGACGGCACGGCCATACCCGCACCAGCACCGATTCCGAGCCCACGCGCGATCACGTCCTGGATCATGCGTCGCCGTGAGTCGTTGAGTGAAGACGACGGGGTCCGGCTCGGCGAGGTCTGCCTGGCCTGCCCCGACATCGCACGCGCCCGCGAGGTCGCGCAACGGTTCACCGCCCTGGTCCGCGACCGCACCGGCCATCTGCTGCCCGACTGGATCAGCGACGTGGAGCGCGACGCGCCTCAGCCGATCCGCGGGTTCGCCCGGTTCATGAAGTTTGACATCGACGCCGTCACCGCGGGCCTGACCCTGCAGTACAGCTCCGGCGTCGTAGAAGGGCACGTCAACCGCATCAAGACGATCAAGCGGCAGATGTACGGCCGAGCCTCGTTCCACGTCCTGAGAGCCCGCATCCTCATCGAGTCGTAGTCATCACGGAACTGCGGTCACAGCC
>NZ_JBVIRQ010000052.1:0-2271 GCF_055575955.1 Streptomyces sp. NPDC033966 | reverse complement strand
TGAGCCTTCGCCAACTTGAAGTAGCAGGTCAAAGGGCTGGTGTGACCGGTCCCCGGGGTGCTCGCGCTGGTCGTGGGCGGGAGTCTGGGGAGTAGATCATCTGACGGAGTCCCGTCGGCGCTCTGACCTGTGCACCTGGGATGGAAGCCGCGGTCCGTCCTGCTGGCCAGCACATGACATCCTGACTCAGTGCTCCTGAACGATCCCGCAATCAGCGTCGACCTTCGCCCAGTGCGCTACCAGTTCGCCGAGGTCCGGGGCGACTCGTATGACGACAACTGGCTGATCATTGATGGCACGGTGACAACTCCCGAGGGCAGCTGGTCCTTCGCCGATCCGTGTTTGCTCACCGATGAGGCTCGCCAGATAGCCGCGTGGCTGCGCGCGGTGGCCGCGGGGACGGCGGCCGTGACCGAACCTGATGCCGAAGGTGAGCTTTCGCCGGACACCTGGTTCATCGAGCCGCTCGTGGCCTTCAGCCTCGCCGATCGGAGCGAGGACGGACACGCGGTAATTCGGATTCATCTGTCCTTGGAGGCAGCGCCCCCGTGGCAACAGGGTGACGACCGGGCCGACATCTACCAGTACGTCGTAGAGGTCAGGATGGACGCTGCGGCGCTGCTTCACGCCGCTGACCAGTGGGACCTCGCCCTGGCTTCCTTCCCGTCTCGCTGATCACTGGTCATGTGCCACAATCCGACCTACGTTCTCGCAAGATCCACCTCAGCCCTGGGCCGGCCGCCTGACACGTCCAGTACGACCGATTCCTACTCGCAGGGGCCCGGCAGTCTTCTACGATCCGGTGCATGCTGGATCCCGAGCTGCTGGAACGGATCACCGCGCGGCGTGCGGAACTGGACGAACTCGAAGAGCAGCTGGCCAAACAGCTTGCGGAAGTGCGGGCCGAGCGGGACGAACTCGCCGTCGCCGAACGCGTCCTTGAACGGATGACCGTGCAGCTCGCCGAGGAACGCGCCTCTGCCAGGCCGGTGCCCGGGCAGGTAGCTGGCCGGGCGGTGATGCTGATCCCGCACCGAGAGCCGGGCACGGACGAAAGCATGCTCCCACCGGACTACCAGCGCATCATCACCGCCGTGCGACAGGCCGCCGGACCGATCATGGCCCGCGAGGTCGGCGAGGTAGTGGGGGTGGACATCAGCGTGAAGGCCAAGCTGGAACCGCTCCGCAGCAAGCTGGTCAGACTCGTCGACCGCGGCTGGCTGCGGAAACTACCCGACGGCCGGTTCACCACCCGCCTGTGACCGGGCGCACCGCCACTCGGAGCGACTCAGACCGGGCGTAACCGGGCTGCCCCCGGCGCCCGTTGGAATTGTGTGACGAATATCAGAAAGCGCGCCGAGGACACCTGCCCGCTCGTCTACCAGTGCCGCCTGCCGCTGTCCACGCACACGGTCAACCACCTCGCCGAGCTGCTGCGGCGTCGTCTGAAGGCGATTCGGTCCAGGTGGCGGATCCTGCCGCCTGGGAAGATCGCGGTGATCGTCCTGGCCGTGCTGCGCCACGACCAGCGTCTGGCCGACATGGCCGGCGGAAACGATGTGTCCGAGTCCACCGTCCGCCGCTGGCGCGACGAGCTGATCGGTCTGCTCGCCGCCCAGGCCCCGCGCCTGGACCGCGCCCTGAAGAAGGTCACCAAGCAGGGCGGAGAGGTGGTCCTGATCGACGGCACCCTCATCCGCACCCAGCGCCGCACCGGCAAGGCCGACCGGCGAAACTACTCCGGCAAGCACCGCAGCCACGGCCTGCACTTCCTCGCCCTGACCGACGAGAAGGGCCGACTGATCTGGATATCCGCCGCCCGACCCGGCCGCACCCACGACAACACCGCCGCCCGCCACGACCACATTCTGGCCCACCTGCGCGCCGCTGGCCTCGGAGCGCTGGCCGACCTCGGCTTCCGCGGGCTGGACAACGACATCCTCGACCCCGTGATCGTCACCGGCTACATCGCTACCCGCACCCACAAGCTCACTCGAGGCGAGAAGGAGGCCAACCGCGTCCTCGCCGTCGGACGGGCACCCGTCGAGCACGGCTTCGCCCACCTCAAGAACTGGCGGATCCTCACCAAGCTCCGCATCGACCCCGCCCGCACCACCCAGCTCCTGCGGGCCCTGCTGGTCCTGACGAACCTCGAAATCAACCGATGACGGACGATCTTCTACACGGACTCCCGCCCACGACCAGCACGAGTACCCCGCGGACCGGTCACACCAGCCCTTTGACCTGCTACTTCAAGTTGGCGAAGGCTCA
>NZ_JBVIRQ010000051.1:0-2695 GCF_055575955.1 Streptomyces sp. NPDC033966 | reverse complement strand
ACGATCTGCACGGGGCAGGAGGAGTCGCGGAAGGACGGGATCGCGACGATCGAGTCGATCCGCGAGCTCAAGCGCCGCCACCCCGACGTGCAGACGACGCTGGGCCTGTCGAACATCTCCTTCGGTCTGAATCCGGCCGCGCGTGTCCTGCTCAACTCCGTCTTCCTGGACGAGTGCGTCAAGGCGGGTCTGGACTCGGCGATCGTCCACGCGAGCAAGATCCTTCCGATCGCCCGCTTCGACGAGGAGCAGGTCCGTACCGCCCTCGATCTGATCTACGACCGCCGCGAGGGCGACTACGACCCGCTGCAGAAGCTGATGGCCCTCTTCGAGGGCGTGAACACGAAGTCGCTGAAGGCCGGCCGGGCCGAGGAGCTCCTCGCGCTGCCGCTGGAGGAGCGTCTGCGGCGGCGGATCATCGACGGGGAGAAGAACGGTCTGGAGGCCGATCTCGACGAGGCCCTCCAGACCCGCCCGGCCCTGGACATCGTCAACGACACCCTCCTGGAGGGCATGAAGGTCGTCGGTGAGCTGTTCGGCTCCGGCCAGATGCAGCTGCCGTTCGTCCTCCAGTCCGCCGAGGTGATGAAGACCGCCGTCGCCTACCTCGAACCGCACATGGAGAAGACGGACGACGAGGGCAAGGGCACGATCGTGCTGGCCACGGTCCGGGGCGATGTTCATGACATCGGCAAGAACCTGGTCGACATCATCCTCACCAACAACGGCTACAACGTCGTGAACATCGGGATCAAGCAGCCGGTGTCGGCGATCCTGGAGGCCGCGCAGGAGCACCGGGCCGATGTGATCGGTATGTCGGGGCTGCTGGTGAAGTCGACGGTGATCATGAAGGAGAACCTGGAGGAGCTCAACCAGCGCAAGCTGGCGGCGGACTACCCGGTGATCCTCGGTGGTGCCGCCCTGACCCGCGCCTATGTGGAGCAGGACCTCCACGAGATCTACGAGGGCGAGGTCCGTTACGCCCGCGACGCGTTCGAGGGCCTGCGGCTGATGGACGCGCTCATCGCCGTCAAGCGCGGAGTCCCCGGCGCCGAACTCCCGCCCCTCAAGCAGCGCCGCGTACCGCAGCGGGCAGCCGTTCTCGACGTGCAGGAGCCGGAGGAGACCGGCGGCCGCTCCGACGTGGCCGTCGACAACCCGGTGCCCGAGCCGCCGTTCCTCGGCACCCGGGTGGTCAAGGGCATCCAGCTCAAGGAGTACGCGGGCTGGCTCGACGAGCAGGCGCTCTTCAAGGGGCAGTGGGGACTCAAGGACGCGGGCTCCGTCGAGACGGAGGGCCGGCCCAGGCTGCGCGGCTGGCTGGACCGGATGCACACCGAGCGGCTCCTGGAAGCGGCCGTGGTCTACGGCTACTTCCCCTGCGTCTCCAAGGGCGAGGACCTGATCGTCCTCGACGAGGACGGGGGAGAGCGGACCCGCTTCACCTTCCCCCGCCAGCGCCGGGGCCGCCGGCTCTGCCTCTCGGACTTCGTACGCCCGGACGACTCCGGCGAGGTCGACGTCGTCGGCTTCCAGGTCGTCACCGTCGGCTCGAGGATCGGCGGGGCCACGGCCAAGCTGTTCGAGTCCGACTCCTACCGCGAGTACCTGGAGCTGCACGGCCTGTCCGTCCAGCTGGCCGAGGCCCTCGCCGAGTACTGGCACGCCCGGGTCCGCGCCGAGCTGGGCATCGCCGGGTCGGATCCGGCCGCCATGGACGGCATGTTCCGCACCGAGTACCAGGGCTGCCGCTACTCCCTCGGCTACCCGGCCTGCCCCGAGCTGGCCGACCGGGCGAAGATCGCCGACCTGCTCCGGCCGGAGCGGATCGGCGTCCACCTCTCGGAGGAGTTCCAGCTGCACCCCGAGCAGTCCACCGACGCCATCGTCATCCACCACCCCGAGGCCGGCTACTTCAATGCCGGAGGCCGCCGATGACCTCCGGCCCCGGACGAGTTCAAGGAGCAATTCCCATGTCTGACGGGTTCACGGACTTCAAGGTCGCGGACCTCTCCCTCGCCGCCTTCGGCCGCAAGGAGATCACCCTGGCCGAGCACGAGATGCCCGGTCTGATGTCGATCCGCGAGGAGTACGCCGGGGCGCAGCCCCTGGCCGGCGCCCGCATCACCGGCTCCCTGCACATGACCGTGCAGACGGCCGTCCTGATCGAGACCCTCGTCGCCCTCGGCGCGGAGGTCCGCTGGGTCTCCTGCAACATCTACTCGACGCAGGACCACGCCGCGGCGGCGATCGCGGCCGCGGGGATCCCGGTGTTCGCCTGGAAGGGCGAGACGCTGGAGGAGTACTGGTGGTGCACGGAGCAGGCGCTGACCTGGCCCGGGCACGCGGGCCCGAACATGATCCTGGACGACGGTGGTGACGCCACCCTCCTGGTGCACAAGGGCGTCGAGTTCGAGAAGGCGGGGGCCGTCCCCGACCCGTCGACCGCCGACAACGAGGAGATGGGCTTCGTCCTCGAACTCCTGGGCCGCTCGGGCCTGGACTGGACGCGGATGGCGTCGGAGATCCGGGGCGTGACGGAGGAGACCACCACGGGTGTCCACCGCCTCTACGAGATGCACCAGGCCGGCGCCCTGCTGTTCCCGGCGATCAACGTGAACGACGCGGTGACGAAGTCGAAGTTCGACAACAAGTACGGCTGCCGCCACTCGCTGATCGACGGCATCAACCGCGC
>NZ_JBVIRQ010000050.1:0-3253 GCF_055575955.1 Streptomyces sp. NPDC033966 | reverse complement strand
CCCGCGGAGCGGGTCCCACAGCGCTGCGCGCTGTGCCAACGAACCGCCTCGCTGCGCTCGGCGGGGCTCGGCTTCGCCGAGCCAGGGCCGGCCCTTTGGGCCGGTGTCCTGCGCTTCGCTCCGGACAGGTTCGGGTTCCGCTGCGCTCCACCCGAACGACCCGCTCCGCGGGTCTGGGTGACCCCGTTTCACGGGGTCCGAGCCTTCGGCTCGTTGGGGTGTCCGCTCCGCTCCCACCCCATGGTCCTTCCGGCTCCGCCTCCAGGACCAGCCCGCTCCGCGGGCGCCAGCAGCAGTGAGGGCCGCGCGTCGTCTCCTGGCGCTGGGGGAGGTCGATCGGTCCAGCGCTCGCCATAGGCGGCTCGTATTGCTCTGGGGTGAGGTGGGTCAGAAGGTGTGCCACTCCTCGGCGGGAATGCAGTCCCACATGTCTCCGGTCCAGCCTTTGAAGAGGAAGACCGGCCGGGTCAGGACGATATGGCCGGCCCGCTGGACGCGGATGAACAGAACCAGGGTCGCCTGAGACGGGATTCCCGTCCGGGGCGTATCTCAAATCCGTGTGCGCCTGCTCCTGGGCATAGGCATGCAGCCAGCCTTCGGCCTCCGAGGGAACACGTCCGACCAGCCCCGCACCATCCAGAGTGACCTGAGGACCGTTCAGGGCATCGACCGCCACGGCCGCCAGGTGGCCCGTACCCGTGTAGTAGAGCGCCACCCCAGGGTCGGGGTACCGCTCCCAGTTGGCACCGCACCACCGCCGGGATACCCGGCACACGACCGTGTACGAGGTTCCGGGCCGCTGAGCGCGGCAGCCACCTCCTCCGGCCTCATACCGAACTCCAACGGCCCCACACCAACCAGCGGACTCCACACCCACTGCTCACGGTCCCCGTCCTCTTTGACGTCCCAAGGATCCAACGTCTCACTCCCCCACAACCAGGTGCTTCTTCTTGTTCTTCCTCGACCCTCACCAGACCACCACACAGCCGCAAGACTGCTGCTGCCGGGGGCAAGAGGCCCCGTACCATCCTCGTCGCACAGCCGACCCCGGTCATGCTGACTCAATTTAGGAACCGGATGAATTCGGGAAGCGGGACGGGGCACCACACGGGTGCGGCGGTAGGGTCGCGTGCATGTGGGTGGGACTGGATGCTGTCGACTGGGCGGCGCTGAAGCACAACTACGGGTCGGCCGAGGACGTGCCCGGCTTGCTGCGTCGGTGCGCGGGGCCGGACCCGGACGATGCCGAGGAGGCAGCGTGCGACCTGCTCAACTTGTTGTTTCATCAAGGCGGTTGGGTCTGCTCCGCCGCATCAGCTGCGCTGCCCTTCCTCCTGCGTCTTGCCGCGACTCCTGAGGTGACATGTCGTCGCACGGTGATGGAGCTGGTGGCAAGGCTGGCCTCGGAGGCGGAGCAGGTCATCGAAAGGTTCCTCGATCCCGGTTGGCGGCCAGCGTGGGAGCGGGCCCTGCCTGAGGTTCTGGTCCTACTGGGGAACCCTGAGCCCTGGATTCGGCGGGACGCCGCTGACGTGGTCGGTGTCTGCGGAAGTTCTGGTGAGCTGACCCTGCCTTCGCTGCTGCAGCGCTGGCAGGCCGAGGATGATCCAGCGACCCGGCTCGATGTGATCCTCGCACTCGGGCAGGCTGTGTTGCGACAGCCCGCGGGCGTGCACGCCGCCGAAGTCTTCGACCTCCTTCAGGGGCTGCTCAATGCCCCGGAGGCACAGGTGCGCCTGGCCGCAGTGCACGCACTCGCCCCAAGTAGGCCGGGCCTCCCCGAACAGCGGCTGGAGCTGTTGCTGGAGGCAGTCCGGGACCCCAGTGTCGAGTTGTGGCGCCACACTACGGCGATGGACTCCGGGACACAGGGTGTCCAGCACCGGACCGCAGCCCTGTTCCCCGGGCCGTGCACCGGCTTCGCTCTTGGCATGCTGAACAACCATCCCGCCGAAGAGCAGAGAACCGGCGCCCTGGCCCAGGCAGCAGGGCTGCTGGCTCACTGGCGCTCCCCTACCTCTGCTCTTCTCCCCCGCATCGCCGCCCGCCTGAACGACCCTGCCGACGAGGCCCGATTCCGGGCAGCCGAGCTGCTGGCCTGCCTTGGTCCCGCGTCCGCTGCCCACGCCGACGAGGTCGCCGCACTGCTCGGCGACAACGCCGCGAGGACGACCCGAAAGCGGGAGACCGTCAGCGAGGCTGCTTTGTGGGCACTGGCCAGGATGAACGATCCGCGCTGCCTGCCGGGCCTGATCGAGCTGGTGGCCGGCGCGCGGTCCGGGTTCGCATCGAACTCCGCCAGCTACCCCGCCACCGCCGGCTGGCACCATGCGGTCCTCCCCTCCCTCCCCGAGGTACTGCGAGGCCTTGCGGACCACGTAGAGCGGCTACTGCCAGCGGTCTGCGACCAGCTCGGTGCGACCACGGACCAGCAGGTGATCAACCGTTTCTGCCAGGTGCTTGCGGGCTGGGGTCCTGCGGCGAAGGCAGCGGTTCCGCAGCTTCTCAGCCTCATGGAGGACGACCGGAACTGGGACGGCGCGGCACTCGCCCTCGCCGCCATCGGACCGGCGGGCAACGGGGCCAGGGAACTGCTGCTGGCTCGGGCGGACGCAGGCGGGACGCACACGGAGCTCGCGGCATGGGCCTACTGGAAAGTCAGTGGTGAGCCAGGACCGCTCCTGGAGGCACTCGAACGGGCCGCGGCCCCGGGAAGCATCCCGCGTCCTGCCCTGCGCAAGCTCGCCGACCTCGGCCCACACGCTGCCCGCTTCGCGGACCGAATCCGGGCGATGACCACCGACACCGACCCCTGGTCCCGCGTCGAGGCAGCCCACGCCCTGTGGGCTGCGACGGGCGACACCGAGACCGCCGTCCCCGCGCTGATGACCGCCATCCAGGGCCTGGCCAAGGGCAACTACCTTCCCGTCATGCTCCCGGCAGTGCGCCACCTGGCACAGATCGGACCCGCCGCGCGGCCCGCCGCTCAACTCCTGCACGCCGTACCCCACCAAGACCTGCGGCTGCGCAGCAGCGGCGCCTGGCGCGGCTTCACCCAGGACGAAGACATCCGCGCTGCCATCAACGAACTGCTCGCCGTCTACGGATGACCCGCCCATCGCCGGCTGGGTCCACTGGAAAGTCTGAAGAGCAATGCCCTTAGGAGTTGTCCGGCCGATCATGTGACTACTCCCTGCTCAGGTCGTTGATGTGGGCATGGGGCGGGGTGATCTGAGTGATGCCGAGTGGGAAC
>NZ_JBVIRQ010000049.1:0-3303 GCF_055575955.1 Streptomyces sp. NPDC033966 | reverse complement strand
AGCACCTGGACGAGAAGGTCGCCCGCCTCCACCTGGACGCGCTGGGCGTCAAGCTCACCACCCTGCGCCCGGAGCAGGCCGCGTACATCGGCGTCAAGGTCGAGGGCCCGTACAAGCCCGACCACTACCGCTACTGATCCACCGCTACCGGTCCCCTGCGGATCCGCAGCACTCCAGGCAGGCCCCCGGCACCCGCGCCGGGGGCCTGCCCCGTACCCAAGGACCCGACGCCATGCCCCGCGGCCGCTACTCGCTCCACGACCCGCACGACCACACCCCCCTCGGCGAGGAGCACTTCCACTGCGCCCCCGGCCCTTCCGGCTGGCGCTACGTGGCCCAGCTGACCACCCCGGACGGGGGCCACCGCGGCTCGCTGGACCTGGCCATCGACGCCCTCGGCCGCCCCATCCGCCTGGAGGCCAACGCCGCGAGCTGGCAGGTGCGCGGCGCCGCCATCGACGGCGTCACCTGGGTCCGCACCGACCCCGCCGGAGCCGAAGCCACCGAGGGCAACGTCGCCGCCCCCGGCTTCACCGGCAGCTCCCCGGCCTTCCTCATCGCCACGGCCCGCCTGCTGCGCCTGACCCCCGGCGCCCCCGCGACCCGGGTCCGGCTCCTCGCGCTGACCGATCCAGTGCTGGCCCCCCGTACGGTCGACCAGGCCTGGGCCCTGCTCTCACGCGCCGAGCACCCGACGGACAGCGGCCCGCTGGTGGTGGACGAGTACCAGGTCACCGCCCTGGACACGGGCGAGGTCCACACCGTGCACATCGCGGGGGACGTGGTCCTCTCCGCGCCGGGCATCGAACTCGAACACCTGGAGACCCCGCCGTCGTCCTTCGACGACTCCGACGACTCCGGCGATTCCGAGGACTCCGACGACTTCGGCGATTCCGAGGACTTCGAGGACTAGGCGGGCGGGGCGAACCCGGTCCCGCGCGGCGTCGGCGTCGACGGCGGCGGAGGCGACACGGGCGCCACGACCGGCGCGGGAGCGGGCATCGGCACGGCCACCGGCACGGGAGCAGCCACCGGTGCAGCCACAGGTGCATGCGCGGCCGGGCCCGCGGCGAAGGCCCGGGCCGCATCCCGCGACTGCCGCTCGTGCACCACCGCCATCAGGAACGCGGCAGCCGGCACCCCGGCCGGCGGCGGCGTCCCGGTCCGGGCCACCACGTCGTCCGCGAGCCGCACCGCCATCGCGGCACCCGTGTGCGGATCCAGCTGGTTCATCCGCGTCAGGTACTGCCGGATCGCCAGCCACAGCCCGTCCGGCACCGCCGACAGGTCCAGCGCCGCGAACCGCCCGGCCAGCCACGGCGGCGGCGGGGGCACCGGCATCACACGGGTGCCCGGCACCCGCTCCCGGACCACCAGGGTCCCGGCGAACACGTCACCCAGCCGCCGGCCCCGCTCCGACATCAGCGAGGCGATGCAGGCGACCGCCCCGAAGGTGAGCAGCAGCTCCACGACCCCCATGGCCCCGCGTACCAACGCGTGCCGGAACCGGATCGGCCCCCCGTCCTCCCGCACCACGCGCAGCCCGCAGGCCATCTTCCCCAGCGAGCGGCCGTGGCTCAGCGTCTCCACCGCGATCGGCACGCCGACCACCACCAGCAGGAGGCTCGCCACCGCCACCGCGGCCTGCGCGGCCTCGTCGAGGGAGGCCGTCGCGGCCAGCAGTCCGACGATCACCACCACGAACCCGGTGCCGTAGACGGCCACGTCGAGCAGGACCGCCAGGGCCCGGCTCGGCAGCCGAGCCGGCCGCAGACCCAGGACGACCGCGTCTCCCGTCACCAGATCGCTCAACGCGCGCACCTTTCCCCGACCTGACCCGCCCCTGTCCACCCCAGTCTGCCAAGCTGACCGCAGGAGAAGTAAGCCGTATCGGGTGGCCAGGGGCAGGGGAGCGGTAACCGGATGGATCTCGACGTCTTCGTGGCGGCCCACCAGACGGAATGGGCCCGCCTGGAGCAGCTCCTCGGCCGCGGCCGCCGGCTCACCGGCGCGGAGGCCGACGAACTCGTCGCCCTCTACCAGCGCACCTCCACCCACCTCTCCCTGATCCAGTCGAGCGCCCCCGACCCGATGCTCACGGCCCGGCTCACCCAGCTCGTGGCCCGCGCCCGCTCGACGGTCACCGGCACCCGCCGCGCGAGCTGGCGCGACGCCGCGCGCTTCTTCACCGAAGGCTTCCCGGCCGCCGTCTACCGCAGCCGCCGCTGGTGGATACCCACCGCGCTGCTCTCCACCGCCCTCGGCGTGCTCATCGGCTGGTGGATAGCCGCCCACCCCGAGGTCCAGAGCGCCATAGCCACCCCGGAGCACCTCAAGGAGCTGACCCGGCCGGGCGGCCAGTACGAGACCTACTACTCCAGCCACCCGGCGGCCTCCTTCGCCGCGCAGGTCTGGACGAACAACGCCCAGGCCGCCGCCGTCTGTCTGGTCCTGGGCGCCTTCCTCGGGCTCCCGGTCCTCTGGATCCTCTTCCTCAACATGGCGAACCTCGGCGTCGGCCTCGGCCTGATGACCTCCGCCGGCCGCCTCGACGTCTTCCTCGGCCTGATCCTCCCGCACGGGCTCCTCGAACTGACGGCAGTCTTCGTCGCCGCCGGTACGGGCCTGCGCCTCGGCTGGACCGTCATCGACCCGGGCCCCCGGACCCGCCGCACGGCCCTCGCCGAACAGGGACGCGCCGCCCTCGGCATGGCCATCGGCCTGGCCGCGGTCCTCTTCGTCTCCGGCCTGATCGAGGGCTTCGTGACCCCGTCGGGCCTCCCGACCTGGGCCCGCATCACGATCGGCGTCGTCGCGGAGGGCGCGTTCCTCGCCTACGTCTACGTCCTCGGCGGCCGCGCTTCCCGTGCCGGCGAGGTGGGCGACGTGGAGGAGGCGGACCGCACGGCGACGCTCCCGACGGCGGCCTGATGTGCGTACACGCCGGCTGAGCTGCTAGTCTCCTCGTCGTCCCGCAGACCGTTGACACGGCCGCTGTGGGGAGGTAGATTCGAACAGTTGCCTCGAACTGGACAAGTTCGGCAGCGATGGTTTAAAATCTCTCTCGCCCCCAAATGGAATTGAATTCCCGTGGGGCACAGTCGACTCCTC
This sequence comes from Streptomyces sp. NPDC033966, assembly GCF_055575955.1. Classification (NCBI taxonomy): domain Bacteria; kingdom Bacillati; phylum Actinomycetota; class Actinomycetes; order Kitasatosporales; family Streptomycetaceae; genus Streptomyces; species Streptomyces sp. NPDC033966. The sequence continues at coordinate 192 of NZ_JBVIRQ010000049.1, read as the reverse complement.
ATTCAGGAAGCCGAAGCCGGGAAATCCGGTGGAAAACTTCTGATAGAGTCGGAACCGCCGGAAAGGGAAAGCGCGAAAGCGCAGAACCTCGAAAGCGCCGAGGAAATCGGACACGAAAGAGTCTGATAGAGTCGGAAACGCAAGAACGAAGAACGAAAGCCCGGAGGAAAGCCCGAGAGGGTGAGTACAAAG
>NZ_JBVIRQ010000048.1:0-3952 GCF_055575955.1 Streptomyces sp. NPDC033966 | reverse complement strand
CCCCCCACCAGCTCCACCACATCGACACCCGACACCGACAACAGACCCACCAGATCGGCACCCGCCTCCCCCGACACCACCAGCCACCGGCCGGAGAGGTGGCCGGGAGCGTCCGCGGTCGTGGGTTCCCAGATCGCCCGGTAGCGCCAGGAGTCGACGGTGGACCGCTGCCTGCGTCCCGCCCGCCAGGCGGTGAGTACGGGCAGGGTGGTCTCCAGCGCGTCCAGCGCCCTTCCCTCGGCGCCGAGTTCGCCGGACAGGGCCGACAGGTCGGCGCGTTCGACGGCTTCCCAGAAGGCCGACTCCGCCGGGTCGGAGGCGGCCGTGCGGCCGGTACCGGGACGCGGCCAGTACCGCCGGCGCTGGAAGGCGTAGGTCGGCAGGTCGACGTGGGCCGGGCCGGCGTCCGCGAAGGCGGGCGACCAGTCGACGGCGACGCCGCGCACGTGGACCTCGGCCAGGGAGTGCAGGAACCGTGCCGGTCCGCCGTCCTGGCGGCGCAGCGAGCCGACGGCGCAGTCGCCGAGGCCCTGGATCAGCACGGGGTGCGGGCTGCTCTCGACGAACACGCCGAACCCCTGCTCGCGCAGGGCGCGCGTGGACTCCTCGAAGCGCACGGTCCGGCGGGCGTTGCGGTACCAGTACTCCGCGTCCAGCTCGGCGGTGTCCTGCCAGTCCCCGGTGACCGTGGAGAAGAACGGCACGTCCGACGGGCGCGGGGAGAGCCCGGCGAGGACGGTGAGGAGTTCGTCGCGGATCTCCTCCACGTGGGCGGAGTGGGAGGCGTAGTCGACGGCGATCCGGCGGGCGCCCTCGGTCGCGGCGAGCAGCGCGTCGAGTGCCTCGGGGTCGCCAGAGACGACGACCGAGCGGGGGCCGTTCTCCGCGGCGATGGACAGCCGCTCGTCGAGGCCGGCGGCGACCTCCTCGCGGGGCAGGGGGACGGACACCATGCCGCCGCGGCCGGAGAGGGCGAGGAGGGCCTTGCTGCGCAGGGCCACCACGCGTGCGCCGTCCTCGAGGGAGAGGCCGCCGGCGACGCAGGCCGCGGCGATCTCGCCCTGTGAGTGTCCGAGGACGGCCGCCGGTTCCACTCCGTACGAACGCCACAGGGCGGCGAGGGACACCATCACGGCCCACAGGGCGGGCTGCACCACGTCGACGCGGGCCAGGGCGGCCTCGTCGGTGAGCACCTCGCGCAGCGACCAGTCGACGAACCCGGACAGGGCCTGCTCGCACTGGTCCATGCGGTCGGCGAAGACGGGGTTCGTGGCCAGCAGTTCCGTGGCCATGCCGGTCCACTGGGAGCCCTGGCCGGGGAAGACGAAGACGACCTTGGTGCGGCCGTCGGGTACCTGGCCCTCGACCAGGCCGGCGGCCGCCGTGCCGTCGGCCAGCGCCGACAGTGCGGCGTCGAAGGCGTCCGGGTGGTCGGCGACGAGCACGGCGCGGTGGTCGAAGGAGGACCGCGTGAGGGCGAGCGAGCGGCCGATGTCCGCGGGCGCGTGACCGGGGCGGGCCGACAGGAACGTCCGCAGTGCGCGGGCCTGTGCCCGCAGGGCGTCGGCCGACTTGCCGGACAGCGGCCAGGGCAGGGCCGAGGAGGCGGAGGGAGCGGCCGGAGCGGGCTCGGCGGCCGGGTCGGGTCCCTCCAGGATGACGTGGGCGTTGGTGCCGCTCATGCCGAACGAGGAGACGCCTGCGCGGCGCGGCTGTCCGTCGGGCGTGCGCCAGTCGAGGTTCTCCGTCAGCAGCCGCACGGAGCCGGCCGACCAGTCGACCTGGGGCGTGGGCTCGTCCACGTGCAGGGTGCGCGGCAGGACGCCGTTGCGGATCGCCCCGACCATCTTGATCACGCCCGCCACGCCGGCGGCGGCCTGCGTGTGGCCGATGTTGGACTTGACCGACCCGAGGTGGAGGGGCCGGTCCGCCGGGCGGTTCTGTCCGTACGTGGCCAGCAGGGCCTGCGCCTCGATGGGGTCGCCGAGGGTGGTGCCGGTGCCGTGGGCCTCGACGGCGTCGACCTGGTCGGCCGTCAGGCGGGCGTTGGCGAGCGCCTGACGGAGCACCCGCCGCTGGGACGGGCCGTTGGGGGCGGTCAGGCCGTTGGAGGCCCCGTCCTGGTTGACGGCGGAGCCGCGGATCACGGCGAGGACCTGGTGGCCGTTGCGGCGGGCGTCGGAGAGCCGCTCCAGTACGAGCACTCCGGCGCCCTCGCCCCAGCCGGTGCCGTCGGCGGCGGCGGCGAAGGGCTTGCAGCGGCCGTCCGGGGCCAGGCCCCGCTGGCGGCTGAACTCGGTGAAGGTGGTCGGGCTGGCCATGACGGTCACACCGGCCGCGAGCGCCAGCGTGCACTCCTGCTGGCGCAGCGCCTGTGCGGCGAGGTGCAGGGCGACGAGGGAGGACGAGCAGGCGGTGTCGACGGTGACGGCGGGCCCCTCGAAGCCGAACTCGTACGAGATCCGGCCGGACAGCACGCTGGTGGCGTTCCCGGTCGCGAGGTAGCCGTCGACCTCCTCGGGGCCGCCGACGAGGACCGTGCCGTAGTCGCTGCCGTTGGTGCCGACGAACACGCCGGTGCGGCTGCCGCGCAGGGTGTCCGGCGCGATCGCCGCGCGCTCCAGCGCCTCCCAGGAGGTCTCCAGCAGCAGCCGCTGCTGGGGGTCCATGGCGAGGGCCTCGCGCGGGGAGATGGCGAAGAAGCCTGCGTCGAAGTCGGCGGCGTCGTCGACGAACGCGCCCTCGCGGACGTACGAGGAGCCGGGGCGGTCCGGGTCCTCGTCGAACAGTTCCTCCAGGTCCCAGCCCCGGTCGGTGGGGAACGGCGACACGGCGTCACGGCCGGCGGCGACCAGGTCCCACAGTCCCTCGGGCGAACGGACGCCGCCGGGGAACCGGCAGCTCATCGCGACGATGGCGATGGGCTCCCGGGCCGCCTCGGTCAGCCGCCGGTTCTGTTCGCGCAGCCGCTCGGCCTCCTTGAGGGAGGTCCTGAGCGCGGCCACGAGCTTCGCTTCGGGCGTCTGCGTGCCGGATGTCACTGCTTCGGGGGTAACCATGTGTCAGCTCCACACTTCCCGGACCGTCAGGAGTCCGTGTTGTCCATGGCGAGACGGATCAGGGCGTCGGTGTCCATCGCGTCGATGTCCTCCGGGGCCGTGTCGTCCGGGTCGGCCGCCGCTTCCTGCGTGCCGCCCGCTTCGAGGCCGGCGAGGTCCAGCAGCACTTCCAGCAGGCCGGCCTCTCTGATCCGGGAGAGCGGCATCGAGGCGAGCGCCCGGCGGATCCGGTCCTCTTCCGGGTCGGTGTCGCCGAGGTCCCCGCACAGCTCGGTGAGGAGGTACGCGGCGAGCGCGGCCGGATTGGGGTGGTCGAAGACGGCGGTGGCGGGCAGGGCCAGGCCGGTGGCCCTGCCGAGCCGGTTGCGGAGCTCGACCGCCGTCAGGGAGTCGAACCCGATGCCCTTGAACGGCTGCTCCGCGCCCACGCGCTGCGGCGACCCGTGGCCGAGTACGCCGGCCACGTGGGTACGGACCAGGTCGAGCAGTACGTCGGTCCGCTCGGCCGCCGGCAGGGCCGCCAGCCGCTGCGCGAGGCCCGCGTCGGTGAGGGCGGGCTCCTCGGCGGGCCGGGCGGCTTCCGGGATACCGGCGAGGAGCGGGCTCGGCCGGGCGGAGGTGAAGCCCGGCGCGAAGCGCTCCCAGTCGATGTCGATGACCGTCAGGGTGTCGTCGCCCTGGGCGAGGGCCCGGGCGAGTGCGGCGAAGGCCGTGTCGGTGGCCAGTCCGGTCATGCCGGCCAGGCGCATGCGTTCGGCGACGGTCTCGTCCGCGGCCATGCCGTTGTCGGCCCAGGGGCCCCAGGCGATGGAGGTGGCGGGCAGTCCGTCGGCACGGCGCTGTTCGGCCAGAGCGTCCAGGCAGGCGTTGGCCGCCGCGTAGTTGCCCTGACC
>NZ_JBVIRQ010000047.1:0-4354 GCF_055575955.1 Streptomyces sp. NPDC033966 | reverse complement strand
TTGCTTTCCAGGTCCTGCGCTTTCGCGCTTTCCCTTTCCGGCGGTTCCGACTCTATCAGATCCTTTCGGGCCTGACCCCCAGTCAGCGGGGTTTGTCTTCCGGGCTGTTGGGCCCTTCCGACACCTGAACTCTAGCGGATTCCCGCGGCAACCGATAATCGGGCCTTCGGAAATGAATTCGGGCACGCCGAATTCGTTCCCTGTGGGAGTTCGCGCTGAGTAGGTTGCCGCTACGAGGCGGCGGGATTCGTTGACTCCGGAACCTTCCGGCTCCGGGGCAACTCGGAGAACCTTACGGATCCGCGAGGGCCGTGTCAACCCGTGAGGTCAGGGCCCGTCAGGCCCTGGACTGGAGCTCCTCGACGCGGTCCAGGAGGCGGGTGAGCATGTCTCCCAGTACTCCGCGCTCCGCCGTGGAGAGGTCCTGGAGGAGGTCCTCCTCGAAGACCGTGGCCGCGCGCATCGCGTCCAGCCACTTGCTGCGGCCCTCGTCCGTCAGCTCCACGATCACGCGGACCCGGTTGGACTCGTCCCGTTCGCGGGTGACCAGGCCCTCCGCCGTCATGCGGTCGATCCGGTGGGTCATCGCCGCCGGCGTCAGGCCCAGCTGCTTCGCGAGCTCGCTCGGGCCCATCCGGTAGGGCGCCCCGGAGATGACGAGGGCCTTGAGGACCTCCCACTCCGCGTTGCTGATGCCCAGGGCCGCGGTCTGGCGGCCGTACGCGACGTTCATGCGGCGGTTCAGCCGGCTCAGGGCCGAGACCACCTTCTCGACCTGGGGGTCGAGGTCCTGGAACTCGCGCTGGTAGACGGCGATCTGCTCATCGAGGCTCGGCTCTTGGACGGGCGTCGCGCCGTCGGGGGTGTCAGCCATGGTCCGAAGTATCGCACGAACCCGTTGGCGTCTAACTCCTTCGGTGTGTAGAGTTAAGCATCGAAGTTTAGGTATGAAGTTCTGAAGTCTTCAGTCTTCGGCTCTCAAAGGCAGGTGAGAAGTGACCAAGGTGATGGGCGCTGCGATGCGGCGGATCCAGGCCGGTAACGCGCTGACCGCGTTCGGCATCGGCTTCACGGTTCCGTTCCTCTACATCTATGTGGCGCAGGTGCGGGGTCTGGGTTCCATGGCGGCCACGAGTGCGTTCGTGGCGTTCGCCCTGGGTGCTCTCGTCGCGCTGCCCTTCACCGGCCGGGTCATCGACCGGCGCGGTCCGGTTCCCGTGGTCATGGGTGCGGCCGTCGCCGCTTCGGTGGGTGCGCTCTCGCTCGGGCTCTCCTCCGGCATCGTGCCGATCCTGCTGTCCGCCCTGGCGCTCGGCGCCGGGCAGGCCGTGATGCAGCCGGCGCTGGCCACGATGATCGTGTGGTGCTCGACGCCGTCGACCCGTACGCGGGCCTTCGCCCTGCAGTTCTTCATGCAGAACCTGGGTCTGGGCATCGGCGGGCTCGTCGGCGGCCAGATCGTCGACGAGAGCCGGCCGGGCAGCTTCACCCTGCTGTTCGGCATCGAGGCCGTGATGTTCCTGGTGCTGGCGGTCGTGATCGCCACCGTGCGGATGCCGCACGTGCAGAACATCAGCGACGCGATGGCCAAGGACGCGGTGCCGGCGGGCGGTGGCTGGAAGCGGCTGCTGCGGCACAAGGCGATGGTGCGGCTGTGCGTGCTGGGCTTCGTGCTGTTCTTCGCCTGCTACGGGCAGTTCGAGTCGGGTCTGGCGGCCTTCGGCACCGAGGCCGCGGGGATCTCCCCCTCCACCCTCGGGTTCGCTCTCGCCGCCAACACGGGTGCGATCGTCGTGGCGCAGTTCGTCGTGCTGAAGCTGGTGGAGAAGCGCCGCCGGTCGCGGGTGATCGCGCTGGTCGGGCTGATCTGGACCGTGGCGTGGCTGATCGCCGGGTTCTCGGGGCTGGGGCACGGCAGCGCGATGATGGCCGCCGCCGCGTTCATCACCACGTACGCGCTCTTCGGCATCGGTGAGGCGATGCTGTCGCCGACGCTGGCTCCGCTGGTGGCCGATCTGGCCCCCGAGGGGTCGGTCGGGCAGTACAACTCGGCCTTCGCCCTGGTCAAGCAGATGGCGCTGGCGCTCGGGCCGCTGGGTGTGCCGCTGGGTGCGGGGATTCCGATGCTCTACATCGGGGTGTTCGTGCTCGTGTCGCTGGGGATCTCGGTGCTGGCGCTGCGGCTGGGCAGGCGGCTGAGCCCGGTGCAGGACAACCCGTCGGTGGTGAGCAGGGTCGTGGCGCAGGGGCCGGCGGTCGTCTCGAAGGCGGCCGGGGCCCCGGAGCGGGCGGAGCGGGTTTCCGCGTAGCGGTCGCGTAGGTGTGGCTGTGGGCGGGTGTGTGTTCGTGGGGAGAGCCTCCGGTGCTTCGGGCCGGGGGCTCTCCCCTTTTGTGCTGCTACTTGTCGGGGAGGGCGAACTCGCACCAGACGGCCTTGCCGCCGCCGGGGGTGCGGCGGGAGCCCCAGGCTGAGGCGATGGTGGCGATGATCGAGATGCCGCGGCCGGTCTCGTCGGCCGGTTCGGCGCGGCGGCGGCGCGGGAGGTGGTCGTCCCCGTCCGTGACCTCGACGATCAGGCGGCGGTCGGTGCGGCGCAGGCGCAGCCGCATGGGCGGGGTGCCGTGCTGGAGGGAGTTCGCGACGAGCTCGCTCGCGGCCAGGACTCCGAGGTCGCACAGCTCGACGGGGAAGCGCCAGGAGCTGAGGACGCCCTGGGCGAAGGCGCGGGCGCGCGGGGCGGCCTCGACGCCGCCGAGGAGTTCGAGGGCGGCGTTGTGGAAGAGCTCGGCGTCCACTCCGGTGCGGGCGGGCTGCTGGAGGACCATCACGGCGACGTCGTCGTCGTGGTCGGCGTCCACGCCGAGGGCGCGCATCAGGCGGTCGCAGATGATCGCGGGGGTGCCCTGGGCGCCGGCGAGGGCGCGTTCGAGGGCGGCGACGCCTTCGTCGATGTCCTCGCCGCGGCGTTCGACCAGGCCGTCGGTGTAGAGGACGGCGGTGGAGCCGGGGCCGAGGGCGATGGTGCCGGAGCTGTGGAGCCAGCCGCCGGTGCCGAGCGGGGGGCCGGTGGGGTCGGCGGCGCGGCGTACGGTGCCGTCCTCGTCGCGGACGAGGATGGGGAGGTGGCCGGCGGAGGCGTAGGCCAGCAGTCCTTCGTTGGGGTCGTGGACGGCGTAGACGCAGGTGGCGATCTGGCTGGCGTCGATCTCGGCGGCCAGGCCGTCGAGGAGCTGGAGCACTTCGTGCGGGGGCAGGTCGAGGCGGGCGTAGGCGCGGACGGCGGTGCGGAGCTGGCCCATGACGGCGGCGGCGCGGACTCCGCGGCCCATGACGTCGCCGATGACGAGGGCGGTGCGGCCGGCGCCGAGGGTGATGACGTCGTACCAGTCGCCGCCGACGGCCGCTTCGGTGCCGCCGGGCTGGTAGGTGGCGGCGACGCGGAGGTCGTCGGGCTGTTCGAGTTCCTGGGGCAGGAGGGAGCGCTGGAGGGTGACGGCGGCCTCGCGCTGGCGGCGCTCGCTGGCGCGCAGCCGGTCGACGGCTTCGGCGTGGTCGGTGACGTCGGCGAGGTGGACCAGGATGCCGGTGTGCTCGGGGTCCGTGTCGCCGTCGGCGGCTGCCTTGGGGAACTCGACGGGGGTGCAGGTGACGGTGTACGAGCTGCCGCCGCCGGGGGCGGTGCGGTTCTTGGCGGTACGGGGCTTGCCGCTGCGCTGGACCTGGTCGAGGAGTTCGAGGAGGCCGAGCTCGCCGAGTTCGGGGAGGGCTTCGCGGGCGGGGGCGCCGGTGGTGCGGGGGCCGAAGCCGGCGGTGTAGGCGTCGTTGACGTAGGCGACGCGGTGCTCGGGGCCGTGGACGAGCGCGACGAGGGCCGGGAGCAGGCCGAGGACTTCCCGTACGGGGAGCTCGTCGAGGGCGGGCGCGGCTGGGAGCGGGGCCGTGCCGGTGCCGCGGACGGTGGCGTCGGCGGGGCTGCCCTCGGGGGGTGCGGCGGGGTGGGCGGCGGCGCCGCGGGCTGCCGGGACGGAGCCCTCACCGCGTTTGGCCTGGGCCGCGGCGTGCTCGTTCCGGGCGGCGGCGCGGCGCGTGCCGGGAAAGCGGGCGCTCCAGCGCGTGAAGTTCACTGCGTTCAAGCCTCGTGGTGTCGCAAGTGGTCGCGGTGTGTCCTCCCGACGGTGCCGGGGGGTGCCCCTGGGGTCGGGCGCTGGACGGTGTCGCTCGATGGATTTCACTCGGTGGATGTCACTCGGTGGATGTCACTGAGCCTTCGCCAACTTGAAGTAGCAGGTCAAAGGGCTGGTGTGACCGGTCCCCGGGGTGCTCGCGCTGGTCGTGGGCGGGAGTCTGGGGAGT
>NZ_JBVIRQ010000046.1:0-4416 GCF_055575955.1 Streptomyces sp. NPDC033966 | reverse complement strand
GGGGGACCCTGTGGGAGAGTAGGACGCCGCCGAACAATCATTGTGGGAAAGCCCCGCACCTTATGGTGCGGGGCTTTTCTGCGTTTACGGGCCTTTGCGTTTCGCGGGCCTCTTCACGCCGCGCATGGCGAATCGGACGTCGGCCCATCGAGGACGCCCGGCCCCCTGCTCTTCGGCTGAGCACCCGGCACCAGGTGGACGTTTTCGATCGCGCGGGGTGTGAGGATGGGAGGCATGCGCGATTCGCACGGCTCCCTCCCCCTCACGGCTGCCTCCCTCGCCGGCTGGCGGGAGGAGGTGTCTGCGGCTCTGGCCGCCCTGGTGGCCGGCTTCGAGGAGAAGTACGGGTACGGGCCGGGTGAGAACGCGGTCCACCCGCCGGAGGCGGGCGACCGCCTCGCTGCGGAGCACCTCGCCGCTGAGTCCCCGGCCTTCGCCGACCTCGCCGCGTACTACGGGGAGATCGGGGCCGTGAGCATGAGCGACGTCGGCAACGGCTACTTCCTGCACCCCGCGTCCCGGGCCATCGACGAACGCACCGCGCTGCCCGAGGCCGGCGAAACCGTCCCCGCCGTGCTGATCGGCTCCGACGGGGGCGGGATCCTGTACGCGGTCGCCGCGGACGGCGCCGTCTGGCGGTCGCGGACCGCCTCCGAGGAAGGCGAGTTCGACCGGATCACGGACGGCCTCGCGGAGTTCCTCGACCTCCTGCGCCGCTCGGTCCACCGCTTCAACGATTCCGGGCAGCCCGGACTCCTGTAGCGGGCCCAGGTCGTGCCTTCGGACCCAGGACTCGTCCGGGCCGATGGCTCCGATCAGGAGCATCGCCCTGCACGTCGCCCGCAGGGGCATCGGGTCCTTTCCGCAGGCTGAACCGGGTGCCAGTTCAGATGGCGCCTAGAAGGCCCGGGTCAACCCCGTCGAACTGTCGGCATGAGTCGCGGGCGACACCGAGTAACTCGGCCATGGGCACGGCGCGACGACTGGTCGCGGAGATGTCCTGGCGTGCCTCGGCGGACCACAACGGTGGAAACAGCGACAGGCCCTGATCGCTGTTCAACGCCCGGACCTCGTCCTGCCAGCCGGGCCAGCGAAGATCCGCATAGAACTCATCGAGCGCCCCGGACACCAGCCAGGCCAGCCACGCCGAGTGCCCGGCCCCCAGGGCCTCCCAGCGAAGTGAATCAGGGGCGAAGTAGATCATCTCGCCCGGTGCCCCCGGGCGGCCCACGCTGGTGGGAGCACCGCCGTTGAGGGCGAAAACGCCACCCAGCACGTCATGTGCCACCACCAGACCGGCATCGGGTCGCCACGCAGGGTCGAACCCTCCCGGGAACTGGTTGACCCGTGCCAGGCTCGGCGCTGCCCCGTCGAGCGGGCTGCCGAACACCCGCACCCATCCGTGGTCCACCAGCAGAGCGCCACAGTGCAGTACCACCGCACCCAAATACGACCTCGCCGTCACCTGCAGCTGAAGCAGCGATGCGCTGGCGAGGCCGCGATCGGGCGGAAGCACCTCTACAGACACCGACCCACCGCCGAGGGTCTCCCTGAGCTCCGGCCAGGCCGGCTCCTCGACGTCGATCAGATCGCTCAACTCGCGCATGTCCGCATCGTGGCACCCCCGCATCGAGCCCCAACCGGCAGGGGACACCGAGATGTCCCGGTCGATCTCGCCCGCGGCGTTGGCTGCGGCCTGTACCGGGCGGTGCAGCCGTCAGCCGGGACGGGCTTGACTCTCGGGTAGCGCGAGACGGCACAGTCAGGGCTGTGGACAGGAGAAACCTGCTGCCGATCGGGCAGTTCTCGCAGGCCAGCGGCCTCTCGGTCACCGCGCTTCGGCACTACGACGCCAGCGGCGTGCTGGTGCCGACGTTCGTCGATCCGGTGAGCGGCTACCGCTACTTCCGGCGTGACCAGGTGCGTACGGCGCAGTCGATCAGGGCGCTGCGGCAGCTGGACATCCCCGTCGAGGAGGTGCGCCGGCTGCTCGGCGGGGGTGAGGAGGAGCTGGTCGCCGCCCTGCAGGCGCAGCTGTCGGCGGCCGAGCGGCGGTTGGAGGTACAGCGTTCCATCGTCCACAGCCTGTTGGGCCGACTGACCGAAGGAGCAGAGATGACCCACCGTGTCACCGTCCGCCAGGGCGCCGCCGAACGAGTCCTCGTCCGCGGGGCGACCCTGGACAACTCCGGGCTCGGCGAGTTCCTCCGCGGCGCCTACCAGGAGATGTACGAGGTCGCCGGCCGCGGCCCGCTCACCCTCACCGCGCCGGCCTTCGTCCGCTTCCACGGGGTGTGCGACGACGAGAACGAGACGCTCGTCGAGGCGTGCCTGCCGTTCTGGAAGGACGGCGCGCAGCCCACGGACCTGCCCGAGGGCATGACCGTGCGCGAGCTGTCCGAGAGCACCCTGGCCTGCGCGGAGGCCGAGGGAGCGGCCGCCGCGTTCCCGCAGATCCTCGGCGCGTACGACGCCGTCGCCGACTGGATCACCGAGCACGGCTTTGCCTTCGCGGGTCCGGTCCGGCTGGTCTACCGCCGGTGGACCGGGATACCGGACGGCCCGGAGAACCGCGTGGAGATCGCCTGGCCGATCGACGAGCCGGCCGGCGGCCGGGCGGTTGTTCAGGAAGGGCCTTAAGGCACCAGCACGACCTTGCCGAGGTTGCGGCGCTGCTCGATGACGGCGTGCGCGCGGGCGGCTTCGGTCAGGGGGATCCGTGCGTGGACGGCGGTTCGCAGGGTGCCCGCTTCGCGCAGCTCCCAGAGCTCGCGCTGCCAGCGGGCGTAGAGGTCGGGCCGGCCCAGGGCGACGGCCCGGATCTGGAAGCCGATCAACGAGGCCCCGCGGACCAGGAGTTCGTACGCCTCCACCGTGCCGCCGCCGGAGCTGAAGGCCACCAGCCGGCCGCCCATGGCGAGGGCCCGGACGGCGGGGCCGAGCAGGTCGCCGCCGACACCGTCGAGGATCACGTCGTACGGGGTGCCCCAGTCGGCGTCCTCGTACAGGACCACCTCGTCGGCGCCCAGGCCGCGGACGAAGTCGGCCTTGTCGGCGGTGCTGACGGCGGCGACCACGCGCCCCGCCCCGCCGGCCTTGGCGAGCTGGATGGCGAGGGTGCCCACCGCGCTGGCCGCCGCCGTGACGAGGACGGACTCGCCGGGCCGCACGTGCGCGGCCTCGTACGCCCCGCGGGCGACCAGCCCGCTGCGGACGAGTGCCACCGCGTCCACGGCGGTCGCGCCGTCGGGGACGGGGGAGGCCATCGTGGCGCTCAGCACCGCGTACTCGGCGTAGGCGTCGGCGAAGCAGAGTCCGGTGACTCGGTCTCCGACGGCGAAGCCGGTGACCCCCTCGCCGGTGCCGGCGACGACCCCGGCCACCTCCCCGCCGAACGACACGGGCCCGCTTCCCTCCCGCACCTTGCGGACGGTGGGCAGCGTGACCCCGATCGCCTCGGTCCGGACGAGCAGCTCCCCGGGCCCGGCCGCGGGGCGGTCGACCTCCTCGGCGAGCAGGACTCCGGGCCCACCGTTGACCTCATGGCGAATGCGCAGCACAGGACCTCCCCGATCCGATTTCGTTGGACATCCCAACGATAAGCTCAAAGTCGTGGGGAAGTCCAATGACTTTTGGGTAGGGTGCACGCATGACCTCACCCCTCGGACACATCCAGTCCCTGCCCAGCTGGCTCGTCGGCCGCGTCGCGGCGCGCGGACGGGGCCTGGTCGCCGCCGCGATCGCGGGAGAGGGTCTGAAGCTCATGCAGCACGCGGTGCTGGCCGCGACCGCCGAGTACGGCCCCGTGGCCCAGGCGGACCTGGGGCGTCGGCTCGCGGTGGACCCCAAGGACATGGTCGGGATCCTCAACCACCTCCAGGAGGCCGGCCTCGTCCTGCGCACCCCGGACCCGGCCGACCGGCGCAAGAACGCCGTCACCGTCACCCCGGAGGGAGAGGCCGCCCTCGCCCGCTGCGCGGCGCTCGCGGAAGCGGCGAACGCGGAGCTGTTGGCCCCCCTCACCCCGGCCGAACAGGACACCCTGATGGCCTTGCTGGTGCGGGTGCACGAGGCCCCCACGTCGTTTTGACACCCCAGGGGCAGGGTTGTAGAGTTAAACGGTTGCCTCGAACTGGACAAGTTCGGTGACCACCACTCCACAGGGAATCTCCTCCCGGGTGGAGTGCATTCGACTCTCCAATCGGAAACGTTGAAGCCGGGAAATCCGGTGGAAAACTTCTGATAGAGTCGGAACCGCCGGAAAGGGAAAGCGCGAAAGCGCAGAACCTCGAAAGCACCGAGGAAATCGGACACGAAAGAGTCTGATAGAGTCGGAAACGCAAGAACGAAGAACGAAAGCCCGGAGGAAAGCCCGAGAGGGTGAGTACAAAGGAAGCGTCCGTTCCTTGAGAACTC
>NZ_JBVIRQ010000045.1:0-4624 GCF_055575955.1 Streptomyces sp. NPDC033966 | reverse complement strand
CCGTTCCCACTCGGCATCACTCAGATCACCCCGCCCCATGCCCACATCAACGACCTGAGCAGGGAGTAGTCACATGATCGGCCGGACAACTCCTAGAACCCAAGCTGTTGAAGGGGGCGCTCGGCCGACAGGGTGTGGGCGCGGTCTACGGGGCCGGGGTGAACTCCACGGTGCCGCCGCAGCCGGCCGCGATGTCGAGCAGCCGGTCCCGCTCCGCTTCGTCGACCGCGAGGCCCCAGCGGAGCTTGGTCGCGGTCCGCTCCGCGCCGTACCGGCACAACGCCTCCGCCGACGGGAGCAGGCCGACACCGGCTGCCCATCGCCAGTCCGACAGCTGTCGATCGACATGCCCCCTATTCGGGCTGCTGATCTGGCTCCTCGTCGATCCGTTTGGCGACGGCGTCGTGGACTTCTCGTCCGGTCCTCGCCCCTGGGCAGTGCAGGCAGGGTTCCTTGGGCTATGCGGGGGTGTGCGGGAGCCTGTATTCGTACTTGCGGGGGCGGAGGTCTTCTTCAGCGGGCTCCCAGTCGCGGTAGTGCGAGACGGTTCCGCCAGTGGCCGTGTAGGGGTCGGTCTGGGTGTCGACTCGGATGTCGCTGACGACGTAGAGGTCGACGGTGTTGTCCTTGTCCCGGGCGTGGAGGACTTCGTTGATGGTCAGCTCGACGCTGGTGGCGGCGCCTGTTGTGCCCTTGACCTCGATGTGGCGTTCCTCGGTGCCGCGGGTGCAGCGCAGGTCGTAGGGCTTGCCGAGTTTCTCGACTGTCCAGCCGTCCTGTTCGTAGTGGATGGTGGCGAGGGCTTCGGCGTGCTCTTCGATGGTCTTGCGCTTCTTGGGGTCGGAGATGTAGCCGGCGCCACGGCGGCGCCTTTGGGGCTTCTTCTTGCCTTCGACCTGGTCGGCGGTGAAGCCCGGGGACTGGTCGAGGGGGACGTCTTCGGGCTCGTCGGGGTCGACGGGGATTCCAGCGAGCTCCAGCAGGTGCTGGGCGGGCATCTGGAGGATCTTGCCCATGCCGCGGTCGGTGCCGGAGCGGCGGATGGCGTCGCTGCCGGCTTCGGTGAGGGGGCCTTCGGGTCCGAGGGGGACGTTCTCGAGTTTGGCCAGGGGTTCGATGCCGAAGCGCTGGGGGTATTTCAGGCGTCGTTCCGCCTCCTCGTCGGGCCAGTGCCAGGCGGTTCCGGTGTAGAAACCGCCGCGGACCTGGAAGAGGTAGAGGGTGGCGGTTCCCCGCAGCCAGTCGGGGAGCTGGACGCGGGGGGACGCTCCGGTGGCGAGGACCGCGAACTGCGGGTCGGCGTTGTCGTATTCGGGTTTGGTCTCGGGGAAGCCCCAGGAGAGGGTGTCGATGCCGTGCTCGAGGTTGCGCTGGGACTCGGTGCTCTGGCCCACGTGGACCATGACGAACGTCGAACTCTTCATGCAGGGCATCATAAGCAGCTCTCTACGCATAGGTCGATAGCGTTTTCGCTTTGGTAGCCCTTCCTGGCCGGTGTACTGGCGTACCGTCAACCCGCGTGACGTATAGCGGTGTTGATGCCTGCGCAGCGGCGGACCGGCCGGGCCGGGTGCGGCACGGGCCGAGGGCGTGGCAGGGCCCCCGTGCCGGGGTGAAGCGTTCGCAGACAGACGAGGAGACGTACGTGTCCGAGCAGACCTCTGGCCTCCGCGTGCTGGACGGGGCTCTTCCCGCTCCCCGTCCGGTCTCCGACGCGGTGGTGGGGGAGGTAAGCGGGCTGGAGCGGGGGCTGGTCTCCTGCGTGGCCGCGGGCCGGGTCGGTGACATCGCCGCGCGTATCGGCGACGCGGGCTTCATCAGCCGCTGCGTCGCCCGGTTCGCCAAGGCGGGGTTCGGGGTCCCGGGCGAGGCCGAGGTCCGCAGCTGGCGCAACAGCTGGCCCGCGCTGACGGGGGCGCTGGTACGGGCGGGGCTGTCGGACCTGCGGATGTATCTGGAGTACGGCACCCCAGGAGGCGGACGGCGCCTGGACGCGCTCCTGCTGGGCGCCGGCCCGGACGGGAAGCTCGTCCTGGTGGTGGTCGAGCTGAAGCAGTGGCAGACCTGCCGTGTCCTCGACGGCGGGGAGCGGGTGCTGCGTTCGGACGGGGTCGTCACGGCGCATCCGGTCTACCAGGTCGCCGCCTACCGCAGTTTCTTCCGGCACTGGCGGCCCGACGACGCGCCCGAACTGGACCTGCGCGCCGTGGTCCTGCTGCACAACGCCACCGCCGAGCAAGGACAGGTGCTGCGTCCCGGGGTGCCGGCGGTCGCCGACATCCCCGTCCTCACCTCCCCAGACCTCACAGCGCCGCCGGCGGAGCTCGCCGGGCTGCTGCGCTGCGCCGACCTGACTGCACCCAACACCGTGCAGGTCGCCGAGTTCGAGGGCATACGGTGGACACCCTCCAGCCGGCTCCTGGAACAGGTCGGCTCGATCCTGCAGGGCAGCTCATCATTCGCGCTGGTCGGTGACCAGCAGGACGCCTTCCTGCGGATCCGCGACGCCGCCGCCCGCCACCTGGCCCCCTCCCCCGACACGGCCGGTACGGTCCCGGCAGGGGCGGTCATCACCGTGCGGGGCGGGCCCGGCAGCGGCAAGACCGCCCTGGCCGTGCGCCTCCTGGGCCACCTCATGCGCGCCCACCCCGACTCCGGCGTCCGGTTCATCACCCCCTCCGGCACGCTCCGCGCCCACCTCCTGGACGCCGCGGGCGGCCACGGCGCAGCCCGCGAACTGTTCCCCTCCGCGGACGCGCTGCGCGGCACCGCCCGCCAGGCCAGCACCCTCGTCATCGACGAAGCACAGCGGATCAGGCGCCGCGGCCCGGGCCTGCCGCCGGACCTGGCGGCCGTGGTCGAGCACGTGCGGCTAGCCGTGATCTTCCTCGACGAACGCCAGATCATCCGGCCCGACGAAGGCACCAGCGTCAACGAGATCGCCGCGGCAGCCCGGGCCATGGGCCGCGTCCACCACCATCTCGAACTCACCGGCTCCTTCCGCTGCCAGGGATCCGCCGCCTACACCGCCTGGGTCGACGCCCTCCTGTATTGCGATCCCGAACCCTGGAATGGGCACACCGGCTACGGCCCCACCACGGTCGAGGACCCCTTCCTCCTCCAGGAAGAAATCGAGCGCGCCACCGCCGCCGGACACACCGCCCGGACCGCGGCCGGATTCTGCTGGCCCTGGACCAAGACCCGCCCCCGCGGCGCGACCACCCTCCCCCTGGACATCTCCATCGACGTCCCCGCCCGGCCCGACCACCCCGCACGCACCTGGAACGCCGCCTGGAACGCCGCAGGCACCCTGACCAACCCCGCCGACGGAACCCCCATCGCACCCCACAGCCAGCTCTGGGCCACACACACCGGAGGCCACCAGCAGATCGGCTGCATCTACACCGCGCAAGGCCTGGAGTACCAGCACGCCGGCGTCATCATCGGCCCCGACCTCACCTGGACCAACGGACGCTGGACCGCCCACCCCCACCACAGCCGCGACAGCTCCCTCCGCCACCTCGACCCCGACACCTACCTTCCCCTCGCGCTCAACACCTACCGCGTCCTGCTCACCCGCGGCACCCACAGCACCCACATCCACAGCACCGACCCCGACACCCACAAATTCCTCACCCAGCTCGTCAGCCCACACCCCGAAAGCTGACAGAATCAGCAACATCCACGACTCCACACACAAGGTTGCTGCACCAGCACCACGTCCCCAGCCTCCGCAACCCTTCACCCAGAGCGGGAAAGCCCCCCGGGACACCGCCCCCCACGGCACACACCCGGGTTCCCGGATCGGCCCTACAAGGCTGGTCCCCGGGAACCCGCCCCTGTAGGTAGCCGCGAAGGCGCCGCCCCGCCCCGGCGGGCCGCACGTCGGCATGCACGACTTCGGCCAGCGCCCCGCCGCCCCCGACCGCTGCAGCTCCCACACCGGCACCGCCTCCCGGACCGCCTCTGCGGCAAGCGCCTCGCTCCCCGGACTCACCAGGCGCTGGCCCAGACGCTGCGAGCGGGGTGCCATGTCCGTCGGTGATCAGATGATGCTTGGAGCCGGCCCTTCCCCGGTCGACCGGCGACGGGCCTGTCTGGAGCCCCCTTTTAGCGCTCTGACGTGGCTGGAGTCGACGACCGCTCTCGACCAGTCGAGGCGGGCCGCGGCGTTCAACTCGGCCAGCAGCACCTCATGCAGCCGCTGCCAGACCCCGGCCTCATTCCAGTCACGCAGCCGGCGGCGCCAACACGTCATACCGGAACCGAAGCCGAGCTCTTGGGGCAGGTGTTCCCACCGAATGCCGGTATGCAGTACGAACAGGATCCCGCACAGCGCCTGCCGGTCCGGGACCGGCTTGCGGCCCGGGTACCTGAAGCGCCTCTCCCGCTTTGACAGGAGCGGTTCGATCCGCTCCCACAGGTCATCCGACACGATCCACGGCGAAGCCCCCATGGCCCGGACAACTCCGAACCCGCCGAGCGGACACGGGCACCAGGACTGATCCACCTCATTGTGTTAGGCGTTCTTAGACACCGTTTCTTTTCGTTGTCCCGAGACGCCACACTGCTGAGGTGAACCCTGACCTTTATCCCGATCTGGCGGCTGCGGGCACCTTGGCCG
>NZ_JBVIRQ010000044.1:3328-4762 GCF_055575955.1 Streptomyces sp. NPDC033966 | reverse complement strand
CTTCAGAACTAACACAGTGGACGCGAGCAACTGAGGACAAGCCCTCGGCCTATTAGTACCAGTCAGCTCCACCCGTTACCGGGCTTCCACATCTGGCCTATCAACCCAGTCGTCTACTGGGAGCCTTACCCTCTCAAGGAGGTGGGAATACTCATCTTGAAGCAGGCTTCCCGCTTAGATGCTTTCAGCGGTTATCCCTCCCGAACGTAGCCAACCAGCCATGCCCTTGGCAGGACAACTGGCACACCAGAGGTTCGTCCGTCCCGGTCCTCTCGTACTAGGGACAGCCCTTCTCAATATTCCTACGCGCACAGCGGATAGGGACCGAACTGTCTCACGACGTTCTAAACCCAGCTCGCGTACCGCTTTAATGGGCGAACAGCCCAACCCTTGGGACCGACTCCAGCCCCAGGATGCGACGAGCCGACATCGAGGTGCCAAACCATCCCGTCGATATGGACTCTTGGGGAAGATCAGCCTGTTATCCCCGGGGTACCTTTTATCCGTTGAGCGACGGCGCTTCCACAAGCCACCGCCGGATCACTAGTCCCGACTTTCGTCCCTGCTCGACCCGTCGGTCTCACAGTCAAGCTCCCTTGTGCACTTACACTCAACACCTGATTGCCAACCAGGCTGAGGGAACCTTTGGGCGCCTCCGTTACCCTTTGGGAGGCAACCGCCCCAGTTAAACTACCCATCAGACACTGTCCCTGATCCGGATCACGGACCGAGGTTAGACATCCAGCACGACCAGAGTGGTATTTCAACGGCGACTCCACAACCACTGGCGTGGCTGCTTCAAAGTCTCCCACCTATCCTACACAAGCCGAACCGAACACCAATATCAAACTGTAGTAAAGGTCCCGGGGTCTTTCCGTCCTGCTGCGCGAAACGAGCATCTTTACTCGTAGTGCAATTTCACCGGGCCTATGGTTGAGACAGTCGAGAAGTCGTTACGCCATTCGTGCAGGTCGGAACTTACCCGACAAGGAATTTCGCTACCTTAGGATGGTTATAGTTACCACCGCCGTTTACTGGCGCTTAAGTTCTCAGCTTCGCAACCCCGAAAGGTCACTAACCGGTCCCCTTAACGTTCCAGCACCGGGCAGGCGTCAGTCCGTATACATCGCCTTACGGCTTCGCACGGACCTGTGTTTTTAGTAAACAGTCGCTTCTCGCTGGTCTCTGCGGCCACCCCCAGCTCACGGAGCAAGTCCGATCACCAGTGATGGCCCCCCTTCTCCCGAAGTTACGGGGGCATTTTGCCGAGTTCCTTAACCATAGTTCACCCGAACGCCTCGGTATTCTCTACCTGACCACCTGAGTCGGTTTAGGGTACGGGCCGCCATGAAACTCGCTAGAGGCTTTTCTCGACAGCATAGGATCATCCACTTCACCACAATCGGCTCGGCATCAGGTCTCAGCCTTAACCGT
>NZ_JBVIRQ010000044.1:1477-3234 GCF_055575955.1 Streptomyces sp. NPDC033966 | reverse complement strand
ATGTGTGACGGATTTGCCTACCACACGGCCTACACCCTTACCCCGGGACAACCACCGCCCGGGCTGGACTACCTTCCTGCGTCACCCCATCGCTTACCTACTACCACCTTGGGTCGCCGGCTCCACCACTTTCCTTTCCCCGAAGGGTCCGGAACGGCTTCACGGGCTTAGCATTAATGGATTCGATATTGGGCGTTTCAAAGCGGGTACCGGAATATCAACCGGTTGTCCATCGACTACGCCTGTCGGCCTCGCCTTAGGTCCCGACTTACCCTGGGCAGATCAGCTTGACCCAGGAACCCTTAGTCAATCGGCGCACACGTTTCTCACGTGTGTATCGCTACTCATGCCTGCATTCTCACTCGTGAACCGTCCACAACTAGCTTCCGCTGCTGCTTCACCCGGCACACGACGCTCCCCTACCCATCACAGCGGGCGTTGGCCCTATTGCTGCAATGACACGACTTCGGCGGTACGCTTGAGCCCCGCTACATTGTCGGCGCGGAATCACTTGACCAGTGAGCTATTACGCACTCTTTCAAGGGTGGCTGCTTCTAAGCCAACCTCCTGGTTGTCTCTGCGACTCCACATCCTTTCCCACTTAGCGTACGCTTAGGGGCCTTAGTCGATGCTCTGGGCTGTTTCCCTCTCGACCATGGAGCTTATCCCCCACAGTCTCACTGCCGTGCTCTCACTTACCGGCATTCGGAGTTTGGCTAAGGTCAGTAACCCGGTAGGGCCCATCGCCTATCCAGTGCTCTACCTCCGGCAAGAAACACACGACGCTGCACCTAAATGCATTTCGGGGAGAACCAGCTATCACGGAGTTTGATTGGCCTTTCACCCCTAACCACAGGTCATCCCCCAGGTTTTCAACCCTGGTGGGTTCGGTCCTCCACGAAGTCTTACCTCCGCTTCAACCTGCCCATGGCTAGATCACTCCGCTTCGGGTCTAGAGCGTGCAACTCAATCGCCCTATTCGGACTCGCTTTCGCTACGGCTTCCCCACACGGGTTAACCTCGCTACACACCGCTAACTCGCAGGCTCATTCTTCAAAAGGCACGCAGTCACGAGATACAGCAAGCTGCATCCGACGCTCCCACGGCTTGTAGGCACACGGTTTCAGGTACTATTTCACTCCGCTCCCGCGGTACTTTTCACCATTCCCTCACGGTACTATCCGCTATCGGTCACCAGGGAATATTTAGGCTTAGCGGGTGGTCCCGCCAGATTCACACGGGATTTCTCGGGCCCCGTGCTACTTGGGAGATGAGCAAGCAAGCCGCTGATGTTTCGTCTACGGGGGTCTTACCCTCTACGCCGGACCTTTCGCATGTCCTTCGACTACATCAACGGTTTCTGACTCGCCTCACAGCCGGCAGACTGTGAAAGCTCATTCCCACAACCCCGCATGCGCAACCCCTGCCGGGTATCACACGCATACGGTTTGGCCTCATCCGGTTTCGCTCGCCACTACTCCCGGAATCACGGTTGTTTTCTCTTCCTGAGGGTACTGAGATGTTTCACTTCCCCTCGTTCCCTCCACACTGCCTATGTGTTCAGCAGTGGGTGACAGCCCATGACGACTGCCGGGTTTCCCCATTCGGACACCCCCGGATCAAAGCTCAGTTGGCAGCTCCCCGGGGCCTATCGCGGCCTCTCACGTCCTTCATCGGTTCCTGGTGCCAAGGCATCCACCGTGCGCCCTTAAAAACTTGGCCACAGATGCTCGCGTCCACTGTGTAGTTCTCAAACA
>NZ_JBVIRQ010000043.1:0-6116 GCF_055575955.1 Streptomyces sp. NPDC033966 | reverse complement strand
CCCCAACACTGCACGCTGGGGAGTTGCGGCGGCCGCTGCGTGGCTTGGTGATGGGGTGTGAGGCCCGGCGCTTCGCCCCGGGCGGGCCGGCGCCCGCTTCGCGGGCTTCGGCTGGGGCCTTCCGCTTCGCTCCAGACCCCGGGTTGAGCCGCTTCGCGGCCTCAACTCAGGCCGTTTCACGGCCTGTTGGGCCGGTCCGCTTCGCTCCCCGACCCTGGGCCCGCTTCGCGGGCGGCTGGCTACGAGGGAGGGGGCCGGGGTCTGGTGGTGACCCGCTCCGCTGTGCAGTTGGTAACGCATGGTCAGGATGGCAGCACCTGGCCGGGGTTGTCAATCCCCAATCCAGGGGACCGAAAGGGCCATCTGACGATCCGTTAGCTTCTGTCCGTCGCTCGAATTGAGCCGAAACTTCTAGAGCTTTATCAAATCGCCAGAGATTCGAAATTCAGACCCTTTTGGGATTCTCTGCAACGCTCAATGCGTTGACAATAGACCACGCCAAATCGTCGGAACCCAAACCCTGTTCTTCGTAATCAACTTCCGCGAGAAACGCGTCAATGGTCTGCATGATCACGGACTGCTTTTCGTCATCGGTCACGTGAATCGCTCCCTCGATGGTCCGAACCCCGGCCTCGAGCCGGGAAACTAGGTGAATGACCGAACGCCGCGTCCTGGGCACCGGCCCGCGCCCCGCAACTCCCCCTGCACAACCCACGGCCGGCCGCCGTGCCCGCCTTGCTGCCTAGCCGGCCGAGGCGCCGCGTGCGGCCGCCGAGGGGCACGCGGCCGCCTCCCACTCCCCCGGCCGGCGTCAGCTCGGCACAGGGCCGGAGACGCCCGCGCACTGACCGCACGTCACCGGCCGGGGCCGGCTGTCTGCTTGGGGCGGCCCGGCGGTACTGCCCCCGGGAAACCGGGCACCGGGCCTCACCCACGCACGCCATATCGGCACGGGCTGCACCCGACCGTAGCCGTCCCTGGCAGACCCGCACCGCCGCCTCAGAACACCCCGATCCAACCCGAGGCCGCCACACGCCCCCCTGAGCCTTGATCAGGCCGCTGCGCGGCCCCCTGGGGGGCCCTGGCGGCTTACCCGGCCCGCAGGGAGCCGCGCAGGGGCTGCATGCGGACCGCCACCAGGGCGGCCCGCATCGGGAATCTGTCAGAACGACCCCGGCCGGGCCATGGAGGCACATCATCGCCCTGGCGTCGATCGTGTCGGTGATGCTCTCCCTCCCTGCCAGGAGCACGCGGGTCGTGACGACCGCGGCGTCCGCGAACTGGGACGCCGCGGGTCCGTGGAACGCGTACATGGTAAGAAGTGCAAGATCAATGCCTTGTGTGCAGAGTGTGTTGGCTGGACAGCCAGCCGTCCGGCTGTGTACTCGGGGCCCGTTCAGGGGTCGGTACCCCGCTGACCGCTCTGTGTGGTCTCACCAATCAGTAAAACCTGGTGATGACGGCCAGATTCTGGCTGACCGTTCGACAGAAAGAGAATTACATGTTCCGCCGAATAGGCATTGCCCTGGGATCAATCGGGCTTCTCGCCAGCACTCTAATAGGAACTACAACGGCCGCCGAAGCCGCCGCGCCTCCGGCATCGGCCACCTCTGTCTCGACCTCTCTTCCACTTCCTGAAGTTGCTGTGCCGCAGCCCTCAAACAATTCGCTGACATCCCAGTCAATGACCGACCGACGCATCAGAAACTACAACAGCAGCAAGTGTCTTGCTGCCCGCGGCACAAACAACGGAACACCCGTGGAACAGTTCACCTGTGACTACCCTGCCGACCAACACTGGGAAATCGCACGTGACGGATACAGCGAAACCTTCTGGCTTGAAAACCGAAACAGCTGGAAGTGCATAGTTGTACAGGGTTGGAACGACGGTTCACCCGCATTCCAGTACGGCTGCGGGAGCTGGAATGACCAGAAATGGACTCTCATCTGGGCCACTGATGGCATCCACGTCATGATCCGAAACGTCAACAGCGGCAAGTGCCTCGTCGTCCAGGGCTACGCAGACAACGCCGTTCCATTCCAATACCCTTGCAACTCGAATTTCGCGGATCAGTGGTGGCGCGTCGACCAGTCTGCCTGATTTCGAACCGGAGGCCACGTCTCGGCTCACGCCCTCGTGGCCTCGGTTGAGGCGAGGGAATCCACCCCGGCGCTGGACGAGCCCGTCGGGCAGTGGCTGACTCCCGGCCCAACCTGAGCCCGTAGACGCCACTGAGCCTCTATCAGGGTCCGTCGCGGCCCCTTGGGGGGCGGGGCCGCGACGGCTGCGCGGCGGGCCCACCCGGCCCGGCCCAAGCGGGTTCCTTCCTCCCAGGTCGAGATCGTCCAGAACATCGGCCGGGCGCTGCGGCTCAACCGCGACGGGTCCACCAAGGTCGCCAGGATCATCGTGCCGGTGTTCCTGGAGCCGAACGAGGACCCCACCGACATGGTCGCCAGTGCCAGCTTCCGCCCCCTTGTAGCGGTCCTCCAAGGCCTCCGCACTGACGACCGCCTCGTCGAGCAGCTCGCCTCCCGCGCCCTCACCAGCGGAAAGCTCAAGATCCACGTCCGGCGCGACGAGGACGGACGGATCGTCGGCGCTGGCGGCGAAGGTGAGTGAGGGCGAGGACCAGGGCGACGGCGCCGACGCGGCGGCCGAGTCGGCGCTGCTGCACTTCTCCAGCCCCGCGACGCCACCACGATCGCCGCCTTCCTGCGCACCCGCGTCTACCGGCCCGAATCCCTGGTGTGGCTGGAGGGCTACCAGGCCCTCATCCGGTGGCGGAAGGAGAACGAGATCACCGGGCTCTACGCCGTCCCGTACGACACCGAGACCGAGGTCGGCATCACCAAGGCGTTCCCGCTCGGCCGGTGGGTGCACCAGCAGCGCAAAGCCCTGCGCGCCGGCGAACTCGAGGAGCGACGCAAGGTCCTCCTGGACGCGCCGGAGGCCGGGATGGTGTGGGAGCCGGGCGAGGAGCCGTGGGAGGCCAAACTCGCCGTGCTCCGGGCCTTCCGGCGGGCCACCGGGCACCTCGCGCCCCGGCAGGACGCCATGTGGGGCGAGGACGACGAGATGGTACCCGTCGGGCAGTACATGGCCAACCTCCGCAGGAAGGGCGCGAAGAACGGTCTCTGGAAGAACCAGGACACCGCCACCACCCGGGCCGCGCAGCTCGCCGCGATCGACAAGGACTGGAACTGCCCCTGGCCCCTGGACTGGCAGCGCCACTGCCGCGTCCTGGCCGACCTGGTCGACGCCGACGGGCAGCTGCCCGACATCGCCCCCGGCGTGCTGCTGGACGGCGACGACATCGGACGGTGGCTCCAGCAGCAGAAGCAGCCGGCCACCTGGGCGCGCCTGTTGCCCGAGCAGCAGACGCGGCTGACCGCGCTGGGCGTGCAGCCCGACCAGAAGCCGTCTCCCGCCCCCGCGGCCAGTCGTGGGGTGAAGGGGCCGAGCAAGGCACAGCAGGCGTTCCAGCGGGGCCTGGCGGCGCTCACGCAGTGGGTGGAGCGGGAAGGCGCCCACCGGCCGGTCCCACGCGCCCACGGGGAAGAGATCACGGTCGAGGGCGAGGCGGAGCCGGTGATGGTGAAGCTGGGCGTGTGGGTCTCCAACACCAAGAGCCGACGCGACAAGCTCACCGCCGACCAGCTCGCCGCCCTCGCGAAGCTGGGCGTGGACTGGGCGTGACAGGTTGGGCCGGCTCCTCGTTGAGCGGGGAGGTCAGCGAAGTGGAGGCCCCGGGGCGTCGTGACCCCCGGGGCCTTCGTCTTGGCTCCTGGCGCCGGACGGCGGTGCAACACGCGCTGCAACGCGAGCGCCCAGACCGCCCGTTGGCCGGTTTGCGCAGGTCAGAGGTGCAACGTGCTGACGTGTTGCAGAGCCGGTGTTGCACGGCCGAGCGGGTGCGCTGCGGTCGCCGGTGTCGCGTCACCGCTTCGAGTGGCTTGTTCATCACCGGCCCCGGGGAGCCTTGCCGGGAAGCACGCACCCCTGTGGTCCCCGTCGGCTATACCGGAGCGGGGCCGACTGCCCTGCCCGCCGTAGGAGAAGGAGCCCACCGCCTCATGACCGACGCCGCGAACACCCCTCCCGCCACCCGCGCCGCCCGCGTGCTCACCACCGTCTTCGTTGTCATCACCGTCGCCTACATGGGCTTAATGACCTTCATCTCGGTACCTGAGCTGACGGACTACATGAGCGGCCGGGACATCGACTTCCCGGTGTTCCTAGCCATCGCGGCCATCGCCGGCCCCGCCCTGTTCTGGGCCTTCATCGGTCTCGGCATCGGGCTGAGCAAGACGGGCTGGGCGGCCGGACTCGCCAGCACCGGCATCCTCGCCACCCTCACCTACGGGTGGCTCCTCGCTTCCTCCAACGGCCACGGCTTCTCCTACTGGCTGCTCCTCACCCTGATCGTCGCCACCAACCTCGGCGCCTTCTGCGTCATGCCCTACGCCCTCGTCCGCGGCACCATCGGACGACGCTGACCTTCCAGGCCGTCCTGCTGCGCCTCGCCCCTCCCGCGCAAGCCACGCCTAAGGGCTGTCCCGTAAATGATCTTTGACGCCTCGGGCGTGGTGGGCCGCCGTTGCGGCCCGCTGGCCTATCCGGCGAGGGCGAGGTTGTGCATCTGTGCGATGCCGAGCATGGCGTGGTGGACACCGTCTCGTTTGAGGCGGCAGTCGCGGAGGATCTTCCAGGTCTTCATCCGGGCGAAGACGTGCTCGACACGGGCCCGGACCTGCTTGTGGGACTTGTTGTGTTCCTCCTTCCAGGCTGGAAGTTCGGTCTGGCCGCGCTCTCTGCGGTGAGGGATGACGAGCCCGGTGCCGGGATAGCCGCCGTCGGCGATCGTGAGGGTCTTGCCGACGGCGGCCTTGGCGCCGGACTCCTCCCACGCCTTGCAGTCGTTGCGGTTCCCGGCGAGTGGCCGGCCGACCACGACGACCAGGCGGGTGTCGGCGTCGATGACGACTTGGTGGTTGGTGGAGTACCGGTAGTTCTTCGACCGCTCGGCGATCGTGTGGTCGCGGGTGGGCACCAGGGTGCCGTCCACGATGAGCACGGTGCCCTTGGCGAACCGCTTGCGGGGCTGGAGGGCGAGCATCGGCCCGAGGTGGTCGATGATCCGGTCCGCCGCCGACTTCGAGATCCCGAACAGCGGGGCGAGCTGCCGCATGGTCAGGTTCGTGCGCCAGTACGCCGCGACGAGCAGGGCCCGGTCCTCCAGCGGAAGGCTCCACGGCCGGCCCCTGCGGACCGCGTCCGCACCCTGGCGCCGCAGCACCGTCACCAACTTGCCGAAGGCGCGAGGGCTCAGCCCGGAGAACGGGGCTATCCAGGACGGCTCGGACGCCGTGATCACACCAGCCACAGCGAGATCATTCCAGTTGTCGGGCCTGCCAGCCGGGCCCTGCCCACAGCATGGAAATCAGGCGACCGGGCCTCATGCATCGTCCAGGATGACCCCATGAGTCAAGACCTTGTGACGTTCCTCCACGCACGGCTGGACGAGGAGGCCGACCTGGCCCGACGCAGCGACGGTGACGGCCGCGGGGAGTGGACCGCTCACGGGCACACGGTCGACTTCTGCCAAGGAGAACTCTCCGGCTTCCATCCCACGATCGCCCTGCACGTCGCGCTGCACGACCCGGCTCGTGTTCTGCGAGAGGTCGAAGCCAAGCGACGCGTGCTCTCCCGCCATGTACTCAGTCCAGCCACCGGCGACCCCGAACTACCGTGGGACAACCGCGATGACTGCCAGTACGACGGCGACACCTGGCCATGCGACGACCTGCTCGACCTCGCCTCACCCTACGCCGATCACCCAGCCTACCCGCGACGGCCCTGAGACGGAGATTGTTTGCGGGACAGCCCTTAGGACTGCTCACCGCTCTCCGCGTCCCACCTGCCGGCGAACTCCTCCAGGGCGCGGCGCTGCTGCTCCTCGCGGGGAATCTCCCGAGCGAGGACGTCACGGTCGATGTACGGGTCGACGGCGGCCAGGACTAGGAGTTGTCCGGCCGATCATGTGCGAAGCCAGATGATGACGGCGGCGGCCGTGGCCGTGCCGAGGTAGACGTGGCCGCGCTTGTCGTAGCGG
>NZ_JBVIRQ010000042.1:0-6526 GCF_055575955.1 Streptomyces sp. NPDC033966 | reverse complement strand
GAGCGCAGCGGCATGACCGGCGCCCTCGACGCCGACGACGTCGACCGCATCAGCCGCGGCGGCGTGGCCGCCCTCGCCACCGAGGAGGCCCTCGCCCTCCTCGACACCGCCCCCACCCTCGACCGGGCCGTGCTGTTCCCCATGCGCCTCGACCTCACGGCGCTTCCCACCGGCCCGTCCCTGTCACCCGTCCTGCGCGGACTCGCCGCAGCACCTCCGCAGCGGCCGACCGCCGGCGCCGCACCCCGCACGGGGGGCTCCTCCCTCGGACAGCGGCTGGCCGGACTGCCCGAAGCCCAGCAGACGCGGACCCTCCACGACCTGGTCGTCACCGAGGTGACCGCCGTACTCGGCCACCGCGCACCGGGCGCCCCGGAGCCGACACAGGTGTTCAAGGACCTCGGCTTCGACTCCCTCTCCGCCGTGGAACTGCGCAACCGGCTCAGCGCCGTCACCGGCCTGCGGCTGCCCGCCACCCTCATCTTCGACCAGCCGACCCCGGCCTCCCTCGTCGCCTACCTGAAGGCGCGCCTCGTCGACACCGGCGACGCGAAGGTACCCGCCACGGCGGCCGCCCCGCTGCCCGCCGACGAGCCGATCGCCATCGTCGGCATGAGCTGCCGCTTCCCCGGTGGCGTCCGCTCACCCGAGGACCTGTGGCGGCTGGTGCTGTCCGGCGGCGACGCCATCGCGGACTTCCCCGCCGACCGCGGCTGGGACATCGACTCCCTCTACCACCCCGACCCCGCCCACGCCGGAACCTCGTACGTCCGTGAGGGCGGCTTCCTCGACGGCGCCGCCGACTTCGACCCCGTGTTCTTCGGGATCTCCCCGCGCGAGGCCCTCGCCATGGACCCCCAGCAGCGCCTGCTCCTGGAGACCGCGTGGGAGACCTTCGAGAACGCCGGGATCTCCCCGACCTCCGTGCGCGGCAGCCGCACCGGCGTCTTCACCGGCGTCATGTACCACGACTACGTCAACCTCCTCCACGACCAGGAGGGCCTGGAGGGCTACGCGGGCAACGGCAGCGCCGGCAGCATCGCCTCGGGCCGCATCGCCTACACCCTGGGCCTCGAAGGCCCCGCGGTCACCGTCGACACGGCCTGCTCCTCCTCCCTGGTGTCGGTACACCTCGCCGGCCAGGCGCTGCGGCAGGGCGAGTGCACCATGGCCCTGGCCGGCGGCGTGACCGTCATGTCCAGCCCCAACACCTTCGTCGAGTTCAGCCGCCAGCGCGGACTGGCCGCCGACGGCCGCTGCAAGCCCTTCGCCGCCGGCGCCGACGGCACCTCCTGGTCCGAGGGCGTCGGCATGGTCCTGCTGGAACGCCTCTCCGACGCACGGCGCAACGGGCACCAGGTGCTCGCCATCGTGCAGGGTTCGGCGGTGAACCAGGACGGCGCGTCCAACGGCATGACCGCCCCGAACGGGCCCTCCCAGCAGCGTGTCATCGAACAGGCCCTGTCCAAGGCGCAGTTGACGGCACGCCAGGTCGACGTGGTGGAAGCGCACGGCACCGGCACGACCCTCGGCGACCCCATTGAGGCCCAGGCCCTCCTGGCCACCTACGGCCAGGACCGCGAGCAGGACCGGCCGCTGCTGCTGGGCTCCGTCAAGTCGAACCTGGGCCACACCCAGGCCGCGGCGGGCATGGCCGGCGTCATCAAGATGGTCATGGCGATGCGCCACGGCGTGGTGCCGATGACCCTGCACGTGGACGAGCCGACCCCGCACGTCGACTGGTCGGCGGGCGCGGTGCGCCTGCTGACGGAGACGGTGCCGTGGCCCGAGACGGGCCGCCCGCGCCGGGCCGCGGTGTCCTCGTTCGGCATCAGCGGCACCAACGCCCACACCATCCTCCAGGAGGCCCCGCAGGAGCCCACCGCCGACCGTGACACCACCCCCACCCCGGGACTTCCGGTGTGGGTGGTGTCGGGGCGTGACGCGGAGGCGGTGCGGGCCCAGGCGGGCCGGCTGCTGGAGCGGGTGTCGGCTGATCCGGAGCTGGACCCGGTGGACGTGGCGTTCTCGCTGGTGACCTCGCGGGCCGCGCTGGGCAGCCGGGCGGCCGTGGTGGCGGGGGACCGTGCGGGTCTGCTGGCCGGGCTGGAGGCCCTGGCCGAGGGCCGCTCGGCGCCCGGCGCGATCGAGGGTGCGGTCTCCGGCGGGAAGTTCGCCTTCCTGTTCTCGGGTCAGGGTGCGCAGCGTGCGGGTATGGGCCGTGAGCTGTACTCGGCTCAGCCGGTGTTCGCGGCGGCCTTCGACGAGGTGTGCGCCCACTTCGACAGCCCGCTGAAGGAGATCGTCTTCGGCGAGGGGGAGCGGGTCCACCGTACGGAGTTCACCCAGCCGGCGCTGTTCGCGGTCGAGGTGGCTCTGTACCGGCTGGCGGAGTCGTTCGGTCTGCGTCCGGACTTCGTGGCGGGGCATTCGATCGGTGAGATCGCGGCCGCGCACGTGGCCGGTGTGCTCTCGCTGGCGGACGCGGCGCGTCTGGTTGCGGCGCGTGGTGCGCTGATGGGTGCGCTGCCGGAGGGCGGTGCGATGGTCTCCGTACGGGCTACCGAGGAGGAGATACGCCCGCTGCTGTCGGCCGGTGTCGACATCGCGGCGGTCAACGGGCCGCAGTCCGTGGTGGTTTCGGGTGCGGAGGACGCTGTCCTGGCCGTGGCCGCGAAGCTGGCGGAACAGGGTCGCAAGACCAAGCGGCTGACCGTCTCGCACGCCTTCCACTCCCCCCTCATGGAGCCGATGCTGGAGGCCTTCCGCGAGGTCGCGGAATCCCTCACCTACACGACTCCCGCCATCCCGGTCGTCTCCAACGTCACCGGCGGGCAGATCACCGAGTTCACCGCCGACTACTGGGTCGAGCACGTCCGGGGTGCGGTCCGCTTCGCCGACGGGGTCCAGTACCTCGCCGGACAGGGTGTCACCCACTTCTTGGAGCTGGGCCCGCAGGGTGTCCTGGCCGCCATGGCGGGGGAGTCCCTCCCCGACACCTTCTCGGGACTGCTGACCCCCGTCCTGCGCAAGGACCGCCCCGAGCCCGAGGCCTTCCTCGGGGCCCTCGCCGAGGCCTGGACCCGCGGCCTGCCCGTCGACTGGCAGCCCCTGCTCTCCGGCCGCCGCGTCGACCTGCCCACCTACCCCTTCCAGCGGCAGCGCTACTGGCCCGGCACCGGCTACGCCGCGGCCGGGCAGGCGGAGCCGGTGTCGCCGCTGGCGCAGCGCCTGGAGTCGGCGGACGACCCCGCGCGTGTCCTGCTCTACCTGGTCCGCGACACCATCGCCACCGTTCTCGGACACGCCGCGCAGGAGACGGCGGACCCCGAGCGGGCCTTCCGTGACTTCGGCTTCGACTCGATGACCGCCGTCGAGTTCCGTACCCGGCTCAGCAGCGCGACCGGGCTGCCGCTGCCCGCGACCCTGGTCTACGACTACCCGACCCCGGCCGCGCTCGTGGCCCACCTGTCCGTCGAGCTCCTCGGCGGGACCGGAACCGGACCGGCCCAGGTGCGCCGCGTGGTCGGCAGCGACGAGCCGATCGCCATCGTCGGCATGAGCTGCCGTTTCCCCGGAGACGTCGGTTCCCCCGAGGACCTGTGGCGCCTCGTGGCGTCAGAGGCCGACGCGATCTCGCCCTTCCCGCGCGACAGGGGCTGGAACATCGGGGCGCTCTACGACCCGGACCCCGAGCACCAGGGGACGACGTACACCCAGCACGGCGGCTTCCTCCGGCACGCGGCCGACTTCGACGCCGGCTTCTTCGGGATCTCCCCGCGCGAGGCCCTCGCCATGGACCCTCAGCAGCGCCTGCTGCTGGAGGTGGCGTGGGAGGCGTTCGAACGTGCCGGACTGACCCCGAGCGCGGCGCGCGGCAGCGGTACCGGTGTCTTCGTGGGCACCAACGGCCAGGACTACACGGCCCTGGTGTCGCAGTCCGCCGAGAGCCTGGAGGGCTACCTCGGCACGGGCGGCGCCGGCAGCGTGGCCTCCGGCCGCATCGCCTACGCCCTGGGCCTCGAAGGTCCCGCACTGACCGTCGACACCGCGTGCTCCTCGTCGCTGGTGGCCCTGCACCTGGCGACTGAGGCCCTGCGGCGCGGCGAATGCGAGCTGGCCCTGGCGGGCGGCGTGACCGTCATGTCGACCCCGCAGTCGTTCATCGACTTCAGCCGCCAGCGCGGCCTGTCGCCCGACGGCCGCTGCAAGCCGTTCGCGGCCGCCGCGGACGGCACGGGCTGGTCCGAGGGCGTCGGCATGCTTCTCGTGGAGCGGCTCTCCGACGCCCGCCGCAACGGCCACCAGGTCCTCGCGGTGATCCGCGGCTCCGCCGTCAACCAGGACGGGGCCTCCAACGGCCTGACCGCCCCCAAC
The DNA here is from genome assembly GCF_055575955.1 of Streptomyces sp. NPDC033966. NCBI lineage: Bacteria > Bacillati > Actinomycetota > Actinomycetes > Kitasatosporales > Streptomycetaceae > Streptomyces > Streptomyces sp. NPDC033966. Next base: position 2,149 of record NZ_JBVIRQ010000042.1, on the reverse strand, counting down.
GGGCCCTCCCAGCAGCGCGTCATCCGCCAGGCCCTGGCCAACGCCGGCCTGACCGCCGACCAGGTCGACGCGGTCGAGGCGCACGGCACGGGCACCCCGCTCGGGGACCCGATCGAGGCGCAGGCGCTGCTGGCCACGTACGGGCAGGACCGTCCGGCGGAGCGGCCGCTGCACCTGGGCTCCCTGAAGTCCAACATCGGCCACACCCAGGCCGCGGCCGGCGTCGGCGGCGTCATCAAGATGGTGATGGCGATGCGCCACGGCGTCCTGCCCCGCACCCTCCACGTCGACGAGCCCACCCCGCACGTGGACTGGGAGGCCGGTGCGGTCGCCCTCCTCACCGAGAGCACGGCATGGCCGGAGACCGGCCGGCCGCGCCGGGCGGCCGTGTCCTCCTTCGGCATGAGCGGTACCAACGCGCACCTGGTGCTCGAACAGGGCCCGCTCGACACCCCGGACGAGGGCGCCGAGTCCCCGGGGACCCCCGCGCCCTGGCTGCTGTCCGCCGCCTCGCCGGAAGCCCTGCGCGGACAGGCCCGCCGCCTGCGCGACCACGTCGCGGACCGGCCGGCCTTCGACCCGGCCGAGGTCGGACGCGGCCTGGCCACGGCACGCACCCTCTTCCCGCACCGCGCCGTCGTCATCGGAGCCGACCGCGCCGAGTACCTGAGCGCGCTGGACGCCGTGGCACGCGGCGAGGCGGACACCGACCTCGCCCAGGGACCGGCCACGTCCGCGTTCCTGTTCTCGGGCCAGGGTGCGCAGCGTGCGGGGATGGGGCGTGAACTGTACGAGGCCCAGCCGGTGTTCGCCGCCGCCTTCGACGAGGTGTGCGCCCACTTCGACCTGCCGTTGAAGGACCTGGTCTTCGGGGGCGGGGACGAGGTCCACCGCACCGAGAACACCCAGCCGGCGCTGTTCGCGGTCGAGGTGGCCCTGTACCGGCTGCTGGAGTCCTACGGCATCCGCCCGGACTTCGTGGCCGGCCACTCGATCGGGGAGATCGCGGCCGCGCACGTCGCCGGTGTCTTCTCGCTCGCCGACGCGGCGCGTCTGGTGGCGGCCCGCGGCGCCCTGATGGGGGCCCTGCCGGAGGGCGGGGCGATGGTCTCCGTCCAGGCCGACGAGGACGAGGTCCGTGAGCTGCTGTCGGCCGGTGTCGACATTGCGGCGGTCAACGGCCCGCAGTCCGTGGTCGTCTCGGGTGCCGAGGCAGCCGTCCTGGCGGTGGCCGCCACGCTCGCGGAGCGGGGTCGCAAGACCAAGCGCCTGACCGTCTCGCACGCTTTCCACTCGCCGCTGATGGAGCCGATGCTGGAGGCGTTCCGCGAGGTCGCGGAAGCCCTGGCCTACTCGGCACCCGCGATCCCGGTGGTCTCCACCCTCACCGGAACGCTCGCCACGGCGGAGGAACTGACCTCGCCCGCCTACTGGGTGCGTCACGTCCGCGAGGCCGTCCGCTTCCATGACGCCATGCGCCACCTGGAAGCCGCCGGGGTGGACACGTACCTCGAACTCGGTCCCGACGCCGTCCTGACCGCCATGGGACAGGCCTGCCTCGACGAACCCGCCGCGCTCCTGCCCCTCCTGCGCCGCGACCGCTCCGAGACGCGCACGCTGCTGGGATCCCTCGGCCGGGCCCATGCGCGCGGCGTCCCCCTCGACCTGCCCGCGCTCTTCACGGGCGCACTGGCGGCCCCCGCCGACCTCCCGACGTACGCCTTCCAGCACGAGCGGTACTGGCCGCGCATCGCGGAACAGCCCGCGGTCCCCGGCTGGCTCGTACCGCGACGCGGTAAGGACGCCCTCGACGACCTCCTCTACCAGGTCACCTGGCACCCGGTGGACACGGCGCAGCGGACTGCGTCCGGCCGGTGGCTGGTGGTGTCGGGGGAGGCGGGTGCCGATCTGGTGGGTCTGTTGTCGGTGTCGGGTGTCGATGTGGTGGAGCTGGTGGGGGGTGGTCGTTCGCGTGGCGAGCTGGCCGAGGCTCTGTCCGGTGTCGGTGGTGTCGATGGTGTGGTGTCGCTGCTGGATGTGGCGGGTTCGCTGTCGTTGGTGCAGGCGCTGGGTGATGCGGGTGTTGCGGCCCGGTTGTGGTGTGTGACCCGTGGTGCGGTGTCGACGGGTGTGTCGGACCGCGTTGTGG
>NZ_JBVIRQ010000041.1:0-8072 GCF_055575955.1 Streptomyces sp. NPDC033966 | reverse complement strand
CAATGGGTTCCTAGACAGCTCCCACCACACCGGAGGTCTTCGCCATGTTCAAGACCTGCCGAGTGTCAACAACGCTCGTGATCAATACACCTAGGCGGGGTTGGTGGCCCGGAGGTCGGCCAGGAGTTCGGCCTGGCCTTGAAGGACGCCGGAGAGGATGCTGCGGGCGACCCGCAGGAGTTCGGCGATCTGGGGGTGGGTGAGGCTGTAGTACACGTTGGAACCTTCACGGCGGGTGACGACCAGATTGGCCTTGCGCAGGACGGCCAGCTGCTGGGAGAGGCTCGCGGCCTCCACACCGATCTCCGGCAGCATCTCGGCGACCGCGTGTTCGCGTACGGACAGGAGTTCCAGGACACGGATGCGGACCGGGTGCCCAAGCGTCTTGAAGAACTCCGCCTTCAGTTGGTACAGCGGTGTGCTCGCCTGGGTGACCCTGCCGTGACTGCCCATTTCATCCACCTGGAACTGCTCCTTCGTGGGGGGCGCGTCATCGCCCCTCTTCAAACCTGTGACCTCCACAATTGCAGATCCCTGCAACTCCTGGCACCCGGTGGGCGGCCTTCGTGGCGTTCGGGCCGCCGACAGCGGATCTGTCGCTGTCAGGCCTTCATGGGGAACTCGGTCTTCAGGACCAGGCCCTTGGCCTTCTTCGTGTTGCACTCGACCTCGCCCTGCACCGAGTGGGCTGCCAGGGCTGCGGGGAGGTCGCAGTGGACCGGGACGGGCGGGCAGGTGGCGTCGGGGACGAGGGAGCCGTCCGCGGGGATGGCCGCGAGCTCGAGTCGGCGCCCGCGTTCGGCGAGGCGGCGGGCGGCCTGGGCGACGGCGATCTGTCCGCCGGCCGACCAGCCCAGCAGACCCGTCAGGTCGAGGACGACCGGCCCGGTGCCCCGGGCCAATGCCCAGCCGATCGCCCCGGAGAACCGGTCCGTGGCGTCCGCGCCGAGATATCCGGCCAGGGACAGCACACCCAGGTCCTGACGGGTGGTGTAACGCCATTCGATGGTCATCGTCTTTTCCTCGGCTTCACAGGGGGAGGGTGATCCAGATGGCTTTGCCGCGTCCGTCCGCGTCCGCCCGCACGACGGCGGTGCCGCCGAGTTCCATCGTCATCTCCACCACCGTGGCCAGGCCGCTGCCCGGCGCGGTGGCGAGCGCGCCGAACAAAGCGGGCTGGTAGGGGTGCCGGTCATGGACGGCGAACGCGAACGCACCGGGCCCGTGCGCGTAGGTGACGGTGACGACCGGGGACAGGGCGGCGGCGTGGCGGACGGCGTTGGTGACCAGCTCGGCCAGGATCAGCAGCGCGGGCCCGACGCTCGGGTGGCGCAGGCCCACCCCGCACTCCACGAGGACCAGCTCGGTGGTCTCCCGGGCGGTGCGCACGGCTGAGCCCATGGCCGGCACGTCCAGCACGTGCCGGTAGGGCATCGTCTCCACTTGCAGGCTCACCGGCCCCTCCCCGCCGCGGTGCGGGCCAGGCGGAACCCGGACACCTGTTGCGGGTGCAGGCTCAGCAGGGTGTCGTGGGGGCCGAGGGTCCAGCCGGGGAGGGTGCGCCGGTAGTGGCCGGCCTCGACCGGGTCGACGATCACGTCCGCCGGGCCGTGCGCGCTCACCGTCCAGCCGGTACCGGCCGGGCTGTGGATCTCATCCACCTGGTAGGTGAGCAGCGCCCTGCCCGGGATGGCGGCTGCCTGTACCGGGGCACGGACGACGAGGCGGCCGTACTCCATCACATGGGCGGCGGGGCGGACGACGGCCAGCTCCCGCTGGACGTAGACGAGCCGGCCCTGGGAGGAGCCTTTGAGGAGCCACAGGGCTTCGGTGCCGGAGACCTCGATCATGCGGCGGTCGGCGGGGACGGTCATCGTGCGGCCTTCCGGATGCTGTGCGTTCGGTGCTTGAGCGGAAGCAGGCCCGCCTGCTCCAGGTGTGCACGGGCCCCGGTGATCGCCTCCGGGGTGGTGGCGTACTCGCGCCCTTCCACGCGCAGCAGGTCGAGCGCGCCCACCGCTTCGAGTGCCTGGCGCTGCCCGGTCCGGATGCCGGAGGTGAGGACGGCGATGCCGCGCCGGTTCAGCTTCTCCACCGCGTCTTTGAGGACGAGGGCGCCCGTGGCGTCCAGGGTGGTCACCCGCGACATGCGCAGGATGACCACCTTGACATCGCAGACCTCGGAGAGTTCCAGCAGGAAGCGGTGGGCGCCGGCGAAGAAGAGGGGCCCGTCGATGCGGTAGGCGACGATGTGCTCGGCCAGTAGGGAGTGTTCCTCGTCGCTGTGCTCGCCCGGCAGGTCCGGGCGGAAGTCGACCTGCTCGATCCGGGCCTGGCTCGCCACCGCTTTCAAGGCGAGCGCGCCCGCGACGGCCAGGCCGATGATCACCGCGTAGACGAGGTCGAGGACCAGGGTGGCCGCAGCGGTGAAGACGAGCACGAGGGCATCGGAGCGGGTCGCCTTCGCCATCGCGCGCAGCGAGCCGACCTCCACCATGCGGATCGCGGTGGCCAGCAGCACGCCGGCCAGCGCGGCCAGCGGGATCTTCGAGACGAGGGGTGCGGCGGCGAACACGATCACTGCGAGCACGGCGGCGTGCGTGAGGGCGGCGAGGCGGGAGGAGGCCCCGGTGCGGACGTTGACGGCCGTGCGTGCGATGGCGGCCGTGGCGGGAACGCCGCCGAACAGCGGGGCGGCCAGGTTGGCGACGCCCTGTCCGAACAGTTCCCTGTCCGGGTCGTGCTGCTGCCCCACCGTCATCCCGTCCGCGACCGTCGCCGACAGCAGGGACTCCAGCGCGGCGAGCGCCGCGACCGCGACCGCCGGGGCGAGCAGCGAGCCGAGGGCGGAGGCGTCGAGAAAGGCGAGGGAGGGGGCGGGGAGCCCGGAGGGGAGTCCACCGATCGGGGGGACCGCATCGAGGTGGAAGACCTGCGTGAGCACGGTGGCGGTGATCACCCCGACGATCGAGAACGGGATCGTCGGCTTCCACCGGGCGCCCGCCAGCATCAGCACCGCGACACCCGCCGAGAGGCCGATGGCGTTCCAGTTCGGCGACGCCGCGAACTCCGCGAGCGCCCGCCAGGCCACCAACAGGACCTTCTCGCCCTCGGGCTTGTCGACGCCGAGCGCGTTGGGTATCTGCTGGAGGCCGATCACGCAGGCGATCCCGAGGGTGAAACCCTCCACCACCGGAGCCGGTACGTACCGCATGTACCGGCCGGCCCGCAGCAGGGCGAGGGCGATCAGGATCACGCCGGCCATCAGTCCGACGGTCAGGACGCCGCCGGGTCCGTACTCGGCGACGATCGGCACCAGGACGACGGTCATCGCACCCGTCGGGCCGGACACCTGGAGATTCGACCCGCCCAGCAGCGCGGCGAGCGCGCCGGCGACCACGGCGGTGGCGAGTCCCGCCTGGGCGCCGAGCCCGGACGAGACACCGAAGCCGAGCGCGAGCGGAAGGGCGACGATCGCCACGGTGAGCCCGGCCAGGAGGTCCCGTCGGGGGCTGCGGCCCATGGCCCTGAGGTCGGCCTGGTCCGGCAGCACCGAGCGGACCCGACCGAGCCCGGAGGCCAGGAAGGCGTTCACGGTCACGAGGCCGCGACCCCGGACTCGCGCAGTTCCTCCAGCAGCACGCTCTGCCCGGTCAGCACCTCGGTCAGGATCCGTCGCGCTGCCAGCATCAGCTGCGCGACGTCCCCGCCCGCCAGCGCGTAGACCACGGTGGAGCCGTCACGGGTCGAGGTGACGATCCCCGACCGGCGCAGCACGGCGAGCTGCTGGGACAGGGCGGAGGGCTCCACCTCGATCGCGGCCAGCAGGTCCCGCACCGGCATCGGGCCGTCCTGGAGCAGCTCCAGGACCCTTATCCGCACCGGGTGCCCGAGCATCCGGAAGAACTCGGCCTTCGCCTGATACAGCGGAACCGGCACGGTCGCGCACCTTTCTCACCACCCCGAACGGGGCAACGGCTGGTGCTGTGCCCCACGGCTACCTGCAGGCGCAGCGAAAACAGCATCTATGAAATTGCAGAATTCTGCAATTTACAGATGCTGCGACCTGCTCGTCGTGTCACCGCCCGACCGGCGCGTGGGGGGACCCGGGGGGCGCTCGAGTGGGCGTCCCGCTGGTCTTGGTGCTGGGGCGCCAGTCGTACGGGCCCGTGGCGGCGGCGGTGCACGCCGATGCTCGGCGGCGGAGGGCGGTGTACGTCTTTCCCTGCAGGCCGCCAACCGGGCTAGACTTGCAGAGTTATGCAATTTACTAGTTCTGGATGTGGGTGGGGGTCGTGGTGTGGCCGGGTTCGCGGAGGCCCCGCCCGATGGCCGTCCCCCACCGCTCCGCGGGCGAGGGCCCGCGGACGGTGGCCGCGCTCGCGCGGTCCTACGGCGGATACGTACGGATCGAGCCTGCTGCCGACGGGCGGCGCAAGACCGTCGTGGTCCGCTCCATCCTGCCGGAAGGCACCCCGTGACCAGCAGCGGCCAAGAGGAGGCCCACATGTACGAGATCACCTACCTGGACCCCGGCACCGAACCGGCCACGCACACGGCGGGCGTGAACGAGGTCGGCGACCTCGTGGCCTGGGCGGGCCGCCACGGGGTGAAGGTTCGCGTCCGCCCGTACACCGGCCCGGACAGCGGGTCCACAGCCGGCGGTACCGGGAAGGGAGGCGAGCACCTGTGAGGGAGAAGCCCGAGAGCGAGACCGCGGCCGCGCACGAGAAGTGGCTGGAGAAGGGTGTCGCGCTGCGCGCCTTCTTCTACATCTTCGGGACCCATGTGTTCGCCGGGTTCGTGTGGCTGCTGTTCTACCTCGGCCAGCACGCCCAGAAATAGGCCCGTCTGCGGGGCGCGGGCGCGACCCTCCTTCCGGCTCTGGGGGACGGATGCCGGATTTCACCGTCCCACCGGCAGGGCCGGACGGGAGGGGCCCTACCGGTCCCAGGTGAGGGGCCGACCGGCCCAAGCGGGGCGGGGGGACGCAGGCACAGGCTGGCGGTGACCCCCCTTCCGCCCCGCACACAGAGAGGACGACCGCGCCATGAAGGCACTCGTCTTCCACGGGCCCGGGCAGACCTCCTGGCAGGACGTCCCGGACCCCTCCATCAAGGACGCCGCCGACGCGATCGTCCGGGTCGACGCCGTCACCATCTGCGGCACCGACCTGCACATCATCAAGGGCGACGTCCCCGAGGTGACCCCCGGCCGGGTCCTGGGCCACGAGGCCGTCGGCACCGTCGTGGAGACCGGCGGCGACGTCCGCAGCGTCCGCCCCGGCGACCGTGTCCTGATCTCCTGCATCTCCGCCTGCGGCCGCTGCCGCTTCTGCCGCGAGGCCCGCTACGGGCAGTGCCGCGGGGGCGGCGGCTGGGTCCTGGGCCACACCATCGACGGCACCCAGGCCGAGTACGTACGCGTCCCCTTCGCCGACCTCTCCGTCCACCCGCTGCCCAGCGCCCTGCCGAGCCACGAAGCGGTCCTGCTCGCGGACATCTTCCCGACCTCCTACGAGGTCGGCGTGCTCAACGGCAACGTCCGTCCCGGCGACACGATCGTCGTGGTCGGCGCCGGGCCCATAGGCCTGGCGGCCATCGCCACCGCACAGCTCTACAGCCCGTACCGGACCATCGCCGTGGACCTGGCCCCCTCCCGGCTCGCCGCTGCCCGCGACCTCGGTGCGGACGCCACCGCGAGCGCGCTGGAGGAGCCGGAGAAGCTGGTCGAGGACCTCACCGACGGGCTCGGGGCCGACGTCGTCATCGAGGCGGTCGGCGTACCCGAGGCGTTCGAGATGTGCACCCGCATGGTCCGTCCCGGCGGCCGGGTCGCCAACATCGGCGTGCACGGCAAGCCTGCCGTCCTCCACCTCGAAGACCTGTGGATCAAGGACCTCACCCTCACCACCGGCCTCGTCGACACCCACTCCACTCCCATGCTGCTGCGCATGATGGCCGCCGGACGCCTCCCCGGCACCGCGATGGTCACCCACCGCTTCGAGCTGGACCAGATGGAAGAGGCGTACGACGTCTTCTCGCGCGCCGGCGAGACCGGCGCCCTCAAGGTCGTCCTCGGAAGCCCGCGGCACGACGCGGTCGCCGTGCCGCCCCAGGAGCAGTGATCGCCATGAAGAACATCCCCCGCACCCCCTACCCGCCGTCCGGCGGGACGGCTGGGGGCACAGACCTGGGCCGCCGCCTGGCAGCCCGCCGCGAGGCCCTCGGTATGAGCCGTGAAGAGCTGGGCCGGCGGTGCGGAGCCGACGGCAGTTACATCGCCTACCTGGAGGAGCACGCCGCCAGCCCCGCCACTGGCACCCTGGTACGGGTCGCCGACGTCCTCGGCGTCACGGTCGACGACCTCACGGGCGCGAGCGTCGGGCGGGTGCGCGGCCGTGCCCCGGCCCGCCACGACACCGCACTGGTCCCACTGGACGAGGAAGAATGCCGCATGCTGCTGGGGACGCACGGAGTGGGCCGCATCGCGGTCTTCACCCCCGAGGGCCCTGCCGTCCTCCCGGTCAACTACATGGTCGCGGGTACCACCATCGCGTTCCGCACCGCCGCGGAGACCCTCGCGGCCCGTGCCGCCGGCACCGAGATCGCCTTCGAGATCGACAACATCGACGACGTCACCGCCGGCGGCTGGAGCGTCCTGGCCGTGGGTGAACTCCAGGCCGTCACCGACCCCGACGAGGTCCGGCACCTGACCGCCACCGCCCGCTCCCACCCCTGGGCAGGCGGCCCGCGGACCCACTGGATGAAACTCGCTCCCCTCCGCCTCACCGGCCGCCGGGTGGTGCACGCGTCATGAGCGCCCTCAGCGGGGACGTCCCGCCCGGGACGCCCGAGGACCCGCCGGGGTGCTCCACCATGCGGGCGGTCGCCGCCCGCGAGGAGCAGATCTCCGCTCGCGCCCTGTTGACGTACCGGTACCGGCGGCTGCCCGCGGCCCGGGAAGCGGCGCGCCGGGCAGGAGGGACCCCGCGCCGGCAGGGGGACCGATCGGCCCTGGTCAGCGCTCGGTACGGCCGCCGTCGTCGTGATCGTGGACCTGAGCGGCGATGACGGCCGCCTGGACCCGGCGTTCCACGCCGAGCTTGCCCAGGAGCCGCGAGATGTGGTTCTTGACGGTCTTCTCGGACAGGTAGAGCTGCTTGGCGATCTGCCGGTTGGTGAGGCCGTCCCCGATGAGTTCCAGGACGGCCCGCTCCCGCTCCGTCAGAGCCGCCAGGCGGGCGTCCTGCGGTTCCTTCGCCGCTTCCGGATCGCGCAGCGAGCGCATCAGACGCGCGGTCGTGGCCGGGTCCAGCATGGACTGTCCGGTGGCGACCGTACGCACCGCGGAGACCAGGTCGGATCCCTTGATCTGCTTCAGCACGTAACCCGACGCGCCGGCCATGATCGCGTCCAGCAGGGCGTCCTCGTCGTCGAAGGACGTCAGCATCAGACAGGCCAGCCCCGGCATGTGCGACCGCAGCTCCCGGCACACGCTGATGCCGTCACTGTCGGGCAGCCGGACATCGAGCACCGCGACGTCCGGACGCAGAGCCGGCCCTCGGGCGAGGGCCTGTTCGGCCGTGCCTGCCTCACCCACGACGGTGATGTCCGGCTCGGCGTCGAGCAGGTCCCGCAGCCCGCGCCGGACCACCTCGTGGTCGTCGAGGAGGAACACCTTGATCGGCGCCTCGCGGGAGGCATTCGGATCGTCGGACATGGCCGCCCCTGGTTCGGTCCGCGCTGTGCGCTTCCACTCGAATTAGACACCGTTTCTTTTCGTTGTCCCGAGACGCCACACTGCTGAGGTGAACCCTGACCTTTATCCCGATCTGGCGGCTGCGGGCACCTTGGCCGCCGCTCTGGAACGCGTGGCAGTCGAACTGGCCGTGGACGTGAACGTGGTGCCCGACGGCTGGGGGACGTCGGTCTCGGCGGTCAGCCCGCCGCCTGTGCCGTTCCGTCGGCCTCTGTTCGTTGCTCTCGGAGCGAAGGAGCGCATGTTCCTGCTGTGGGGCAGGAGCCGAGGGGTCGAACTCATCAGCGGATCGACAACAGATCTCAGGGACG
>NZ_JBVIRQ010000040.1:0-9722 GCF_055575955.1 Streptomyces sp. NPDC033966 | reverse complement strand
ACGAAGACCGCTACAAGAAGCGCAACACCGTTGAGAGGGCCATCAACCGGCTCAAACAGCACCGGGCGGTGGCCACCCGCTACGACAAGCGCGGCTACGTCTACCTCGGCACGGCCACGGCCGCCGCCGTCATCATCTGGCTTCGCACATGATCGGCCGGACAATTCCTAGGGCCCGCCGGGCGGCGTCGGCCGACGCCGGCTTGCACCGGGTACGGCTGTCCCAGCAGCAGCAGCAGCCGACGTGGACGCGGACGGCGGACTGGCTGGTGCCGATCCGGCTTGATCAGCCATTCCGGCGGCGGCGGAGCCGGTTGCCGGACGGCTTACCGCCTCGCGCTGCTCCGATCTTGTTCCGGTTGCCGTGGACGTGGACGGCCGTGGGTTCCGCAGTCAGGTTCCCATCATGATGTCGTCGTAGCTTTCCAGGCGGTGCCAGCGGTCCTGGGGGTCGCGGACCGGGGGCATCAGGTCCGCGTCGGGGAGGGGGCCGAGGTTGAGGCCGGTCACCGTGCCGATGTCCGCTACTGGCACCTGGAAGGTGCGGAAGGGGCCCAGTGGTGGTGGGCCGGCCTGGGCCCCTGCCATGGCCCGCTCGCGGTCGCGGCTGAGGTCGGGGCTCTGGTCGAGGATGTATGCCGTGGAGGCGAGGTTGCCATCCTGCATGAAGGCTGCCACCTTCCAGAACCGCAGCGGTACCTGGATGCCGCGGTAGGGCGGGTCCGATTCGTGCAGCACCGGTCCGGTGAACACGCTCAACTTCCGGTCGAACTTGGCCGCGTGGTCGAGGAGGAAGTTCTCCAGCCCCAGCCACAGCTTTTTGCCTTGGTTGAACGTGTTCTGCTGCGGGGCCGCGTTGGTGAAGTGGAACGTGTCGGTGTTGGCTTTGCCGGCCTCGGTGGCTGTGCCCCACACGGGGTCCAGCCGGCGTACCAGATGTCCCCTGTCCAGGTCGTTGTCGGCGTAGATTGCCTGGCCGGCCTGCTGGTTTGCCGGGATCCGCGGGTCGAGGTTCCAGTCGTCCTCCCGGTCCACGTCTACCAGCTTCGAGCCGTCGATGCAGACGGCGGTGGAGGCCGCGAGGCGGCGGTCGGGGCGGTGGACCACCGTGAAGTGGGTGTACGGCAGAACGATCGTCGGGATGCCGTCGCCGGGCATGGGCAGGGGCACGACCTCGCCCAGGAAGGCCTCGTCGTAGCCGGTGCGATCGTCCAGCGGACCGCGCACAGGCGCGGCTTCAGGTGAAGTGTTCACAGGGAGGGAGTACCGCGCTACGGCGATCACTCACGGTGTCCGCCGCCAAGTCACTCGAACAGGGACCACGCTCGGGGGAGCCCCCCGGGCGACCCGGGGAGGCCAGACCGACCGCAGCACCGCGGCGTGGTGTGCCCCGGAGCCGAGGAGTGGCTCGCCGGCCTGATCACCATCGACGAGTCCCGAAGGCATGCCGGTTTTCCCGCCTTCGACAAAGCGCACACATGAGCACTGTGGATCTCGCCGGAGAAGGAGCCCGTGCCGGCCCGCACCCGAGGACGCCGCAATGTTGGGCATCGCGGGCCCGGGCGCTCCCGGCGTGCCGGGCGCAGGTTCATCCAGTTGTTCCTTCGCCCCGGGCGGCTCCGTCAGCGGAGACGGCGTTCTGCTGGACGTTGTTGAGGCGGCCGACCTGGCGCTCGATCAGGCCGGCGGGGAAGGAGGAGCTTCGTCCGATGTCGAGCCGCGTGAAGGTCGCGATCGTGTTTCCGGCCCGTACGACGGTCACCTGCTTGTCGGCGGCAGGTCCGTCCGGGAGGGGGACGTGCTCCCGCAGGGTCACCGCCTCGTCCCCGAACGGCGGGGGTGCTTCCACCGTGATCGACACCGTGCGCTTGCCCGTCCAGTTCTCGACTTCGAAGGTCCGGCAGGCGGCAAGGGCCTTCTTGAGTTCCGCGAAGTTCCGTTCCGCCGCGCCCGCTTCGTAGGAGGCGAGCGTGGAGTTGCCTGGATAGATGTCGTCCTTCCAGTCGTAGAGCTGTTCGACGCGCGCCGGGGCGCTGTCTGGGGAGTTGGCCATGCCCGGACCGTAAGGGGAGTGCAACCAGGAGTAGGCACGCACGGTGCGTGCACTGTCCGGGGCTTGGGAGCGGTGCTGATGGACAGCCGGCGGATCGGACGGAACATCGGCTACTGGCGGGAACGGCGCCGCCTCACCCAAAGCCAGTTTGGCGCCCTGATGGGGAAGTCCCGGCGGTGGGTCCAGGACCTGGAGGCCGGCGTACGGCAGTCCGACCCGCGGCTGTCGGTACTGGAGTCGGCCGCCCGGGTTCTGTCGGTGGACCTGGCCGAGTTGCTCGCGGACGCCCCCGCCGCCGAGGTGGACGCGACCGAGATGGATCTCATCCGCACGGCCCTTCAGAGGTACGACGTGATCACTGGCCTGCCCGCCGACACCTGCGAGCCGCTGGACGTCGAGGCGCTGCGCCGCCGTGTCCACTACGGCTGGGAGCGGTTCCAGTCGAGCGCGGCGTTCGCCTCCCTCGGCCGGCTGGTTCCCGAGCTGTTGACCGACGCGACGCGGGCCGCCGCTGCCTGCGACGGGGACGACCGGCTGACGGCGTACCGGTCGCTGTCGATGACGCTCCAGCTGACCGAGGCCGTCGCCATCAAGGCCGGGGACGCCACGCTCGCTTCCCTGGCCGGGCACCGCGCGGTCATCGCCGCCGAGCGCTCGGGTGACCCGGTCGTCATGGCGAGCGCCGCCCGCCACCTTGCCGACGCGATGACGGCCGACGGACAGCCCCACGCGGCGGCGGAGTTCGCGGTCACCGCAGCGGACCGCCTCGGCCCCGACCTTGCCGACTGCGGCCCGGCCGGCCTGAGCGTCCTTGGGATGCTCTACCTCAAGGCGGCGATGGCGCAGGCGAGCGCCGCAGCTCTGGACGACCGCCGGGCGGCCGCGGCCGCCCGCGCGGTGCCCGCCCTCCTGGACGAAGCCGCCGAGCACGCCGGGCGCCTCGGCCGCGACGGGATGAACTGCCTGTTCACCGCGTTCGGCCGGACCAACGTCGAGCTGTACCGGGTAGCCGCTCACGTGCGGCTCTACGAGGGCGCGGCCGCCGTGGACGTCGCGAAGGCGATCACCGCCGAAGCCCGCGCCGATCTGCCCCGCGAGCGACGCGCCCACCTGCTGACCGACCTTGCCCACGCACACATGCAGGCGGGATCCCGCGAGGACGCGGTGACCGCCCTCCTGGACGCCGAGGAGGAGGCGCAGGAAGAGGTGCGCAGACGGCCGCGGACACACCAACTGGTCGAGGATCTGCGCCTCCTCGGCGTCGGGTCCGCCGAGGGGAGGTTGCGGGCGCTCGCCGGGCGCTGTGGACTGCCTGGGTGACCAAGACCCTGTATGTGATCTCCTGTGCCGCCCCGCCCGCCCGCCACGTCGCCATCGGCATCCGCGCCGCCCAGGCCCGAGGCTGGGACGTTGCCCTCGTCCTGACCCCCGCCGCACACCGCTGGTCCGTTGAAGAAGCCGGAGGCGACGCTGAGCTGGACCAGCTGCGCGAGCTCACCGGCCACCCCGTCCGGCACACCTACAAGCTCCCCTCGCAGCGCGACGTCCTGCCCTCGCCGGACGCGCTCCTCGTCGCGCCCGTGACCCTCAACACGACGACCAAGTGGGCGGCGGGCCACGCCGACACGCTCGCTCTCGGGCTGATCACCGAAGCCCTCGGCCTCCCCTTGCCCGTGGTCGCGCTCCCCTACATCAACTCGGCACAGGCACAGCACCCCGCCCTTGCCCCCGCTGTGGCCACGCTGCGCAAGGCCGGAGTCCGCTATCTCCTCGATGACGGCCAGGGCCACGCCGGAGGGTTCATCCCGCACGCCCCGAAGCACGGGAAGGTCGAGGCGTACCCGTGGGAGGGCGCACTCGGTGTCCTGGACGGGCTCACGGACCGTGCAGCACCGAACCTCCGCGGGTAGCCCACACGCCGCCCGCTTATCCCCCCGGGGCTCGCCTGCGTCTTGTACAGGAGAGCCCCGGGGCCCTGGGAGGTGCCGTGCCGACGGCCCCCGGCGCGGGCCGCCAGCATCTGGTGCCGGCCCGCGCTACCGTGCACGCTGTGACCGACTGCCCCGGGCTGTCCCCGGCCGAGGAGTACGACGCAGACCCGTTCTGCGAGAGCTGCGGGCACTACATGTGCACTGGCTGCGCGGCCGCCCACACGCTGCCCGGTGCCGGGCTGTGCCGGCCTTGCGCCGAGGGGTACGGCGGCCAGGAGCTGGCGGAGGTACTTGAGTCCTCAGCCGCTTACGCCCAGGCCCTGGCGAACCTGCGGGCGGACCCCTCCCTGGCCGCCCTCGGCTCCGAGGGCGACCGGCCGCCGACCCCGAACTGAGCCGCCTCGTAGGCAGTCGTGGACGGCTGAGCGATCGGCTGCCCCGGCCCGCGCCGTTGGTCGCGGATCGATCCGAGGCGTTGAAGGAGCTGGTGGGGCGGCTTCCGCAGGCCTTGGACCAGGCGGCGGCCGTCATCGAGCTGCTGGGGGCGCGGGAGCGGGTGGTGATGGACACCGGCCAGGATGCCGGGCCCGCCGTGGCCGAGGCCGCGGCGTAGCTGCGGGCCGCCGCGACCAGCAGTGAGCAGCTCGCGAAGGAACTGGTGGCCCTGGCTTCGCCCCTGTTCCACATGGGCGGCCGGTAGATGCCCCCTTCACCCCTGCGGGGCCGGACCGGGCATCCCCCCGGCGTCGGCCCCGCGGTGCGAGGCTGAGGGCATGGATGCTGCGTGGTGGGACCGGCAGGTGTACGGGGCGGGGCTGGACGATCCTGCCCCCGGCCCGCAGCCGGGCCACGACTACGTCGCGCTGGTCGGCGGCCCGCTGGACGGGCTGCTGCTCGACGTCACCGGTTGGCCTCCGCAAGAGGTGGTGGACGGGGCGTTGCTGATGTCGGATCAGGGGGCGTTCGGGCCCGGCGGCCGGTCCGGCTACGAGCCGGCCGGACCGGGCTCCGGCGGCGTCGGCCGGTTCCTCTGGCGGGGCGACGTCCCGTAGCCGCAGCCAGCCTTTGAAACAGGCAACGGGCCCTGCTTGTATGCCTGTACGCTTGGCGGCATGGAGACGGGCAAGCAGAGGAACAGGGCGTGGGGGTTACCTGTCCGTGCTGTGTCTCCGAAGGACTTTTCCGCCGGACCGGACGTTTTTTACTTCCAGAAATGCTCACCCACACCACCACGAATTACGTTGGTGGTTGAGGGAAACTCTGAAGCGAATATGCTTCGCCCCCTCATTGGCAGACTGTGGGATGGCCAGTCTCGCCTGAGTTCGCTCGAAGTGCTTCTGCGGTCTCAGTTGGATGCCGCGGCAAAGCACGCTTTCAAAGCAGATGCTCTTCCTGCGGAGCTCTTGCATAACGGCTTCGGCGGTGGCAGCACAGACGCTTTTGCGGATCTGGTAAGCGAGGCTTTTGGTGAAATTCCTTCGCCGGAGCGGCTAGATGATATCTGGGGGGCCTCCGAAAGTCAGCGCCCTGCGGACGGTCAGCCCGAGCCTGTGGAAGTCTTTGGCGCGTACGTGCTGGCTGCTGGGTTCCCGCGGCCAGCGGGCCCTCCGTGGCCTGTTCCGCGCTCGTCTACGGGTGTGTTCGGCGAGTTCACCGAGGCGGAAGAAGACGGCGGCAGCTTCTATCAGTACCAGCTCGCGTACTACGCGGCGCTGGCCGAGATGGCCGACATGGTGGCCGCTTGGCGGGCCGTGCTCTTGGCGTTCATCCAGGTTCTGCTGTCGCCGTCGTACGAGTTCACCGATCATGTGCCGCCGGTGTCCTGTTCCCCGTGCGGTGTCATCGGGATGGCGTCTCCCGAGGTCCCGCGAGGGCCTCAACTTGGTCTTCACCTCCCCGTTCCCAGTTCCTTCTGGGTGCTGACTGCCTGATCTCCGGACGGGCGCCGGGCACCCGTTCACCATCGTGGAGATCAAGTTGAACAGCATCATCGAGGTGGCCCTGACGTGGGCCGAGGGGCACCCCGGCTGGTTGGGTCTGCTGGTTGGACTCGTCGTCCTGGTGGTCGGGCCGCCGCTCGGGAAGCGGCTGACAGGGCTTGTCCGGGAGTTCTGGGCTCCCAAGCTCGTCGTGCTGCGTCGCAGGCTCGGTCAGGCGCTGCTGGGTAACGACGACGGGGGTCCCTTGGCCGGGTGACGGTGGCCGGCTGACTGCTCGCAGCCGACCGCGGAGCAGTCAGCGGTAGCCCTGTCCAGCTGCGTATGCCCTCCTGAGCGCCTGGCCGGACCTCTTGGGACTTTCCCTTTGCGAGGCCGCCCCAGAGGTGCTCAGGGGGGCGTGACGACTGCGGGCACGGAGACGAGTGCGGCCCGAAGCGAGCAGCACCTCAATTGGCCGCCAGCCCGGCACAGCCCGCCGATCACAGGCTAGGGTCCTTCGGGTCCCTGGGAAGCCAGGTTGAACCCTCTAGCCAGAGTGCATCATTCGGGTTCCTTTCTTGTATGAAAAGATGGAAGTCGACATGGCGAATATAGTGGGTCGGGAAATTCTCAGACCTGAGGGCGAAAGCCCCGTCCCCCCTATCAATCTTGAAGAAGATAGAATCTTGATCGAACTGCTTGCGTCCAGCGGAGTCTTGTGTACGCTCCTCTAGGAGCAGCCGGTAGTTCTTGTGCCGGAATCTTCTCTGCGGATAGTTACGCGACTTCAACCGGTACACGTAACCCCACCTCCGTATTCGACTTCAATTAGCTCGAACTGGAAGTCCTGGCCAAATGACGGCTGGATCTGGTTCAGTTCACCCTCGAAGTTCTGGTGACGCAAGAAGAAACCCGGGGCATTCTTCGCTTCCAGCAGGACGTAGTTCATGATTGCCACCTCCAGACTCAAGTAGCGCCTGCTGATGATCTGCAGGTTTTTGTCGGTGGGTTTCGGCAGGTTTTTGTCAGTGGTCTGGGTGCTGTTTCCGCTGGTGGGTGTGGGTGTTTGGTGCTGACATGGGGTGCCGATGTGGTGCTGTCATGTCTGGCGTTTGCGCTGGTCGTTTTGGTGCAGATCGGGTTGGCGTGGTCCAGCGTCGCCAGTCAGTGTTCTCTCGTGTCCCATGCCGTCACGGGGGAGTCCGCTACTCGGTGGTGTCGGGGAAGCTCACTCTCACTGCGACCGTGGCGCCTGAGGCGTCCAGGTCGGCGAACACGGGGAAGTAGCCGTCGCCCCAGCTGGTCATCGCGCAGAGTAGTCGGGCGTCGCCGAGGTCCACGGTTCCGGCCTCGACTGCAGAGGCGCGAACCTGTCGCATGATCTGCCAGTGATGTGAATGGGGCCGGAAGTCGACCATCATGCGCCGCCCGGTCTTCTCCTTCCAGCTCTGCACAGCGCGTGCCTTGTCCCAGGCTTCCGCCACGGGCAGCCCAGCCCATCCGTGGACTCGGTCTTCGCCGGGTTCGCCCAGTTTCGGTGCCGAAAACTTCGCGGCGGCTTCCTCTGCGGCAGCACCCCAGAACGCGACGTCGGCCAGGCCGTCCACGGGCTCGTCGTGCTGCCAGGAGTTGAGGGCGTCCGTGTCGCCGAAGAGCACGCGGGCCCAGTCGATGCCGACCTCACCCAGGCGCACGGATGACTGCGTCGGGGCTTCGCTCATTCGAACCGATATCTCAGACCAGCGCGGTCCGACGCCCTCGCCGTGGTCGACCCGTGAAGCCAGAACCGGCAGGTGACGATCGGTGGGTACTCCGCCCACTGCGACGACGGGCACTCCGAACATCAGGAAGCCGCCGCCGCCTTGAGCGGCGGTACGGCGTGCGCGTTGGGCATGTGGTTCGCGGCTCGGCAACGCGGCCAAGCGGGCGTCCAGCCGTGTGCTCCGGCAGTGCTCGTCGAACATCGACTCAAGCATCGCTGCCCGGGAGGGGGGTATGTCGTGGAGCATGGCCCCTGGCTGCCGGTCGAAGGTGCGGGCCGCTGCCCAGGCGTCCGGGCCGACCACGGCAAAGTCAACTGAGCCGCGTACTTCGGCAGCCATCGCGGGATCGTCGACACCAAGCAGCGCAGGATCGATCTCCGCCGGCGACCGTTCTCCGCTCCACGTCCCCAGCTGCCCTCCGTCAACGACGACCAGAGTGCCCGACGGGCAGCTGATCTCTCCAAGCCTGAAAATCTCTTCCATGGCGCGCGAGTCTACGGCTGTCCTCAGGGCCGTCAGCAGGCGTACTGGGACGATCCCGAGAAGCGGATGCCCGGGCTTTCGAGAGATCCGCAGCTCTCACAGTCTCAGCCAAGTCCCGGCAGTAAAGGCCAGCGGCCTGGCACGCCTGGTCGTGCCTGAGCGTCGCTGGTCTGCCTCAACTCGGCTGACAACTTCGGCGCGCTTCCTGGCACATGGAGGCCCCGCGCACCTGCCCATACTGCTGAGCCTCGGGCCGGTGGGGTGTCAGTGGGGTAGGTGGATGCGGATGGCGGTGGCGTGTTCGGTGAGGGTGGCGGCGTTGCGGGTGGTGATGAGGGGGTGGAGGGGGCTGTCTGGTGGGCGGGTGTCGTGATGGTGGTGGTGTGCTGCGCTGATGAGGGTTTGGGCCCAGGTGGGCAGGGCGTGCACGCGGCAGTGGCGGTGGGTGTGGGGGTCGTGAATTTTGACGTGGGTGCCGTGGGCGTGGATGTCGATGCCGCGGATCAGCGCGAGGTGGGTGGGGCTGGCTCCGGTGAGCAGGGTGGTGGTGAGGGCTGCCGCGTGGAGGGGGTGGGCGAGGGTGTGGAGGCGGTTGGCGAGCTCGCCGTGGCCGTCGAGGACGGGTGTGCCCGGCCGGGCCGGGTGAGGGATGGTCCCGACACCGTCGCAGGGGCCGTGTCTTGCTCGCGGGGCTGCGAGGTAGGGCAGGGGCCGTGGCGGATCGAGCCAGGGGAGAGCTGTCCGTGATGGCCGGCGTTTGGCAGGTATTGGGGCTGTGTTGGCCGGGGTGTGAGCCGTTGGAGCTATCCCTGTAGCCCGGGACGGGAAGCAGGAGCAAATTGAACCCTGCGGCCCGACGCAGGGCCCACCAGGGACTTCGCAGCTTCACAGATGTCACTGGTCAGTGGATCTGAGTAGTTGTCATGCTTCTGACCTGGGGTTGTGCAGGTTGGCTGAGCGGGTCAGTTGCTGTGTTCGCGTGATGTATCTGCGCGGGATCTGGGCTCGTCAGTTCTCTGACCTGTGGTGTCTGTCGGTCAGGGCGTGATTGCGCAGGTTGGTTGAGTGCTGTGCAGTTTCACTGGTTGTTGGTATGTGGCTGGGGGTTGGTGCGGCCTGATCCGCAGGTTGTGGTCTATGCCTGAGGTGCGGGAGGTTTGCCGCCGGTAGCGAGGGCTTCGCGGAAGGTGCGGGTCGTCGCGGCGGCTGTGTTGAGGTCTGTCTCGTGGGGAAGGATGACCGCGCCTTCGGAGAGTTGGCCGGCCCAGTAGCAGTAGGTGGCGGGTACGGTGTCGCCTTCTTCGTGGGGGACCTCGCCCCGGGCACACCAGATCCGGCCGTCCGGCTCGTTCTCGCCGAACGGTTCGGGGCCTTTCTCTCTGTCCGGCGTTTGGGTGGCGTGGATCAGCCGCTGGATCGTCCACACGGGATTGGCGGTCGCGGCGCGTACGTACAGGACTGATGGGGATCTTTGAAAACGGCTGTGACCGCAGTTCCGTGATGACTACGACTCGATGAGGATGCGGGCTCTCAGGACGTGGAACGAGGCTCGGCCGTACATCTGCCGCTTGATC
>NZ_JBVIRQ010000039.1:0-12524 GCF_055575955.1 Streptomyces sp. NPDC033966 | reverse complement strand
CGCCCGAGGACACAGAACCAACACCGTCCTCACCGTCGGCAGCGGCTTCGGCGGATTCCAGAGCGCAATGATCCTCCGCGCCCCGGAAGGAGCGAAGGCATGACCAGGACCGTCATCACCGGGCTCGCCGTCACGGCACCCAACGGAATGGGCGTGGAAGCCTATTGGAAGGCGCTGCTCGACGGCAGCACCGGGATCGCCCCGGTCACCGGCTTCGACGCCACCGGCTACCCGGCCGTGCTGGCCGGCCAGATAGCGGGCTTCGACCCCGCCGACCACCTCCCGGGCCGGCTGCTCCCGCAGACCGACCGCTCGACGCAGCTCGCGCTCGTCGCCGCCGACTGGGCGCTGACCGACGCCGGCGTCCCCGACGACACCGTCCGGGACTACGACATCGGCGTGGTGACCTCGAACGCGCTGGGCGGCTTCACCTTCACCCACCACGAGTTCGCCAACCTGTGGAACAAGGGTTCGAAATTCGTCAGCGTCTACGAGTCCTTCGCCTGGTTCTACGCGGTGAACACCGGCCAGATCTCCATCCGCCACGAGTTGCGCGGCCCCAGCGCCGCCCTGGTCGGGGAGCAGGCGGGCGGTCTCGACGCGCTCGGCCACGCCCGGCGCACCGTCCGGGCCGGCACCCCCGTCGTCGTCGCGGGCGGTGTCGACTCCGCCTTCGACCCCTGGGGGTACGTCTCCCAGCTCGCCGGCGGCCGCGTGACCCGGGAGAGCGACCCGGCCCGTGCCTACCAGCCCTTCGGCACCCGGGCCTCGGGCTACGTGCCGGGCGAGGGCGGGGCGATGCTCATCGTCGAGGACGCGGACGGCGCCGCGCGGCGCGGCGTACGTCCGTACGGCGAGATCGCCGCGCACGCGTCGACCTTCGACCCGGCTCCCGGGTCCGACCGCCCGCCGACGCTCGGCCGGGCCGTCGAGGCGGCGCTCGCCGAGGCCAGGCTCGCCCCCGGGGACATCGACGTGGTGTTCGCCGACGGTGCGGGCCTCCCGGAGCTGGACGCCGCCGAGGCCGGGGCGATCCGCTCGGTGTTCGGGGCGGGCGGGGTGCCGGTGACCGTCCCCAAGGCGCTCACCGGGCGGCTCTACTCGGGTGGCGGGCCGCTGGACGTGGCCACGGCCCTGCTGGCCGTCCGGGACGGCGTGATCCCGTCGACTCCCACGGTCACCGAGGTGCCCGCCGAGTACGGCATCGACCTGGTGCACACCGGTCCCCGGGAAGCCCGGATCCGCCACGCGCTGGTCCTCGCCCGCGGCCGGCACGGCTTCAACTCCGCGGTGGTGGTCAGCGGCCCGACGGCCTAGTTGTGGATCATTAACGGCGTTAACGTTGATGCACCGTTAACGCCGTTGGTGTCCGCGCCGGTCGGCGGGCCGCTCAGCGGGCGGCGGACGTCAGCAGGTCGGCGGCCGCGCCGGGCCGGGCGAACCGCCGGTTGTGGTAGACGAGCGGGTCGGCCCCGCTCACGTCGGCGGATTCCATGCGGCCCACGAGGATGCTGTGGTCCCCGCCGTCCAGTACGTCGTGCAGGGCGCACACGATCCGGGCCGTGGCATCGGTCAGGCCGGGCAGACCGTGTTCGAGCGGTTCCATCGGGGTTCCCGCGAACTTGTCCAGCCCCGTGTGTCCCGAGCGGGCGAAGGCCCCGGCGACATCGGCCTGGTCCGCCGCCAGCACGTTCACGAGGAACCGCCCGCTGCGGACGAAGCCCTCGTGGCAGGCCGCCTTCTTCGCCAGGCAGACCAGCACCAGCGGCGGATCGAGGGACAGGGAGGTGAAGGAGCCTGCCGTGAAGCCCAGGCGCCGGCCGGCCGCGTCCACGGTGGTCACGACGGTGACGGGGGTGGGCACGTGTGCCATGGTCCGGGCGAATTCGGCGGGGTCGATGGTGGACAACGGTCCTCCTGGCTCAGGTGCGTACGGGCGCTGCGCAGACCGCCCGGCTCAACGGACGTCCTCCACGGGCGAGCCCTGGCGGGCCTCGGCGCTCCGCCGCTCCACGGACTTGCGGAGGGAGGCGACGACGGTGAGCACGTCCGCGTCGGACAGGCCGGGGTGCAGGGGCAGGCACAGGGTCCGGTCGGACGCCCAGTCGGAGGCGGGCAGCTCGGGTGCCGGGCCGTCCGCGGGGGCGTAGGCGGGGACCTTGTGGAGGGGGGCGTAGCGGAAGGTGGTGTAGATCTCGTCCGCGAGCAGGTCGCCGGCGACCTGGTCGCGGATCGACGGGTCCATCTGCACCCAGTAGAAGTAGTACGTGGACTCGTGCCCCTCGGGCAGCCCCCCGGGCGTCAGCAGGCCGTCGACGGAGGCGAGTTCCCGGTCGTAGAGCTCGACGATCTCCTTGCGGCGGGCGACCATCTCGGGGAGCCGGCGCAGCTGTACGGAGCCGATGGCGGCGGTGAGGTCGTTGCCGATGACGCGGCGGCCGGGCTCGGGGATTTCCATCTCCCACCAGCGGGAGGAGACCTTGGCGTGCCCGAAGCCGCTGGACTGGGCGAGGCCGTGGTAGGCCAGGCGGCGGACCCGGGCGGCCTGCTCGGGGTCCATGACGTAGATCATGCCGCCGTCGCCGGTGACGAGGACCTTCATGGCGTCGAAGCTCCACATGGCGAGGTCGCCGAAGGTGCCGACGGCCTTGCCGTCGACGCGGGAGGCGACGGAGCAGGCGGCGTCCTCGATCAGGGTGATGCCGAGCTCTCGGCAACGTGCGGCGATGCGGTCGATGTCGCCCGGGTAGCCGCCGTAGTGGAGGACGACGACGGCCTTGGTGCGCTCGGTGAGGGCGGCCTCGATGTCCTCCAGGGAGGGGTTGAGCGTGCGCGGGTCCACGTCGCAGAAGACCGGCCGGCCGCCGTGGGCCAGGATGGCGTTGGCCGCGGCGAGGAAGCTCAGGGAGGGCAGGACGACCTCGTCGCCTTCCTGGAGGTCGAGCGCCTCGGCGGCGAGGAACAGGCCCGAGGTGGCCGAGTTGATGAAGACGACATGTTCGGGGTCGACACCGAGGTGTTCGGCGAAGGCCGCCTCGAAGGCCTTCGTCCGGGGGCCGTGGCCGAGCCACCGGTCCTGGAAGACCCCGGCGACCGCTTCGAGCTCCTCGGCGCCGACCTGGGGCTGGAAAAGATTGATCACGGTGCTGCCTCTCACGTCGGGTGTCACTGAGAGCTTGCGGACGTCTGCTCGACGTTCGATCAAGTTCCGGTGCACTGCTCCCGGTGCACCGCGCTGTGTTCGCCGGCCCCCCGGACGCGGAAAGTGCCTCCCGCTCGGGGACCGGAGGAACCCCGTGCGTGGGGTTCCTCCGGGCCGAGTGCGGAAGGCACTTCCGGGTGGCCGGCGGCGTCGGCCGAGGAGCGTGCGCGCGTCAGCGGACCTGGGTCTTCGAGAGCACGACCGGCTTGGCGGGGTCCGGGTAGCAGGGGAGCTCGCCGACCTCGAAGGTGGTCGGGTCCTCGGCGGTCCAGCGGAAGCCGGGGTCGGCCGCGCTGGTGCCGGCGATCGAGGTGGTGACCTCGCCGGGGGCGGACGGGGCGCGCAGGGTGACCCTCAGGGTGGGCACGTCGGCGTCCTCGCCGGCCTTGAAGGGTCCGGTCGCCTTGACGATGGCGCGGCCCGGCTCGAATTCGACGGTCTGCTGGGAGTTCCCGAGGTTGGAACCGCCGACGAGCGAGTAGCCGAGGACCTTGGCGCCGGCCGGGAGGTTGTAGACGAACTTGACGTCCCACGCCTTGGTGTTGAACTCGGTGCGCGGGTTGATGGGCGCCGGGTCGAAGGAGACGTTGAAGACCGAGTTCCGGTGCACGTTGGCCGGCGCGGTGACCGTGTAGTCACGCGCGTAGTTCAGCACGAAGGTCTGGCCGTTGTACTGGACCGGGCAAAGCAGCGGCACATTGCTGGAAGTCGTGGCCGCAACGGCGCTTCCGGAGAATGCCACCGCCGTCGTGGCGACGACTGCGGCGACGGCCAGGGTGCGGTTGAGGGCACGCGAGGTACGCAACGAAAATCTCCTTGTGGTGGGGTGGTGCGGCAAAGCACCGTCAGTTTCAGCCACCCCCCTCAATGCCGACTCGAATTCCGGTCCACCTTTTTCGGCCAGCGGGCGGCCGACGACGGAGGTCCTTGACGTCAACTGCGGTTGAGGTTGCAGAATCCACTTATTGTCCGGAATCCAGAGAACAGGGGATTGATTCGTGCTGACCGTGGAGATCTGGTCCGATGTGGTGTGTCCGTGGTGCTACCTGGGGAAGCGGCGCTGGGAGTCCGCCCTCGCCCGGTTCGAGCACGCGGATCAGGTCAGGACCGTGTGGCGGTCGTTCGAACTGCGCAAGCACCAGCCGACGGTCCCCGGTGACCCGCTGGAGGAGATGATGCGCCGTGACGGCCACTCCCAGGAGGAGCTGGACCAGATCTTCGGCTGGATCGCCGGCCTGGGCGAGGATGAGGGCATCCGGCTGCGGCCGGCCGAGTACCGGCCGGTGAACTCCTTCGACAGCCACCGCCTGCTGCACGCCGCTGCGGAGCACGGCCTGGTGGACGCCGTGAAGGAGCGCGTCCTGCGCGCCTACCACTCGGACCTGGAGAACATAGCCGACCACGGGGTGCTGCGGGCGCTCGCCGCGGACGCGGGCCTGCCGGCCCAGACCGTGGAGCGGGTGCTCGGCGGTGACGCGTACACGGCCGAGGTGCGCGAGGACGAGGAGCGGGCCTCCCGGATCGGGGTGACCTCCGTGCCGTCGTTCGTGGTGGACGGGCGCGAGGTGGTGCACGGCGGGGTGGAGTCGGACGCCATGCTGGCCATGCTCGAAAAGGAGTGGCAGCGCGCCACCGCTGCCGCGGGCAGCCGCTGACGGCGACCCCCGGGAGAGGAGCCGTGCGCGGGCGGCGGACCTTGCGGGTCCGCCGCCCGCGCGGCCGTTGCGTCAGCCCGGGAGGATGACGAGCTTGCCGCGCACGTGCCGGGTCTCCACCTCGCGGTGCGCCTCGGCGGCCCGCTCCAGCGGGTAGGTCCGGGCGATCTCGATGCGCAGACCGCCCTGTTCGTAGAGGTCGGCCAGTGCCCGCAGCCGGTCGGTGGAGCGCTGGCTGAAGAGCGGGAGGACGCCCAGCTCCTCGATCCGGTCGAAGCCGACCAGCGTGCCGATCCGCTCCCGGTTCTCCAGCAGTTCCACCGAGACGTCCAGCGCCTCGCCGCCCGCGCCGTCGAGGATGGCGGTGACGCCCTGCGGGGCGAGTGCGCGCACCCGGTCGGCGAGGCCCTCGCCGTAGGCGACGGGTTCGGCCCCCAGTCCGCGCAGGTAGTCGTGGTTGCGCGGGCTCGCCGTCCCGATGACCTTCGCGCCGTAGGCCCGGGCGAGCTGCACCGCCACGGTGCCCACGCCGCCGGCCGCCGCGTGGACCAGCAGGGTGTCCCCGGGGCCGACCTTCAGCTTCTCCAGGGCGGTGTGGGCCGTCTGCCCGGAGGCCGAGAACACCCCGGCGACGTCCCACGGCATGCCTTCGGGCTTGGCCACGATCTGGTCCACCGGCACCACGAGGTACTCGGCGTGGCAGGCCAGCAGGGCCCAGCCCAGGACCTCGCTGCCGGCCTCGAACCCCTCGGCCCCCTCGCCCACCTGGTCCACGACGCCGGCGAACTCGTTGCCGATCTTCTGCGGGAAAGCCAGGGTCTGGCCGGGCGGGGCCCAGCCTCCGCGCACCGAGCAGTCCGACGCCTGGATGCCGGCCGCCTTGACCTTCACGCGGACCTGGCCGGGACCGGCCACGGGGGTCTCGACCTCCAGCAGTTCGACGACTTCCGGTCCGCCGAAGGAGTTGATCGCCGCTGCCTTCATGGGAGTGCCTTTCGTTCGTGGGGCTCCTGCCCCGTCTTTCGTTTCGAGCTCGGTTTCGATCGGTGCCACCGCCCTCAGGGGCGGGTCGGGGCCGCCGGCTCGGTACGGCCCCGTGCGGCCTGCTCCTCCAGGACGCGCACCACGTCCGCCGGGGTCGGCATCCGCGACATCTCCTGGCGCAGCACCTCCGCGCGCTCGCGGTACGAGGGCGTGGCCAGGATGTCCTGCACGGCGTCGGTGATGTTCTCCGCGGTGTCGTCCCCGGGGCGGATCATCTTGGAGGCGCCGAATTCCGTCAGGCGTTCCGTGTAGTCGACGACGTACGGCAGGTACGGGATGAGGACCTGCGGCACGCCGTGCGCCATGCTGCCCAGGACCGTGTTGCCGCCCGCGTGGTTGACGACGACGTCGCAGGTCGGCGCGAGCACGTCCAGCGGAAGCCAGCCGGCCCGCACGTTGTCGGGCAGGGGGCCCAGCTTGGCGGCCATGTCGTCGGGCGCCCCGACGAGCAGTTCGACGTCCAGGCCCTGCACCTTCTTCACGAGGGCCGCGAGGACGTCGAGGTAGTAGTCGGGGGTGATGCGGCTGCCCGCGGTCACCAGCACCCGGGGCCGGTCGCCCTTGGTGTACATCCACGGCTCCAGCGCCTTCGGCGTGGTGTAGGGGATGTACCGCATGGGCTGGGCCGGGGGCGCGTCCCACACCCGCAGGCTGGGCGGGCAGGTGTCGACGAAGAGGTCGAAGCGCGGCATGTCGTAGAGGCCGAGGCGCTCCAGGGAGAACCCGAGCTCCGCGGCGGCCGCGAGGTCGATGGTGCGCGGCTCGCCCATGTCGACGGCGTGCTTGACGTAGGGCACGCCCGCGTAGGCGGCGATGAGCGGTGCGGCGAAGGCGAGGGCCCCGCCGACGACGATGTCGGGCCGCCAGCGGTCGACCAGGGGGACGAGCCCCTCCAGGCAGTTGGCCGCGTACCGGCCGAAGCACCTGCCGTTGAAAAGGAAGCGCTCGTGCAGGTCCGACGGAATGGGAATGCGGTTTCCGTCGTCGTCCAGCAGCGTGTCCATCATCGAGGTCGCGGTGACCGGTACACCGGGAATTCCGGCGCGGGTGACGATCGGCATGATGTCTTCGGGGCCGGCCATGAAGACCTCATGGCCTGCGTTCCGGGCGGCCTGGGCCAGGGGGATGATCGAGAAGATAACTCCGGAGGTTCCTCCGGCTACGAAAAGGATTCTCATATGTCAGATCGTTGGCATCGGGGTGTGGAGTCCGGCTCAAGTGCCGTTCGACAGGCGGCTCAGGCGGCCGGGCCGCCGGACGGTGCCGTCTGCTGGGGCCGCGGCCGGGCGACCGGTTCCGTCTGCCGTGCCGCTCCCGGCTTCAGGAACAGCAGGACGAGCAGGACCAGCGCGCACAGGGCTCCGGCGGCGACGAAGCCGACGGTGATGGAGGTGGCGCCGACCAGGGGGCCGACCACGACCGGCGCCGCGAACTGGCCGGCGAAGTTGGCCGTGCCGGACAGCGCCATGGCCCGGCCGCGCATCGCGGCGGGCGCGGTCTCGCCGATCCACATGGCCAGGGCCGGTACGGAGATGCCGCTGCCGGCGCCGAAGAGGACGGCCGCCAGGGCGAGCGGGACGGCGTGGCTCATCGAGGCGCCCACCACGAAGGCCAGGCCCCACAGGACGAGCGCGCAGCGCAGCAGCGCCACGTAGCCCATGGCGGCGCGCAGCCGCCCGTAGAAGAAGCCCGATCCGCTGCCCGCCAGCGAGAGGCTCGCCGTGATCGCCGCGATGACGACCGGGTCCTCCACGCCGATCTGGTCGAACCGCTGCGGCAGGAAGACGATCAGGACGTACAGCAGGAAGGAGGAGATCAGGGAGAGGGCGTACATGCCGAGCAGCCGGGGGGTGGTCCGGAACAGGGACATGGTCCCGCCGCCGCCCTGGGCGCGGCCGGCCGCGGGGATGCGCGGCATGGCGAACAGCATCGCGAGGCCGACGGGGATGCCGACGAGGTAGATGGCGAACGGGCCGTGCCAGGACCAGACCGCGAGCACGCCGGCGATCAGCGGCCAGACCACACCCCCGAGCCCGATGGCGGTGGAGCGCCAGCCGGCGATCCTGTCGCGCTCCGGGCCCTCGAAGAGCGCCATCAGCGCCACCGTGGTGCCGGTGAACACCGCGGCGGCGCCGATGCCGAACACGAACCTGCTGGCGATCAGCGTGGCGTACGAGTCGGCGAACAGGCCTGCTCCGCCCGCGATCCCGTACAGCACCAGCCCGGCGATCATCGGGGTGCGCAGGCCCCACCGGTCGATCGCCCAGCCGACGAAGGGGCTGGTGATCGCCAGGGACAGGCCGTGGGCGGTGAGGATCAGACCGGCGGCGGTGCCGCTGACACCCAGGTCGGTGCGGATGGTGGCCACGACGGGGGCGAGCACGGTGCCGGCCATCACGGTGAGGGTGGAAGCGAGGAGGAGCGCGGAGAGGGTCATCGTGCGACGGCCCGCGCTGGGGAACGGCGTGGACGTGGATGTGTCCAAGGCGGGACCTCCGGATTTCAGGGGTACGGAGCAGTGCCTCCATGCTTCAAGCTGAAGCGCACTTGAGGTCAAGGCCGCCCCCGCGAGCGCCGCCGTGCGCACGGCCACGAGCCGACGGCCCAAATCTCGATCGTGAACAGCCGCGGTCGAGGACCGCTCGGATTCCGCTCGGGCTGGAGGGGTCTTCAAGCTCAGTGAAAGATCCACCCCAACTCCCGTTGCCGGATTGACAATTCGGCGTCAACTCGGGTTGCGTGCAGGCCGGACATGAGTTCCGATATCGACATTCGGGTCGAGACGGTCCATGACTGCGAGGGGGATTTCGTGACGGAACAGCGAGTCGCGCTGATTACCGGTTCTTCTTCGGGAATCGGTGCGGCAATCGCCGAGCGCCTTTCCGCCGAGGGATTCCGTATCGTCGTCAACTCGGCGCGTTCCGCGGAGCAGGGGACGGCATTCGCCCGGTCCCTTCCGGACGCCGTCTACGTACGGGCCGACATCTCCGACGAGGACGAGGCCCGGCAGCTGGTCGATTCGGCCGTGGAGCGCTACGGGCGGCTGGACGTCCTGGTCAACAGCGCCGGTACGACCAAGGTCGTGCCGCACGCGGACATCGCGGCGGTGACGCCCGAGCTGTGGCGCACCATCCTCGGCGTCAACGTCATCGGCACCTGGCAGGTGAGCGCGGCGGCCGCCCCCTACCTGGCGAAGGGGGCGGAGAACGGCGCGGGGCCGGGGAACATCGTCAACATCTCCTCCGTCGCCGGCAGCCGGCCCGTCGGCAGCTCGATCCCCTACGCCGTGAGCAAGGCCGCCCTCGACCACATGACCCGGCTGCTGGCGGCCGCGCTCGGCCCCGGCATCCGGGTCAACTCCGTGGCCCCGGCGCTCACCGAGACGCCGTGGACCCAGGACAGCCCCTTCTTCCAGCAGATCGCCGAGAAGGTGCGGCAGAGCACCCCGCTGCGCCGGGTGGGCACCAGTGCCGAGGTGGCCGAGGCCGTACTGGCCGTCCTGCGCATCGAACACATGACCGGTGCGGTCATACCCGTCGACGGCGGCGCCCGACTCATCTGAAAGGCAGTGCATGAAGCTCGCAGTCAACCTCCTCGCACGTGAGGCCGTCCCCCTGGCCGAGGCGGCGGAGGAGCTGGGGTACGACCTGGCACTTGCTCCGGAGGGCTACCGCAACGACGCCGTGAGCGTGCTGGGCCTCGTGGCGGGCCGCACCCGGCGGATCGGCCTGGGCTCGGCGGTCATGCAGATCCCCGCCCGCCCGCCGGCCGCGGCGGCGCTGACCGCCGCCACCCTCGACGCGCTGTCCGGGGGCCGGTTCCGGCTCGGGCTCGGACTGTCCAACCCCGACGTCTCCGAGGGCTGGTACGGCGTGCCGTTCGACCGGCCGCTCGGGCGGACCCGGGAGTACGTCGAGATCGTCCGCGCCGCCCTGCGCGGCGGCCCGGTGACCTACCGGGGAGAACACTTCACGCTGCCGCTCGCGGACCGCGCGGCGGCGCCGCTCCACCTCTACGCCGAGGGGTACCGGCCCGACCTGCCCGTCTACCTCGGTGCGGTGGGGCCCCGCAACCTGCGCCTGGCCGGCGAGATCGCGGACGGCTGGATCGGCGTCTTCACCTCCCCCGACGGCGTGCGCGAGGCCGTGGCCGAGATCGCGCGCGGCCGCGCGGCACGGGGGCTGTCCCTCGACGGCTTCGAGGTGATCCCGTCCCTGCCCACCGCCGTCGCCGACACGGTGGAGGAGGCGGCCGACCAGCTGCGCGGCCAGTACCGCTACCTGATGGGCATCGGCGACCCGGAGACCAACTTCTACTGCCGTCTGGCCCGGGGCTTCGGCTTCGACGAGGGCGTGGAGCGGATGCACGAGCGGCTGGCCGCCGGCGACCAGGCCGGCGCCGCGGCCGCCGTCCCCACCGAGTTCATCGCCATGACCGCCCTCGTCGGCTCCGAGGACCGCATCGCCGAGCGCATGAAGGCCTACGCGGAAGCGGGCGTGACCACGCTCAGCATCATGGTCTCCGCTGCCGCCACCACGCTCGAAGGCCGGCTGCGGATCCTGGAGACGTGCGCGAAGGCGGCGGCGCGGTGACGCCGAACCCCTCCACCGCGTCACCGCGCCTGGACGAGATCGCGGACGGCGTGTTCGCCTACGTCCAGCCCGACGGGGGCTGGTGCCTGAACAACGCCGGGTACATCGCCTCGGACGACCGGCCCGTGCTGATCGACACCGCCGCGACGCATGACCGCGCCCTGGCCCTGAAGCGGGCCGTCGCCGAGGTCGGCCCGGCGCCCCGGTTCGTCGTCAACACCCATTCGCACGGCGACCACACCTTCGGCAACTCCCTCTTCACCGACCGGGCCGTGGTGGTCGCCCACGAGACCACGGGCGTCGAGATGGAGACCGTGGGACTGCACCTGACGACGCTCTGGCCCGAGGTGTGCTGGGGCGACCTGTCGGTGGAGCTCCCCGGGCTGACCTTCCGCGACGGGCTGCGCCTGCACACCGGCACGGCACAGGTCGACCTGATCGCGCTCGGCCCCGCCCACACGGCCGTCGACACCGTCGTCTGGCTGCCCGAGCAGCGCGTGCTGTTCGCCGGCGACCTGCTGATGTCGGGGGCCACCCCGTTCTGCCTGATGGGGTCGATCTCCGGCTCCCTCGAAGCGGTCGCGGCGATGCGGGCCCTCGGGCCGCGGACCATCGTGGCCGGGCACGGCCCGGTAGCGGGGCCGGAACTGCTCGACACCGCCGAGCGCTACTTCCGGTGGCTCCAGGACCTGGCGCGCGACACCGCCGCCGCCGGTCTGTCGCCACTGGAGGCCGCTCGGGAGACCGACCTCGGCGAATGGGCCCTGCTGCTCGACTCCGAGCGGCTGGTGCCCAACCTCCACCGGGCGTACGCGGAGCTCCGCGGCGCGGAGCCCGGAGCGGCCCTGGACATCGGGGAGATGTTCTCCGACATGGTCGCCTTCCACGGCCGGGTCCCGGCCTGCCACGCCTGAGCGGCGCCCCCCGCACGGCACCGCCTTCCCCACCCCCCTCGCGGGCACGCCCCGCACGCAGCCATCACAACGACGGAGGAACGAGACATGGTCTCGCAGTCACAGGACCGCCGCACCGCACTGGTGACCGGAGCGACGAGCGGAATCGGCCTGGCCGTGGCCGCCCACCTGGCCCGGGGAGGCGCCCGCGTCTTCCTCTGCGCCCGCGACGCCGACCGGCTGGCCGACACGGTCAAGCAGCTCCAGGACGAGGGCCTCGACGTGGACGGCACCACGTGTGACGTGACCGACCGCGAGGACGTCAAGCGGTTCGTCGCGGCGGCCGTCGAGCGCTTCGGCACCGTCGACATCCTGGTCAACAACGCCGGGCGCAACGGTGGCGGCGACGTCTCCGAGATGACCGACGAGCTCTGGTACGACGTCATCAACACCAACCTCAACAGCGTCTTCCTGGTGACCCGTGAGGTCCTGTCCGCCGGCGGCATGCGCGACAAGAGCTGGGGCCGCATCATCAACATCGCCTCCACCGCCGGGAAGCAGGGCGCGGTGACCGCCGCCCCGTACTCCGCCTCCAAGCACGGCGTGGTCGGCTTCACCAAGGCGCTGGGCCTGGACCTGGCCAAGACCGGGATCACCGCCAACGCCGTCTGCCCCGGCTTCGTCGAGACGCCCATGGCCGAGCGCGTCCGCAAGCACTACGCCCAGATCTGGGACGTCACGGAGGAGGAGGCCCACAACCGGGTCACCACCCGTGTGCCGATCGGCCGCTACGTCGAGGTCGAGGAAGTGGCCGCGATGGTCGGCTACCTGGCGGACGACGCGGCCGGCTCGGTCACCGCCCAGGCCCTCAACGTCTGCGGCGGCCTGGGCAACTACTGATCGCCGCCGGAACGCGAGACGAAGGAGAGCCAGCGATGAGCAGGCGAGTAGTGATAACCGGCATCGGCGTGCGGACGCCGGGCGGCAACGGCCAGAAGGAGTTCTGGAGCCTGCTCACCGCAGGGCGCACCGCCACGAGGAAGATCTCGTTCTTCGACGCGTCGGGGTTCCGGTCCCAGGTCGCCGGCGAGGCCGACTTCGACCCCGAAACCGAGGGCCTGACCCCCCGCGAGATCCG
>NZ_JBVIRQ010000038.1:0-13243 GCF_055575955.1 Streptomyces sp. NPDC033966 | reverse complement strand
CGTGGCCAAGAGCTTCGGCGGCAAGTACACCGAGTTCGCCCCCGGCACCGCCGGCCCCGTCAAGCTGGCCCTCTACAAGCGCCGCGCCCTGGCCAAGGACCTCGGCGTCCCCGTCGACGGCACCGGCTCGCACCGCATCGTCCTCGGCGGCACCACCGGCACGTTCACCGACCCGGACGGCTTCGCCTGGGAAGTCGCCGCATAACTGGCCCGGGACATGGACCGGGCCATGTGGCCGTCCGTAGGTCAGGACGCCCAGGAACCGACCAGCCCTACGCGGAGCAGCCGCGATCTGTGTCTCCGGCCGGGCGGGACCCCCGGTGAACCGGCAGGACGAACAGGAGAAAGGCCGAAGACCATGAAGTTCCGCACCCTGGTCGAGCCGCCCGAGCCCATGCGGGGCCTGGAGGTTCCGCCCGAGCTGGTCGAGGCCCTCGGCGGGGGCGCGCGCCCGCCGGTGAGGATCACCGTCAACGGGCATTCCTGGCAGAGCCGCGTCGCCATCCTGCGCGGCCGCCACCTGCTCGGCCTCAGCAACGCCAACCGGCAGGCCGCCGGCATCGCGACAGGCGACGAGGCCGAGGTCGACCTGGAGCTCGACACCGAGCCGCGCGTCGTCGTGGAACCCGTGGACTTCGCCCGAGCACTCGACGACACCCCGGCCGCCCGCGCCGCCTTCGACAACCTCCCAGACAGCCGCAAGCGTGAACACGTGCGCGCCATCGAGAGCGCGAAGAAGCCCGAGACCCGCCGGCGGCGTATCGAAAAGGCCATCGCCACCCTGCGGGACTGAACCCGGAAAAGACTCCAACAGCCATTCCCCAAAATCCACTGTTCCCATGCCAAAACCCGAAAACCGAAAAACCCAAAAACCACGACCTACGGTTCCAGGCCCTTGAGTTCGCGCTGGGACCCGTGACCAAATACTGGCCGGGCGACACGCTGCTCAGCACCGCGCACTCCGTGAAGTTCGCCTTCGCCGTTGACCCATCTGGTGAGCGGCGCTCGCTGCAAGGGCCTCGGCTCGTGCACGACCAGCCGCTCTAGGGACTTGTCCGGCCGATCACGGCTGTGGACAGGCTGGGCCGGGATGGGCATTCGAGTCGCAGGAACCGGACCGGAGCTGGTAGCTGCCCAGCGAGGGTGGCTACCGACAGATGGAAGACTCCCCGGCGTTCGCGCCGGGGAGAAGGTCAACGCTGCTCCCACTGCTCCTTGGTGATCTCGTACCGCACACCCCCGTGCTCGGAACCCTCGATCATCTCCATATCGGGAGGAGTGGGGATGGTGTCCGCGAGCCTCATCGCGAGCTTCTCCATCACGTTGCGCGAACTGAGGTTCACGGCCATCGTCTCAGCCCAGACCATACGCACACCGAGCCCGGTGAACCCCTTGTGCAGCAGAGCCCGCGAGCCTTCGGTGGCATAACCTCTGCCCCAGGACGCCTGCCGCAGCCGGTAGCCGAGTTCGACCTCGTCCTGCGGGCCCTCCGGCTCGGGACGCAGACAGAACCAGCCGATGAACGCCCCACCGTCCCTCTCGTGCGCGGCGAACAGGCCGAGATCGCCGTGCCACTTCTCGTAACCGGCGATGATGTACGGCAGCTGGCGTTCGCGGACGATCTCCGGAGCGGTCGCATCGCCCCCGGACAGGTAGCGCATCACCGCCGGGTCGCTGTCCAGCTCGATGAGAAGGTCCGCGTCGTCGGCAGTGAAACGGCGCAGGGTCAGGCGCTCGGTCGCCAGGTAGGTGTCCACTGAATGGATCATGCCCAAGGCAGGCAGGGCCGTCCAACGGCTTTTCCCGGACACCGTTCCCCGGCTCCTTCCAGCCCGGCCTCGACCCGCGCAAGGTCAAGGACCTCGCCACCCTCTCGTTCGTCGACGGCAAAGCGAACGCCGCCTTGCTCGGGCCGCCCGGGGTTCGGCAAGACGCACATCGCGGTCGCTCTCGCGGTCGGGGCCTGCCGGGCCGGCCACTCGATCTACTTCACCAGCCTCGACGACACGGTCCGCAACCTCAAAGCCGCCGAGACCTCCGGACGGCTGACGAACAGGCTGGCCACCTACCTGCGGCCCGGCGTCCTCGTCGTCGACGCGCGGAAGCGAACCTGGTCTTCGAGGCCATTTCCAAGCGCTACGAGAAGGGCTCGATCATCCTGACCTGAACAAGACCTTCAGCGAATGGGGCCAGGTGTTCGGCGACGAGATCCTCGCCACCACCACCCTCGACAGGCTCCTCCACCACTGCGAAGTGATCTCCATCAACGGCCCCGGTTACCGGCACAAGAACCGCCTCAAGGCCATTGAGCGGGACAACGACGTGGCCTGACGACCCACGTCGATTCCTGCGGCCGAGCACTTGATCAGTCGTTGATCACCCGCTGAAAGATCTCGGAGAACTCGCCGTTCTCGATCAGTCCGGCGATCACGCCGGTCATGCTGTCGATGCCGGGATCCCTGACGATCAGGCCGTCCGAGACCCAGAAGTACCGGCCCCCGAGGGCCTCCTCGGTCCCTGCCCAGAGTTTCATCAGACGCTCGACTTCCGCGACGCTGAACACGGTCGCGGTCCAACGGGATCCATCCTTCAGAGTCACGAAGACATCGACGTTGCAGACCTCGTCCAAGTCCTCGCCGTCGCTGGGCAGGAACGACGCCTGGAAGTCCGCCATGCGGACCCGATACCAGGGCTCGTCCCACCCTCGCTCGATCGGTTCAGACGATGTGCTGTGGCTCATCGCGCGAGTGTCCCCGGTCGGGGCATCGTGCTGCCGCTGCCTGCGGCCAGAGCTGGGAACGTTCGTCCGTACGCCGACGCCTGATCTCGTTCGGCTGCTTGCTCCTCCCCACGGGCCCGGGCGGCAGGCCGGTCCCGCCAGCCGGTGACCGCGTCGAGGGTGAGACCACCGGAGCCGGTGGTGGTCGACGGGCCTGGTTCGCGGCCCGGGATCGCGGTTGTCGACCAGATCATTCCGTTACGGGAAGGCACTCGGTGAGCAGGTCGACGACGTCGTGCCAGGCCCGTTGCGCGTGCCGTGGGTGGTAGCCAACGCCGGGGACCACGAGGTGGTCGACCGGCGGGTGGTGGAAGGCGTGCAAGGCGCCGCCGTAGACCGTGAGGCGCCAGTCGACGCCTGCGGCCTGCATCTCGGCGGTGAACGCGTCCCGTTGCGCGGGCGGCATGATCGGGTCATCCGATCCGACCCCGGCCCACACCGGGCAGCGGATGCGTGCCGCCTCGCCCGGTCGGCCCGTGGTAGTTGCGTTGACTGTCCCGATCGCCCGCAGGTTGACGCCGTCGCGCCCGAGTTCCAGCGCGATGGCGCCCCCGGTGCCGTAGCCGACGGCGGCGATCCGGTCGGGGTCGGTCCGCGGTTCGGCGCGCAGCACGTCGAGCGCCGCGTGGCCGATGGCCCGCATCCGGCCGGGATCAGCGAGCAGCGGCAGGCAACGGGCCAGCATCTCCTCGGGGTCACCCAGATAGCGCCCGCCGTGAAGGTCGAAGGCCAGCGCTACATAGCCCAGCTCGGCAAGAGCATCGGCCCGGCGGCGCTCGACGTCACTGAGCCCCATGCCCTCCGGCCCGAGCAGCACCGCGGGCCGGCGATCGACGCCGGCCGGGAGTGCGAGGTGCCCGATCATCGTCACACCGTCGGCCGGGTACTCGACCGTGCGGGTTGTAATCGTCGTCATGCGACTGGACTGTAGTGATCGTCGAGTCCGGTCGGGCCGCTGTTCTGCCGCTGGCAGAACAGCGCGGGTGTTCCTCTGAAATGCGGCGATGGCTCATGATCCGACACAAACCCCGGTTCCCGCGGCACAATGAGGTGGACCGCCCCTGGCAGGCGTGCCCGGCACGGTCCGCGGGGCCTGCGATGACACGGTCGGCGGTGATGTTCACGGGGGTGGGGGTCTCCTGTCGTGCCTGCTGCTTCCCGGGGAAGCGTTCCGCGAGCCCTCCTACGGGAACTGCTTCTCCTCGCGGCCGATGTCGTCGATCGGGCCGAGGATCGTCCAGCCGGGCCCGAGGGGGCGGGTGGAGCGGAAGCCGTGGGCGGCCGCGTACTCCTCGGCCTCCTCCGCTGTGTCCTCGGGGGCGCGCATGATCGTGTAGCGCGGGGGGTCCTCGTGGTAGAAGCGGTAGAACGTGCGGCCCTCGTCCTTGGACTGGTAGAGGATCACGCTGACGCCCCAGAGGGCGTCGTACACCTTCTGGTCGAGCGGGGGCGTCGTCGTACACGTGTCGGAGGGGCGTCCTGGCTCGCGGACGCAGGTCCGGTACCGGCTCCAGTCGATGCGTTCGGCGCGGGGGTGTTCCGCGATCAGCGTCCGCATCCGGGCGTCGGCCCGGGCGAAGGCGTCCTCGCGGCGGTCGTACTCCTGCTGCAGCCGGTTGAAGCGCTGCTCGTCGAAGCCGCTGCCGAAGTGGGCCTCCAGGCCCGCGAGGACGGCGACCCGCCAGGCCAGGTACCCAGCCGTCACGACGAGCAGCGTGACGACCAGGACCCGGCCCGGCAAGCGCCTGTGGGGCATCAGACCGGCGAGGTCAGAACGTGCCGCTGATGGGGATCTCGACGTCCGCCTGCGCGATCGGCGGGGGGTACTTCCCATCGAACCGGTCATAGTGCTGGAGCGTAAACCAGTCGATGAAGCCGTACTGCGTGATCTCGTCGTCCGGATCGAGACCGAAGTGGTCGTAGGAGTGGAAGACGAGCTTGCCGGAGAAGGAGTTGCCCTCGACCTTGTAGTCCTTCAACGCGATCGTGTGGCCGTGGAACTGGTGGATCGCGATGGAGAGGGCGCGCTGGTTGCCGTCCCAGAGCGAGAAGTCGTACACCGGGTACTTCACGTCCTGGCGGAGGAACTCCTGGAAGAGGAAGTTCTTGGTGAGGTCCTCCTGGACCTTGAGCTGATCGGTGCGGCCCTTGTTGTCGATGAGGGACTGCTTGATGATCTGGCCGGCCTTGTCGGTGTACGTCTTCTCCTGCGGTGAGGCTTCGACGGCGCGGGAGAGGGCCGTGCCGGAGCCGCGGTAGAGGTAGCGGCCGGGGTCGAAGCTGTCGTCGACGGTGACCGTGCCCGCGCCCTGGCCGTCGCGGCCGTAGCGGAAGGCGTTGCGGAGGTCGTCGACGGACTGGGCGTTGTCGGCGTCGGCGCCGAGCTTGCCGAAGTTCATGATGTCGTTGAACTCGGCCCACATCCAGGACTCGGGCGTGATGCGGGCGACCCAGAAGTCCCAGCTGAGGTCGGTGAGTTCGTCGAAGTTGTAGTCGTTGAAGGTGAGGTCGTCGGCGACGCGCGGGTCGGCCGGGACGGGCGGGTTCTGGGGGTCGGGGGCCTTGCGGTGGCCCTCGCGGAAGGACGACTGGTGGATCAGCATGTCGGTCGGGGGCGGGTCGCCCGGGTCACCCGGGTCTCCGCCGTCGTCGAGGCCGTCGGAGAGGATGCGCTTGCCAGGGGCCTCGGGGCCTGCCTTGTCGAAGGCGAGGCTGTCCAGGACGACGTACTTGGCGGAGCCGCCGGCGGTGGCCGTGATCGTGCTGCCGCTGCGCTGCTGGCCCGACTCCTTGACGAGGTGGCGGGCCTTCTCGTCGTAACGGTAGAGGGCCGGTGCGGTGCCCTCCGTACGGTCGGGGTCGAGGCGGAAGGCAAGCCTTGCGGCGCCGTCCGCGGGGGCGGAGACCTGGAAGCCGTTGCCGAGGTAGCCCGGAGTGGACTCCGGGAACTCCCGCTGCTCGGCAGGGAGCCCGGTGACCTGGAAGCCGCCGACCTGCTCGGCGCGCAGGCCCTCGAGCGTGGCCTCGGCGGCGGTGGCGCCGCCGTCCGCGCGGCGGGTCACGTCGAAGGCGGAGTTCTTGGCACGGGGGGAGGCGTTGAGCCTCGTCTCCTCGCCGTCCTGGACGCCGTCGCCGTCGGTGTCGGCCTTGGTGGGCTCCGTGCCGAGCTCGAGCTCGCGGGCGTCCGCGAGGCCGTCCTGGTCGGTGTCGGCGCGGGTGGGCGTGGTGCGGAGCTCGAGCTCGCGGGCGGCCGTGAGGCCGTCCTTGTCGGGGTCCTCGGCGCCGTCCTGGACGCCGTCACCGTCGGTGTCGGCCTTGAGCGGGGAGCTGAACCGGTAGCCGAGCTCGGCGAAGTCGGAGAGGCCGTCGCCGTCGGTGTCCTGGGACTTGGGGTCGAGCTTGGCGCGCACCTCCAGGTCGTCGGGGAGGCGGTCGCCGTCGGTGTCCTCCGTCGGCGAGATGCCGTGCTCGGCGAAGGACGCCCAGGTCGGGGTATCGGCCTGGGCGCCGGGCTCGGCGCGGTACCAGACGGTCTCGATCCTGCCCGGCTGGAGGGTGTTCGTGGGGCCGACGCCCTGGAGCGTCGTGCGCGCGTCCTGGGGAGCGGCGAGCTTCGCGGCGGAGGTGTCCGTGATGCGGTCAGAGAGCTCGAAGGTCAGCGACCATTTGGAGACGGGGTGATCTGAGACGTTCTCGAGCTGGAGCCGGGCGATGTACGAGCCCTCCGTCGCTCTGCCGCGGAGGGCGGCCGGGACCTGGCTCCACGCCGCGTCGCCGGGGGCGACCTGGCGGTAGGAGACGTCGACCGTGTTGTCGTGGTAGAGCGTCGCCCCGTCGGTGGCCGCGCCGTCGCCGGGGGTTCCCGCGGCGGCGGGCACGGCCGTGCCGAGGAGAAGGAGTAAGGCCGCGCCGAGGGGCACGGCGGCGCTTCTGTTCATGGGGCCTCCCATGTCCGAAGCCATGTCTGAAGACATGCCTGTTCTCTCGAAGCTGCCGTTGTGTCAAGGCAGTTCGGAATCGAACGGGAAGCTAGCAGACCTGGGGGATGGTTCCCAAGGTGTGTGGAGGCGAAATTGAGGCGTTTGGGAGATGGGTAAGCCCTGTTCCGCATGATTTCCTGCTCTGCCTGGGCACCAGCCTCGCGACCAAGGAGCAGCTCGCGGCCAACGGCGGCTACGTGCTCTTCCCGAGCAATCCGCCCTTCGAGTCCTACAACGTGGTCCTCCGGGGGAGAGGTGTCCCATGGCGAGCACCACGATGAGGAGGAACCCCCCGAAGCCCGGACTGAGGGCCCGCTACTCGCTCGACTTCGTCGGGTCCCTGGACCACGGAGCGATGCCGGACACCGCACACGAGGGACACGCGGGCTACACCATCGAGCGCATACGTGCCGGCGCGAACCGCTGGCTCGCGGCAGCACAACCCGACGTCGTACTGCTCCACATCGGGATCAACGATCTCAATCAGGGTACGGACCCGGGGCAGGCCGCAGACCAGGCATCTGCCCTCGTCGACCAGATCCTCGCGGCCCGGCCCGGAGTCACCATCATCATGGAAGGTCTCATTCCGACGACTCCCGGTTGGAACTATCAGGACCTGTCCCAGCCCGTAGCACAGTACAACCAGCGGCTGAAGCAACTGGAACAGGAGAAGCAGCACGCCGGCAACCGCTTCCGATTCGTCGACGCACCCGCGCTGACGCCGACCACCCGGGCGGACGCCACCCATCCCGCGCAGATGTCCGACGGTCTGCACCCCAACGACGCCGGATACGCCCAACTGGCCCAGGCCTTCTTCACCCCCTCGACGAGGCCTACTCGGCACACTGGTTCACCGGCGGCCCGGCTCAGCCGGACCAGCCACGGCTCAAGAACACGGTGCACTTGCAGCGGATCGCGCCGAACGGGGATCTGTTCAACACCGAGGGTGATTTCGCGGCGGGCAGGTGGAGCGGCTGGAGCAACCAGGGGGCCTCGCAGTTCAAGGAGGTCACCAGTGCGGGCACGGGGTCGGTGAACCGGGTGTTCGCGATCGGCAGTGACAACAAGATCTA
The DNA here is from genome assembly GCF_055575955.1 of Streptomyces sp. NPDC033966. Taxonomy (NCBI): domain Bacteria; kingdom Bacillati; phylum Actinomycetota; class Actinomycetes; order Kitasatosporales; family Streptomycetaceae; genus Streptomyces; species Streptomyces sp. NPDC033966. The sequence goes on along the minus strand of NZ_JBVIRQ010000038.1, from coordinate 5,411 downwards.
CGAGAACGACGGCGATTACGCGGCCGGGAAGTGGTCGGGCTGGTTCACACCCGCCATCAACAACTCCACCACCTGCGGCAGTCCAGGGAAAGCCTGCACTGCGGAATCATCGTGGGGCGGCCCCAGCGGGACTGCGGCGGTCAATTCACCCGATTGCCGCTGCCCAAGCTGACCTACTGGGCGTATGCCTGTCCTTCGTTCAGCCAGGCCACAACGACTGCCACTGGAGCGGTCAGAAACTTCCCAATGTCGTTGTCAGGCCGAGGCCATGACTGGTTGTGACGGATGGTAGAGCGATCCGTCACGAATCATGGCCCAGAGGACGTTGGCTCGGCGACGTGCGAGGGAGAGCACGGCTTGCTTGTGGTTCTTGCCCTCGGCGCGCTTGCGGTCGTAGTAGGTGCGCGAGGCCGAGCAGAATCTGATGCTGGCCATGGCGGACATGTAGAAGGCCCTGAGGAGCCCGCGGTGGTAGCGGTGGGGCCGGCGCATGTTGCCGCTGACGCGGCCGGAGTCCCGTGGCACCGGGGCCAGGCCGGCAAAGGTGGCGAGCCGGTCGGCGGTTCCGAAGACGTCGAGGTCGCCGCCGGTCGCGGCGATGAACTCGGCGCCGAGGGTGGGGCCCATGCCGGGCATGCTGCGGATCACGGTCGCGTGCGGGTGGTCGTTGAACCGAGCCTCGATGGGCGTGTCCAGCTCTGCGATCTCCTCGTTCAGCACGAGGGATCCCCTTCGCGAGGCGAGCGAACATCGCCGCAGCCAGCTTCTCGCCGGAAAGGGCAGTCTGTTGGGCCTGGGCGGCTTCGAGGGCTGTCTGGGCGATCGAGGCGGCGCCCCTGACCTTGCGGTTCTTCAGCCAGGCCTCGATGCGTTTGGCCCCCGACCGGCGTATCGCCGCCGGCGTCTGATAACCGGTCAGCAGCAGGATCGGACCCTGGTTCGTCAGGTCCAGCGTGCGCTCCAGGGCCGGGAAGATCTCCAGGAGCTGGGCGCGCAGGCGGTTGATCTGCCGGGTCCGGTCGTTGACAAGATCGGTACGGCGAGTGGTCAGAATCCGCAGGTCAACGGCTATCTCATCGCCTGGCCGCAGGACTCCGAGGTCACGCCGCATGCGGGCCTGGTCCGCGATGACGAAGGCGTCCTTGGCGTCCGTCTTTCCCTGACCGCGGTAGGCCGCCGAGGCACGGTGCACGGCCAGGCCGGTGAGATAGACCATCGGCTGATCATGGTTGATCAGAAGACCGATCAGCAGGGATGCCCCGCCGTGGTTGATGTCCACCGCCCACTACCTGATAGGCGTCGCGGATTCTTCATGGGTCGGCGGCAGGGGCGTTCGCCGGGTGGCGGGGTGTTGAGCTTGGCTGATTTGGAGGAGCGTGGCGGTTATTTGGTGCAGGTTGGTGTCGTTTCTCGGGTAGCTGGCATGGCGTGCGTGTGGGGCTGGGGTCTGTGTGCCCGCTTGGCTACTGTCCTGTCTCACCGATTCCTAATGCTGTCTGTCAACCCGCCTGCGTGCTTCGCGGGCGGTCAGGCGGGCGACGGAATGAGGGTCGTGGAGACGGACCGCTTGCGAAGCCCTTCTGCCAGATGCGCCATTTCCACGGACGTGCCCACCAGGCCCGCTCCACTCAGCTCTGCGGCCGTCAGCCGGGCCTCGTCCAGTGACAGGTGGCGCATCTCGCGCAGGGCGCGCAACACGGGAACGAGATTGGTCTCAGTTGCAAGGCGAAGCCGAGCAGACCCATGCTGGGCCAGCAGTGCCTGCCTGATCTCTTCGGGAGCGGGACCGGCCCCCATCTCGCACCACCCGTCGGCGCAGGCTTGGCACCCTCCTTCGATGCCCCAGCGGAGCTGTCCCCGTTCGATGAACTGCCCGACGTCGCGGACCAGCACGCCACCACAGGTTGGGCACGACGAAATGATCTTCATTCCTTGGGTGGCGGTGATCATTGATGCGTCCCCTCCTACGTCGACCTGCCTGATCCTGCCTCAAGCATTCAAGGCCTGGCGACTGGGTTGGCCGGGATCACAGAGCGGTAGCACAGGCGTCATGCCATGACTGGCTCCGGTGGCATGGCCTCGTAACTCCGTCCGTCGCGGAGGAGGGCCCAGAGGACGTTGACACGTCGGCGAGCGAGGGCGAGGACGGCCTGAGTGTGGCGCTTGCCCTCGGCGCGTTTCCGGTCGTAGAACCGGCGGGATTCCTCGGACCGTCGGATGCTGAACAGCGCGGAGGTGTAGAGCACGCGCTGGAGCCGGCGGTTGTACCGTTGCGGGCGCCGCAGGTTGCCGCTGATCTTGCCGGAGTCGCGCGGGACCGGGGCGACGCCGCCGAAGGCGGCGAGACGGTCGGGGGTGCCGAAGACGGCCATGTCGCCGCCGGTGGCGGCCAGGAACTCGGCGCCGAGGATGATGCCGAGGCCGGGCATGCTGGTGATCACCTCGAAGTGTCGGTGATCGCGAAACCGGGCCTCGATGAGCTTGTCGAGCTCGGCGACCTGCTCGTTCAGGGCTATCACCTCCTTCGCCAGGGTGTGCACCATCTGGGCGGTCAGCTTCTCGCCGGGCAAGCTGGTGTGCTGACGTTCGGCGGCCTCGACCGCGGCCTCGGCGAGCTGATCGGCGCGGAGAACCCTGCGGTTCCGCAGCCAGGTCTCCAGACGCTTGGCACCGAGCCGACGGATGGCCGCGGGAGCCTGGTAGCCGGTCAGCAGGGTCAGCGGGCCCTTGTTGGTGAGGTCCAGGACCCGTTCCAGGCCGGGGAAGATGCCGGTCAGCTGAGCCCGGAGCCGGTTGACGGTGCGGGTGCGGTCGGCGACCAGGTCTATGCGCCGGCCGGTGAGGATCTTGAGGTCGATGACGGCTTCTTCGCCGGCGCGTAAGGGGTTCAGGTCACGGCGGATGCGGACCTGGTCGGCGATGACGGCGGCGTCCTTGGCGTCGGTCTTACCCTCGCCTCGGTAGCTCTCGGAGGCGCGGTGGATGGCCCGTCCGGAGATGTAGTGGACCTGCTGGTCGTGGTTGAGGAGGACCGTGATGGCCAGGGCGGCTCCGCCGTCGGCCAGGTCGATGCCCCAGGTCACCTCGTCGCCCAGGGCCAGGACGTCGGTGAGGAGTTCGAGGAGTTCGGGCTCGTCATTGGCGACGCGCCGGGACAGCAGCCGACGGCCGCTCTCGTCGATCGCAACGCAGTGGTGGTGGGTCTTGCCTGCGTCGATGCCGGCCCAGATCGTGGCCATGGTGCCTCCGTGCGGTGGGGCGTGCTGGGTGCCTCCCGACGGACGACCTCGCTGTCGATTCCCTACGGAGCGATCATCGCAATTCCTAATTGGCAGCCGAGTCGTCGTGGGGCGTCGGGTGGCCAATCGGTGGTTGCCACAAGCGGCAGAACTTTGAAAGCCACGCCCGACGCCCCTGGGTGGGAGAACCATACGAAGGGCTCGCCCTGTCCCGCAGACAACGTAGGGAACCTTGACCGATCTCATCGAACTTTGGCCGACTCCTTCGCGGATCCCGGATCAGCGGAGTACCAGAGGGGCACAAGGGGCAGTGGTCGGGGGCGCGGGCGGTGGCCGATTCGCGCTCTATCCGGTGCGCGCTGCCAGATGATGGGCTGGTCGTTGTGTCAGGGATCATCGCGGCCGCCATCGCCGTCATCGGAACACTGCTGGGTGCTGTCGTCGCACACCGCTACCAAGAGAAGATTGCATTCCGGTCCGCGGCCCGTGTTGACCGCGAGCGAAGCCACCAGCGTCTCCTCGATGCCTGTGCCGACTTCATTGCTTTGGCGGAGGACTATCGGCAGGCACAGTACGGCCGGTGGACAAGCCTGCATGCAGCACCCGACTCCGAGGCGATGCTCGCAACCCGGTCCGAGTCGTACCGGCTCTACGCCGAGGTCCGAAGCAGCGTTCACCGGCTCCGCCTCGTCGCGCGTGGCCCGCAGGCGCAGCAGCTTGCCGAGCAGGCCGCTGAGATACAGGTGAAGACACGAGAGATCTTCTTCGCTGCCGATAAGCCCGACATGCTCGCCCGAGGTGAGGCTGCGGAGCATGCCTGCGAAGCCTTCGCGGTCCACGCCAAAGAGGTGCTTGCCGCAGAAGAGTGATGAACCTGCTCGGTGGTCAATCTTCGCTGAGAACGGCCAAAGTTCGTTGAGACAGGACAGCTACCGAACTCAGTCCAGGTGTGGGTGCCTCGTGCAGATTCCTGAGTTTATCCGGTCTCTGGATTGAATCACCTGGGATCGTGGTCTGATGGTGTGGCGTGATGGATGCTTCGCCTTCTGCCTTCTGCCTTCTGCCTGCCTCCCGCGGCTGTCGGCGGTCTGTGGTGGTGTGGTGGGTCGAGTGGTGCAGGTAGTGGTGCTTGGCTGTTGGGGGTGTGAATGGTGGCTTGGGAAGTGAAGGGGGAGGAGGACCGTGGTGAGTGGGTGTATGAGCCGTTGGTCGGTGTTGGTGGGCTGGAGTTCGGGATGCCGCTGGCTGAAGCAGCTTGGTTGCTGAGTGGCCGGCCCCCGTAGCCGGCCGAGCCTGGCGACTGGGTTGTGGATACCGGGGATTTGTTCCCTGGGCTGGGTGCGACGCTTTACGGGACGGATACGGGCAGGCTCGCGGCGGTGGCTGTGGATGCGTTGAGGGGGCCGCAGGGGAAGGCGGCTGGTATGCCCCTCGTCGGGCGGGTTCCTTCCGTGGTTGAGCAGTGGCTGGGGGAGTACAACGATGTGCATGGTTTCGAGCACAGGTATTCCCCTGATGGGGGTGTGGTATCAGCGGAGCTTGGGGTGTTCGTTCGGGTGCAGAGGGCGGGTGACGTCCTTTTGACCCGTCCGATCTCCCTCGGGAAGGAGCGGACTGGGGACATCTGGGACTGCATGCATCCGAGTGAGTGGAGTAACGACCTCCACCGCGCGTGATCTGATGCCAGCTGGGCCTGCGAAGCGGGCCCAGGGCCTGGAGGGGAAGCCGGAGGGCCGGTAGGGGACGGACTCCTATCGGGCGCGCAGGCTGTGACTCTGACGGGGGGTCAGGTCCGCGGCGGGGGCGGACCGGATTCGAACCGGCGTCATCCCCTCCCGCCGAGAGGGCGCGTCGACCTCTGCGCTACCGTCCCCGCCGCGGCCTGTACAGCCTACGTTGCTGCTGACGGGGCCCGCGTAGCGGGTCCTGGTCCTGGAGGCGAAGCCGGAAGGACTCCACCTGTCCGGAGCGAAGCGCAGGACCCGGACCGAAGGGCCGGCCCTGAGGGCGCGAAGCGCCCTCCCGCTGAGCGAAGCGCCCTCCCGCTGAGCGAAGCGAAGCGGCTCACTGCTCCGGAGCGCAGCGGAGGAGCAGGCGCCGAAGGCGCCCGGCCGAGCGCAGCGGAGGCCGGTCTCTCCTGAGCGCGCAGCGCTCAGGTACCCGCTCCGCGGG
>NZ_JBVIRQ010000037.1:0-13384 GCF_055575955.1 Streptomyces sp. NPDC033966 | reverse complement strand
CCGCTACGACAAGCGCGGCCACGTCTACCTCGGCACGGCCACGGCCGCCGCCGTCATCATCTGGCTTCGCACATGATCGGCCGGACAACTCCTAGCTGGACCAGGCGGTCCGCGTCGCCCAGCACAGCGGCCATGGCATCGGCGAGGACGGGATCGTTGTCCCTGGCCCCGGCAACCGGGCAGCAGGCAGTCTTCCGAACCACGGCATCCGGATCGGCCATCAGCCGCAGCAGTGCCTTGCGAGCGTCGCCAGACAGGGCCGGCGGCGACGACCACTCGCTGAATTCCTGCGCCACCGCACGCCGTACTCGGGCATTGGGATGGTCGGCATGGGGCAGAAGAGCCGCCTCCGCGCGGGGGTCGATGTGTTCACCAAGAGCGATCAGCACCTCGGTGAGCACGGCGAGGTCCGTCTCCTCGGCCGACCAGTCGGTGAACATGTCCAGAGCGGGACCAGCGAACGCGTCCTCTTCGCTGTCGTCGAACAGATGGGTCAGCCGGAGCACCTCGGCACCGAACAATCGGAGGGACGGGTCCGGGTCCGTCCGCAGCGCTGCAGCAGCTGTCCAGGTCGCCTGGTCGCGTCGGCCGCCCAACAGGATGGTGACCCTGCTCCATGTCGAGTGGTTCTCCTGGTCGGCGTGGGCCAACGCGCGGTCCAACAACTCCTCGAACGAGGTCCGGACCCCTTGCAGTTCCTCGGCAAGCGTGAGGATCGCCCCATGGCCGTCTCGCACGGTCATGCCACCAAGAGTGAACTCGTCGACGCTGTCGTACTCGTCGTCTTGAACCTGCGTACGGACGACGGCATCCCGTGAACCTGTACGGCGTCGCAGTTCGGCCTCGACCCCCGTCTCGTGCCAGCGGAGCGCGAGGTCCCGCGCCTCCAGGAGCTCGGTCTCGGGATACCTGCCCCGGATCTGGTGGTCTAGGAGCGCCTCAAACAGAGCGGGCGAACCCGAGTCGACCCCCTCGCTCAAGGAGATGAGGTCCTCGGGCCTGCTCTGGCCGGAATCCGCACCGTACTGGAGCAGCAGTTGGGCGATGTGCCCGGCGTGCATACGGACGGCCAGGCAGAACGCGGCGTCCAGGTAATCGGGGTCGCTGTGCTCCCGGAGAAGGATCCTCACCAAGTCGGTGTCTCCAACCCGGACCGCGGAGATCGGGGCGCACTCGCCGTCCACCGCATTGCTCGTACCCGTACCCATGACCCTTGCTCCCGTTCTCGCAGCTCAGTGCAGATCTGCCGGATCCGCCCGACGGGGGAGCAAAGCTGGCGCGGCCTGGAGGGCTTCCCTGACGACCGGATCAGTGCACGGGGTGTGGAGGCCCGTCGGTAAGGGCACGCTGGCGTGCTTGGAGGTAGGCAGTCCAGTCTGTGGCGGCGCGACGGCGCCACTGGACGGCCGTGATCGGGTGGAGGCCGAGCATCGGGCCGAGGACCGCGGGCGGGAGATCGCACGCGAGGGCCACCAGGGCGGTGGTCCGGCCGGGCCGGTTGGGGATGTTATGGGCGGCCAGGCGTCGGCTGAGGGCGGCGGCGGAGATGTGGGCGCCGGGCAGGTGGCCGGGGAACAGCCAGCCTGCGCTGGTGTTCGCGGGCCCAGCCCTGGGAAGCGGGGTGGTCGGCGAGGGTGGTGAGGATGTCGGCCAGGGTGGTGGGCAGCCGGATCGGGGTTCGTCCCAGGGTGAGGAACGCCGACCCGTCGTGGGTGGTCAAGGCGGTGGTGGGCAGTGCTGCGACCCGGGTGAGGTGTTGGCCGAACAGCAGGAGGATCGCGCCGGCGGCCCGGACGTCGAGGTCAAGGCGGGTGTCGGTGAGGGTGGAGGAGGTCCCAGTGGGAGTCCTCGTCCAGGCCGACTGGGTCGGCCTTCGGGCGGTGCGGCACGAGGAGGTCGCGCGCGTGGTGGCGGCGGTGGGCCCAGACGACGAAGTCGCGGACTTCATAGCGGGCTCCTGGGTTGGCCGCGAGCCAGACGTCGAGGCGGCCTTGGTCGAGGGTGGCGATGGTCAGGCCGTGGCCGGCGGTCGTGGTGAGGAGTTCGGCGGCGAGGTTGATGCGGGTGTAGGCCCAGCGGATCCGGTGCTTGATCCCGCCGGCCCCGGCGGCCTGGTGGCGTTTGGCGCGGGGCAGCAGGGACCAGCGGACGTAGGCGCGGAGCAGGGCGCCGTGCTCGGGGTGCCGGGCGACGGTCCGTTCCAGGTGCCGGACGATCCGCACCGCGAGTTCGTCCCGGGGCTCCAGGACCTGGTAGGCGGTCAGCAGGCCGCGCAGATACTCGGCGGTCATCGCCGTGGCTCGGCCGTCGATCGTGGCGTCGAGGTCGGTGTGGGAGAGCGCGCGGCCGGTGGTCATGAGGTCGCGCAGGAGGCGGGCAGAGCGGGAGCCACGCAGCCAGTTCAGGACGGTTCCCGCATCCGGGGCCTGGGCCAGCGCCGCCCGCATCGCCGCGAGCGGCCCGGTGCCCACCGCTTCGGGTACGGCGGTGAACAGGTCCTCCAGGTGGTCGGTGACGGCGCAGCGGTCGCAGAGTCGGCCGACCTTGTAGGAGCGCGGTCCGGCGCATCGTTCACAGGCGTAGGGGTCGGGGACGCCGGCGCAGGGCCCGCAGACCCGGTGCCGGTCGACGCGGCCGTTCAGTACCCGGGGCCGGTCGCACACCGGGCAGGGCATGGGGTGGCTGCGGGCGGTCCGGTAGCAGGGCGTGCAGACCGGGCCGAGCGGCCATCGTGCGGTCACGGGTGCGGTGGTGTGGCAGAGCGCGCATGGGGTTGCTGGCCGGGGGCGGCAGCGCTGCGCCGCGCGGTTCCCGGACGTGGACGTGCTGGTGTTCGGCCACAGCCACATCCCGTGGGACACGGCGGCGGGAGACCGGCTGCGGCTGCTGAACCCGGGCTCGCGACCGACCGGCGCAGCCAGCCGTACTGCACGTTCATGACGGCCCGGGCCTCGGACGGGCGGCTCACCGAGGTCCGCCTGCACCGCCTGACCCGCCCGCCCCGCCCGTGAGACCGGCCCGGCCGCCGGCGGCGCGGACCTGGTCGGCGACCGGAGCTTCCGCGCGTGCGGTTGGGCTCGTGTTGGTGGGCTGTTGGCCCGGGCCAGCACAGTGCTGTCCGTGCGCTCCCCACGGAGCAGCACCTGTGACGAGGCAAGCGGAACGCATGCCTCGTCCAGCGGACCTTTCTTGGGAACACGGAGACACCATGAAGAAGAGGATCATTCAGGCTGTCATGACAGCTACCGCGGTAGCCACCTTCGGGCTGATCGCCGCCGGCCCCGCGAGCGCGGCCTCCTCGGTCTGCGAGGGATACACGTGCACCAGCGGAAGCGTGCCCGCCAACGGCAATCACGAGGTCTGTTTCTCCGGCACCCACACGGGCCTCGCGTACTGGGGGCGGGCTGAACTCTGGGACGCCGACACCGGTGTGATGGTCGCCTCCTTCCCCACCAACGGGTGGGAGACCAAGAGCACGTGCGTGGGCGGTCTGTACGGGCAGCACTACTACGAGCGCGGTACCGGCGGGTTCTTCTACGGCAAGGTCTGGAACTGAGCAACGCCTGAAACGAGCATCGTGAACGGCGCCCGCCGGGAGAACCGGCGGGGGCCCCGTTCGTCTGCTCGCCGATCAGGCCGCGAGCCGGCGGAGTTCCGGGAGGACGGGGGCATCCGTGCCCTCCAGGGCACGCAGGGCGCTGTGCCAGTGCCTCTGGGCTCCCAGTTCATCGCCCGCATCGCGGAGGACGTGTCCGTACTCGTGCTCGGCCAGGCCGGTCGCGTACACGTCGCTGCGGTTCCGAGTGAGCTCCAGGAGCAGCTCGCAGGTGCGCCGCGCCGCCTCCAGGCGGCCGAGCAGGCGCAGCGCCCGGGCTTCGCCCCGGCGCATCTCCCTCTCCGCGTTCCAGTGGGACCCGCCCGCGGCGGTGACGGCCAGGCCTTCGGCGAAGCGCGTCAGCGCGGCTTCGGGCTCGCCCAACACCAGGTGGGCGTGGCCGATGTTGCACAGCGCCACCAGCCGGAGCGCCTGTGCGCCGATCCGCGTCGCGATGTCCAGGCTCTGGAGGTGGTACGAGATCGCGAGGCGGGTGTCAGTGAGTTCGGCCACGTATCCCTGGTTCCCCAGGAGGAGCGCCTGATGGAAGGCGGACGTCGGCTCGGGGCGGAGTGATAGGCATTGGGCCAGGGCCGTCTGGGCCTCGTCGCACCGTCCCATGGCTCTCAGTACGGCCGCTCGGTTGCCGAGCGTGATCATGCGCGTGACGGCGTCCTGGCCCGCTGGCATCGCGCTGGACTTCTCCAGCAGGCGCAGCGCCTCGTTCATGAAGCCGTCGGAGTACTGGGCGACTGCCAGGAAGCGGAGGGCCTCGGATTCCGCCTCCATATCGCCGCCTTCCCGGGCCAGGCGGATCGAGTGGTGCGTCAGACGCTTCCTCGCCTGTGTGAGTCCGCGGTCGTGGAAGTAGGGGTAGAGCATCTGGATGAGTTCGATGGCTTGCCGGCGGCCCAGTCTTCCGCCGTCCGTCTGTCCAGCCAGGAAGATCAGGTTCTCCGCCTCCTGATCCGCCCACGTGAGGGCTTCCGTCGCGTCGTGGAAGGACGAGCCGTCCGCAGGGGACGGGTCCGCGTCCGCCCACGGAGTACGGGCCCAGAAATTGTCAGGGCGTAGGACTCGGGCGCACGCCGCTGCCTGGCGCAGGTACCAACGCAGCGCACCCTCGTCCAGCCCGGCGTGGTGGGAACGCGCGGGGTGGGAGCGTGCCTGCTCCCGGGCGAATTCCCGTACGAGGTCGTGAGGCACGTACCGGCCGGCACACGACTCGTCCAGCAGCGCGACCTCGGCCAGCCGCTCGAGCGCCAGATCAGCGCGGAGTTCGGACACGTCCATGAGCCGTGCCGTCAAGCCGACGGAATACTCGGGCAGGTCGAGGGAACCGAGACGTGTGAGCGCGTACGCCGCGTCGCGGTCGGTCTGCTCGGGCGACGAGGTGAGGGCCTCGTGGGCTGCGGCCAGCGAGCGGCGGACGCTCAGATCGTCGAGTTCGAGGTGGTCGAGCCGGGCTTCCTGTGCAGCGAGTCGTTCGGACAGCGCTTCCAGGGTGAGATTTTCGCGGGTCGCCAGGCGGGCGGCCGTGATCCGCAGTGCGAGCGGCAGTCCCCCGCACAGGGCGACGAGTCTGTCCACCAGGGCGGAGTCATCCGCCGTCAGCGGGCGGCCCGACGCCCTGCGCAGAAGGAGGCCGCTCGTCGCCGGTGTCAGAGGTGCCAGTCGGATGTGCCTGCCCGAATCCAGCGTTGCGAGCGGAGGCCGACTCGTGACCAGCACGCCACAGCCTGGTCCGGCCGGCAGCGAGGGCCTGATCTGGCTGACCGAGGAGACATCGTCGAGCACGAGGAGAACGCGCTTGTCCGCCAGGGTGGATCTCAGCAGCGCCGATGCCGCGGCGCTGCTCGTCGGGATCAGCCGCGGGTCCACGCCCATGCCCTGCAGAAGCAGCGCGACCGCCTCGCTGGACTCCACCGGCGCGACTCCGGGAGTGGCCGCGTGGAGGTTGAGGAAGAGCTGTCCGTCAGGGAAGGCGTCTTGAAGTTCCCGGGCTACGTACAGGGCCAGGCCGGTCTTTCCCACGCCCGCCATCCCGCTGATCACGGCCATGGCCGGGTGGGTGCGGGCCGCGAGCAGCACGGAGCGGATCGCTTCGATGTCCTGGGTACGGCCCACGAAATGCAGAGGTGGTAGGGGGAGTTGCGCCGGCCGGCTAGGCGGAGCGGCGATGGTGACCGCTTCCTCCGGGGCGTCCGGGTGGCACTTCCCCGCCAGGATGAGCCGATGTGCCTGCTGGACCGCGGGGCCGGGTTCCACGCCCAGTTCGTCCACCAGCATGGTCCGCAGGCTCTGGTACCGGGCCAGTGCTTCCGCTTGCCGGTCCGTGCGGTCGAGGACGAGCATCAGCTGCCGGTGGAACGATTCGCGCAGCGGGTGCTCCGCGACCAGGAGGGCGAGCTCGGCGGACAGGCCATCAAGTCGTCCGAGCTTGAGCAGGGCCTCGAACCGGCACTCCAGGATCTGGAGCCTCTGCTCTTCCAGATAGACGATCCCGGGGTGCTCCGGCGCCGTCGACGTGTCGGCCAGGGGCGTACCCCTCCACAGGCTCAGCCCAGCCCCGGTTTCCCGCTCGGCTTCATCCCACTTCTCCAGACGCAGGGCTTCCCGGGCACGGTCGCCGTGTCGCAGGAAGGAGTCGGCGTCGACTTCCCCCTCCGCTACCTGGAGCTGGAATCCCCGGCCTACCGTGCGGAGTCGGGCCGCACCGTCCGGGCCCAGGTCCTTGCGGAGGCGCGCGACATGGTTGTGCAGGGAGGCGGTCGCAGAGGCCGGCTGACCATCACCCCACAAGGCGGTCATAACGGTTCCGAACGCGACTACGCGATTCGCGTCGAGGAGAAGGGCAGCGAGTACGGCCCGGGACTTCGGCCGCGCGACGGGGCGAAGCCGGCCCACGTCGTCTAGCACCGTCAACGGCCCTAATATGCCAAATCTCATCAGCCACCCCCCGAAGTCTGATCGATCGGACATTCTCGTTCAGTGACAGATATTGATCAACTCCACACCGCCGTACGGTCCTGAGCCTCCTGAACTACCTGGTCGACGAGTCCGGGGCACACTTCGAGACGGTGGGCTCGCTGCGGGGCGGCTCGGGGCTCGGGTCCGTGACATCGATGTCAATGCCCTCCCCCGCCCAGCAGACGTCCACCGCGCACGGTCCGCAGGTGTGGCGTACTGCGTTGGTCACCAGCTCGGTCACCAGCAGCAGCGCGGTCTCCTCCAGCACCGGCGGCACGGGATGCCCCAGCAGGCGTGCCTCGTCCACCAGCCGGTGCAGCTGCGCGCGGGCCGCGCCCGCGGCTCCACGGCCCCGGCACACGCAATGCCGGCCCACCGGACCATCCACCAGCGCACCTGCCTTCCGGATCAGGCTCGGCGCCTTCCCCGCCCCGCACCCATCACACTTCACGACCGACGTCGGTGGCGACGCGGCGACCGTGAGGTCGACCGGCGAAGGGGCAACCGGGACCACGGACGGCAGCCGGCAGACGGCTCCGGGGTACCGGTTGGCTGCACCCGCGCTGCGCCGCATCCTTACGGCCCCCGCCACCGTTGATCCCCAGGTGAGAGACGAGCATCCCGTGAGCAGCCCGTTCGACCTTCCCGAAGCCTGCCGCAGCGCTCTGCGGAACGTAGGCGGCCTCCGGGAGACCAACACCGTGATCCTCCTCTACACCGGCACCCCGCCTGTCCTGGCCGTCGAGGTCGAGGCCAACCTCACCCACGAGGAGATGCTCGCCGCGCTGCCGGTCGATGAGCCGCGGCTGGTCGTGTACGAGCTGGCCTTCGCCACCCCGGACGGGGCCCGCCGCCACGAACACCTCCTCATCCTCTGGACACCCACCAGCAGCAGCGGACAGGAGGAAACCTACGAAGCCGGCTACGACACGCTCAAGGCGTACCTCACCGGCGTCCACACCCACCTCGCCGCCCGCCGCACCGAACACCTCGGCTACCCACGCCTCGTCATCCTCGCCAGCTGACCCGCAGAAGCCTGCCCAGGTCATGAGTGTCCTCGCCGGGGAGCGCCCTCGTGGCGGCAGGGCTGAGACGGCGCAGCCCGCACTCAGGGCGGCCCTGACGGTCCGGCGCTGGCGCACAGGGTGCGGGTGCTGGAGGACAAGGAGGCGCTGCGCGGCCTGTTGATCCGTGGCTGGCGGGCCCTGGACCTCAGGGATTGGGCGGCCTGGGCCACGTGCTGGGCCGAGGACGCCGCCCTGGAGTTCGGCCCCTGGGGCCTGATACGGGGGAAGGAGGCGATCCGCTCCCGGGTGGAGGAGGCCGAGTCTTCGTTCCCGAGAATGCAGCACCACCTCCTCAACTTGCACTTCGACGTGGCGGGCGACACGGCGACCGGCATCGGCTACATGTGGTTCGTCACCGTCACCGAACCCGGAGAAACCTCGACCCCCTACTCCATGGGCGGCCCCTACGACTGGGAGTTCCGCCGTGACCTCAATCAGGGCTGGCTCCTGGTCCAGCAACAGCTCGGGGTCTGGTTGTTGAGCGACGCTGAAGATGAGCATGAAGGCGACGTGCTGGTTGTCGATGGGACGGGATGAAACGACCCCGGCGGCCGTCAGGCCGCCGGGGTCGTCGTGAACACGGTGTCGGCTTCGTGCTCACTCTGTCGCGTGGGTCTCCGTGATGGCAGTGCGGGTGGAGGACTCGTCGACGATGCCCTTCTCCTCGGTGAAGGCAGCGATGAGGGACTGCCAGGCGATGCCTCCCAGGTCTGCCTGCCCGGTCCCGGAAACACACGATGCACCGATCGGGCAGGGCACCCGGCATGCCTGGACACGACCGCGTCCGACATGACCAGCTCGAACCGGCATTCATCACCCCGAAGGGCGGGGCGAGGGCACCAGTCGGTACGGCGACGCACGGCCCCTCTCCCCCCAGCCCCTGACGAGCGCCGCGCCCGTCGGCTGGGCCCCACAGGATCAGTACTTGACGCAGACCAGACTGGGGGTGTCGTTGGCTACCCAGTACATGGCGCGGCGCGTCTGCGGGCCGTAGACCCCGTCCACGCCGATCTTGTAGAACTCCTGGACGATCCGCACAGCCGAGGCCGTCATCGGACCGTAGGCGCCGTCGATTGCCAGACCATTCGGGCCGTTGCACTTCTTCAACGCGTGCTAAAGAGCACCGATGGCGCTGGGGTACGGATCTCCCTGGCGCAGGATGCAGCCGGCGGAGCCGACCTCAGTCGTCGGAACCCACACTTCGTAGCCTCCGGCCCAGACCTTCTTGGTGTCGGGGTGGAGAAGGAGCTCGGGAAACCCCCATGATGTCCCGAACCGCACACCGTGCGGGTGCCCAGTGCGTACGCCGGAATCTTGGCCCGGGCGACGAAACCCGGTAGCGGGTGGCGCGGGCAGCAGACCGCCGCAGCACCGTCCCGCCGGATCAGTAGACCTTGGTCCACCTCTTGTAGTTGTCCCCCTGGCCCGGCGTGCAGTATCCGATGTTTCCGTTGCCGGCATTGCCCATCCCCAGGTAGCAGCCGCCTTGGGTGGACCCGACCAGCGTGTTCGTGTCACCGGAGGTGACCCACCCCTTGTACCAGCCGTCACTGCCCGCTGTGCTGCAAGCCGAGGTCAGCGCGCTGTACGACGGCGTCGCGACCAGGCAGACGGACACGCCCGTCCCCGGCATGAAGATCTCCGATGCCCAGTTGCCCCACCACTGCGAGGAGTCGCCCCGGTTGCAGGGAACGCCGCGCGTGTCGTTCGGGGACTGTGAGAGAGAGCCCTGCAGGCACAGCCCGGTGGCGGTGTTCTTCAGCATGAACGCCCCCGTATTACCCGCTTGCGCGGGGGTGGTGCCCAGGATGACCGAGCCCGCCAGTGCGGTACCGGCGAGCAGTGCGGCGGAAAGACGACTCTTCATTGATTCTCCTCGTGAAGGGTGGCACCAGCCGGTGTCAGGCACGGCCGGTGATCGGTGAGGAGATCGTGCAGGGCTCCAGCAACCACGTGACAACCGCTCGCCAACCGGCTGCCGGGAAGCGCGCCGGTCACTGGCTCGACACTGGGCGTTGCGCCCAAGCAACACTCGGTCGCGTGCAGGCCGGCGAGGCGGACGCTCCAGCCCTCCAAGGTCACCGCGCCCTCACCCACACCGGCCCCAAGGGCTTCGATTGAGGTTTCAAGGGCGAGGTGAGGTTCCCCCGACATGCGGAAGGTTGCCGTTCATGGCCTGATGATGGGGATATTTGGATTTCCCCACTTGTCGCTCTGGGGTGGGGCAAACCTGCTCTCTTGATCCCCCCATCCATTGTGTGATCCTCCCGGCGTGTCGAACTGGTGTCGGCGTGTCGTGGAGAGCCTGCGTGAGCTTGGAGTTCGGCCTGTTCGGGGGCCTGAATGCTCACTCGGGAGGAAGACGTGGACGCTCATGCTCTGCGTCGTCAGGGATGGACGATCTCGGCGATCGCGCGGCATCTGGGCCGTGATCGCAAGACGATCCGTGCCTATCTGAACGGCGAGCGAACCCCCGGCGAGCGACGCGAGGGACCGGACGCGTTCGTGCCGTTCCTGCCCTACTGCCGCCAGCGCCTGGCCGACGACCCGCACCTGTGGGCCTCGACCTTGTTCGATGAGGTGTCCGAACTCGGTTACGAGGGCGCGTACTCCACCTTCACCCGGGCTCTGCGCCGCTATCAGGTCCGGCCGCACTGCGAAC
The DNA here is from genome assembly GCF_055575955.1 of Streptomyces sp. NPDC033966. Classification (NCBI taxonomy): domain Bacteria; kingdom Bacillati; phylum Actinomycetota; class Actinomycetes; order Kitasatosporales; family Streptomycetaceae; genus Streptomyces; species Streptomyces sp. NPDC033966. The sequence continues at coordinate 3,090 of NZ_JBVIRQ010000037.1, read as the reverse complement.
CGTGTCACGCCTCCACCGGCAGGAACGTCGCGGTGATCGCGCATCCGCCCGGTGAGGAGATCCAGTTCGACTGGCTGGAGCTGCCGAACCCGCCGGAGGGGTGGGGAGTGGGTGAGCACGCCCACCTGCTGGTGGGGGCGCTTGCTCATTCGGGCCGGTGGCGGGCGGTCCTTTCGGAGTCCGAGGACTTCCCTCACCTGGTCCAGGCCCTCGACGAGGTCATGCGAAAGCTCGGCGGAACGGCCCGCCGGTGGCGCTTCGACCGGATGGCGACGGTCTGCTACCCCTCCAGCGGGCAGATGACCTCCTCCTTCGCCGCCGTCGCCAAGTACTACGGAGCCGGCGTGGATATCTGCCCGCCACGCCGCGGCAACCGCAAAGGAGTGGTGGAGAAGACCAACCACTCCGCCGCCCAACGATGGTGGCGCACGGTCCCCGACGGGCTGACCGTCGTCCAGGCCCAGTCCGGCGTCGACAAACTCGCCGCCCGGATGGACGAGCGGCGCCGCCGCATCGACGGGATCGCCACCACGGTCGGTGAGCTTGCCGCGGCTGAGCCGATGCTGGACATCCCGGTGCGGCCGTTCCCGGCCGAGCTGGAAGTCGAGCGAACGGTCAGCCCCCAGAGCCTGGTCCAGTTCGACGGAAACTTCTACTCCGTCCCGCCCGGTCTGCCCGGAGTCCAAGTCAAGGTCCTCAACCGCCTGGGCGACGACGTCCTGCGGATCGCCACAGAGGGCCGGGCGGTCATCGCCCAGCACCGCCGGGCCCCTCGGGGATCAGGGCAAACCGTCAGGGACGACGGCCACGTTATCGCGCTGGAGCGGGCCGTGCTCGCGTCGTTCTCCGACCGGGCCCCGTGCAAGACCAAGGTCCGAAGGCCGCCCTCGGCGGCCGCCCTCGCGGAGGCCGAGCGTCTGCGCGGGCTTCCGGCCGCCGGGGATCCGGCCGAACGGGTCGTAATCGACCTGTCCCACTATGCCGCCGTGGCCGACCGGCTGCGGACAGCCCCCTCACCGAAGGAGGAGAACGAGGAGTGAGCACGCCATCGTCGCCGATGCAGATGAGCGAAGCACGCCGCTTCCAGCAGCTGCGAGGCCACCTGTCCTACCTCAAGCTCAACGACGCGGCCGAGGCCCTCAACCGGGTTCTCGACCAGGCCCGGACCGAACGGATGTCGCTGACCGCGGCTCTGGAACGGCTGCTGGAGATCGAGGTCGAGGCCACCGAGGCCCGCCGGCTCGCCGCCCGGCTCCGGTTCGCCTGCCTGCCCGAGCCCTGGACCCTCAACGACTTCGACTTCGCGGCCCAGCCCGGCGTCGATGAGAAACTCATCCGGGACCTGGCCACCCTCCGCTTCCTCGACGACGCCTCCAACGTCCTGTTCGTCGGGCCGCCCGGCGTGGGCAAAACGATGCTGTCGGTCGCGCTCGGACGGGCCGCGGTCGAAGCCGGGCACCGCGTCTACTTCACCACCGCCGCCGAGCTCTCGGCCCGCTGCCACAAAGCCGCTCTCGAAGGCCGGTGGAAGTCCTGCATGAACTTCTTCGCCGGCCCGAAACTCCTGATCATCGACGAACTGGGCTACCTCCCGCTGCCCGAGGACGGCGCCTCCGCCCTCTTCCAGGTGATCAACCAGAGGTATCTGAAGTCCTCCACGATCCTGACAACCAACGTCGGCATCGCCGACTGGGCCGGCGCCTTCGGCGACGCGACCGTTGCGGCCGCCATGCTCGACCGCCTCCTGCACCGGGCTGCGGTCGCGGGCATCGACGGCCCCTCCTACCGGCTCCGCGGCCACCGGAACCAGGCGGAAACCCTCCGCGCCGGGGTGAACGCCCGTGTCTCCTGACCACCCTCCCGTCACCGAGGTCGAATCCGAGATGGCCCGCCGCTGCCCCGTCTGCGAATCGGTCTTCACCGTCGCCACCCACACCAGCCGCCAGGTCTTCTGCTCGCCCACCTGCAAGGAGAGCAACCGGCAGCGCAGGCCCGTCCAGCAGGTCTGTCCCTCCTGCCACACCGAGTTCGTCACGACCGCCGCCCTCCGACGGATCTACTGCTCGGAGGAGTGCCGCATCACCTCCCGCACCAGTGAGGAAGCCCGCGAGACACGCACCTGCCCCGTCTGCGACGGCACCTTCGACTCGCTCAGGACAGTCCGCCAGATCTACTGTTCCCCCGCCTGCCGCAAGGACGCCGAACGCCAACGGGACCAGGCCAGGGATGAAGACCGGGCCCGCCGGCTCGGAGGAGCAACACGGCCGGCTTCAGCTGCCACCCCGCCCCTCGCTGATCTCCCACCGGCCAAGTCGGCGGCACGAGCCTCGCGACAGGCACCCGAAAGGGACCCGCTCGAACCCACCGCCACCCGCAACTGTCCGCACTGCCAGCAGCCCGTCACCATCGTCGCTCTCCTGGCGACACCGGAAGCCGCCCGACCGTCGATGCCGACCGGCCTTCCCGATGTCGTCCCGCTCCGCAGGGCTCCATGACGGCCAGACCGATGGGTCGGCAGTCCGGAAATCCAGCTGCCGACCCCAGGCCGTGATGGCAGGCTCTGCCCATGGTTTTCCTTCGTTGCGAAGCGGTCCGATGGGTCGATGACGAACCCCAGCCCGGCCTGGTCGAAGTCCGCTTCACCGACGCCCACCAGCAGCAATGGGCCTTCGTCGACAAGTGGCCCATCTTCACCGGCGACGACCTGACCCCTGACTCCGCCTATCCCGTCGAGGTCGGCATCCTCTGCGACATCCTGAACACCGCCGCGGACACACTTACGATCTCTGTCGCGCCTTGGGGACTCGAATCACTCGACGGACGGGTCGAGTTCGAAGTGCGATCTGATCAATTGACCACGCGCTGAGGTTCACGATCACCGGGCCCCACCGACCTGACGGTCGGCGGGGCCCCCGCATGCTCGCCGATCCCCTCCCTCCCCACACCGTTCAACCAACAACAGAGTGAGGCGAAGAGCGGCAGCGGCCGTTTTCAAGGCTGTGACCGCAGTTCCGTGATGACTACGACTCGATGAGGATGCGGGCTCTCAGGACGTGGAACGAGGCTCGGCCGTACATCTGCCGCTTGATC
>NZ_JBVIRQ010000036.1:0-14219 GCF_055575955.1 Streptomyces sp. NPDC033966 | reverse complement strand
GGTGAGGATCAGGTGGCGGTGCGTGCGGAGGGTGTGTTCGCGCGTCGTCTGGTGCGTGCGCCGTTTGCTCCGGTGGCAGGTGAGGGTTGGCGGCCGGATGGTCCGGTGCTGGTGACCGGTGGTACGGGTGCGCTGGGTGTGCGGGTGGCGCGTTGGCTGGCTTCGGCGGGTGCGAAGGAGCTGGTGCTGACGAGCCGTCGGGGTCTGGAGGCTCCGGGTGCTGCCGAGCTGGTGGCGGAGCTCGGGGTGTCCGGTGTGACCGCCACGGTGGTCGCCTGTGATGTGGCGGACCGGGACGCGGTGGCGAAGCTGCTGGTGGAGTTCCCGGTGTCGGCGGTGTTCCACGCGGCGGGTGTGCTGGATGACGGTGTGCTGGACGGGCTGACTCCGGAGCGTCTGTCTTCGGTGCTGGGTCCGAAGGCGGATGCGGCGCGTCATCTGCACGAGGTGGCCGGTGAGATGGGCTTGGAGCTGTCGGCGTTCGTGTTGTTCTCGTCGTTCGCGGGGACGGTCGGTGGTGCCGGTCAGGGCAACTACGCGGCGGCCAACGCCTGCCTGGACGCTCTGGCCGAACAGCGCCGTGCCGACGGACTGCCCGCCACCTCCATCGCCTGGGGAGCCTGGGGGGACAGCGGCCTCGCCACCGGATCCGACGCCGTCACCGCCCGCATGCGGCGCGGCGGCCTCCTGCCGATGGCCCCCGACCTGGCCATCGCCGCACTCCAGCAGGCACTGGACCGCGACGAGACCACCCTCGTGGTCGCCGGCGTCGACTGGGAGCGCTTCACGGCGGCCTTCGTCACCGGCCGCCCCAGCCCCCTCCTGACGGGCGTACCCGAGGTGCGGACCGTACTCGCGGCCCTGGAAGACGGCCGCGCCACCGGCACCTCCCTGCGGGACACCCTCCCCGGCCTGCCCGCCGAGGCGCAGGAACGCGCTCTGCTCGACCTGGTCCGTACCCATGTGGCCGCGGTCCTCGGACACGGCACCCCGCACGAGGTCGCCACCGGACGGGCCTTCCGCGAGGCGGGGTTCGACTCCCTGACGGCGGTCGAGCTGCGCAACCGGCTGAGCACGGCCACCGGCCTGGCCCTGCCCGCCACCGTGGTCTTCGACCACCCCAACCCGGCCGCGCTCGCCGGCCACCTGCGCTCCGAGCTGTGCGGGAAGGCCGGCGCGGACGGGCCGTCCGCGCTGGAGGAGTTCGCCCGCTTCGAACGCGCTCTGGCCCGGGTGGAGCCCGGCACCGGCGACCACACCAAGATCATGCAGCGGCTCCGGGCCCTGCTGGAGCAAGGCCGGGAAGCCACCGGCCACCCGGACCGCGCCGACGGCGCCGACCAGTACGAAGCGGCGACCGACGACGAACTGTTCGGCCTGCTCGGCGAGAAGTTCGGCATCTCATGAGCGATGCCACCCGCCCCGCCGCCGCCCGCCCCTCCGCCAGGGAGAACCCTCACGTGTCCACCAATGAAGAAAAGCTCCGCCACTTCCTCAAGCGCGTCTCGGCCGAGCTGGAGCAGACCCAGGAACGCCTGCGCGAGAGCGAGAACCGGGACGGCGAGCCGATCGCCGTCGTGGCCATGAGCTGCCGCTTCCCCGGCGGGGTCCAGAGCCCCGAAGACCTGTGGCGGCTGCTCGTCTCGGGTGGCGACGCCCTGTCCGGCTTCCCCACCGACCGCGGCTGGGACCTTGCGGGCCTGCTCTCCGACGACCCGGAGCAGACCGGCGCCTCCCACGCCCGCCAGGCCGGATTCCTCGAAGGCGCGGGCGAGTTCGACGCCGCCTTCTTCGGGATCTCCCCGCGTGAGGCCCTCGCCATGGACCCCCAGCAGCGGTTGCTGCTGGAGACCTCCTGGGAGGCCTTCGAGCGCGCCGGGATCGCCCCGGACACCCTGCGCGGCAGCCGGACCGGCGTCTTCATCGGCACCAACGGGCAGGACTACACCCCCGTGGCCGTGCACTCCGCCGACGACCTGGCCGGGCACATCATGACCGGCAACGCCGCCAGCGTGCTCTCCGGCCGCCTCTCCTACGTCTACGGGCTCCAGGGGCCCGCCGTCACCGTCGACACCGCCTGCTCCGCCTCCCTCGTCGCCCTGCACCTGGCGGGCCAGGCACTGCGGCGCGGTGAATGCGAGCTGGCCCTCACCGGCGGGGCCACCGTCATGTCGACACCCACCCTGTTCGCGGAGTTCAGCCGCCAGGGCGGCCTGGCCCGCGACGGCCGCTGCAAGGCCTTCGCGGCGGCCGCGGACGGCACCGGCTGGGGCGAGGGCGCGGGCATGCTCGTACTGGAGCGGCTCTCCGACGCCCGCCGCAACGGCCACCCCGTCCTCGCCGTCATCCGCGGCTCCGCCGTCAACCAGGACGGCGCCTCCAACGGCCTGACCGCCCCCAACGGACCCGCCCAGCAGCGCGTCATCGAACTGGCCCTCGCCAACGCCCGCCTGACGCCCGACCAGGTCGACGCCGTCGAGGCCCACGGCACCGGCACCACCCTCGGCGACCCCATCGAGGCGCAGGCCCTGATCGCGGCCTACGGGCAGGACCGCCCGGCCGGCCGGCCCCTCCACCTCGGGTCGGTCAAGTCCAACATCGGCCACACGCAGGCCGCCGCCGGCGTGGCGGGCGTGATCAAGATGGTCGGGGCGATCCGCAACGGCGTCCTGCCGCGCACCCTGCACGTGGACGAGCCCACGCCCCAGGTCGACTGGTCGGCCGGCTCCGTGCGGCTGCTGACGGAGAACCTCGACTGGCGCACCCCCGACGGACAGCCGCGCCGCGCAGGCGTCTCCTCGTTCGGCATCAGCGGCACCAACGCCCACGTCCTCGTCGAGGAGTACACGCCCGACGCCGAGCCGTCCGCGCAAGACGACCGGACCCCCGCGGTCCCCGCGGCCGGCGCGGCCCCCGCCGGCTCCGCCGCCCCCGTCGCCCCCGTCGTCCTCGCGGTCCTCTCCGCCCGCGAGGACGAGGCGCTGCGCGAACAGGCCGCCCGCCTCCACGCCCACCTGGAAGCCGGTCCGCACCTGTCCCCCCGCGACGTGGCCCACTCCCTCGCCACCACCCGTGCCACCCTCGACCGCCGCGCCGCCGTCGTCGCCGACGACCGCGACACCCTCCTGAAGGGGCTGGCGGCGCTCGCCGACGGCACCCCCGACCCCGGCGTCCTCCACGGCAGCACCACCCCCGGCGGGCTGGCGTTCCTGTTCACCGGCCAGGGCGCCCAGCGCCCCGGCATGGGAGACGGGCTGTACGCGGCCTTCCCGGTCTTCGCACAGGCCTTCGACGCGGCCTGCGCCGCGCTGGACGCACACCTGGACCGCCCGCTGCGGCAGGTGGTGAGCGGCGGGGCGGGACTCCTCGACCGGACCCGTTACACCCAGGCAGGGCTGTTCGCCCTGGAGGTGGCGCTGTACCGCCTCTTCGAGTCCTGGGGAGTACGCCCCGACTTCCTCCTCGGCCACTCCGTCGGCGAGCTCGCCGCCGCCCACGTCGCCGGCGTGCTCACCCTCCCCGACGCCGCCACGCTCGTCGCCGCCCGCGGCCGGCTGATGGAGGCGCTGCCCGAGGGCGGGGCGATGGTCTCCGTCGAGGCGGCCGAGGACGAGGTACGCGCCCTGCTGACGGCCGGCGTCGACATCGCCGCGGTGAACGGCCCCCGCGCGGTGGTCGTCTCCGGCCCCGAGGACGCGGTCTCGCGGACCGCCGGCCTCCTGGAGGCCGCGGGCCACCGCACGAAGCGGCTCAACGTCAGCCACGCCTTCCACTCGTCGCTGATGGAACCGATGCTCGCCGAATTCGGCCGCATCGCACGGACGCTCACCTTCCACCAGCCGTCCGTCCCGATCGTCTCGAACGTCACCGGACGCACCGCCGACCCGGCCGAGATCACCACGCCCGAATACTGGGTCCGGCACGTGCGCGCCGCCGTCCGGTTCCACGACGGCATGCGCCACCTGGAAGCCCAGGGCGTACGCCGCTTCGTCGAGCTGGGCCCCTCCGGCGTGCTGGCCGCCGCCGGACAGGCCTGCGTGAGCGGCCCCGGCCTCGTCCTCGTACCGGCCCTGCGCCGCGACCGGCCCGAGCAGGAGACCGTCACCGCCGCCCTGGGCGAGCTGTTCGTGCACGGCACCACCCCGGACTGGACCGGGGTCTTCGCCGGGCAGCCCGTACGCCGGGTGGCCCTGCCGACCACGGCGTTCCGGCGCACCCGCTACTGGGCCCGCCCCGGCGACACCGCCGGCCCGCCCGCCACCACCGCCCAGGACCCCGCCGCCGGCCTCCAGTACCGCATCGAGTGGCAGCCGCTCGCCGCCCCCGCCGCCACCGTCCCCGAGGGGACCTGGCTGGTCGCCGGGCCGTGCCCGCAGGAGCTCGACCTGGTCACCGGGGCGCTCGCCGCCCGGGGCGCCACCCCCGCCCGCCTGGACCTGACCCCCGGCACGGGCCACGACCGCGAAGCCCTGACCGTCCGCCTGCTCACGGCCCTGCCCGCCGCCGACAGCTGCGCGGGCGTCCTGCTCCTGCCCGCCGAGCCCGGCGATCCCGGCCTGGACGCGGCCCTCCGGCTGCACCAGGCCCTCGGCGACGCCGGAATCACCGCACCGCTGTGGTGCGCCACCCGCGGCGCGGTCTCCACCGGTCCCGACGACCGGCCCGCCGACCCCGGCCAGGCACAGGTCTGGGGCCTGGGCCGGGCCGCCGCCCTGGAAACCCCCACCCGATGGGGAGGGCTCGTCGACCTCCCCGCGGAGCTCGACACCCCCGCGCTCGACCGGCTCGGCGCCCTCCTGCTGGCCGGCGCCCCCGCCGGGACCGGCGCCGAGGACCAGCTGGCGATCCGCCCCACCGGCATCCTCGCCCGCCGGCTGGTCCGCGTACGCAGGACCTCCGCCGCCGTCAAGCCCTGGCGCCCCTCCGGGACCGTCCTGGTCACCGGCGGCACCGGCGCCCTCGGCGGCCACATCGCCCGCTGGCTCGCCGCGTCCGGCGCCGAACACCTGGTCCTCACCAGCCGCCGCGGCGAGCGGGCACCCGGCGCACGCGAACTCGCCGCCGAACTCACCGCGACGGGCACCCGCGTCACCATCGAGGCGTGCGACGCGGCCGACCGGGACGCACTCGCCGCAGTGCTCGACGCGATCCCCGCCGAACTGCCCCTGACCGCGGTGGTGCACACCGCCGGCATCCTCGACGACGGCGTCATCGAGTCCCTCACCCCCGAACGGTTCGCGGCGGTCCTGCGCCCCAAGGCCGACGCGGCCCGCAACCTCCACGAACTCACCGCCGGCCTGGACCTGTCGGCGTTCGTCCTCTTCTCCTCCTTCGCCGGCGCGGTCGGCGGCGCCGGCCAGGCCAACTACGCGGCCGCCAACGCCTTCCTGGACTCCTTCGCCGACCAGCGCCGCGCCGACGGGCTGCCCGCCACCGCCGTGGCCTGGGGCGCATGGGCCGAAGGCGGCATGGCCGAGGACGAGGCGGCCGTCGGCGAGCGCCTGCGCCGCCACGGCATCCGCCCGATGCGGCCCCCGCACGCCATCGAGGGACTCCAGCAGGCCCTGGACCACGGTGACGCCTGCCTCGCGGTGGCCGACATCGACTGGGCCCTGTTCGCACCCGGCTTCACCACGGTCCGGCCCAGCCCGCTCCTCACCGGGATCGAGGAGGCCCGCCCCCGCACCACCGGGGAAGCCGACTGGCGCGAGCGCATCACCCTGCTCCCGGACGCCGAACGCGCCGCCGCCCTGCTGGACCTCGTACGCACCCAGGCGGCGGCCGTCCTCGGACACGGCGGCCCCGAGGCGGTCACCCCGACCCAGCCCTTCCGGGAACTCGGCTTCGACTCCCTCACCGCCGTCGACCTGCGCAACGTCCTCGGCGTCCGCACCGGGCTGAACCTCGCCACGACCGTGGTCTTCGACCACCCCAGCCCCCAGGCCCTCGCCGAGCACCTCGACGCCGAACTCGGCGGCACCGCCGCCGCCCGACTCCTCGCCGACCTCGACCGCGTCGAGGACGCCCTCGCCGTCCTCGACGCCCCCGACGTACGGGCGGAGGTCGTGACCCGCCTCCAGAACCTGCTGGCCCGCGCCGGCGCGGGATCCGGACCGGGCTCCGGCCCGGACGACGAAACGGGTGCCGACACCCGACCGACCTTGGACACGGCGGACGACCTTTTCGCCTACATCGACCAGAAATACGGGACCCGCTGACATGGTGAACGAGACCAAGCTCCTGGAATACCTCAAGCGGGTCACGGCTGACCTGGACGAGGCGAACCGGCGCCTCAAGGACGCCGAGGACCTCAGCCACGAACCGATCGCGATCGTCGGCATGGGCTGCCGCTTCCCCGGCGGCGTGCACTCCGCCGAACAGCTGTGGACCCTCCTCGCCGACGGCACCGACGCACTCGCCCCCTTCCCCGACGACCGGGGCTGGGACCTCGCCGCGCTCTACGACCCGGACCCCGACCGGGCCGGCACCAGCTACGTCCGTGAGGGCGGCTTCCTCGCCGGCGCCGCCGACTTCGACCCCGCCTTCTTCGGCATCAGCCCGCGCGAGGCCCGCGCCATGGACCCGCAGCAGCGGCTGCTCCTGGAGGTCGCCTGGGAAGCCCTGGAGCGCTCCGGCCTCGACCCGGCCGCCCTGCGCGGCAGCCGGGCCGGCGTCTTCGTCGGCACCAACGGCCAGGACTACGGCACCCTGTTCGGCTCGACCCCGGAAGAGGGCCTCGAAGGCTACATCGGCACCGGCAACGCGGCGAGCGTCCTCTCCGGCCGGCTGTCCTACGTACTCGGACTCGAAGGCCCCGCCGTCACCGTCGACACGGCCTGCTCCTCCTCCCTGGTGTCCCTGCACCTGGCCGCCGAGGCGCTGCGCCGCGGCGAATGCGCCCTGGCCCTCGCGGGCGGCGCCACGGTGATGGCCACCCCCCGGGTCTTCGTCGAGTTCAGCCGGCAGCGCGGACTCGCCGCCGACGGCCGCTGCAAGCCCTTCGCCGCCGCCGCGGACGGCACCGGCTGGGGCGAGGGCGCGGCCCTGCTCGTCCTCGAACGGCTCTCCGACGCCCGGCGCAACGGCCGCCCCGTCCTCGCGGTCCTCAAGGGCTCCGCGGTCAACCAGGACGGCGCCTCCAACGGGCTCACCGCCCCCAACGGCACCGCCCAGCAGCGCGTCATCCGCCAGGCCCTGGCCAACGCCCGGCTGTCCCCGGACATGGTCGACGCGGTCGAGGCCCACGGCACCGGCACCAGGCTCGGCGACCCCATCGAGGCGCACGCCCTGCTCGCCACCTACGGCCGCAAGCGCACCGCCGACCGGCCGCTGTGGCTGGGCTCGGTCAAGTCGAACCTGGGCCACACCCAGGCCGCGGCGGGCGTCGCCGGCGTGATGAAGATGGTCCTCGCCATCCAGCACGGCACGCTGCCCAAGACCCTGCACGTGGACGAGCCGACGCCGCACGCGGACTGGTCCGCGGGCGGCGTACGCCTGCTGACCGAGGCCACGCCCTGGCCCGAGACGGGCGAACCGCGCCGCGCCGGCGTGTCGGCCTTCGGCGTCAGCGGCACCAACGCCCACCTGATCGTCGAGCAGGCCGCCCCCGAGGACGCCCGGCCGCCCCAGGACCCGACGACGCACGAGCCGCAGGCGCCGCGCACCGCCGCCGCGCCGTGGCTGCTGTCGGCCCACACCCCCGAGGCACTGCGCGCACGGGCCGCCCAGCTCCGCTCGTACGCACAGGACCACCCGGAACTGGACCCCGCCGACCTGGCCCACTCCCTCTCCCTGTCCACCCCCTTCGCCCACCGGGGTGTGGTGCCGGGCGCCGGCCGGGAGGAACTCGTCGAGGGTGCGGTCTCCGGCGGGAAGTTCGCCTTCCTGTTCTCGGGTCAGGGTGCGCAGCGTGCGGGGATGGGCCGTGAGCTGTACGGGGCCCAGCCGGTGTTCGCGGCGGCCTTCGACGAGGTGTGCGCCCACTTCGACTTCCCGTTGAAGGAGATCGTTTTCGGCGAGGGGGAGCGGGTCCACCGCACCGAGTACACCCAGCCGGCGCTGTTCGCGGTCGAGGTGGCCCTGTACCGGCTGGCGGAGTCGTTCGGTCTGCGTCCGGACTTCGTGGCGGGGCATTCGATCGGTGAGATCGCGGCCGCGCATGTGTCCGGTGTGCTTTCGCTGGCGGACGCGGCGCGTCTGGTGGCGGCGCGTGGTGCGCTGATGGGTGCGCTGCCGGAGGGCGGCGCGATGGTCTCCGTACGGGCTACCGAGGAGGAGATACGCCCGCTGCTGTCGGCGGATGTCGACATCGCGGCGGTCAACGGGCCGGAGTCCGTGGTGGTTTCGGGTGCGGAGGACGCCGTCCTGGCGGTGGCCGCCACGCTCGCGGAGCGGGGTCGCAAGACCAAGCGGCTGACCGTCTCGCACGCTTTCCACTCGCCGCTGATGGAGCCGATGCTGGAGGCGTTCCGCGAGGTCGCGGAATCCCTCACCCACACCGCGCCCGCCATCCCGGTCGTCTCCAACGTCACCGGCGGGCAGATCACCGAGTTCACCGCCGACTACTGGGTCGAGCACGTCCGGGGTGCGGTCCGCTTCGCCGACGGGGTCCAGTACCTCGCCGCGCAGGGCGTGGGCCACTTCCTCGAACTCGGCCCGCAGGGTGTCCTCGCCGCCATGGCGGGGGAGTCCCTCCCCGAGGACTTCTCCGGACTCCTCACCCCCGTCCTGCGCAAGGACCGCCCCGAGCCGGAGGCGTTCCTCGGCGCCCTCGCCGAGGCCTGGACCCGCGGCCTGCCCGTCGACTGGCAGCCCCTGCTCTCCGGCCGCCGCGTCGACCTGCCCACGTACCCCTTCCAGCGGCAGCGCTACTGGCCCGAGACGACCGCCCTCGGCGACGTGGCCGCCGCCGGCCTGGGCCCGGCCGACCACCCCCTGCTCGGAGCCATGGTGACCCTGGCCGAGGCGGACCAGGTGCTGTTCACCGGCCGTCTCTCCCTGCGGACCCACCCCTGGCTCGCCGACCACGCCGTCCTCGGAACCGTGTTCGTCCCGGGCACCGCCTTCGTGGAGCTGGCAGTCCGCGCCGGCGACCAGGTCGGCTGCGGCCGCCTCGACGAACTCACCATCGAGGCGCCGCTGGTCCTCCCCGAACAGGGCGCGGTCCAGCTCCAGGTCTGCGTGGGACCCGCGGACGCGGACGGCCGCCGCTCACTGACCTTCCACTCCCGCCACACCGACGAGCCCTGGACCCGGCACGCCACCGGCACCCTGACGGCCGCCCCCTCCCCGGCCGCCGCCCCGCCCGCCGGCCCCGACCTGAGCGAATGGCCCCCCGCGGGAGCCGAGCCGGTGTCCGTCGAGGGGCTCTACGACCACCTCGTCGAGGTCGGCTTCGGCTACGGACCCGCCTTCCAGGGGCTGCGGGCGGCATGGCGCCGCGGCGAGGACGTGTTCGCCGAGGTCCGGCTGCCGCTGGAAGCCGAGGCCGCCCGCTTCGGCCTGCACCCCGCCCTGCTGGACGCCGCCCTGCACGCCGTCGGGCTCGGTGACTTCGTCACCGACGGCGCCGCCAGCCTCCCGTTCTCCTGGCGCGGCGTGACCCTCCACGCGGCCGGCGCCCCGGCGCTGCGCGTACGGCTGTCGCCGGCCGGCCCCGACACCGTGTCCCTGGACGCGGCCGACCAGACGGGCGCCCCGGTGGCCACCGTCGAGGCGCTCGCCCTGCGCCCGGCCGCGGCGCAGCGCACGCAGCGGCACCGCGACTCCCTCTTCCGCGTCGACTGGGCCTCCCTGCCCCTGCCGGCCGCCGCCGGGCAGTCGGCCGGTGCACCGCCGCACTGGATCGCCTCGGCCGCCGACCTGGCCGCGCTGGACACCGTCCCCGACGCCGTGTTCTTCCGCTGCCCCCGCACCGGCGACGACCTCGTCTCCGCGGCCCACACCGGAACGCACCGCGTCCTGGAACTCCTCCAGGCATGGCTCGCCGACCCCCGGTGCGCCTCCTCGCAGCTGGTCCTGGTGACCCGTGGCGCCCTGGCCGTCCGGCAGGGCGAGACGGTCCACGACCTCGGCCAGGCACCGCTGTGGGGCCTCGTCCGGTCGGCGCAGGCCGAGAACCCGGGCAGCTTCCGCCTGATCGACGTCACCGCCCCGGACGACGCCCCGGACGTCTCCGCCGCACTGGACGCCCTCCTGACCCTCGACGAGCCGCAACTCGCGCTCCGCGACGGCACGTTGTACGCCCCCCGGCTGGCCCGCGTCCCCGCCCCCGCCGAGCCCCGGGACTGGGACCCCGACGGCACCGTCCTGATCACCGGCGGCACCGGCGGCCTCGGCGCCCTGCTGGCCCGCCACCTGGTGGCCGAGCGCGGCGTACGCCACCTCGTGCTGGCCGGTCGGCGCGGCCCGGCCGCCGAGGGCGCCGGCGAACTCGCCGCCGCGCTCACCGAGGCCGGCGCCCACGTACAGATCGAGGCCTGCGACGCCGGCGACCGCGCCGACCTGGCGCGGCTGCTCGCCCGGATCACCGCCGAGCGGCCGCTGACGGCGGTCGTGCACGCGGCCGGCGTCCTCGACGACGGCGTGATCGGCTCGCTGGCACCCGACCGGCTGGACACCGTACTGCGCCCCAAGCTCGACGCGGCCTGGCACCTGCACGAGCTGACGCGGGAGGCCGACCTGGCGGCGTTCGTACTGTTCTCCTCGGCCGCCGGCGTCTTCGGCGCCCCCGGCCAGGCCGGCTACGCCGCCGCGAACGCCTTCCTCGACGCGCTCGCCCAGCACCGCACCGCACAGGGCCTCAGCGCCGTGTCCCTCGCCTGGGGCCTGTGGGCGGAGGGCGGCGGCATGGGCGGGCGACTGGCCGACAACGACAGCCGGCGCATCACCGGCTCCGGCGTCGGCGCACTGACCGCCGCCGACGGCCTGGAACTCTTCGACCTCGCGGGCGGCCTCGACGAGCCCCTGCTCGTCCCCGCCCGCCTGGACCTCAACCCGCCGACGGGCGCGGCGCGGAACGCGACGCCCCCCGCACTGCTGCGCGGCCTCGTCCGCGGACCGGCCCGCAGGGCGGCCGCGTCCGGCCCGGCCACCCCGCGCACCCAGTGGACCGAACGGCAGCTCGCCGAGCTGGTCCGTACGCACGTCAGTGCCGTACTGGGGCACGCGAACGCGCAGGCCGTCGACCTCGGCCAGGCGTTCACCGAGCTCGGCTTCGACTCCCTCACCGCGGTCGAACTCCGCAACCGGCTCACCACCGAGACGGGCCTGCGGCTCTCTGCCACCCTCATCTTCGACTACCCCACCCCGGCCTCCCTCGTGGAGCACCTGCGCGCCGGACTGACCGAGGCCCCGGCCGCCGACACCACCGCCCCGGCCGCCGTCGCCCCCGGCGCCGGCACCGACGACCCCATCGCGATCGTCGGCATGAGCTGCCGTTATCCCGGCGGGGTGCGCTCGCCGGAGGACCTGTGGAAGCTGGTGGCCGCGGGCGGCGACGGCATCGCGGCGTTCCCCACCGACCGCGGCTGGGACCTGGACGGCCTCTTCGACGACGACCCCGACGCGGCCGGCCGCTCGTACGTCAGCGAAGGCGGCTTCCTCTACGACGCCGCCGAGTTCGACGCCGGCTTCTTCGGGATCTCGCCCCGCGAGGCCCTCGCCATGGACCCCCAGCAGCGGCTCCTCCTGGAAACCGCCTGGGAGGCCTTCGAACGCGCCGGCATCGACCCGACGTCCGTGCGCGGCACCGCCACCGGCGTGTTCGCCGGCGTCATGTACCACGACTACGCCTCCCGCCTGGGCGAGGTCCCCGAGGGCATCGACGGCTACCTCAGCACCGGCAACGCCGGCAGCGTCCTGTCCGGCCGCATCTCCTACGTCCTCGGCCTGGAGGGCCCGGCCGTCACCGTCGACACCGCCTGCTCGTCCTCCCTCGTCGCCCTGCACCTGGCCGCCCAGGCCCTGCGGTCCGGCGAGTGCACGATGGCCCTGGCCGGCGGCGCGACCGTGATGGCCACCCCCAACACGTTCGTGGAGTTCTCCCGGCAGCGCGGCCTGTCCTTCGACGGCCGCTGCAAGTCCTTCGCCGCCGCCGCCGACGGCACCGGCTGGGGCGAGGGCGCGGGCATGCTGCTGCTGGAGCGGCTCTCCGACGCCCGCCGCCACGGCCACCGGGTCCTCGCCGTCATCCGCGGCTCCGCCGTCAACCAGGACGGTGCCTCCAACGGCCTGACCGCCCCCAACGGCCCCTCCCAGCAGCGCGTCATCCGCCAGGCCCTGGGCAACGCCGGCCTGGGCGTCCGGGACGTCGACGCCGTCGAGGCCCACGGCACCGGCACCAAGCTCGGCGACCCGATCGAAGCGCAGGCCGTGCTCGCCACGTACGGGCAGGACCGGCCCGCGGACCAGCCGCTGTGGCTGGGCTCCCTCAAGTCCAACATCGGCCACACCCAGGCCGCCTCCGGCGTCGGCGGCGTCATCAAGATGGTCGAGGCGATGCGCCACGGCCTCCTGCCCCGCACCCTCCACGTCGACGAGCCCACCCCGCACGTCGACTGGACGGCCGGCGGCGTGCGCCTGCTGACCGAGCCCGTGCCGTGGCCCGAGACCGGACGGGCCCGCCGCTCCGGCGTGTCCTCGTTCGGGGTCAGCGGCACCAACGCCCACGTCATCGTGGAACAGGCCCCCCTCGACGAGGCCGGCGCCCCCGGGCACGCCCCCCGGCAGGCCCCCGCACCGGGCACGGCCCTGCCGTGGGTGCTGTCCGCCAAGACCGACGAAGCCCTGCGCGACCAGGCCCGCAACCTCCTCGCCGCCCTGGAGGGCCTGACCGCGCCGGGATCCCCCGGCGAGGACCCCCACCACGCCCTCGCCGACATCGGCGGCTCCCTCGCGTCCTCCCGCGCGGCCCTGGAGCACCGGGCCGCCGTGGTGGGCGACGACCCCGCCGCCTTCGCCGAAGGGCTGACGGCCCTGGCCGCCGGCGAGCCCTCCCCGCGCCTGCTGCGAGGATCGTCGCGCAGCGCCGCCAAGGCCGTGTTCGTTTTCCCCGGCCAGGGCTCCCAGTGGGCGGGCATGGCCCACGAACTGCTCGGCTCCTCAACGGTGTTCGCCGACCAGCTGGCCGCCTGCGAACGGGCCCTCGCGCCCCACGTCGACTGGTCGCTGCGCGAAGCCCTCGCCGACGAGGCCGCCCTGGCCCGGGTCGACGTGGTCCAGCCCGCCCTCTGGGCGGTGATGGTCTCCCTCGCCGCGCTGTGGCGCTCCCACGGAGTCGAACCGGCCGCGGTGGTCGGCCACTCCCAGGGCGAGATCGCCGCCGCCTGCGTCGCCGGAGCGCTCACCCTCGACGACGCGGCCCGCGTCGTCGCCCTGCGCAGCAAGGCCCTCCTGGCCCTCTCCGGCCGCGGCGGCATGGTCTCCCTGCCGCTGTCCCGCGAGGAGGCCGCCGCACACCTGGGCGAGCGGCTGTCGCTCGCCGCCGTCAACGGCCCCCGTTCCGTGGTGGTCTCCGGCGATCCCGAGGCCCTCGACGCGGTGCTCGCCGGCGTCGAGGGCGCCCGCCGGATCCCCGTGGACTACGCCTCCCACTCCGCCCACGTGGAGGAGATCCGTACGGACGTCCTGGACGCCCTCGCCGGGATCACCCCCCGCCCGGCCGAGATCCCGTTCCTGTCCACGGTCGACGCCGGCTGGCTGGACGGCACCGAACTGGACGAGCACTACTGGTACCGCAACCTCCGCCAGAGCGTCCTGCTCGCCGACGTCACCGAGACCCTCGTCCACGAGGGCTACGGCGTGTTCATCGAGGTCAGCCCGCACCCCGTCCTCGTCCACGGCCTGCCCGACACCGCGCTGGGCTCCCTGCGCCGCGGCGACGGCGGCCCCGCCCGCTTCACGGCCGCCCTCGCCGAGGCGCACGTCCACGGAGTGCCGGTCGACTGGGACACCGTCTTCCCCGCCGCCCGGCGGGTCGATCTGCCCACCTACGCCTTCCAGCGCGAGCGGTACTGGCTGGAAGGCACCGACGCCGCGGGCGACATGGCCTCCGCGGGCCTGGACGCGGCCGGGCACCCCCTGCTCGGCGCGATGGTGACGGTCGCCGCCTCCGACGACCACCTCTTCACCGGCCGCCTGTCACTGTCCGCGCAGCCCTGGCTGGCCGACCACGCGGTGGCCGGCACGGTCCTGCTGCCCGGCACCGCCTTCGTGGAGCT
>NZ_JBVIRQ010000035.1:0-18073 GCF_055575955.1 Streptomyces sp. NPDC033966 | reverse complement strand
TCCACACCGAAGGCGGTGTAGAAGCGGCGGGCCGCCTCGGGGTCGGCCACCTCGAGGGTGACGGACGCGAGGGACGTGGGGGCTGCGGTGGAAGCAGTGGTTGCCATGACCATCACGCTAGGGGGTGGGCGGTGGCCGGGGCTTCTCGATTCCTGACCGGTCCCGCGACCTGCTCCGCGGCATCCCCTCGGGCGAGCGCCTTGCCCCGGCGAACTGGGACGGACAGCTGTTGCCCTCAGGCTCTGACCAGGCAGAACGGGTGGCCGGCCGGGTCGGTGAGGACCCTCCACCTGCCGTGGTACGGCTGATGGGCGGGCTTGCTCGCCCCCAGCTCGAGCAGCCGCGCCTCGGCTGTGTCCAGGTCGTCGACCTCGAAGTCGAGATGGGACTGCTGGGGAACGGTCTGGTCAGGCCAGGAGGGAGCCCGGTAGTCGTCGACCCGCTGGAAGCCGAGGAAGAGTCCGTCCTCACGGTTGAGACCGGCGAAGTCGGCGTCGGATTTCGGGTGGGGTTCGAGGCCGGTCGCCTGCTGATAGAACGCCGCCAGGGCCGGCGGATCGGAGCAGTCGAGTGTTATCGCGCACAGCCTCATCTGCAGGGGCATGACATCTCCGGGTCGATCGGTGCACTCGCTTCGCGGCGCTTGCCGTGGAAGGGCCCCAGTCAAGCGTCCTCCACGGACACGATCAAGCTCTGCGGAGAGGGCAGGATTCGAACCTGCGTGGATCCCAGTGGAACCCGAACGGCCGGTGGCCGGTCCCCGATCAACCGCTCCGGGCACCTCTCCCTCGTGACCGTGGTCACGACAACCAGAGTGCGGCACAGGGCCTGACGCCGTGCTGACACGGCAGGTTGGGGACGCTGTAGGTTGTCGGCGGTGGGTGGATATCAGGATGAGGCCAGGGCGGGCTACGACGGGGTCGTCGAGCTGTACGCTTCCCTGTTCGCCGATCGGCTGGAGACGCGGCCGTTCGCGCGGGCCATGGTGGGTACCTTCGCCGGGCTGGTGCGGGAGGCGGGGAACCCGCGGGTGGCCGATGTCGGGTGTGGGCCCGGGCATCTGACGGGGTTGCTGCACGAGCTGGGGCTGGACGCTTTCGGGGTCGATCTCTCGCCGGGCATGGTGGACCACGCCCGGCGGGCACATCCGGCGCTGCGGTTCGAGGAGGCGCGGATGGAGGCCCTGCCGGTGGAGGACGGGGTGCTCGGCGGGGTGCTGGCGCATTACTCGATGATCCACACACCGCCCGGAGAACTGCCGGCGCTGCTCGCCGAGCAGGTGCGGGTCCTGGCGCCGGGGGGCTTGGCGCTGGTCTCGTTCTGCGTGACCGAAGGGCCGGAGCCGGTCCGTTACGAGCACAAGGTGGCGCCCGCCTACAGCTGGCCGGTGGAACGGTTCGTGGAGGTGCTGGCCGGGGCCGGGCTCGTCACGTTCGCCCGGCTGGTCCACGGCCCGGCCTCCGAGCGGGGTTTCCTCGATGCCCACCTGCTGGCCCGGGTCGGTCCCGTCACCGCCGGTGATCTCAGGTGACGTCCCCGCGGATGGCCCCGCCGCCCTGCTGGGCGGCGTAGAGGGTGCCGCTGGCGGGCGGGGCGAAGGCTTCGGGGTGGGCGGCGGAGAGGAGTCCGTAGCCGCGCTCCAGGATCCTGGTGAAGGCGGCGGGGTCGCTGATGGACATGACGTGCGGGCCGCGGACGTGGAACAGCCGGGCGTATCCGCCGCCGGCGCGGACGGCTTCGACGAACTGCTTCTCCTGGGCCCGGAAGAGGGGGTCGCCGAGGCCGTTGACGAACAGGACGGGCATCCTGCAGCGGGCGGCGATGTCGAGGAAGTCGCGCCGGGCGAGGTCCTCCACGACCTCGGGGAAGGCCTGCAGGGCGAGCCCGCCGCCCATCACGGCCTGGTAGCTCTCGGCGGGCAGCCGGCGCCTGAGTGCCAGGTCATCGAGTCGGGCGGCGCGGGCCGGGCCGAGTGCCCCGACGGCGCGGGCGGCGCCGCGGTAGATCCGGCCGGTGGGCCCGTCGGGCCGGGCGGTGGACCCCTGGACGAGGACGGCGGCGGCGGTGGCGGGGTGCGCGGCCGCGTAGGCGAGGGCGGCGTATCCGCCGAGGGAGGCGCCGGCCACCAGGGGGCGGCGGCCGGTGGCGAGGGCGGCTTCCTCCACGGCGAGGCCGATCCGCTCGACCGCCTCCTCCAGGCTGAAGGGGCGGTGGCGCTGGGTTCCGTGTCCGGGCAGGTCGGGGGCCGTGATCCGGAAGCGGGGGGCCAGCCGACGGGTGTGGGGGTCCCACATCCGGGCGGAGAGCCGGATCCCGTGGACGAGGACCAGGGGAACTCCCCCGGCCGTTCCGGCGGTCCAGATGCCCGGACGGCCCGGGGCGGGACCGAGTCCCGTGACCGTGGCCGCCTGTCGGTCTTCGCTCATGCTCTCCCCCTGGCAGGTGCGGCGTCGGTCCGCGGTCGGAAGCCGGTCGGATGTCGACGCAACGTTGCGTTGCATATTAGGAGGGGGAGTCCAGAGAATGCAACACCACGTTGCGTTGCATTAGGCTGGCCGTCCCACTCGCACGGAAGGGACCAGCGGTGACGCAGAGGCAAGACGGAGAGAGCGGCGGCGGGCCGCGGCGCAAGGCCGAGATCTTCACGGCCACCCTCGACATGCTCGGCAGCCTGGGCTTCGACTCCCTGACCATCGAGGGGGTGGCCCAGCGCTCCGGGGTCAACAAGACGACCATCTACCGCTGGTGGTCGTCCAAGTCGGAGCTGCTGCGCGACGCGCTGCTGCACTCGCACGTCTTCCGGTTCGATCCGGCCGACACCGGCAGCCTGCGCGGCGACCTGACCGCGCTCGCCGAGCAGGTCCAGCAGCTGCTGGACGACGAGCACCGGCGGACCATCGTCGAGGCCGCGCTGGTCGGGGCGGTGCGCCACCAGGCGATGCGGGACCTCGTGGTCTCCTTCCTCGACGACCGCTTCGGCCGCCACCAGCCCGTCTTCGAGCGCGCGGTGGCCCGGGGCGACCTGCCGCCCGACGTCGATCCGGCGCCGCTGGTGGACGCCATGGCCGGCGCCCTGTGGATGCGGATCCTGGTGCGCCGGGGCGCGGTCGCCGACACCTACACCCGCGACCTCGTCGGCATCCTGATGGACGGGATCACCGCGGCCGCCCGTCACTCCGGCGCACCTGGTCTGCGGAGTGGGCCGTCGTCGTGAGCCGTCCATCGCCGTGCGGGTTTTGGTAGGACACCCACAAAACCCGGGGTGTGGACTCCGTCGATCGCGACACCTGATGGTTCGTGAATTCCCTGGCAGATTGGCGAATGTCTTGATCACCTCCGGCCCGTACCTGTGGGCGGAGGTGTGCCGATCAAACAAAGGGGGATGTGCGATGACCACGGGTATGACGGACGTGGTGGTGACGGGGCTGGGAGCCACGACGCCCCTCGGCGGAGACGTTCCCTCGACCTGGGCCGGGCTGCTGGCCGGGGAGTCCGGGATCAGCGCGATCGAGGAGGAGTGGGCGGCCGCCCTGCCGGTGCGGATCGCGGGCCGGCTTCGGGTCGAGCCGTCCGAGGTCATGGACCGGGTGCAGGCCCGGCGGCTGGACCGGTGCGAACAGGTGGCGCTGATCGCGGCCCGGGAGGCGTGGGCCGACGCGGGGCGGCCGGAGGTCGAGCCGGAGCGGCTGGCCGTGGTGATCGGCACGGGCACGGGCGGCGCGTTGAGCATGCTCGGGCAGGACGACGTCCTGGAGGCGTCCGGGGTCCGCAAGGTCTCGCCGCACACCGTGCCGATGCTGATGGCGAACGGACCGGCGGCCTGGGTCAGCATCGAACTCGGCGCCCGGGGCGGCGCCCACACCCCGGTCAGCGCCTGCGCCTCCGGGGCCGAGGCGATCGCGATGGGCCTGGACCTGATCCGGCTGGGGCGTGCGGACGTGGTCGTCGCCGGCGGGGCCGAGGCGTGCATCCACCCGCTGCCGCTGGCCGGGTTCGCGCAGGCCAAGGCGCACTCCACGCGCAACGACGCGCCGCGCGAGGCGTCCCGGCCGTTCGACACCGGCCGGGACGGCTTCGTCATCGGCGAGGGGGCCGCCCTGGTGGTCCTGGAGCGGGCCGGCTTCGCCGCCGCGCGCGCCGCCCGCGTGCACGCGGTCCTGGCCGGCGCGGGGGTCACCTCCGACGCGCACCACATCACCGCAGCCCACCGGGACGGTCAGGTGCGCGCGATGCGCCTCGCCCTGGCCTCGGCCGGCCTGGGCCCGCTCGACGTGCGGCACGTGCACGCCCACGCGACCTCCACCCCCACGGGCGACCTCACCGAGGCCGAGTCGACAGCCGAGGCCATCGGCACCCACCCGGCCGTCACCGCGACCAAGTCGATGACGGGGCACCTCTTCGGCGCCGCTGGTGCCATGGGTGCCGTCGCCGCGGTCCTCGCCCTGCGCGACCAGGTCGTGCCGGCCACCCGGAACCTCGACGAGCTCGACCCGCGGGTGGAGCTCGACGTGGTCGCCGGGCGGCCGCGGCGGGGCCCGCTCGGCGTGGCGCTGACCAACTCCTTCGGCTTCGGCGGGCACAACGCCTCGCTGGTGTTCACCGACGGGTGTGGCTGACGGTCCGGTCTCCGACCGAGTCGGCGAAGGCGCGGGCCAGGGGGGTGAGGGCCTCCCAGCGGCGGACCGCCCAGCCGACGGGGAGGGGCGGGAGGGCGGGTACGGGGACCAGGCGCAGGGGGCCCTCGGGGGCGGCGCGCAGGCCCGGGACGGCCGGTACGACGGTGTGGCCCAGGCCGAGTTCGGCGAGCAGGAGGGCGGTGTCCCAGTCCGCCACGCTGGTGTCGGAGCCGACCCGGACGCCGAGTTCGGTGAAGGCCGCGTCGAGGCGGGCGCCGGAGATGGAGTTCGGGGGCAGCCGGACGAGGCGAATGTCCGTGAGGTCGGCGGTGTCGATGCTCCGTCGGTCCGCGAGCGGGTCGTCGGCACGGACCGCGAGGACCCAGGGCAGGTCGGCGACCGGTCGCTGCTCGATGCCGGGTACGGGCGGGCCGATGGTGATCCAGGCCAGGTCGAGGGTGCCGGCCAGGAGGGCCTCGAAGCAGCGGCGGCTGGAGGTCTCGGTGCGGAACTCCAGGCTCGTCCCGGGGTGGTGGCGGCGGAAGTCGGCGATGGCCTCGGCCATGAAGTGGCGGACGGTCACGCCGCCGGTGCCGACGCGTACGGATCCCCCCTCGCCGTTCGCCAGGTCGCCGAGGCGGCGCAGCGCCTGGTCCAGGCCGGTGATCCCGTCGGCGGCGGCCTCGTAGAGGATGCGGCCGGCCTCGGTGGGGGCCACGCCGCGGGGGCGGCGTTCCAGCAGGGTGGTCGCCGTCTCGCGTTCGAGGCGCTTGACGTGCTGGCTCACCGCGGACTGGGTGCGGCCCAGCTCCCGGGCCACCGCGCTGAGGCTCCCGGCCCGGCACACGGCCACGAACACCCGTAGGTCGTCCAAGGTCATGAAACCCAAGGTATTGCTTGGGTGTTGGCGAGGAAACCCCAGGATTGACTGGAGGCCGGGCGGGGCGGAGGATTTTCGGTGGGCCGAGGCCCAGGCGGCAACCTGTCCGGTGGCCGCGGCCGGGTCCGGAACCGGGGCGCGGCGTTGCCGGACGGGTGTCGACCACCGGGTCTCGGCCGGCGGGTCCGGACCGGCGGACCGGACCGGCGGACCGGACCGGGGCCGCCGGGTCCGGCGCCCGGGAGGCGGCGTCCCGTCAGGGGGCGGGGCAGTGGAGGGTGTTCGCGGTGACGGGGGCGCCGTCGGCCTTGTTGCGGTCCCAGGTCACCGTCTTGACCTGGACCGGGGTGGTGCCGACGGTGACGTCGAAGGTGTTGTCGTGGTCCGGGGCCGGGTTCAGCCGGGCGCCGGGGAGGGCCGCCGCGAGGGTGTCCGCGTCCGCCCGCATGGCGGGGGCGTACGTGATGACGGGCGGGCCTTCGGGGCGTACGGGGGGTGCGGGCCTGGGGGCCGCCCGGAAGCCGGCGCGGGTGAGGGCCTCGGCGACGGCGGGGTCGTCCACGCGGAGTCTGATGGCGGCCGGGTTGGTCTCGACGGGGGTTTCGGGTACGGGCTGGATGCGGGGGTCGCCGGTGATGGGGCGGTCGTCGGCGAGGGCGTCCCAGAGGGCGGCGGAGCGGCCCTCGTGCCAGACCAGGGTGGAGCCGACCCCGGGGACGCGGTGGTCGAAGAGCCGGATGGGGACGGTGGCGAACTCCATGCGGTCGGCGCGGAGACGGCCGAGGGTCCAGCCGATGCGGACGAGGTCGTGCAGGTCCGTCGCGGCGTCGGTGCGTACGGTCTTCAGGAGGGTGCGGACGGTGCGGGCCGTGCTGAGGGGGCCGGAGAGGGCTCCTTCGGCGGTGAGGCGGGCCAGCAGGTTGGCGACGGTGCGCTGCTGGCGGCGGACCCGGCCGAGGTCGCCGGGCCGGGTGTTGACGTGCCGGGCCCGGACGTAGCGCAGGGTCCGGTTGCCGTCGGTGTGGTGGACGCCGGCGGTGATGTCGAGGCCGGAGCCCTCGTCGTGGAGGGGTTCGTCGGTGCAGACGGTGGCGCCGCCGAGGTTGTCGATGGTCTGCTCGAAGCCGGTGAACCCGGTCTCGAGGTAGTGGTCGACGTGGAGGCCGGTGACCTGTTCGACGGTGCGCACGGTGAGGGGGCCGCCGCCGATCTTGTACGCCGCGTTGATCTTGCCGAAGCGGGGCGGGCCGGGGACCGGGTACTGGACGTAGGAGTCTCGGGGGATGGAGACGACGCTGGCGCGGCGCCCGTTCGCGGAGAGGTGGACGAGCATCATCACGTCGGTGCAGTCGCAGCCCGCGCCGCCCACGTGCAGGCGGCGCTTCTCGGCGGCGGACAGGCCGGCGCGGCTGTCGACGCCGACGACGAGGACGTTCGTGCCGCGGCTGCCGCTCCCGCCCGTGGCGCGCTCGGCGGACAGGGCACGCGAGCCCGTGTGGGCGCCCGCGGCGAGGGTGGCAAGCAGCGTGAGGGCAACGGTGAGTCGACGCAACGCGCATCCCCTGACGTGGTGAGGTGAGGTGGTGGCGGAAGCCGCGGGAGGACCGTACTGCTGTCGCGGGGGGCGGGTGGGGGTTACGCGCCGTGGTGGACGCCCGGATTGCCCAGCGGTCCGGCTGCCGGTCCGGCTGCCGGTCCTGTGTCCGCTCCTGAGTCCGCTCCTGAGTCCGTTTCCGGAGTCCGTTCCGACGGCCCGTTCGACGGCCGGTTCGACTCCCGTTCGAGGAGTTCTCATCCGGACCCTGGCAGCTTCGTGACGCGAGGCTCCACTGGGGACGAAAGGACGACTGGAATGACCAAGTCAAGGCGCAAGTTCGGCATCGCCACCGTGGTGGCCGCGATCGCGGCCGCGATGATCACCTTCGTGGGGCCGCAGGCGGCGAGTGCGCAGGACACGGCGCGCCGCGGCTGGGACCACTTCGGGTTCGGGGTGTCGTGGGAGGAGTCCTACGGCTACTCGCAGGCCATCAAGGCCGGGGACACGATCTACATCTCGGGGCAGCTGTCGCACGACGCGGCCGGCAACCTGGTGGGCGTCGGCGACTTCGAGAAGCAGGTCCGCACGTCGTTCGAGAACAT
Organism: Streptomyces sp. NPDC033966; assembly: GCF_055575955.1. Lineage (NCBI taxonomy): Bacteria > Bacillati > Actinomycetota > Actinomycetes > Kitasatosporales > Streptomycetaceae > Streptomyces > Streptomyces sp. NPDC033966. The sequence continues at coordinate 10,438 of NZ_JBVIRQ010000035.1, read as the reverse complement.
GGACAAGGTCCTCAAGCACTACAAGGTGCCGCGCAGCCAGATCATCAGCATGAAGATCTACACCAAGGACCTGCGCCAGAACTTCGACACGGCCGCCCGGCTGCACAAGGAGTACGTCGGCAAGCACCGCACGACCGACACCATCGTCGGCGTCTCCGACCTGGCGTTCCCCGAGCAGCTCGTGGAGATCGAGGCCATCGTGAAGGTCTCGCCGCGCTCCTGACCGAGTGCGCCGCGCGGTGACCGCCGCGCCACCCCCCTGCAGCCCGTGCCCGGGGCCAGTCGTACTGGCCCCGGGCGCGGGCTGTCGTCGTGGGCCCGCCCGAGCCGCGGGGAACTTGATGCAGGGGGCACTGATCGGCGGCTTTCGGCCTTCTGGTACTTCTTCAGGCCATGAAGAAGATCACTCGCCGACAGGCTCTGGGGATCGGTGCCGGGGCGTCGATCGCCCTGGGGCTGAGCGCCTGCTCGTCCTCGTCGGCCCCGGCCCCGGCGGCCGGGGCCTCAGGCGCCTCCGGGAGCCCCGGTGCTTCCGGGGCGCCCCTTTCCATACCCACCGGCGGCATCGACGAGGTGTACGAGGGGCGCCGCATCCAGATCACGCTGGGCGCCGCGGGGCACCACGGCGTGCCGGTGCCCAACATCAAGATCGACGGCAAAGAGCTGCACCTGATGGGGAACGCGGACGGCAGCTGGGTCACCGTCGTCAACCACTACGAGAGCTTCCCGGACCCGGTCGCGGCCGCCCGCGCCGCCATCCGTGACCTCCAGGGCGCCGAGCTCGCCCCGTTCACCCTCCCGAAGGAGGCTCCCAAGCTGTGACCGTACGCAAGAGCGTGTCCGTGCTGACGCCCGACGAGAAGCGGGCCTTCGTCAACGCGGTGCTGGAGCTGAAGCGGACCGGCGTCTACGACCGGTACGTCAACGCCCACAACTACTACCTGATGAGCGACTCGGACTTCGGTCCCCGGATCGGGCACCGCACGCCGTCGTTCCTGCCCTGGCACCGGCGGTTCCTGCTGGACTTCGAGGCCTCGCTCCAGCGGGTGGACCGCAACGTGGCGCTGCCGTACTGGGACTGGACCGTCGACCGGGCGGCCAACTCCCCTCTGTGGGCCTCCGACTTCATGGGCGGTACCCGGCGGGGCCGGGACGGGCAGGTGCAGGACGGGCCCTTCGCGTACACGGGCGGCAAGTGGGCCATCACCGTCGGCGTGGACCGGCGCGACTACCTGCGGCGCGTGCTGGGTTCGGGGGTGCCGCAGCTGCCGACCCGGGCCGAGGTGGACGCCGTGCTCGCCATGCCGGTGTACGACACCGCTCCGTGGAACAGCGCGTCGAGCGGGTTCCGCAACCACCTGGAGGGCTGGCGCGGGAGCAACCTGCACAACCGGGTCCACGTGTGGGTGGGCGGGCACATGGCCACCGCGGCCTCCCCCAACGACCCGGTGTTCTGGCTGCACCACGCCTTCATCGACAAGCTGTGGGCGGACTGGCAGGCCCGCAACCCCAAGGCCGGCTACCTGCCCGCGTCCCGGACGCAGGACGTGATCGACCTGCGGGGCGTGCTGCCGCCGTGGAACAACGTGACTCCGGCCGACATGCTGGACCACCGCCGGTTCTACACCTTCGACAAGGCGTGACCGGCCGTCCTGCGATCCGCTGATGCCCCCGGACCGGGCCCCGGGCTGAGGGCCCCGGGCGCCGGCGGGCGATCCGGGGTCGGCGGCCCGGGCCGGCGGGCCGTCAGGCCGGGCCCGGGTCCCCGGAGCCGTCGGGGGTACCGGCGTTCTCCAGGGTCTCGGCCAGCAGCCGCCAGATCTCGGCGGCCAGGTCGTGGCTGGAGGCCCGGCCGGCCTCCTCGCCCAGCCTCTTGAGCAGGGCGCGGCCCTCCTCCGGGCGGCCTTCCGCGATCAGGAGCAGGCCGTCGAGGGTCTCCAGCCGGATCCGGTCGCGGAAGGTCAGGACGAGCCGCCCGCGGTCCAGCCGGTCGTGGGCGGCGCGGGCGTCCCCGTAACGGCCCTCCTCGAACGCGAGGTGTGCCCGCAGCACCAGCAGTTCCTGCTGCTGTACGGGCGTGCCGACGAGGGAGAGCGCGGCGCCGGCCTGTGCCAGGCACTCGCCGGCCCGCTCGGTGAGGGCGGGACGGGACCGGAGGTACAGGGAGGCCGCGGCCAGGCGCAGCCGCGCCCACAGCACGGGGTCGACGCGGCTGTCCAGGGCCTCCAGCGCCTGGCGGAGGTACGCGTGGGCGGCCTCGTCGTCGCCCTGGCGGGAGCTGACGGTGGCAGCCGACCAGAGCGCCTCGGCGCGCAGCGCGTCGGAGCGGCCGGCCACGAGCGCGACCAGTTCCTCCGCGTGCGCGCGGGCTTCGGGCAGCCGGCCGGCCTCGGCCTCGGCGGAGACCAGCGCCAGCAGGGCGGTCCCGGTGTCGGGGACGCCGAGCCCGGCGTCCCGCGCCATCCCGTGGGCGCTGACGGCCAGTTCGAGGGCACGGGCGACCTCGCCGGCGGCGCGCAGGCAGCGGGCGAGCTGGGTCCTGGACCGGCATTGCAGTTCCGGGAGGCCGAGGGCGTCCGCGATCCGGGCCAGTTCCTCCAGGCTCGACAGCTCCTCGGCGCGGCCGCCCCGGCGGTGCCGGTGGCGGGCGATCAGCCACAGGGCCTGCCAGCGCAGCAGCGGTGCCTCGTCCGGGCAGGCGGCGAGGGCGGCGGTGAGGTCTTCGACGGCCTCGTCGTCCTCGCCGCCGTCGCCGCCGTCGCACGAGGTGGCGATGGTCAGGCTCCGCGCCAGCGGGCTGCCGGCGGCCGGCGGGGCCTCGAAGGCCCGGCGGTCCACCCCGAGCTGCCGGGCGAGGTGGGCGATGACCCGCTCGGTGGGCTGCCGCGCGCCGGACTCCAGGCGCGACAGGTAGCCCGTGGAGATCTCCCCGCCGGCCAGGGCGGTCTGGGAGAGGCCCCGTTGCAGCCTCAGGGCCTTCAGGCGCGATCCGAAGGACTGCTCGTCTGTCATAGGGATGGGTCCCGCAATCGTTCTCGGAATCGTTCCCTTGGGAACTCGGCCGTCGGCGCGCCCGGCGCTGTGCGGGAAGCCTATCCGGCGGCGCCGACTGGTGGCAAACATCGGACAACTTTTCTTGCCATGGATCCGCTGTGGCCGATGGCCGGACGTGATCCGCGAGGTGCTGGCGGATGTGGTGCGTTGATCTGATCCGGCGATATTGCCAAGGTTGGCAAATCCTGTGCCAAACGATATTGACCGGGCCGGTGTGCCGTGTCAGGCTTCCGGTCCATGTCCCTGATGAAGATGCACGCCGACGAGATCGACATCGACGAGGCGCTCGTCGCCCGGCTGGTGGCCGCCCAGTTCCCTCGGTGGGCGCACCTGCCGGTCGAGCGGGTCCGTTCCGCCGGCACGGACAACGCGATGTTCCGGCTGGGCGGGGACATGGCCGTGCGGCTACCCCGGATCCCAGGTGCGGCGCACCAGGTCGACCGGGAGCAGCGGTGGCTGCCACTGCTGGCGCCCCGGCTGCCGCTGGCGGTTCCGGTTCCGCTGGGCAGGGGCGTACCGGGTGAGGGCTTCGGGTACGGGTGGTCGGTCTACCGCTGGCTGGAGGGCGAGGACCTGTTCGACGAGCCCGTCGGCGACCTGGGCGGGGCGGCCGTGGACCTGGGCCGGTTCGTGGCGGCGCTGCGGCGGGTGGACGCGGCGGGCGGGCCCCCGTCGTTCCGGGGCGGGCCGGCGGGGACGGCCGACGCGGAGGTGCGGGCCGCGATCAGGGACCTGGGCGCGGACGGCACGGTGGACGCGGACGCGGCGACCGCCGCGTGGGAGGAGACGCTGCGCCTTCCGCAGTGGCGGGGCGAGCCCGTCTGGCTGCACGGGGACCTGCTGCCGGGCAATCTGCTGGGCCGGGGCGGGCGGCTCAGCGCGGTCATCGACTTCGGCGGGGTGGGGGTGGGCGACCCGGCCTGCGACATGATGGCGGCCTGGACCCTGCTGTCGGCCGATGTGCGCGGGGCGTTCCGCGAGGAGGCGGCGGTGGACGACGCGACGTGGGCCCGGGGGCGGGGCTGGGCGCTGCGGTTCGGGCTGACCGCCGAGCACGAATACCGGGTCACCAATCCGGTGCTGGCCGCGGTCGGCCACCGGGCCGCTGCCGAGGCGCTGGCCGACCACCACGGCCGCTGAGCCGCGCGGTGCGCGAAGGGGCCCGCGCCCCCCTCGGGGGGCGCGGGCCTCTTTCTCGGGTGTGGTGCGGCCAGTCAGGCGGCGGCGGGCTCGGAGGCGGCGGGCTCGGCGGGCTCGGTCTGCTTGCGGTCCCGCATGACCAGGACGGCGAGGACCGCGGCGGCCAGGATGGCGGCGGCGCTGATGGTGAAGGTGGTCGACATCGAGGTGACGAAGGCCTCGCGGGCCGTGCGCACCATGCCCTGGTCCCCGCCGGCGACGGCCAGGGCTCCGGCGATGGAGTGCTGGGCCTCCTCGGGCGATCCGGCGGGCATCTCGGCGGCGAACCCGGAGGCGAGCAGCGAGCCGAGGATCGCGATGCCGAGGGCGCTGCCGGCCTGCCCGATGGTGTCGTTGAGGGCCGAGCCGACGCCCGCCTTCTCCTCGGGGATGGTGGCCATCAGGGCACCGACGGCGGCCGGCATGGCGGCGCCCGCGCCGAGGCCGAGCAGTCCGAGGGCGACCGCCGGGACGGTGAAGCCGCTGTCGGGGGTGGCGGTGGTCAGCAGGGCGAAGGAGCCGGCCATCACGATCATGCCGACCACGATCAGGGGGCGGTTGCCCACCTTGGAGGCGAGACCGGCGCCCACTCCGTTGCCGACCAGGGCGGCCACGGCGAGCGGGACGAAGGCCAGGCCGGCCTTGAGGGGCGAGTAGCCGAGGACGAACTGCAGGTACTGGGTCAGGACCAGCAGCAGGCCGCCGTTGCCGATCTGGACGAGGGTCAGCGAGAGCGAACCGCCGCTGAAGTTGCGGTTCTTGAAGAGGACCAGCGGGACCATCGGGGAGGCGGTGGTGTTCTCCCAGATCACGAAGCCGGCGAGGCAGGCCACGGCGACGACGAGGGTGAGCGAGGAGCGGCCCTCGAAGGCGCCGTGCTTCGGGATCTCGATGATCCACCAGACCAGGGCGGTCATGCCGACGGCGGAGAGGACGGCGCCCAGCGGGTCGGGCTTCTGCCAGGGGCCCTTGGACTCGGGCATCAGGGTGAGGGCGGCGATCACGGCGAGGACGACGACCGGGACGTTGATGAAGAAGATCGACTGCCAGGAGAAGTGGTCGATCAGGACGCCGCCGAGGACCGGGCTGCCCACCAGGCCGAGCATGGAGACCGAGCCCCAGGCCGCCATCGCCTTGGGCCGCTCGTCCTCGTCGAAGACGGTGATGAGGATGGAGAGGGTGGACGGCATGATGAGCGCGCCGCCGACGCCCATCGCGACGCGTACGGCGATCACCTCGCCGGGGTTGGAGCAGAAGGTCGCGGCCAGTGACGCCGCGCCGAAGAGGACCAGCCCGACCAGCATGACCAGGCGCCGGCCGAAGCGGTCGCCGAGGCTGCCGGAGGTGAGCAGGAGCCCGGCGAAGACCAGGATGTAGGAGTCGAGGATCCACTGGGTGTCCTGCGCGCTCGCGCCGAGGTCCGTGGTCATGGACGGCACCGCGACCGTCAGGGCCATGGAGTCGACCACCAGGACCAGCGAGCTCAGGCACAGCACGATCAGGATCCACCAGCGGCGGGGGTTCCTGCTTTCCATGGGTCGTTCCCTTTCGTCTTCGTCGGTGTGTCCCGTTGATGAGGCCCACTCGGCGCGTACACCGTTCCAGTGCTGCGCACACTGTACGCACAATGGGTACGGTGTACGCAAGTGGGCGTGCGGCGATCTATGCTCCAGGTCATGACAACGGGTTCGGCGGGTGCCGGTGAAGGCGGGGAACGGGTCCTCCTGTACGGGCCGGAAGGGCTCGTCGGGGGCGAGGCGGCCGGGGAGCTGGCGGCGGCCGACTCCTGGCTCGTCGAGGAGGGGCGGGTACGCGAACTGCCCGCGCACTGGCGGCGGTTCGGCGCGGCCGTGGCCGCGGCGGGCGGGCCCGGACTGGAGGGGTTCCCGGAGGCCGTCGCCCGGGCGCTGCCCCGGCGGGGGTGCTGGTTCCCCCGGGTGGAGCTGGTGGGCGGACGGCTGCAGCTGCGGGTGCGGGTGGCGCCCGCGCGGACGGACGCGGTACGGCTGTGGGCCGGGGGCGACGATCCGCGGCACACGCCCCGGCGCAAGGGGCCGGACCTGGGGGCGCTGGGGGCGCTGCGGGCGCGGGCCGTCGCGGCGGGCGCCGATGACGCGCTGCTCGTCGGCGACGACGGCTTCGTACGGGAGACGGCCACGGCGAGCCTGGTGTGGTGGGACGGGGACGTGCTGTGCGTGGTCGATCCCGGGCTGCCGATCCTGGCGGGGGTGACCGCGGCTTGGGTGGTGCGGCGCGCCGGCGGGCTGGGCGTCGCGGTGCGGCCGAGCCGGGTGCGGCCGGCGGAGCTGAGCGGGCGCGAGGTGTGGGTCACCAACGCGCTGCACGGGCTGCGGCCGGTCACCGGGTGGGTGGGGGCCGACGTGGCCGTCGGCCCCTCACCGCGGGTTCAGGAGTGGCGGGCCGCCTGGGCGGCGGCCGCCGAGCCTCTGCCGCGGTAGCGGCACAGGTTCAGCAGGAGGAGGGCCAGTTCGACGCCGGGGCGGCCGAGGCTGTTGCTGTACCGGGCGATGACCTGCGTTTCCCGGGACAGGCGGGTGCCGGGGCCGCCGGCGGCGGTCCGGTCGCGCTGGATCTCGTTGACGAGGGCGGCGCGGTGGGCGACCAGGGAGATGATCTGGTCGTCGATGGCGTCGACCTGGTGGAGCAGGACCTCTTCGTTGAGCTGGGTGAGGAGGGCCGTTGTCTCCATGGGGGCGGGTTCTGTTCCGACGGGCATGCGGGTTCCCCTCAGCGGGTGGGTTCGGGGGCGGCCGGACGGCGTTGGGCCCGGGCCAGCAGGACGGCGGACAGCGCGGCCACGGCGGCGAGGGCCAGGGACCATCCGAAGGTGACGGCGAAGGCGGAGGCCTTGTCGTGCGGGCGGCCGTCCGCACCGTCCAGGCCGCGCTGCAGGACGGTGACGAGCACCGCCGTCGCGAGCGAACCGCCCAGCCGTTGCAGGATGCTCAGCTGCGGTGAGGCGTCGCTGATCTTCTGCGGGTCGAGGCTGCGGAACGCGGTGGTCATGGCGGGCATGACGGACAGGCCGGCGCCGAATCCCGAGACGGTCATGGCCGTCCCGATCAGCGCGTAGGACGTGTCGGTGCCGACGAACACGAACGGCACCGCCGCCGCCAGGCTGAGGCCGGCGCCGGCGAGGGCGGTCCGGCCGGTGCCGAGGCGTTCGGCGGCCCGGCCCGAGAGCCAGGTGGCCGCCGCGGCGCCGATGCTCGACGGCACCAGCAGCATGCCGGTGGCGACCGGGTCCTCGTGCCGGACGTCCTGGAAGTACAACGGCATCAGCACCATGCCCGCGTACATGCCCATGGAGAGGAAGAACGTGGTGAGGGACGCGGCGCGGAAGACCCGGTCGCGGTAGAGGCGGATGTCGAAGAGCGGGTGGGCGGTGTTGAGGGTACGGATCGTGAAGAGGACGAGGAGGGCGGTACCGATGGCGATGGAGAGCAGGGGCACCGTGAGGGAGCCGGTGTCGGTGCTGCCCAGGCCGTAGGTGAGGACGGCCATGCCGGTGGAGATCGCGGCCAGGCCCGGGACGTCCAGCGGCGGGGCCGCCTCGGGGCGGTCGGCCGGCAGGAGGCACAGGGCGCACAGGACGGCGGCGGCACCCACGGGCAGGTTGACCAGGAAGATCCACCTCCAGTCGGTGTAGTGCAGCAGGAGCCCGCCGATGAAGGGGCCGAAGACGGGGGCCAGCACGATGGGTACGCCCACCGTCGCCATGACCCGGGACATGTTCTTCGGCCCGGCCGTGCGGGCCAGGATCATCTGTCCGACGGGCATGATCAGCCCGCCGCCGAGGCCCTGGACCGCACGGAAGGCGATGAGCTGTCCGGCGTCCTGGGCGGCCGCGCAGAGCGCGGAGCCCAGGGTGAACAGGACGACGGCGGCCACGTAGGTGCGGCGGGCGCCGAAGCGGCGGGCCGCCCAGCCGGAGACCGGAATGACCGCGGCGACGGCGAGGAGGTAGGCGGTGACCACCCACTGGACGGTGTTCAGCGGCGCCCGGAAGTCCGTACCGAGCGCGCTGAGCGCGACGTTGACGATCGTCGAGTCCAGGAACGACATCGTCGCTCCCACGATCACGACGGTGGCGGCCTTCCACACGTCGCGGCCGAGGCCGGTACGGGGTGCCGGCGCGGTACGGGTCGTCATGCCACGGCCTCCGTCAGCCAGTGGTCGACGGCGGCGGCCGCGGCCGCGGCGTCGTCCTCCATCATCGTGAAGTGGTCGCCCAGTACGTCCACCGCCGTGTGGGGCAGCGGCCAGGACGCCAGGTGGCCCCCGCCGTCGACCAGGGAGCGGCCCGCTCTGACGAGCAGCGTCGGGACCGCGGTGGCGGTGGGCCGCCAGGCCGGGAAGAGCCGGAAGTAGCCGCCCATGGCCGTGAGCCTGAGGTCGGTCATCCAGCCGAAGGAGTCCTCCCGTTCGAACATGGCGTCCGTCATCCGGGAGCGGAACGCGGGCTGGGCCGCGTCGCCGGGCAGGAACGTGTCGAGCAGCACCAGCCCGGCGGGGGCGGCGCCCCCGCGTTCGAGGTGGGCGGTGACCTCCTGGGCGAGCCAGCCGCCCGAGGAGTACCCGGCCAGTGCGAACGGTGCGCCGTCCGCGAGGCGCAGCACCTCGGCGGCCACGTGCGCGACCAGGGCGTCGGCGGTGGCGGGCAGCGGCTCGCCCTCGCCGTAGCCGGGGAGCGGGAGGACGTGGACGTCCCGGTGCTCGCGGAAGGGCGCGGCGAAGCGGGCGAACTGGTGGGGGCTGGAGAGCGCGGTGACGGAGGGCAGGCAGATCAGCGCCGGGCCGCCGGACCCGCTCGTGCCGGCGGACAGGGTGACCGGTGTCGGGGCCCCGTCCGTGCCGTCCGTGGTGAAGGAGGGGCGCAGCAGGGAGGCCGCGACGAGCAGGTCGGTGGCCTCCTTGACCTTGCCGTCCGCGCAGGCCTGCCGGTAGAGCGCGGCGATGGGCTGCGCCGGTGCGGGCGGGCCTGCGGGTTCCCGCGTCTGCGGGGCCTGGGCCGCCGCCAGTTCGCCGCGCATGTGGTCGGCGAGGTCGGCGGGGGTCGGGTGGTCGAAGACGGCCGTGGCGGACAGTCTCAGGCCGGTGGCGGTGTTGAGGCTGCCGCGCAGGCGTACCGAGGTCAGCGAGTCGAAGCCCATCTCCAGGAACTTCCGGTCCGGTTCGATCCGGTCGGCGGAGCTGTGGCCGAGGACGGTGGCCGTGTGTGCCTGTACGAGGGCGAGGAGGTTCTCCGGGTCGAGGACGGGTACGGCGGACGGGGCGCCCGCCGTCCGCCGGAGCGGGGCCGGCACCAGGCCGTGCAGCAGGGGCGGGAGCGCCTCGTGCCGGGCGCGGGTGCGCAGGGCGGGCAGGTCCAGGCGGATCGGCACCGCGAGGGCCCGGTCGAGGGCGGGGGCGGTGTCGAGGAGCGCGAGGGCCTCCTCGGTGGCGAGGGCGGCCACGCCGCCGCGGCTGATGCGGTCGACGTCGTCGGCGTCGAGGGCGCCGGTCATGCCGCTGCGCTCGGCCCACAGGCCCCAGGCGAGGGAGATGCCCGGCAGGCCGAGGGAGCGCCGGTGCTGGGCGAGGGCGTCCAGGTAGGCGTTGGCCGCCGCGTAGTTGCCCTGGCCCGGAGCACCGAGCAGGCCCGAGGCGGACGAGAACAGGACGAACGCCGACAGGTCGAGGCCGGCGGTGAGTTCGTGGAGGTTCCGGGCGGCGTCGGCCTTGGGGCGCAGGACCGTGTCGAAGCGTTCCGGGGTGAGGGACTCGATCACGCCGTCGTCCAGGACCCCCGCGGTGTGGATCACTGCCGTCAGGGGGTGGGCGGCGGGGATCGCGGCCAGGAGGGCGGCGAGGGCCTCACGGTCGGCCGCGTCGCAGGCGGCGACGGTGACCGAGGCGCCCAGCTCCGACAGCTCCGCCACGAGGTCCTCGGCGCCGCCGGAACGGCTCGCAAGGAGCAGATGACGGACACCGTGTCCGGTGACCAGGTGGCGGGCGACCGCGCGGCCCAGGGTTCCGGTGCCGCCGGTGACCAGGACCGTACCGTTCGCGGCGAAGGACAGGCCCTCGGCCTCCGGTGCGGTCACGGTCCGGGTCAGGCGCGGGACGCGTACCGCTCCCCCGCGCACCGCCGCCTGCGGTTCCGCACAGGTCAGGTACGGGGCCGCGTCCACACCCTCTTCCA
>NZ_JBVIRQ010000034.1:0-18581 GCF_055575955.1 Streptomyces sp. NPDC033966 | reverse complement strand
GTCTGAACAGCATCCACAACTCGTCCGGCACCAGACGCTCAACCAGATCCGTCATGCACGGATCAACGAACGATCACACCAAAGGAAACGACGTCTAAGGCTGGCGGCTTTGGCTCACCGACGCGCTGAACTTGGTGTCCCTTTGCAGGAATGGTGAGAGTGGGCTTCGCTGAATGTATGGGCTGGTGAATGCGGCCGTCCGAGGTAGAGCAGCGGGCGTGGCCCATCGGCGGAGAGTGGTGATCGCATGCTGGTCGAATCGTTGACGGCCCTGGCGCTGGCTGGTGGCACCGCAGTGGCCCAGGCCGCGGGAACCGATGCGTGGAACGGCCTGCGAAGACGGGTGGGGAATCTGTTTGCCCACGGTGAGCCCGCGCGGGCGGACGCTGAGCTTGCACGTCTGGATCACACAGCTGAGGTCCTGAGCAGCGCGAATGACACCGGAAGTGAACGTCTGCGGCAGGAAGGTGTGTGGCAGAACCGGTTCGAGTCCCTGCTGGAAAGCCTCGACGCTCCTGAGCGCGAGCAGGCAGCCGAACAGCTTAAGGAGATGCTGGCATTCGTTGCCGCTTCAACCGGTGATGTGGCCATGAGGACCGGGAATGCGGCCGCCAGTGAGGGCGGCAGCGCCGTCACCGGTGTCAAACGCGGGCGCGGCAGCCAGACCGGCCCCGCGACGGCGGTAAACACAGGGGACGCGGACGCCCGGGGGAAGGGCTCCAGCGCTGTCAGCGGCATCGTCAACGAATGACCGCCCCGCCGCCCCCGCACTGGTCAAGGCAAGCCAAGGAGCCGGCATGGTCCGATGGCTGGGGGGCAAGCGCAACGCTGGCAAGGCCGCCGCGCCTGCACAGGCAGCACAAGGTGACACCTCCAGTGCGCAGCCGGCCCGGCGCGGCGCTCCCTCGGCTGAGGCATCCGCAGTGAGGGGTGCTGGGCAGGTTGTGATCAACAGCGGGGACGCGACTGTCACCGGCGGCGGGTACGCCATCACCGGGATCTTCAGTCCCACCGTTCACCTTCCGCCCGAGGCGATGCGGCCTCCCGCCGAGGTGGAAGCCCCCGCCGGCTTGGACAATCTGCCGCACCGGCCGGGACTCTTCGTGGGGCGTGGCGACGAACTCGACCGCCTGGACGCGGCCCTCGCTGCCCCGGGCGCGGCCCTGGTCCAGGCAGTGCACGGGCTGGGCGGGGTCGGCAAGAGCACCCTGGCAGCCCATTGGGCCGCCACCCGCCCCCACGGCCGCACACCGGTGCGCTGGATCACCGCCGACAGCCCCGCCAGCGTCCAGCAGGGGCTGGCCAGCCTCACCACCGCCCTGCAGCCCGTCCTGGCCAAGGCCCTGCCGGTCGAGGGACTCGCCGAGTGGGGCCTGCAGTGGCTGGCCAGCCACACCGGCTGGCTACTCATCCTCGACAACGTCAACGACCCCGCCGACATCGCCACCCTGATCGCCCAAGCCCCCGACGGCCGGTTCCTGATCACCAGCCGCCTCGCCACCGCCTGGAGCGACGCAACTACCCTGGTACGCCTCGACACCTTGGACGAGGCCGACTCCCTCGCCCTCCTCACCCGCATCACCACCGCAGCCGGCCCCCGGGACCTGAACGGCGCCGCCGACCTGTGCGCCGAACTGGGCCACCTGCCCCTGGCAATCGACCAAGCAGCCGCCTACCTCGCCCAGAACCTACTGACCACCCCCCGCGGCTACCTCCACCTGCTCGCCCAGCACCCTGGAGCGATCTACGGCCACGGCGGGGCCACCACACCAGCCCAACGCACCATCGCCCGCATCTGGGACGTCACCCTCCACCAGATCACCGCCCGCCAGCCCGCAGCAGCCGACCTCCTGCGCACCCTGGCCTGGTACGCCCCCGAAAACATCCCCGCTCACCTGATCGACTTGCCCGACGGCGACCCGCCTGCACTCAACCAGGCAATCGGCCTGCTCACCGCCTACAACATGATCACCCCCGACCCCGCCACCGGCACCATCACCGTCCACCGACTCGTCCAAACCCTCGCCCGCACCCCCGACCCCGACAACCCCCACCGCACACCCGACCACATCGACCACGGACGCGCACAGGCCGCCATCAACCTGTACAACGTCCTACCCCCCACCCTGAACGATCCTTCTACCTGGCCCACCTGCCGAACGCTGCTTCCCCACATCGAAGCCCTCGCCAATCACGTCGCCCCCGACATCGACACCGACACCATTGCCCGCCTCCTCCATATGGCTGGGCGATTCCTGACCGATCAGGGTTCGCCCGCCCGCGGGATCATTTACCTACGACGTTCCGTCACCGCTACCGAGCGCCTGCTGGGTGAAGACCACCCCGACACCCTGATCTCCCGCAACGACCTCGCCATCGCCTACCGGGATGCGGGAGATCTGGCCCGCGCCATCCCCCTGTTCGAGCGAACCCTGACGGATCAGTTGCGGCTGCTGGGTGAAGACCACCCCAGCACATGGGCTTACCGCAACAACCTCGCCATCGCCTACCGGGGGGCGGGAGATCTGGCGCGCGCCATCCCCCTGCACGAGCGAACCCTGACGGATCAGCTGCGGGTGCTGGGTGAAGACCACCCCGACACCCTGCTCGCCCGCAACAATCTCGCTGGCGCCTACTTTGATGTGGGGGATCTGGCCCGCGCCATCGCCCTGTACGAGCGAACCCTGACGGATCAGTTGCGGGTGCTGGGTGAAGATCACCCCGACACCCTGACCTCCCGCAGCAACCTCGCCTTCGCCTACCAAGAAGCAGGGGATCTGGCGCGCGCCATCCCCCTGCACGAGCAGACCTTGGCCGACCGATTGCGGGTGCTGGGTGAAGACCACCCCGACACCCTGCTCGCCCGCAGTGGCCTCGCCGGCGCCTACCAAGATGCGGGGGATCTGGCGCGGGCCACCTCCCTGTTCGAGCGAACCCTGACGGATCAGTTGCGGGTGCTGGGTGAAGACCACCCCAACACCCTTGTCTCCCGCGGCAACCTCGCCTTCGCCTACGAAGAAGCGGGGGATCTGGCGCGGGCCATCCCCCTCTACGAGCAGACCTTGGCCGACCGATTGCGAGTGCTGGGTGAAGACCACCCCGACACCCTGACCTCCCGCAGCTTCCTCGCCGGCGCCTACCGGGAGGCGGGGGATCTGGCCCGCGCCATCCCCCTGTACGAGCAGACCTTGGCTGACCGATTGCGGGTGCTGGGTGAAGACCACCCCGACACCCTGACCTCCCGCAACAATCTCGCCGGCGCCCACGTGGAAGCGGGGGATCTGGCCCGCGCCATCCCCCTGTTCGAGCAGGCCCTGGCTGACCGATTGCGGGTGCTGGGTGAAGACCACCCCGACACCCTGACCTCCCGCAACAATCTCGCCGGCGCCTACCTGGATGCGGGGGATCTGGCCCGCGCCATCCCCCTGTTCGAGCAGACCTTGGCCGACCGATTGCGGGTGCTGGGTGAAGACCACCCCGACACCCTGACCTCCCGCAACTACCTCGCGATTGCCCGCCAGCAGGGCGAGGTGGGAGCCGCAGACGGATCTGATCAACCGCCCTGGCAACGTGCACCGGACTCCCGTGCGCGCGCCTCCACAGGCACGCCAGCTCTTCAGCAGAGCAGGGAAGACCATGTAGTCGAGGCGGCTGCAAAGCTACTGAGAGAACGAACAAGCGTCCTGGGACCGGAGCACCCCCACACCCTGCAAGCCTGGGCTGACCTTGCATACAGGAGGGGTACGGCCGGAGATCCAGCCGGCGCCACAGCCACACAGGAAGAACTCCTGCAGGCATGCCTGCACGTGCTGGGCCCGGACCACCCTGACACCCTCACGACGATGGGCGTCCTGGCCCACTGGCGTGAAGAAGCCGGAGACTACTCCGGCGCAGCAACTGCGTGGAAGGAACTTCTGGCGGCTCGTGTGCGGGTACTGGGGCCCGACCATCCCGACACAATCACAGCCTGGGAGTTGCTGGCCTCGTCACGGGAGAAGGCCGGCGACGTGGAGGGCGCTGCTGCCGCCGCCGAAGAAGTAGTGGCCGGGCGTGTACGACTCTTGGGCCCGGAGCACCCCGACACCCTCTCCGCGCGAGGTCAGCTCGCCTACTGCCAAGGCATGGCGGGCGACGCAGATTCGGCGGCGACCGCCTTCACACAGTTGCTGGATGACTACCTCCATGTCCTGGGACCAGAACACCCCGACACACGCCTCGCTCTCGAAGGCGCTGCCTACTGGCAGGCCAGAGCCGACAAAGAAGCTCCCTGAGCGGCCCGCCAGTACTGCATCATCCCCTTGTTTCTGGGACAGCGGCCGTCTGGGGGACCGAACCGCCTGTCTTGCGACTTGTCCCCGCGGGAACTGAGCCATGGCTGTCGGGTGGCTGACGCTTCTGTGTTGATCGGTTTAGCCTGCGGTTCATGAACCTGGATGCCGAACTGAGTGCTCTTGCTGTCCAAGAGGATCTCCCCTCCGACCTCGTGTGGCGATTGCTCCAGCACCCGCAGGCTCGCCGTTCGGCCGCTCTTCTCCGCAAGGACCTGACGGCGGAGTCGATCGAGGAGGTCATCAGGCTCGGGTCCGCACGTACTCTCGCCGCGAACGCGCACGTGCCTGCGATGGTCAGGGCCCGCTTGGCGGAGCATCCGGAACCGTCAGTCCGGGCCGCGGTCGCGGCGAGCGTCGCAGACGAGCCGCCTGGGCTTTTGGCGCGCCTGGCGGATGATCAGGATTCCTGCGTGCGTTCGTTCCTCGCGATGAACGAGAATCTGCCCCCTGAGCTCCTGGCCCTCCTGGCCGAAGACGCTGAGCCAAGTGTGCGGTCGAACGTCGTCCAGTACTGGAGGGATGCACCGGAGCCAGTGCGCCGGGCTCTGCTGACGGATTCCGATCCGAATATCCGGAGGTCTGCCGCTTCGGCGTACTCACCGCCGGTGGACCTGTTGCCCGTTCTCCTTGCCGATCCGGAGACCCGCGCCATCGCCGTCCGCTATGTCGACCCGTCACCGGAGCTGGCCCGCGATCTGGATTCCGGCGTTCGCAGGGCCGTGGCAGCCCATCCGAACCTGTCCGCTGAGCTGCGGGACGTGCTGGCCGCCGACGTGGACGTCTTCGTCCGCAACACAATCGCCGCCCGCCCGGACACCCCCTCGGCTCTGCGTGAGAGCCTCGTGGCCACCCTGGTGACTGACGACCCCTTGACTGAATGGAGCCTGTCGTTCCAGAGAAGCACCCACATGTGCCCGCCACCCACACCTGCTCTACCAAGGCTCACGCGAGAGCAGGCGGAAGACCTGCTCGCCCGCGCCAGCCTGTAGATGTACAGTTCTCCGGATCAGGCAGCCTGGACCAGACCGATCGTTGCTGGTCCGCGCTCGGTCCGGAATCCGGGACTTCGGCTGAGGCGGCGCGTCATGAGGGTGATCGCAGCCCAGATGATGAGGGCCTCGGAGATGGCCTGTTCCCCGGCGTTGCCGTGCTGTTCGGCCTCGGTGCAGGCGGCGCTGAAGGCGGTGATGGCCTGGTCCATGTCGCCGTGGGCGAAGTGGATGTCGCCGAGCACCCGGCTTCCGCGTCCGGACCAGCCGAGGGTGTTGGCAGTGGACAGGGCGGTGGGGAAGTCGCCGGTGGCGCGGGCCAGGTGGGCCAGTCCGCCTGCGGCCGCGGGGGCGAGGCGGCCGCCGCCGCCAGCGACCTGGCGCATGCCGTCCCGGGAGGTGTCGTTCTGGCCGAGGTCGCGGTGGGCTTTGGCACGGTAGTAGAGGGCCATCTCCGTGAGGTTGGCGGGCAGCAGGCCGGAGTCGATGACGCGCGTGAGCCGGGAGGCGGTCACGGGCCGGTGCTCGTGCTGGCGGCGCGCAAGGGCGGAGAGGAGTTCGGCCAGGGCGTCGGCGCCGGTGGCGGGTTCGCCCTGGCGGCCGTCCCGGCCGGGCAGGGGGAGGGGCTCCCACACCGAGTCGTCGGTGTAGGCCCAGGCGGCGTCGGTGAGCCAGCCCAGTTCGAACTGGTGATCGCGGGCCAGGGCGAGGCCCTGGCGCAGGCAGCCGACCAGCAGCCGCCGGTCCGGCCCGCTGCTGGTCTGCCACTGCGTGCCGAGCGCGGCCAGTGCGCGGGCGGCGGCCTGCTGCCAGTCGGTCTCGGTCCAGCGGTCGTCGGTGGCGTCGTCCGCGGTGCGCAGGGTGGAGCGGATGAGGGCGTGCAGGTGGTAGGGCCAGAGCGCGAAGGGGTCGTTGCGGACGAAGGGCCGCTCGATCAGGCGGGCGGCTGCGGAGAGGTGGGTCAGGCCGGCGGTGGCGGTGGCCAGGGGGAGGTCGAAGGCGTCCAGCAGGCTGACGGCGCGGAGGAGGTGGCGTTCGTCGGCGGTGAGGTCGGCCAGGGTGCGGGTGAGTAGGGCCGGGAAGTCAGTGCCGAAGTCCGCGGGCTTGGGGGTGTGGCCGCTGCGGCGGAGCTCGAGGAAGCGCAGGACGGCGAGGTCGAGGTAGAGGGGCAGGCCGTGGGAGCGCTCGGCGATCACCGTGCGCAGGCCGGCATCGATGAGGGGCTGGCCGTCGCGGGTCAGGCGCCTGGAGAGGTAGTCGACGCAGTCCTCGGGGGAGAAGTCGCCGATGAGGACCTGGCGGCCGGTCCCGGTCGGGGTGCCGGCGGTGCGGGGGCCGGGGACGGCCTGTCCGACGAGCCCGGGCCAGGCGGTGGGGCCGGTCCAGTCCAGCTGGCCCTCCAGCGCCGGGTCGGCCCATTGCAGGCGGCCGCGGCCGGTGACGATGAAGAAGCTGTTGGGCATGAGCCACACCAGGCGCTGCAGGAGCCGTTCGAGGTCGCGGTGGGTGCGGGTGCCGGTGTCCTCGAAGGTGTCCAGCAGGATGACCGGCACCGTGGCCTGTTCGGCGGGAAGCTGGGCGAGCTCCCAGGCCAGCAGGTGCGGGTAGTAGGAGAGCGCGTCGACATCGGGCTCAACCTCCAGCAGGTCAGCCAGCCGGGCGCAGCCAGCAAAGGCCCGGACGGTCTGCCGCAACGCCGCCGCCCGCCTCGACTGGTCGAGAGCGGTCGTCGACTCCAGCCACGTCAGGGCGCTAAAAGGGGGGCTCCAGACAGGACCGTCACCAGTCGACCGGGGACGGGCCGGTTCCAAACACCACTTGATCACCGACGGACACGGCACCCCGCTCGCGGTCATCCTCACCGGCGGCAACCGCAACGACGTCACCCAGCTCCTGCCCCTGCTCGACGCCATCCCACCAGTCCGAGGCAGACCCGGGCGGCCCCGTCGCAAGCCCCAGTCAGTCTTCGCCGACCGAGGCTACGACCACGACGTCTACCGCGATCAGGTCCGGGCCCGCCGAATCCTCCCCGCCATCGCCCGACGCGGCACGGCCCACGGCAGCGGTCTGGGTACCTACCGGTGGGTGGTCGGAGCGCACCTTCGCCTGGCTCCACGGCTTCAAACGACTCCGTGTCCGCTGGGAACGACGGGTCGACATCCACGAAGCCTTCCTCAAGCTTGCCTGCTGTCTGATCACCCATCGCCAGGTGCTGTCCTTGACCTGACCGGCACTCGCCCCATGTCGATCGACCGGCCCGGCAAACTGATCGCATGAACCGAGACGCCCTGCAAGTCCCAGGACGACAGCATCTCAGCACGCGCAGCCCTGGCCGAGCTGGAGGCACGCGCGGACTTCCAGGTCTTCCTGAACCAATCGGCTTCTGCACGACAGCTCTGGGACACCTGGTCCTGGCGACAACCAAGTCATGCTCGACACGGGCGTCACACCCCGGCCCGGACTTGCCGAGGCCATCGCCGGACTCGAAGCCGCAGGAGCAGCCCGGGTCTACATGGCGACGGTCATCGGATCACAGAGACGTTTCACGATCTTCCTGTCGGAAGGCCTCACCCCGGTGCGTCGCCTGCTGGTGACACCACCTCATTGTGTTAGGCGTTCTTACTCCTCCACATCTTGGGCAGTGATTCACTGCCGGCCTTCGGAAAAGTGGGCGATTCGCATGGCATCAACAATTGCTCCATGACGGCCATGAAGCCTTGTGACCGGATCGGCGCTCCCAATTCCCTTCACAGCCGATGAAGCGGCCCCGGTTTGCCGATGATGAGATAGTCGCCGTCGATTGCAACCACCGCCATCTTGCCGACACGACGGGTCCGAAATGAGCGATCGTCGGACCGGAACGGGAGGCTTGAGTCATTCTCCATGAAGCTCATACACGTGCGGCCGTTAGGGTCGGCCACAATTCGCTCGCCCACCACAGAGAGCACGTCGATCATTCCGTTGCTCACACGCACAGAGGCGGGTCCTCCCTTAATCGGCATCTTCGCCCACGGGGTGATCCAACGCTGCCCCATACGCAGAGAATCACCCGGAATTTCCCGACTGGTCCTGAGAGCCAGTTGCTCCGTCGCATGCGTAAGAACCTGAGCAGAGACATTGCCTTTGTCGGGCTGGATTGCCCCGAGGAGGCGCTCTGCCCCATTCGCCTGCACGGCCACCAGTTCGATCGTATCGCCGTCTTGCAGTTGTTCTACGATTACGGACCACTCCCTGTAGGGGGGAATTCCATACTGATCCGGCGGCGGGTCGGGTAGCCATTGATACTGCTTCCCCAGGTACTGCTTCTCTGCCTTGAGATTCAAGCATTTAGCAAAGGCGGCAGCCTTTTGGGCGGGAGTTAGGGGTGGCTTAGGAGCAGGCACGCTTCCCAGATGAATCCACCGCAGCCCATTTGTAGTGTGGACCCACAAGGCCAAGTCTGTTCCAGTAGGCACTGAATCATCGTGGCTGATGCGGACGGCCATTGCGTCGGCGTCCATGCGGGGCTTCCACTCCTCCGGCGGGTCGGTGCGGAATCGAGGAGGGTTGAGTAGCCGCAGCGGGATGGCGGCGGCGTCGCTCAGAAAAACGTCCGCAGGATGGAATCTCTGACCAAACGTCTGATGCTTGCAGTCAACATCCCATCCCCAATAGGCGGACGAGACAAACCCCTTGATACCCCGATCCGGATGCCTGACTGAGAGTTTCCCTCGGCTGACGAGCCCAGCCGGTCCGACACTCGCCTCTCTCACATAAACCCGCGCGAACTCACCCAGGGCCGGCTCTAGAGAGATTGAACCCTGATAGGTGATGCTGTCATCATCGCGCGCAATTTCCACAAGATTTGGCGGCGTCGGCCTATTCTCAAATGCGCCAGAAGTCCCACCCTCCACCAGAATTGGAATTGCGATAAGCGCCCCCAGGCCAGCCAGTTGGCTGACCTTTTGCAGGATTGGGCCAATAAATGTGAAGTTGCTGATGCCCAGACCCAGGACAAGGGTACCGATCGCGCACCGGACACTATCCCAGTCCTCGGCATCCCAGCTGAGCATGTAGGTGGCAATCGCGACATTCTCATTTACCCTCGGTTCGAACGAGGCGCTAAGGCCTACCGTGACTGAGACGTCAACATCAAACGGTTGACATGAGTCAACAGCCTCGATTACGCCAGATGACACTGCTTGCGCCCATGGAAACCCCCATACGCCTGTGGCGTCTTCCTCTAGGCGGTACTTCTTGGGGTTCTCTTCCACTTTGTCAGCGAGTGCCGCCTGGAGTTCATTTCTGAGTTGATCAGCCAATGCGGACCCTGAAACCAGCTGTGCCCAATCCCACTGCCCCGCCATGTCCACCACGGGATCCGTCAGTACATCTCCCGGAGACGTCGCCTGCCGAAATGCGATGACACCAGCCCCAGCTACTACAGCGCCGCCGGCCCCGGGTTGGGGCCACGCGGCGACTGTTGTCACAGAAGAGAAGAGCATGGCGGGATCTACAGAAAATCCCTCAACGCTGGCAGCAGCGACCGAGATACTGATTAGCGTTCCGGTTGCAGACAGAGCAATCCACACCTGTGCCTTCAGCACCTGTGTTTGAGGCTGGTTAAGACTACCCGCAGATCGAGCGTCCTCGTACGTGGTGTGATGCGCATCAATCGCCGCTTGGACCAAGAGCCCTCCGGCTGGCACGACTGCTTCAGGGGGTACGTCAGCGGGAGCGGCTAGAACGACACTCGTGCAGTCCAGATGATCCAGCCAGCGTCCGGGCTTCCCTGGCACAGCCGCGGTCGACAGCGGCTGCCTATTCAGCCGTGCTCGAATCGTTTGCAGAAGTGCTTCCTGCTTGAACTGAATCTCGATCAGACCCATGGCGGAACCCCTCACTCGCTGTCGCGAATATTCTCGACGGGGTTATCAGGCATCACAATCGGGACAAGGCCGTTCGAGGCGTGCCACAGGGGTGAACGCCTCAGCTGTACCGGGTCGGCGGCGTGCGCAAACTACGCAACACCGGAGCACGCTGAGCACCCCCAGCTTGCGGTCAGCGTAGGCACCCCTCTGGGCCGCGCTGGGGGCACAGGGCCGCTGGGACGATGCCACCAATCCCGAGCACGCCCTGACCGGCAGGCATCAGCACCCCGCCACGCACGCATCAGCCTCCAACCACGCCAGCAGTTTCGGGCCCTAGGTACACCGCGCCCGATGCCTTCCGCCACCCGATCGGCGGAACGATTTCATGTGGGTTACAGGCGGCTACCTCCTGTGGGTGACGCGTTGTCAGTGCCCGTTCGTAGCGTCCGGCCGTGACGATTCCACCGCCTGCGGGCGGTGCCTCCTCAAGGCGGTGACCTTCGAATGAGCCTCACCACCGGACTGCACAGTCCCCGTACTCCGCTGCGCCGGTTCCTGGACCGCGAACTGTCAGCCGGCCCACGGCCGCTGCGCGAGTCTTTCCGCACCCGGCTCGACTCCGCGCAACTCGAAACCCTCGCCGAACTCGGCATCGACTGGGCGGTGTCCTGATCCGTGAGCAGGCCACCCGGGCCGGCCGGACAACCCGGCCGGTCACCCCGGCTGCTGACGCTGCAGGTCGAGGGAGTCCAGCCGGGTTTCAGGTCCGAGCTCGTAGCCGCGGGAGTCCACGGCTCGTCACCGACGTTTCACCTTCCGACATGCCAGGCACGGAACTGGCCGGCCAGGCCCGTGAAGCCCCCCTCTCCTTCCGGTGCCGGCCCGGAACAAGGATTCGGCCACTCCGTGCCCCCGCCGCACAGTCGAAGATCAAGTGGTCTCCTTCTCGTCAGAGACCACGCAGAACGAAAGAGCTTCTCGCCACGGGCACCCCGGTGAGTGCCGCCTCGGCGAGATAGGTACCGGCCGGTGCTCGTTGCCCCGGAGGCGCCGAGCACGGCTCGATCGCTCGGCTGTGCGGGTTCCACCGGAACGTGAGCAGGGTGGCGGTTCCGGCTTCGATACGTCGCTCGTAAGGGGGAAGCGTCGTTCCGTTCTGACAGTCGTTCGCCGCTACTTGGGCGTCCCCACCCGCACTGATGATCTTGACGACGACTGGTGTGAGCCGGAAGTCCAGTGTGCAGGGGGTGTCGCCCTGGTTCTTCGCGTTCAGGTCCAGCTCGGGTTCCTCGTTCGGCTCGTACTCGTTCTTCCTGCTGTTGAGGGAGAGCTGGAGGTTCGTGGCCTTGCACGGCTTTGCCCCGGAGGAAGCTGGTTTCTCCTCGGACGTGCGGCTCGCCTCGCGACTGGGCGACGGCGTCGGGGCAGGCGTGGGTGTCGGGCTGGTCTCGGGTACATGACTCGGCGCGGGAGGGGTGGGATTCGGCGAAGGTGATGATGTGGTCTTGGACGCGTCGGCCGTGCCCGGGTTGGGACTGGGTGAAGGATGGGATCCCAGCGCCTTGCCGTCGCCTGCGAAGAGCCCGCTCTGCAGAGCGCCGAGCACTACGCCACCAAGGAGGACGCACAGTCCGGCTGTCAGGGTCGCCTTGGAGCGGAGGCGCCGGACAGGAAGGACCGGAGGGACAGAAACGGCCAGGGCGCCATGACCGTGGGGCGCGGGTGTGGCTGGCGAGGGATGCGCACGGTTGCGGAAGGCGACCCGGTCCGCCGTGTTGCGGATCCTCCTCTGGGGCATCGGCCTTTCTTTGGCCCGCAAGGCCGACTCGACTTCCCGGTACACCGTGTCGAGGTCGACGTACGGCCCTTTGCCCGGTATGCCGCGCGAGAGGACGCCCAGGAGCTCCGCGGTGAAGGCCGTGTGCGGCTCGCCGGGAACGGACACCGCCGCCTTGGTCTCGGCCGCGGCGGCGATCAGGTACGTACCCTCGATCTCGGCCTCATCGGCGACCAGCGTCACCGAGTCCTCTCCCGCCATGCGCCCGAGAGCACGTCCGCTGTAGCAACAGTCGAGGATGACGACCTGACGCAGGGCCCGGACGCCGACGAGTTCCTCGCGGAGTAGGCCGTACGGTACGGCCGTGTACGACGCGTTCTGTCTGGATCCGGTCAGGGCCAGGTGCAGCTCCGGGGCCGCGCGCGCGACCAGCCCGTGGCCCGCGTAGTACACGAGCAGGGTGTCGGTGGCCTCGGCCGCGGCAGCCGCGATCGGAGCGAGAATCTCAGCGGCGCTGGCCGGGTTCGCGACGACGGTGCAGTTGCGCGCCGGTAACCCCCACACGTCCGAAGCGCACAGCAGCGCGGCCAGTGCGTCGAGGTTCGCTGCGACAGCTGGAAGATCGCCCAGAGCGGGATTGTCGTAGCGGCTCGTTCCGATCAATACGGCCCGTGAGGCGGCCGGGTCAGGAAGCGCGCTCATTCCCCGAGCGCCCGGAGCAACCTGGCCGCTGCCTCAGCATCATCCCCGGTCAACGTGATGTGTACCCCGTCGCGCTCCACGGTGATCGCCGGAGCGGGAGCGGGCCGCGTTGCCCGCCACGCAGCGTAGGCGAGACCGAGGTTGACCATCTGGAAGCCGGAGTCGATGACAAGTTTCACGATGTCGAGAGCGCCGCCCATCTCGCCCTCCGCCGGCGTGGCGGCCGCCCACTCGATCCTCGCATGGCGGTGGACGTCCGGTTCCTCACGCAGCCACTGCGCGAAGGAGGCCAGCTCGTCGTTTGATCCGTCCGTCCCCAAGGTGAGCACCTGCGCCATCGTTCCCCCTCCACGAACCCGACTATCCCGATCACCTTAGACCCGGCTCTTCTCGCGGCGCAGGCGCTTGATGGCGGCTTCGCCTTCAGCTTGTTCTTTATGGTCTAAGTCGGTTTCGTTCGGTGATGCTCTCGGCTCGTTTCACGGTCTTGCCCACGTCGTAGCGGGTGGCGGGCAACCGGTTCTTCGAGCCAAGTGACCTTCTAGCGCCGGGAGTTGAGGGCTTCAGTGCGCGGGCCGGGCAGGTGAGATGCGGGCGGAGGTTACTGAACCCTCGGCGGAGTCGGGCCGGGGTGAGCCGGCCGCGCTCGGCGGGCTTCTCCCACGGCCGACGCAAGTCGGCGGCGGCCCAGCTCAGAAGGCGGATCTGGGTGTGCGCGGCGATGATCAGAGCCAGGTCCAGCGCTCGCCGGCCTCGGGGGGCCGCAGCCTCGGACGGGTCCACCCGAGAGTCTGTTTCATCAGCCGGAAGGAGCGGGCCATGCGGCGGGGATCCTGGCCGTGGCTGCCGGTCCGGCCGCCGGTGCGGCGTCGCCTGTTGGGCCGGAGGGCCACGATGGCCCGGTCGACGCCGACACCCTGGCCGTGTACGGGGTGAAGCACGCTCACACCGGTCGGACCATGATCATCGGCTTAGCGTTAACCGCTGTACCGATGTTCCTACCGACGCCAATCGCATCGGATGCGAATAGGCGACGGCGGACCTGGGATTGGCTGACCGCCAGCTGTTGCCAGGCCTGCCAGGGACGCTGCACCTGGCTGCACACGGGATCACGGTAGCGGCCTGGCCACCGCCCCGCTGACTCCTTCACTCCATCGAGCGATTGAGCTGGGGAAACACCGCCGACTCGCATCAGATGCGAAAAAATCGCGTCCAATGCGATAGACGGAGAGTGATGGCGGATGGGTCAGGACGGCCTCGCACCGGGGTCTGCTCGCCTCCATCTGGTCGACGGCTTGCCGATGCTGCGGCCGGACGAGCAGGTCTTCGAGGCGATGCTCCAGGGCTGGCGCAACCAGCAGCTCGCACGGAACCTGTCGCCGGGGTACGTCTCCGACCAGGAGAGGACGGTTCGGGCCTTCACTCGGCACGCCGATGTCCTGCCATGGCAGTGGACGCCGCAGCACGTCGACGACTGGTCGGCGGATCTCCGCTCGGTCCATGGCTGCGTCCGCTCCACCCTGCGCAACTACCAAGGCGCAGTGCGGCAGTTTTGTGGCTTCCTGACCGACCCGGCCTACGGGTGGGCGGAGGAGTGCCTGCGTCTGTTCGGCACGCACCCGATCCAGGTGGTCCACGAGTGGAACGCGGCGGTGCACGCGGACGAGGCCGAGGGCGAGCCGGAACGCCGGGCGTTCACCAAGCCCGAGCTGCAAGCCTTCTTCGACTACGCCGACGACCAGGTCCTGAGAGTCCGAGGCAAAGGCCGCAAGGGCTGGCTGCCGGCCTTCCGCGACGCCGCCCTGTTCAAGAGCGCCTACGCCTACGGGCTGCGGCGCAACGAGACCCGCATGCTCGATCTTACGGACTTCGGCCGCAACCCGGAGGGACGGGAATTCGGCGAGTACGGCGCCCTCCAGGTCCGCTACGGCAAGGCGAAGAAGGGGTCGCCGCCCAAACGCCGCAGCGTGCTGACCGTCTGGCGGTGGACACCCGATATCGTCGACGAGTGGATCAAGGAGGTACGGCCCGGCATGCGGCAAGCCACCGGCCCAGCCCTTTGGCCCTCCGAACGGGGGCCGCGGGTCGGACTCCAGCGCCTGGACTCGCGCTTCGCCGCGTACCGCGATGCCCTCGGCCTGGATCCGGCCTTGGAGTATCACTCCCTGCGCAGGTCCTACATCACCCACCTGATCGAAGACGGCTTCGACCCGCTGTTCGTTCAGCACCAGGTCGGCCACGATCACGCGTCCACCACCGCGATCTACACCTGCGTCTCCTCCGACTTCCGCACTCGCACCCTGCGGCGAGTCCTGGACGCGACCGTCGAGGCCGCCCTGCGGCCGGGAAGGATCTCCTGATGCCTCGCCAGATCGGCTACCGGTGGCGCCTGCGGGAGCTGATGGGCTCGCGCGGCATGTTCACTGTCACTGAGCTGATGCCCCACCTGTCTGAGCGGGGCATCACCCTGTCCGCCTCCCAGGTCCACCGCCTGGTTTCCGGAACCCCGGAACGGCTCTCGCTGCCGGTGCTGGCGGTGCTCTGCGACATCCTCGACTGCACACCGTCCGACCTGATCGCCACCTCGGCCGAGAACTTGACCGTCCAGCGAGCCGTCGGCCAGGACGCGCCAATCGACCTGGCAGCCCGCCGCCCCAAGCGGGTCAGGCTGACGGAGGACTGAGCGGTGACGCCGGAGGAGTACGAACGCTGGCACGTCCGCACGTGCTCACGCTGCGGTCGGCGGGCAGCGAAATCGGCCGAGTGGTCCGACGGGCCGATCTGCCGCACCTGCTACGAGCGCGCGATGCGCGTCCGGGGCCGCTGTCCGGGCTGCGGCATGGACCGGCTGTTGCCCGGCCGCGATCCGGACGGCGTCCCGGTCTGCCGCGACTGCGCGGGGATCAGCCGCGACTTCTTCTGCGACCGCTGTGGCTTCGAGGGGATGCTGCTCGGTCGCCGGCTCTGCGAACGCTGCACCCTGTCCGACCGGCTCGCCGGCCTCCTCGACGACGACACCGGCCAGGTTCGCGCCCAGCTGGTGCCCCTCGTAGATCTACTCCTGGATCTCGACCGTCCAAAGAGCAGGCTGATCTGGCTCCGCCGCCCCAACGTCGTCCGCCTCCTGCAGGACCTGGCAACCGGTTGCGTCCCGATCAGCCATGAGGGCCTGCAGCAGCAGGAACACTGGCGCACGGCAGCCCACCTGCGTGACCTGCTCATGGAGAGCAACGTCCTGCCTCCCGCGGACCGGCGGCTCCTGCTCTACGAACGCTGGCTCGCCGAGCGGCTCGCCGCGGTCGAGGATCCCTCGCGACACCAGCTTCTGCACCGGTTCGCCACCTGGCACCAACTGCGGCGCCTGCGGGCGAAGGCCGATGCCGGGCCGCTCGGACGATCCCCGGCATCCGAGGCCCGGCAGCAGATCACCCAGGCCGACGCCTTCCTCGCGTGGCTCGCAGCCCGCAACCGGACCATCGACCGATGCCGGCAGGCTGACCTCGACGCCTGGCACGCTGACCACTACGCCACCCGTCGACCGGCCCAGCCCTTCCTGCGCTGGTGCATGGACAACAGCACCATGCCCCGACTCGTCCTGCCACCCCATGTAATCAAGCAGGATCAGGCCCCGATGCACCAGCACCGGCGCCTCGCCGTCCTCCGCCGCGTCCTGCACGACGAGACCCTGCCACTGCGAGTCCGAACCGCAGCCTCGCTCGACCTGCTCTATGCCCAACCCGTCAGCCGCATCGTTCGGTTGACCACCGAAGACGTCATCGACGACGGTGGTGCCCTCATGGTCCGGCTCGGAGACCCTCTGTCGCCGCTGCCTGGACCGATCGCCGGTCTCGTGCGCGCCTACCTGGCGGAACAGCCCCGGCTCGCCCGCGCCAGCAGCCGCAGCACGGCCTGGCTGTTCCCCGGCCGGCAGCCCGGGCATCCGATGGACCCGACCAGCCTGCTCGACCAGCTCCGAGCTGCCGGAGTTCCCGTCCAGCGCGGCCGAGCCTCAGCGATCCGCCAACTGGTCCTCCAAGCCCCTGCACCCGTGATCGCTCGGGCCCTCGGCTACCACGACAAGACCACCACCCACCTCGTCACCGAAGCTGGCGGGACCTGGAGCCGATACGCCCCCGGTGACCACACACGCTGACGGGAGCGACGTGGCTGCTCTGATGGGCCAAGCTCCCCCGAACGGACAAATGTCAGTACCAGATGGCAGGCTCTGCCTCCATGAACAAGCAGCAGTTCTGGCAGCTCATTGAGGCAGCCCGCATTCAGGCGTCCAACCCGAACGACGGCGAGGCGGTCGCTCGCGAAGCGACCTCGCTGCTGGCCTCCCGGCCGGTCGAGGAGATCATCGCAGCTGAGCAGGTGCTGTGGGAGCTGATGGTTGACTCGTACACCAACCCTCTGTGGGCCGCTGCTTACATCGCCAACGGTGGGTGCTCTGACGACGGCTTCGACTACTTCCGCGGCTGGCTGATCTCTCAGGGCTGTGACGTCTTTGAGCGCGTAGTCGGTGACCCCGATGCCCTGGCAGAACTGCCCATCGTTCAAGCCTCCGCAGCCGACGGTGTCGACCTGGAGGGTGAGGACATGCTGGGCATCGCCTGGAACGCACATATCTCGGCGACCGGTGATCAGCTCCCCACCAGCCCACCCGCCATCCGCTACCGGGAGCTGGACCCCACCTGGAACTTCGATTTCGATGACCACGACGAAATGACTCGCCGCCTGCCCCGCTTGGCAGCTCTCTATCTGGAGTAGACGGAAGCTCGCAGTCACAAGACGAGGTCAGACTGCGGAGGGCGAGACTCCCGAACATCACTGTCCGTCACTCCGTCAGGCCATGAACACATCTCGGCTGGCGAATACGCGACACCTCAACATGCGGGCCTACCAGTCCCGAGGCCGGCAGCCGCCGACCTGCGCCCGCGCTGCACACGCCGGGCGATCCCCCGGACGCCCTCGCGCACCACCAGGCGCACCAGCGGGTCCTCCGCCAGCGCTCGCACCACATCCATCCAGTCGCTCATCTCCGTCTCCCTCGGCCCGCGGGCATCACGCCCGGGAAGGACGCCCTGCCCTCCAGGCCTTCGGGGCGGAAAGGCGACAACAGACAGGACAGCGGGGGGAGATTTCTCCTAGCCCGACCCGTCGCGGGCGCCGAGCAGGGGTCCACCCCGGCCACGGACGGGCTTGGGAGCAGGTCGGCGGCCGCCCGGCGCGCTTTCGCGGGCTGATGCTCCGGCGGCCCCGCGAGCGTCGCCGCCTCCCGTCCGACGGCAGCACAAGCGGGAGCGTGCCCCCGCCTCCCGAGGGCCGCCTGCGGACCTCCGCGCAGGCCTTGGGAGGGGTAGATCATCACGCCGCCGACGGTAGGCACGCAGCGCGTGCCCACCGGCAGCTGCTCCACGACGCCAAGGCCGTCGACCGGCCCCGCCGAGCAGGACGCGGTGGAGGTGGTCGCCCCCGTACAGCACCATGCCGGGGTCGGCCCGTGTACCGGTCAGGCAGACGACGGGGTCGGCGGCGAACCGCCCGCCGGCCTCCTTCCCGACCGTCACCGCGGCCGCATTGAGTTCCGCCTCGGCGGTCTCCACCGCGGGGTGGCACGGCGGACACACGATGAGCACCAGGCGGCCGCCCTCATAACGGCCGCTCCACTCCACAGCCTCCGCCGACGTCCAGTCCCCCGGCGCCCGCGTACCGCAGCGGCCACACTCCAACCGTGCCCGGCGCGTACGCCCCGGCTTCATCCGTCCCATACCCCGCACAACGCCCCGAAGGCGGGCCCAGTAGCAGGCGCGCGGCAGCGAACCCGGCAACCTGCCTCTACCGGCCGCCCATGCGGAACAGGGCCGAAGCCGGGGCCACCAGTTCCTTCGCGAGCTGCTCACTGCGGGTGGCCGCGGCCCGCAGCTGCGCC
>NZ_JBVIRQ010000033.1:0-19877 GCF_055575955.1 Streptomyces sp. NPDC033966 | reverse complement strand
GGAGAAGCGGATGAGCGTGACCGGCCAGGGAGCCACGGTGTGGCTGACCGGTCTGCCCAGCGCGGGCAAGACCACGATCGCGTACGCGCTGGCCGGGCGGCTGCGCGCCGAGGGCCACCGGGTGGAGGTGCTCGACGGGGACGAGATCCGCGAGTTCCTCTCGGCGGGTCTGGGCTTCAGCCGTGAGGACCGGCACACCAACGTGCAGCGGATCGGGTTCGTCGCCGAACTCCTCGCCAGCAACGGCGTGAAGGCGCTCGTCCCGGTCATCGCGCCCTTCGCCGACAGCCGCGAAGCGGTTCGGAAGCGGCACGCGGCCGCCGGGACGACATACGTCGAGGTGCACGTGGCGACCCCGGTCGAGGTGTGCTCCGAGCGCGACGTGAAGGGCCTGTACGCGAAGCAGGCGGCGGGCGAGATCTCCGGTCTGACCGGCGTCGACGACCCCTACGAGGCACCGCAGGACCCGGACCTGCGGATCGAGTCGCACACGCAGACCGTCCGGGAATCCGCAGCCGCGCTCTTCGCGCTGCTCGAACAGAGGGGTCTCGCGTGACCACCGTCATCCCCATCAACAGGGCCGCGAGGGCGCTGAACCACCTGGACTCCATGGAGTCGGAGGCGGTGCACATCTTCCGTGAGGTGGCGGGCGAGTTCGAGAAGCCGGTGATCCTGTTCTCCGGCGGCAAGGACTCCATCGTCATGCTGCACCTGGCGCTGAAGGCGTTCGCGCCGGCGGCGGTGCCGTTCTCGCTGCTGCACGTGGACACCGGGCACAACTTCCCCGAGGTCCTCGCCTACCGCGACCGCGCCGTCGAGAAGCACGGCCTGCGCCTGCACGTGGCCTCCGTCCAGGAGTACATCGACGCCGGCAAGCTCCGCGAGCGCCCCGACGGCGTCCGCAACCCGCTCCAGACCGTCCCGCTGACCGAGGCGATCCAGCAGCTGAAGTTCGACGCCGTGTTCGGCGGCGGCCGCCGCGACGAGGAGAAGGCCCGCGCCAAGGAGCGCGTGTTCTCCCTGCGCGACGAGTTCTCCCAGTGGGACCCGCGCCGCCAGCGCCCCGAGCTGTGGCAGCTCTACAACGGCCGCCACGCGCCCGGCGAGCACGTCCGCGTCTTCCCGCTCTCCAACTGGACCGAGCTGGACGTGTGGCAGTACATCGCCCGCGAGGGCATCGAGCTCCCCGAGATCTACTTCGCCCACGAGCGGGACGTCTTCCAGCGGGGCGGCATGTGGCTCACCGCCGGCGAATGGGGCGGGCCGAAGGAGTCCGAACCCGTGGAGCGCCGGAGGATCCGCTACCGCACCGTCGGTGACATGTCCTGCACCGGTGCCGTCGACTCCGACGCCGCCGACCTGGACGCCGTGATCGCCGAGATCGCCGTGTCCCGCCTCACCGAGCGGGGCGCGACCCGCGCCGACGACAAGCTGTCCGAGGCCGCGATGGAAGACCGCAAGCGCGAAGGGTACTTCTAACCATGGACGACACGACGACGCTGCTGCGCTTCGCGACCGCCGGGTCCGTGGACGACGGCAAGTCCACCCTGGTCGGACGGCTCCTCCACGACTCCAAATCGGTCCTCGCCGACCAGCTGGAGGCCGTGGAGCGGGTCTCCCAGGACCGCGGCCAGGACGCCCCGGACCTGGCGCTGCTGACCGACGGCCTGCGGGCCGAGCGGGAGCAGGGCATCACGATCGACGTGGCCTACCGCTACTTCGCCACCGCCCGCCGCCGGTTCATCCTCGCCGACACCCCCGGGCACGTGCAGTACACCCGGAACATGGTCACCGGCGCCTCCACCGCCGACCTCGCCGTGGTCCTCGTCGACGCCCGCAACGGCGTCATCGAGCAGACCCGCCGGCACGCCGCCGTCGCCGCCCTCCTGCGCGTCCCCCACGTCGTCCTCGCCGTCAACAAGATGGACCTCGTCGGCTACGACGAGGGCGTCTTCGCCGCCGTCACCGCCGAGTTCAACGGCTACGCCGCCCGCCTCGGCCTCCACGACGTCACCGCGGTCCCCATATCGGCCCTGGCCGGGGACAACGTGGTCGAGCCCTCCGCGAACATGGACTGGTACGGCGGCCCGACCGTCCTGGAGCACCTGGAGACCGTCCCCGTCAGCGACGGGCTGACCGCCGGACCCGCCCGCCTCCCCGTCCAGTACGTGATCCGCCCGCAGACCGCCGAGCACCCCGACTACCGCGGCTACGCGGGCCAGATCGCCTCCGGCGTCCTGCGCGTCGGCGAGGCCGTCACCGTCCTGCCCTCGGGCCGTACGTCCGTCATCGAGGGCATCGACGCCCTCGGGGTCCCCGTAGAGGCGGCCTGCGCCCCGCAGTCCGTCACGGTCCGCCTCGCCGACGACGTCGACGTCTCCCGCGGCGACCTCATCGCCCCCGAGGGGGCCGCCCCGGCCACCACGCAGGACGTCGTCGCCACCGTCTGCCACGTCGCCGACCGGCCCCTCGCCGTCGGCCAGCGCGTCCTCCTCAAGCACACCACCCGCACGGTCAAGGCGATCGTCAGGGAGATCCCGTCCCGGCTGACCCTCGCGGACCTGTCCCAGCACCTCGACCCCGGCCGGCTGGTGGCCAACGACATCGGCCGCGTCGTCGTCCGCACCGGCGAGGCCCTCGCGCTCGACGCGTACGCGGACTCCCGCCGCACCGGGTCGTTCCTCCTCATCGACCCCTCGGACGGAACCACCCTGACCGCCGGCATGGCGGGCGAGGCCTTCACCGGGCACGAGAACGAATGGACCCTCTGACGATGCCCCCACCGCGCCGCCGCCCCCACCTCCTGCGCCGGCCCCGACCCGTCGCGGCCCTCGCCCTGCTGCTCGCCGCCGCCCTCACCTCCTGCGGCTACGGATCCCGGGCGGTCAGGGTCCCGGACGCGGCCCCGGCGGCCGCCGCCGGCGCCGAGAAGCTCTCCGCCGCCGGGGTCCGCGTCGGCTACTTCCCCAACCTGACCCACGCCACCGCCCTGGTCGGCGTACGGGAGGGCCTGATCCAGCGGGAGCTGGGCGGGACCGTCCTGAAGACCACCACCTTCAACGCCGGCCCCGCCGAGATCGAGGCCCTGAACGCGGGCTCCGTCGACATCGGCTTCATCGGGCCCTCGCCCGCCGTCAACGGCTACGTCAAGTCCAAGGGCTCGAACCTGCGGATCATCTCCGGCTCCGCCTCCGGCGGCGTCAAGCTCGTCGTGAACCCGGACAAGATCAAGACCCTCGACGACCTGAAGGGCAGGAGGATCGCCACCCCGCAGCTCGGCAACACCCAGGACGTGGCCTTCCTCCACTGGATCGCCGCACGCGGCTGGAAGGTCGACGCGGCCGGCGGCCGGGGCGACGTCTCCGTCGTCCGCACCGACAACACCGTCACCCCCGACGCCTACCGCTCCGGTGCCGTCGACGGCGCCTGGGTGCCGGAGCCGACCGCGTCCAAGCTCGTCGCCGAGGGTGCCGCCGTCCTGCTCGACGAGCGGGACCTGTGGCCGGGCGGGAAGTTCGTCATCACGAACGTCGTCGTCTCGCAGAAGTTCCTCAAGGAGCACCGGGACGTGGTCGAGGCCGTGCTGCGCGGCACGGTGCGGACCAACGAGTGGATCAACGCCGATCCGGACCGGGCCAAGGCCTCCGCCAACGCCGCCCTGAAGACCCTCAGCGGCAAGGAGCTGGAGCCCGAGGTCGTCGACGCGGCCTGGCCCGGGATCCTCGTCACCGACGACCCCCTCGCCACCACCCTGAAGGCCCAGTCCGACCACGCCGTCGCGGCCGGGCTCCTGGAACGGCCCGACCTCGACGGCATCTACGACCTCGGACCGCTCAACGCGGTCCTCGGCTCCCTGCACAAGCCCACCGTCGACCACGCGGGTCTCGGCACCGCCGACCAAGGAAGGTGACCCGCGATGGCGACCGCCCTGATCAACGCGGAGCACAGCACCGCCACGGCCCGTGCGGCCGTACGCATCGAGCACGTCTCGAAGTCCTTCTCCGGCCCGGCCGGACCGCAGCTCGTCCTGGACGACATCAGCCTCGATCTCGCTCCCGGAGAGTTCGTCACCCTCCTCGGCGCCTCCGGCTGCGGCAAGTCCACCCTGCTCAACCTGGTGGCCGGCCTGGACTCGCCGACGGCCGGCACCATCGAGACCCTCGGCCGTCCGGCCCTGATGTTCCAGGAGCACGCCCTCTTCCCGTGGCTCACCGCCGGCAAGAACATCGAGCTGGCCCTGCGGCTGCGCGGGGTCGCCAAGGCCGACCGCAAGCCCGAGGCCGAACGGCTGCTGGAACTGGTCCGCCTCGGCGGCGCCCACGGCAAGCGCGTCCACGAACTCTCCGGCGGCATGCGCCAGCGCGTCGCCCTCGCCCGCGCCCTCGCCCAGGACAGCCGCCTCCTGCTGATGGACGAGCCCTTCGCGGCCCTCGACGCCATCACCCGCGACGTCCTGCACGGCGAACTCACCCGCATCTGGCAGGAGACCGGGCTCTCGGTCCTCTTCGTCACCCACAACGTGCGCGAGGCCGTCCGCCTCGCCCAGCGCGTCGTCCTCCTCTCCTCCCGCCCCGGACGCGTCGCCCGCGAATGGGCCGTGGACCTGGACCAGCCGCGCCGCATCGAGGACGCGGCGGTCGCGGACCTGTCCCTGGAGATCACCGAACACCTGCGAGGGGAGATCCGCCGCCATGGCCGCCACTGAACTCGGGCCCCGTGAACTCAGGCCCCGGACCGCCGCCAACGAGCTGGCCGGGCTGGACGCGCTCGAAACCCGCCAGGGAGCCCGCACCCCGCTGCGCCGGGTGCTCCTGGCCAAGGCCCTGCCCCCGCTCACGGCCGTGGTCCTGGTGCTGACGGCCTGGCAGGTCCTCACCCTGGCCGGGGTCACCGACGCCTACATCCTCCCGCCGCCGTCCGCGGTCTGGGACAGCCTGGCCGACCTCTGGTTCAAGGGCACCCTCTTCGACGTCCTCTGGACCAGCGTCTGGCGCGGCCTGTCGGGCTTCCTGCTGGCCCTGGCCATCGGTACCCCGCTCGGCCTGGTCGTGGCCCGGGTGAGGTTCGTCCGCGCCGCCGTCGGCCCGGTCCTGTCCGGCCTGCAGTCCCTGCCCTCGGTGGCCTGGGTGCCCCCGGCGGTGCTCTGGCTGGGCCTGGACAACTCGATGATGTACGCCGTCATCCTGCTCGGCGCCACCCCCTCCATCGCCAACGGCCTGGTCTCCGGCATCGACCAGGTCCCGCCGCTGTTCCTGCGCGCAGGCCGCTCGCTGGGCGCCAGCGGCCTGCGCGGCGCCCGGTACGTCGTGATGCCGGCCGCCCTGCCCGGCTACCTGGCCGGGCTCAAGCAGGGCTGGGCCTTCTCCTGGCGGTCCCTGATGGCCGCCGAGATCATCGCCAGCTCCCCCGATCTGGGCCTCGGCCTCGGCCAGTTGCTGGAATCGGGGCGCGAGACCTCCGACATGGCCCGGATCTTCCTGGCCATCATCCTGATCCTGCTGGTCGGAGTCGCCGTCGAACTGCTGGTCTTCGCCCCGGCGGAGCGGCGGATGCTGCGCCGCCGCGGCCTGCGCGGCTGACCCGCCGCCCGGAGCGCCCGGCGCCCGCGTCAGCCCGTGAGGGCGAGGGCGTCAGGCCTAGCCCGGGCGGCGTCGTACCGGAGCAGTACGAGCCGCGCCAGTTCCGGAGCGGCGCCGAGCACGGCGCCCAGGTGGTCCGCCCCGGCTCCGGCGGCGCCCGCCGCGATCCGGTCCGGGAGCCGGCCCGGTGCCAGGACGTACGGGGCCACCGCGATCCGCTCCGCGCCCTCGGCGCGCAGCGCCCGTACGGCGTCCTCGGTGCGGGGGAAGGCGCCGCCCGAGGCGAACGCGGGCCGTACGGCCCGCCATCCGGTGCGCTGCCACCGCCGGGCGATCCCGGCGAACGAGGCGGCCGCCTCCGGGTCGG
This sequence comes from Streptomyces sp. NPDC033966, assembly GCF_055575955.1. Taxonomy (NCBI): domain Bacteria; kingdom Bacillati; phylum Actinomycetota; class Actinomycetes; order Kitasatosporales; family Streptomycetaceae; genus Streptomyces; species Streptomyces sp. NPDC033966. The sequence continues at coordinate 13,931 of NZ_JBVIRQ010000033.1, read as the reverse complement.
TCGTGCCCGCGCCCGCGAGGACCACGGCGGTCGCCGTACGCGCCCCCGGGCCGAGGCCGGCCTCGTACAGCCGGCGCTCCAGTACCGCGGTCAGCAGCGGGTCCGGGCCCAGTACGCGGGCCTGGCGCACCGTCAGGGACGACGGCGCCCGGCGCAGTGCGCCGGGCAGGTCGACCGAGGCGTGGAAGGCGCGGGCCAGCAGCAGGGGCTGTACCACCACGCTCCGGGCGCCGAGGCGGGCCAGTTGTTCCAGCCCGCCCGGTACGGAGGGCGCGTCGAAGTCCAGGAAGGCCGCGGTGACGGGCAGTCCGGGCCTCGCCGACCGGATCCGCCGGGTGAGCGCGCGCACCGTCCGCGCGTGCCGGGGGTCACGGCTGCCGTGCGCGACCAGCAGCAGGAAGTCGCCCATCGCGGGGCTCCCGGCTAGCCCGCGACGAGGGCCGGCACCGGCCAGTAGGGCTCGTCCTGGAGCAGCATCGGGTCGTGGGTGAGGATCGCCCGCTCGTACTGGCTCAGGACGGGGGAGGGCTCGATGCCCTGGGACTCGATCATGTTGTGCCGGCACTGGCGGTAGACCGTCAGCGCGTCGAGCTGCCGGCCCGAGCGGTACAGGGCGCGCATGAGCAGCATGCAGAACTGCTCGTGGTTCGGGTTGCGCGAGTACAGCTCGGTCAGCTCCGGGAGGATCCGTTCGTGGCCGCCGGTGCGGAGTTCTAGATCGTAAAGCAGAATGAGCGCCGAATTCCGCGCCTCCAGATATCGGGTGGAGGCGGTCCGGCAGATAGGGCCGCCGGCCAGTCCGCCGAATACCGGGCCGCGCCAGCGGGATAATCCCTCGCGGAGGTCGGTGATGTTCTGGCGGTGGTCGGAGAGGGTGTCCGTCCCCGAGCGCGCGTGGATCGCGTCCACGGTGTCGAGGAACACGTAGGCGTCGAGTTCCCACCGGTCGAAGAGGAACTGGTAGCCGGAGGTGCTCGTCACCACCCGCGAGCCCTGGCGTTCGGGCTCCACGGCGGCGAGGGTCCTGCGGACCCTGCTGACCTGCGCCTGAAGGGCGTTCTCGACCTTGTTGGGGGGTGTGGTCCCCCACAGTTCGAGGATGAGGGAGTCGACGGTGACGAGCGATCCGCCGGCCGCGAGCAGGGTCGCCAGGAGCGTCTGCTGCATGGCGCCGCCGAGCCTGACGGCGACTCTCTGTTTCATTATCTCTATGGATCCCAGGACTGAGAACAGCAACACAAACATCTCCCCGCGAGATGGAAAGAGAACGGTGTCGTGTGCGAGCTGGTGATGCTCTGAATTCCTAGTGGACCGATCGGTCCCGACCGTACTTGCTCAGGTGGGAGCATGTCAATGAAGCCCCCGCGCTCCATCGGTCGGAATGCCGTACGGACGTGCAAACACGACAAAGGCCGTGCAACACGCCCGGCACCGGATGCGGGGGATCCAATGGGTGCGCCGGACGTGCTGCACGGCCGATCGGGGGGAGGGGGCGCCGCCGCGGCGGCGCCCCCTCCGGTCAGGCGGCGGCCTTCTGGCGGTAGCGGGCGGCGCCCGCCAGGGCCACGAGGGTCACGCCGAGGGTGAGGATCGTGACGGTCCACAGGCCGGCCCGGTAGGGGGCGATCCCGCCGGTGCTGAGCGAGAAGACGGTCGCGGTGAGCGCGATGACCACGCCGTTGCCGATCTGCGCGCCGGCGTTGAACAGGCCCGAGACCAGGCCCTGCTCGTCCGGCGAGGCCGTGCCGACGGCGGCGATGTTCAGTGCCGGGTAGACGGCGGCGAAGCCGAGGCCGCCGAGGAGCTGCTGCGCGAACAGCGTGACCAGCGGGTCGACCTGGCCCATCAGCAGGACCCAGCCGAGGTAGCCGATGCTCAGCAGGACCAGGCCGCCGGTCGCGACCGGCCAGGCACCGTACTTGGTGACCAGCGCGGCGCCGTAGCGGGCGGTGCCCGCGGTCAGCACGCCGCCGAGCAGGAAGGCCAGGCCGGCCTCCAGCGGGGACCAGCCCAGCTGCTCCTGGTAGTAGAGGGTCAGTACGAACTGGAAGGAGACGTAGGCGCCGAAGAAGAGCATCGCGATCAGGGACCGGGTCAGCTGGCCCTTGCGGAAGACCGACAGCGGCACCAGCGGGGCCGGGTGACGGCTCTCGACGACGGCGAACAGCGGGAAGAGGACGGCGGCGGCGATCAGCGAGCCGATGGTCTGGGCGTCGGCCCAGCCGTCACTGGCGGCCCGGCTGAGTCCGTAGACCAGGGCCACCGCGCCCGCCGTCACCGTGACGGCGCCGAGGATGTCGAGGCTGCCGCTCCTGCCCTTCTCCTGCTGCGAGGGGACGACCGACGCGGCGAGCATCGCGACCAGCACACCGGCGACGGCCGGGGCGAACAGGACGAGCCGCCAGGAGACGCCCGCCATCAGACCGCCGAGGATCAGGCCGAGGGAGTAGCCGGCCGAGGCCACGGCCAGGAAGGTGCCCAGGGCGCGGTTGCGTGACTGCTCGTCACGGAAGGCGTCGAGCAGGATCGCCATCGCGGCGGGAGCGGTGATGCCCGCGCTGACGCCCTTGAGGAGACGGGCGACGACCAGGACCACGCCGTCGTCGGCGATGCCGCCGAGAACGCTGGCGACGACGAACACCACCAGCCAGCCGATCAGCAGCTTCTTGCGGTTGTAGAGGTCGGCCAGCCGGCCGCCCAGGAGCAGGAACCCGCCGAAGCCCAGCGCGTACGCCGAGACGACCCACTGGAGTGCGGAGGTCGACATCCCCAGGTCCGCCTGGACCAGGGGGAGGGCCGGTCCCATGCTCGCGATGTCCATCGCGTCGAGGAACTGCACCGCGCACACGACCAGGAGCAGCAGGGGCAGGCTCTTGACGGCGGGGGCGGGCGGTACCACCCGTGCGATGGGAGGAGAGGTCGGGGATGCCTCGGTCATGATCAGACTCCGATCGGAGTGTCGTCGGAAGCAGTGAGCTCTACGGAAACGCTCTGGGAACGCGCTACGGAACAAGTGATGGACCGATCAGTCCAGGACTGATCGGTCCATTTCTAGCGCTCACAAACCCCGGTGTCAAACGTATGCTGGGAACCGCGGGGGAGAGGCGAAGGAGTTGAGACATGGCGCGCACACCGGCACCAGGCACGAGGCGGCGGATCCTGGAAGCCTCGGCCAAACTCTTCGGTGAGCAGGGGGTCCGGGCCGTCGGCATGCAGCAGGTGATCGACGCGACCGGAGTGGGCAAGAGCCTCCTCTACCGCGAGTTCGCCAGCAAGGACGAACTGATCGCGGCCTGGCTGCGCGAGAGCGACGCGAAGTGGTGGGAGCAGGCCGAGGAGGTCACCGCCCCCTACCCCGGGGACCCGGCCCGCCAGATCCTCGCGCTGATGGAGTTCTTCCACGCCAGCGTCCGGGAGCCCGACTTCCACGGCTGCATCTACTACAACACCTCCAGCGAGTTCCGCGAGCCCGGACACCCGGGCCGCCAGGAGGCGAAGCTGCACCTCAAGGGCCTGCGCAACTGGTTCCGCGACAAGGGCGTCGAGGCCCTTGCCGAGGACCCCGACGCCCTCGCCGACACACTGATGCTCATCGTCGGCGGCACCCTGGCCAACGGCGAGGTCCTCGGCGAGGCCGGCCCCGCCCGCATGGCCCTGGCCACCACCGAGCTGGTCCTGCGCCAGTACGCGCCGAACGCCATGGCGGCCGCCAGCCTCTGACGGCCCGAAGGCGACGCGCCCGGCCCCGCGGCACTGGGATGCCGCGGGGCCGGAGCGCGTCCGGGGGCGGTCCACGTCAGGGGCCGCCGGCGCCGGCACGGGTCGGCCGCGCGTGCCGTACGGCCACGCCGTGCTCCTCGTACCCGTCGTTGTACGAGAACGACGAGGGCATCCTGTCGTGGAACTGGTAGTCGGCCTGAATTCGACCGTCCTCGGCGAGCACGACGATGTCCTGACCGGACATCTCCATCTCGCCCGTGGCCGCCGACACCATCACCCAGTTGAACCGGACGACGTCGTGGTGGCCGGTCGCGTTGTTCGAGGACCGGAACTCGTACCCCATCGGGCCGTACACCTCGTGCGTGTAGGCCAGCTGGTCCAGGAGCGCCGCGTGCCCCCGGATCGGATCCTTGCGGTAGAACACGTAGACGCAGTCCGGCGCGTACAGGCCGTGCACCATGTCGCGCCTGCGGCGCTCGTCCTTCTCGTTCCACAACGCGACGTAGCGCGCGAGGAGTTCATTGGGTCGGGGCAGCATGACGGGGTACCTCCGGGTTCCGCTGGAACGCCGCCCGCTCAGCGCCCCGCGGCGTACCGCGGCAGCAGCTGGGCCAGGTCGGCCGTGATGGCACGGGCGTGGGCGCTCAGGTAGAAGTGGTCCCCGGGGAAGGTCCGGCACCCCAGGAACTCCGGCGTCCGCCCGGCCCACGACCGCATGGCGCCGGGCGCGAGGAGGGGATCCCCGCGCCCGGAGTAGGCGACGACGGGACAGCCCACGGCCGCCCCGTCGTCCGAGAAGTCCGCGCACACCGAGCCGTCCGCGCCCATCGCGCGGACCGCCCCCGCAAGCAGCTCCGGATCGTCGGCGACCGCCTCCGGCAGCCCGCCCAGCAGGCGCAGCGCCTCCAGCGGGTCCGCGGACAGCGCCGCCGGCGCCGAGAACCCCTCCGGGGCCCACCCCGACACGGCCAGGAGCACCGGCGCGGGCAGGCCCCGCCGCTCGGTCTCCACCGTCAGCCGGTAGCCCAGCAGCGCCCCCATCGAGTGCCCGAACACCGCGTAGGGGCGCTCGTCCAGCTCGTCCGACACCACCCGGGCGAGGGCCTCCACCAGCGGACCGAGCCGGCTGTACGGAGCCTCGCGCCGCCGCTCCTGCCGCCCCGGCAGCTGCACCGCCTGGCAGGCCACCGACCCGGGCAGCCGCTCCGGCCACTCCCGGTACATCGAGGCGCCGCCCCCGCTGTGGTGCAGCAGGAACAGCCGCGACTCCGCGTCCGGTTCGGCGTCGGCCGGGTGCAGCCACCGCGACGCGCCCTGCACCTCGGGCAGCGGGCCCGGAGGTCCGGGACCCCGTACGGCGTCCACGGCGGCTACCCGACCGGGGCGGGGGACCCGGCGGGGGACCGGCCCCCGGTGAACCGCTCCCGGAGCACCCGCCGCAGCACCTTCCCGGTGGGATTGCGCGGCAGCTCGGCGACGATGTCGTACCCCGTCGGGATCTTGAACCCGGCGATCCGGCCGTTCAGGAACCGCAGGAACTCCCGCGGGGTCGCCCCGGCGCCCTCGCGCAGCACCACCGCGGCACGGACGGCCTCACCCCAATCGGGGTGCGGGACCCCGTACACGGAGACCTCCGCCACCGCCGGGTGGGCCCGCAGCGCGTTCTCGACCTCCGTGGGATAGATGTTCTGGCCGGCGACGATGACGGTGTCGTTGACCCGGTCGGCGAGGAACAGGTAGCCGTCCGCGTCGACATGGCCCATGTCGCCCATCGACAGCCACTCCCCGGACTCCCCCGACAGGGCGTCGGCCGTCACCTCCGGCAGCCGCCAGTACTCCAGGAAGCGCGCCGGGCTCCTGACCACCACCCGGCCCACCTCGCCGGCCGGCAGCTCCCGGCCCTCCCCGTCCAGGATCCGCAGCCCGACACCGGGCACGGCCCGGCCCGCCGACCCCAGCACCCGGCTGTCCGCGGTGTGGTCCTCCGGCGCCAGAACGGTCAGGAAACTGCCCGCCTCCGCCGAGGAGTAGCCCTGCGCCAGCTCACAGCCCAGTACGTCGATGCAGGTCAGCAACAGCTCCCGGTCGATCGGCGAACCGCTGTAGACCACCTTGCGCAGCGAGCGGAAGGTCTCGCGGGTCGTCCCCCGCTCGGCCAGCATCATCCGCAGCATCGCGGGCGCCGCCCACAGGGTGGTGACCGCGTGCCGCTCGATCAGCCGGGTCGCCTCGTCGGCGACGAACTGCCGCATGACCACCGTGGTGGCGCCCGCGTTGAAGGAGTGCATGAACCAGCCGAAGCCGGCCGTGTGCAGCCCCGGGAAGCAGCTCAGCCCCCGGTCCTCGGGCCGCCAGTCGATCCAGTCCACCCCGGCCGCCCGGGTGTCGGCGATGAAGGTGAAGAAGGTCCGCTGCGCCAGCACCACCCCCTTCGGCAGCCCGGTCGTCCCGCTCGTGTACAGCTGCGCGACCGGGTCGTCGAAGCCGGCCCCGCCGGCCTCCGGCGGTTCCGTGTCCGGCAGCCCCGCCTTCCAGTCGAGGAACCCGCCCGCCACATGGCCGTCGGAGTCCGACTCGACGACCTGCCGCAGCTCGGGCAGCACCGCCCGCAGCCTGTCCACCAGGGGGCGGAACTCCCGCTCCACGAAGAGCAGTTCCGCCCGCGAGTCGCGCAGGACGTGCTCGACCTCGCCGACGGTGAGCCGCGAGTTCACCGGCACCAGCACCACGCCCGCCTTCGCGCAGCCGAGCGCCAGGTCGTAGTAGCGCTCCGACTCCCGGCCCAGATAGCCCACCCGCGCCCCGGCCGCCAGGCCCGCGGCCAGCAGCGCGTGTGCGGTCCGGTTGCTCTCCCGGTGCAGTTCGGCGAAGGTCAGCGCGCGGTCCTCGCAGATCACCGCGGGCCGGTCGGGCCGGGTCCGGGCGTGCAGCGCCGCGCGGGCGGCGAGGGTCCGGTCCTCCGTACGGTTGTCCATGGGGTTCCCTTGTCTTGGTCGCTCACGGGGTCGAGGGGGTGGGAGGTCAGGCCGCCGGGGGCACGGCGGCCCCGGCCGGTACCGCGTCGGCGGCCAGCCGTACGGACAGCAGCTCGGCGAGCTCCTCCACCGACGGGTGGTCGAAGACCGCGGAGGACACCAGCGGGATCCGCAGCAGCGTCTGGAGCTGGTTCTTCAGCACGATCGCCGTCAGCGAGTCCACGCCCAGCTCCAGGAAGCCCGCCCGGGTGTCGACGTACTCCGGGTCGTCGATCGCCAGCAGCGCCGCCACCGTCGCGCGGACCAGGGCGACCAGCGCCGTCCTGCGCTCCCCGGGCGCGGCCGCCGCCAGCGCCTCCACGTCCAGCGGTGCGGCCGAGGCCGCCGCCCGCGCCGTCCGCTCGGCGGCCGCCGCCTCCACCGGGCGGTCCGGCAGCCGGGTGAAGCCCATCCCGGACAGCTCCGCCACCGGCCGGCCGTCCTCCTCCAGCAGCAGCACGTCCAGGGTGAACGCCGGGTCCGCCGCCTCCGGGTCCGCGGCGCGCGTGACCCGGGCCGCGGAGCGCAGCACCTGCCCGCGCGGCTTCTTGAAGGCGCGCAGCCGGCCCGCGCTGGTGGCCACGTACCGGCGGCCGTCGTCGGCCAGTGCCGCCAGGGCGTGCGTCGCCCCGTCCAGCAGCGGCGGCGGCAGCAGCTCGGCCCGGGACAGGCCCGCGCCGGACAGCTCCGTCACCGCGAAGTCCGGGCCGTACGCCGCGACCCTGCGGGCCCGCAGGAACTGCGGCCCGTACTCCAGTCCGGCCTCGGCGTACGCGGCCTTCACCTCGCCGCCGTCCAGCACCCGCGAGGGCTCGTCGTCCTCCAGCGCCCCCGCCAGGGCCAGCAGCGTCCGGCCCGGGCCCGCGAGACCGCTGCCCGCGTAGTCGGCCTCGGCCGCGATGACGGCCGTGGCGTGGATCCGCCGGGCGCCTTCGGGCCCGTCCGCGGCCCGGCTGGAGACCTCCACCGCCAGGCTCCCGTCGGGCGCGGTCCGCACCCGGGTCACCAGCAGCACCGGCCGGTCCGACAGGAACAGCGCCTCGTGGAAGCGGACGTCCTCCACCGCCCGGCCGGTGTCCCCGTGGACCTCGTCCTGTACCGCGAGCAGCAGCTCCAGATAGGCCGAAGCGGGCAGGAAGGCCTGGCCGCCGATGGTGTGGTCCGCCAGGTACGCGGGCTGCGCGGCACTGATCCGTGCCGTGAACTCCCGTGTCCCGCCGGCCTGTTCGCCCTCCCGGCCGAGCAGCGGGTGCCCGTCGCCGCCTGCCCCGCGCCGCCCGGCCGGGCGGGCCGGGAGCCGGTACTCGCGCCGGTCGAAGGCGTACCCGGGCAGCGCGATCCGCCGCCCCGGCCCGTCCGCGTGCACCGCGCCCCAGTCGATGTTCAGCCCCGCCGCGTACGCGCCCGCCAGCGCGGTGTCCAGGGCCGCGCCCGCGGTGTCCTTCGAACGCAGACTGGTCAGCCAGCGGTGCTGCTCCTGCGGTACGCAGCGCCGGGCCAGCGAGGTCAGCGCCGAGGACGGCCCCACCTCCAGGAACACGTGCCGGCCGCGCTCCGCGACCGTGCGCACCCCCGCCGCGAACTCGACGGTCTCGTTGACGTGGCGCACCCAGTACCCGGGCGTCGCCAGCTCCCGGGGATCGGCGATCCGCCCCGTCAGGTTCGACACGATCGGCAGCTGCGGCTCGTGGAAGGCGATCCCGCGCAGCACCTCGGCCAGCGGCTCGGACACCCCGGCCATCAGCGGCGAGTGGAACGCCGACGTCACGTGCAGCTCCGTCACCGTCCACCCCGCCGCGCGCAGCGCGTCCACCGCCTCCGCCAGCGCCCCGGTCCCGCCGGACACCACGCACTGCTGCGGGGCGTTGACCGCCGCCACGGCCAGCTCCGGCCAGCGCTCCAGCAGCGGCCGGACCTCCTCCACGGGCGCCGACACCGCCGCCATCGAGCCGGGGACGCCCTCCGACTCGATCAGCCGGGAACGGGCGGCGAGGAACGCGACCCCGTCGGCGAGGGTGAACAGCCCGGCCACCGTCGCCGCGACGATCTCGCCGACGCTGTGCCCGATCAGCACGCTCGGCCGCACCCCCCACGACAGCCACAGCCGGGCGAGCGCGTACTCCAGCGTGAACAGGGCCGCGTGCGTGAACGGCGTACGGGCGAGGGTCTCCTCGGCGTCCGGCGCGTCACCGAACATCACCGCCGCCACGGAACGCCCCAGCAGCGGTGCGAACAGCGCGTCGCACTCGTCGACGCACCGGGTGAACACGGCGAACCGGCCGTACAGGGCCCGGCCCATGCCCACGTACTGCGAACCGGAGCCGGTGAACAGGAAGGCCGTCTTGCGGAACGCGTCGGGCTTCTCCTCGCCCCGGGGCGGCGCACCCCACCGCTCCAGGTGGCCGGCCAGCTCGGCGGTGGAGGACACGGCCGCCGCCGCCCGGTGGCGGAAGTGCGAGCGGCCCGTGGCCCGGGTGCGGCACAGGTCGGCGAGGCCGGTGTCCGGGTGTTCCGCGAGGAAGCGGGCGTACCGGCGGGCCTGGAGCCGCAGCGCCGGCCGCGACTTGGCGGACAGCGTGAAGACGTGCCCGCGCCCCTCCCGCTCCGGGGGAGCCGGCGGTACCGCGCCCGCCGCCGCCGGGGGCTCCTCCATCACCGCCACCGCGATCGCCCCGGCGACCCCGAAGCCGTTGACCGTGGCCCGGCGCACCGGGGCCTTCCACGGCCGCTCCGCGTCCGCCACCTCGATCGGGTAGTTCTCCCAGGGGATCCGCCCGGACAGGTTCCGCCACACGTGCGGGAAGAAGGCCCCCGCCCGCATCTGCGTGATCACCTTGATGACCGCGCCCAGCCCGGCCGCGGGCTCCATGTGCCCGAGGTTGGCCTTCAGCGAGCCGATGACCAGCGGGTCCTCCCGGTCGCGCGAGGCGCCGAACACCCCGTTGACGGAGCCCAGCTCGATCGGGTCGCCCAGCGGGGTCCCCGTCCCGTGCGCCTCCACGTACTGGATGTCGCCCGGCTCGAGCCGCGCGTCGGCCAGCGCCGCCCGCATCACGGCCTCCTGCGCCGTGCCGTTGGGCGCGCTCAGGCCCGCGCTCTCGCCGTCCTGCCCGATCGCGGTCCCGCGTACGAGCGCCAGCACCCGGTCCCCGTCCGCCAGCGCGTCGGAGAGCCGCTTGAGCACCAGCGCCCCGCAGCCCTCGGCGCGCGCGTAGCCGTCGGCGCTCTCGTCGAAGGTCTTGCAGTGCCCGTCCGGGGCCAGCATCTGCGCGTGCGAGAGGATCACGTACGAGCGCGGGTTGTGCAGGGTGTTCACCCCGGCGCACAACGCGATCCCGCACTCGCGGCGCCGCAGCCCCTCGACCGCCAGGTGCAGGGCCGTCAGCGACGCCGCGCACGCGGTGTCCGTCGTCAGGCTCGGGCCGCGCCAGCCCAGGAAGTACGAGAGCCGCCCCGACAGGGAGTACGCGCCCAGCCCGGTCGTCAGGCTCCCGTCGAGCTGTTCGTCCGAGAGCCCCTCCAGCTCCAGCGCGAAGTCCAGCGGGGAAGCGCCCACGTAGACGCCGCCGTCGCCGTGCCGCAGTCCGGCCGGGTCGATGCCGGCGTCCTCCAGGGCCCGCCACACCGTCTCCATCAGCAGCCGCTGCGCCGGATCGACGAAGGGAGCGTCCTTCGGCGGAATGTTGAAGAACTGCGCGTCGAATTCGTCTATACGGTCCAGGAAACCACCGGCGACCGCGGTGATCGAACCGTCGGCCACCTCCGGAACCCAGCGGTCGCGCGGCAGCGGGCCGATACCGGAACGCCCCTCCCGGAGAAAGGAATCGAGCTCGTCAACGGAATTGTTCCCGCCGGGAAGGCGCATTCCGATACCGATCACGGCGATCGGCTCGTGCTTCTCGGAAAGGAACCGCCCGATCTCCGTTTCCTGCCTGCGGACGGTCTCCTCCGCGGCTTCGAGCCTTTCCTGTAGATTCCGCTCTTCCGGAGTTCCGGGCATGGCGGCCGCCCCTCTCAATTCGCTTCGAAGATGTCGGCCAGGACGTCCGAGGCCAGATAGTCGGTCAGCCGCTCGACGGTGGGCTGATTGAACAGGGCCGTGCTGCTGATGCCCCGCCCCAGCCGCTCCTCCAGCCGCTGCTTGACCATGGTGAGCAGCAAGGACGTCATGCCGAGCTCGAAGAAGCTGTCCTCCAGCGGCAGCTCCTCCTCATCGGGCATGAGCAGCGCGGTCTTGAATTCCGCCACGACGATTTCTTCCAGGACCGTCCGGCGTTCCGACCTGGGCGAGGCCACTAATTGATCCGTCATACCGGTCGAGTGAAGCACAGCGCCCGTGACGGTCTGCTGACGCCCTCCTGACCCGCCGGACCGGTCAGTTCAGCGTCAGCAGTGCTGTGGGAGCCTCGGCGGAGCAGCAGTGCGTGAGATCCGGCGTGGAGGAGCCAACAATGCAGAGCGAAGCACGGGAAGAACTGCGGGCCAACGGATATTCGTTGCTGCCGGCCGACCGGCTCGTCATCGATGCCGAATTGCGGCAGCACGTCAAGGAACTGGCCGCCGAATGGGAGCACCTGGAGACCGACCAGTACCTGAAGGGCGGCTCCCGTTTCCGCGAGCGCGCCTACGACCGCTTCTTCTTCGTGCCCCGCACCGGAGAGGTCCGGCTGCGCCCGCACCGCCCCTACTTCCAGTCGATGAACGCCAACGACTACGCCGGCGGCATCGACCGCGACGTGGCACCGCTGAGCCGCGCCACCCTGGACAACCCGCTGCTGACCCGGCTCCTGCGCGCCGACTTCGCGAAGTTCCCCGTTCCCGAGGACTCCTGGCTGGACGACCCCTGGGACGTCCAGTGCCACCAGTTCCGGATCATCAGCACCCCCGACGAGACGGGGGAGCCCACCCCGGAGGGCCCGCACCGCGACGAGGTCGACTTCGGCGCGATCCACCTGATGGGCCGCTTCAACGCCCGGGGCGGCGAGTCCCAGGTCTACAGCCTGGAGAAGGACCTCGTGGCCGAGTTCTGCCTGACCGAGCAGATGGACACCATGTTCTGGGCCGACGCCCGGATCCTCCACGCCGTCCGCCCGATCCACGCCGTCGACCCGGCGAAGGCGGCGGTCCGGGACGTGCTGATCCTGGGCTACAAGCACGAGCCGGAGCTGCGCCGCGAAGAGCAGAACGCCGCCTGACATGGCGACGACTACCCAGACCCGCCGTGTCGACCGCGTGGTCATCCGTTTCGCGGGTGACTCGGGTGACGGTATGCAGCTGACGGGTGACCGTTTCACCTCGGAGACGGCGTCCTTCGGCAACGACCTCTCGACGCTGCCGAACTTCCCCGCCGAGATCCGGGCCCCCGCCGGGACCCTGCCGGGCGTGTCGTCGTTCCAGCTGCATTTCGCGGACCACGACATCCTCACGCCCGGTGACGCGCCGGACGTGCTGGTCGCGATGAATCCGGCGGCGCTCAAGGCCAACATCGCGGACGTGCCGCGCGGTGCGGAGATCATCGTCAACACCGACGAGTTCACCAAGCGCCCGATGGCCAAGGTCGGCTACGAGACCTCCCCGCTGGAGGACGGCTCCCTGGACGCCTACCGCGTCCACGCCGTCCCGCTGACCACCCTGACGGTGGAGGCCCTGAAGGACTTCGGGCTCTCCCGCAAGGAGGCCGAGCGCAGCAAGAACATGTTCGCCCTCGGTCTCCTGTCGTGGATGTACCACCGCCCGACCGGGGGCACGGAGTCCTTCCTGAGGAAGAAGTTCGCGAAGAAGCCCGGCATCGCCGAGGCGAACGTGGCGGCCCTGAAGGCCGGCTGGAACTTCGGCGAGACGACCGAGGACTTCGCCGTCTCCTACGAGGTCGCCCCCGCGACCAGGGCCTTCCGCCCCGGCACCTACCGCAACATCTCGGGCAACCTGGCCCTCTCCTACGGCCTGATCGCCGCCGCGCACGCCGCCGACCTGCCGCTCTACCTGGGCTCCTACCCGATCACCCCGGCGACGGACATCCTGCACGAGCTGAGCAGGCACAAGAACTTCGGAGTACGGACCTTCCAGGCCGAGGACGAGATCGCCGGCATCGGCGCCGCCCTCGGAGCGGCCTTCGGCGGCTCGCTCGCCGTCACCACGACCTCCGGCCCGGGCGTCGCCCTCAAATCGGAGACCATCGGCCTCGCCGTCTCCCTCGAACTGCCCCTCCTCATCGTGGACATCCAGCGCGGCGGGCCGTCCACCGGACTGCCGACCAAGACCGAGCAGGCGGACCTCCTCCAGGCCATGTACGGCCGCAACGGCGAGGCCCCCGTCCCCGTCGTCGCCCCCAGGACGGCCGCCGACTGCTTCGACGCCACCCTCGAGGCCGCCCGTATCGCCCTCACCTACCGCACCCCGGTCTTCGTCCTCTCCGACGGCTACCTCGCCAACGGCTCCGAACCCTGGCGCGTCCCGCACCCCGACGAACTGCCCGACCTGCGCACCCGGTTCGCGACGGGCCCCAACCACACGCTGCCCGACGGCACCGAGGTGTTCTGGCCCTACAAGCGGGACCCCGGGACCCTGGCCCGCCCCTGGGCGGTCCCGGGCACGCCGGGTCTGGAGCACCGGATCGGCGGGATCGAGAAGCAGGACGGCACGGGCAACATCAGCTACGACCCGGCCAACCACGACTTCATGGTCCGCACCCGGCAGGCCAAGATCGACGGCATCGAGGTCCCGGACCTGGAGGCCGACGACCCCGACGGCGCCCGCACCCTCGTCCTGGGCTGGGGCTCCACCTACGGCCCCATCACCGCCGCAGTCCGGCGGCTGCGCCGGGACGGAGAGGCGATCGCGCAGGCCCACCTGCGCCACCTCAACCCCTTCCCGCGAAACCTCGGCGACCTCCTCGCCCGCTACGAACGGGTCGTCGTCCCCGAGATGAACCTCGGCCAGCTCGCCACCCTCATCCGCGCCCGGTACCTGGTGGACGCCCGCTCCCACACCCAGGTCAACGGCATGCCGTTCAAGGCCGAGCAGCTCGCCACGGTCCTGAAGGAGGCCATCGATGACTGAGGCACTGAGCCTGATCCCCAGGGCGGAGGCGAAACTCGCCGCCAAGGACTTCAAGTCGGACCAGGAGGTCCGCTGGTGTCCGGGCTGCGGGGACTACGCGGTCCTGGCCGCCGTCCAGGGCTTCATGCCCGAGCTCGG
>NZ_JBVIRQ010000032.1:0-19964 GCF_055575955.1 Streptomyces sp. NPDC033966 | reverse complement strand
TAGAAGGGAAAGGATGCGTGAAAAAAAGGGTTGGCGGTGCCAGCTCACCTCACCAGAACAAAAGAGAAGGCCACGCCCAGGGAGTGCACTCGCGGGGCGCGCCTGCGTGTGCCCGGCCGGTACGCGTCCCGGCCGGGCACACGCCCTGCCTCAGTGTTCGTCGGCCAGGATCAGGTACAGCTTCTTGCGGGCGTCGTTGATGACCGCGAGGGCCTTCTCCCGCTGCTCGGGCGAGCCGCTCCTGAAGACCTGCCCGAAGGCCTCCATCAGACCGCCGGCGGCGGCACGGATCTCGTGCATCGCCTCGAAGTCCAAGCCGCGCCCGGCGTCCGCCCAGGGGGCGTCCGGGCCCGACTCGGCCTCGGTTCGGCCGGCGTCGGTGAGCGTGAACAGCTTCTTGCCGCCCTCGCTCGCGCTGGTGATCAGCCCCTCGTCCTCCAGCAGCTGCAGGGTGGGGTAGACCGAGCCCGGGCTGGGCTTCCACGCCCCGCCGCTGCGCTCGCCGATCTCCTGGATCATCTCGTAGCCGTGCATCGGCCGGTCGGCGAGCAGCGCCAGGATCGAGGCGCGTACATCGCCCCGCCTGGCCCGCCCGCGCGGTCCGCCGCGTCCGCCCCGCCCGCCGAAGGGTCCGCCCCCGAAGGGCGGCCCGAACGGGCCGAAGGCGGCGCGCAGCCCCCTGAACTCCTCCCGACGGTCCGGCCCGCAGTGGCCGTGGCCCCGTCCGTGGTCGTGTCCGTGGCCATGTCCGTGGTCGTGCTGTCCGCGTGAACGCATCACTGCGCTCCTTTCGTCATCTCTGCCATGTCCGTCATGTCAGTCGTCGTTTCGACTTCTTCACTATCACTGATCCATCGCGATGCGTCAACGATATATCGGAAACTATCGCCGACAGTCGGCTCACGCGCGTCCGTGACCAGGCCAGTCCCCTCGGATTGGCCTTTGTCAGTGCTCGGGGAACCCCCCTACGGTCGGCCCATGCGCATCCGAATCGTCGACGCCTTCACCGACCGCCCCTTCCAGGGGAACCCCGCCGGAGTCCTGCTCCTCGACGGCGGATTCCCCCCGGACAGCTGGCTCCAGCAGGTCGCCGCCGAGGTGAACCTCTCCGAGACGGCCTTCGCCCACCCCCTGCCGGCCGGGAGCGACGCGGACTGGGCGCTGCGCTGGTTCACCCCGGCCGCCGAGGTGGACATGTGCGGCCACGCGACCCTCGCGACCGCGCACGTCATCGCCACCGCCGGTCTCGCCCGGGGCCCGATCCGCTTCTCCGCGCGCTGCGGGATCCTCATCGCCGAGGTCGCCGAGGACGGGACGGTCACCATGGACTTCCCGACCTCGTCCCTGACCCCGCTGGAGCCGGTCCCCGAGGTGGACCGCGCGCTCGGCGCCGAGGCCAAGTCGGTGCACGACACCGCCGGCCACATCGGCGATCTGCTGGTGGAGCTGGCCGACGAGCGGACCGTACGGGAGCTCTCCCCCGACCACGCGGCCCTGCGCGCCTACGCGCGCCGCGGGGTCATCGTCACCGCGCCGGCCGAGGACCCCTCCCGCGGCTACGACTTCGTCTCGCGCGGCTTCTTCCCCGCCGTCGGCGTCGACGAGGACCCGGTGACGGGCAGCGCCCACACCGCCCTCGCCCCCTTCTGGGCGGCGCGTCTGGGCCGTACCGAGCTGACCGGCCTCCAGGGCGGAACGCGCAAGGGCCTGGTCCGGGTCCGGCTCGCGGGGGACCGTACGCTCCTGACGGGCCGCGCCGTCACCGTCATCGACGGCGAACTGCTCACCGCCCCGTAGTCACCGCTACGGCGTCGGCAGCCAGCCGACCTTGCCCGCGAGCAGCGCGTACCCGCCGAAGGCCACGATGTCGAGCAGGGCGTGCGCGACGACCAGGGGGCCGACCCGGCCCCAGCGCCGGTAGGCGAGGACGAAGACGACGCCCATCACCGCGTTGCCGATGAACCCGCCGATGCCCTGGTAGAGGTGGTACGAGCCGCGCAGCAGGGAGCTGGCGAGCAGCGCGGCCGCCGGCGACCAGCCCAGCTGACCGAGCCGGCGCAGCAGGTACGCCAGCACGATGACCTCCTCCACCACGGAGTTCTGCACCGCGGAGAGGATCAGCACGGGGAACTTCCACCACACCTCGGGCAGGGCCTCCGGCACCACCGTCAGGTTGAAGCCGGTGGCCCGGGCCGCCAGGTAGAAGGCCAGCCCGGCACTGCCGATGCCGGCGGCCACGAGCGCGCCCCGGGCCAGGTCCGGGCCGGGCCGGGTGCGGTCGAAGCCCAGGACCCTGAGCCCGGGCGCGCCCTCGCGGGTCAGCAGGTGCGCGACGAGCAGGACGGGGACCAGCGCGGTCGCGATCCCGAACAGCTGCCAGGCCAGGTCCAGCCACGGCCGCCCGGGCGCGTAGGAGCCGTTGAGGGTGGCGGCCTGGTCCTTGAGCCCGCCGGGCTTGGTGAGCGAGCCGATGAAGCTGATCAGCGCCGAGACCCCGCTCGCGCCCAGCGACAGGGCGAGCACGAGCAGGGTCTCGGTGCGCAGGACCCGGCGCCCGTCCTCGCGCAGTTCCACGACCACCGGCTCCGGCTCGACCCGCACGCCTGACTCCCGTCCCGTTCCGACCACCACCCCATAGTGCCCCCTCGGCGGCGGGAGCGGATCAGCGGGAGCGGACCGGCGGGAAGGGACCGGCGGAGCGGGCCGCCCCTCAGCGGCGGACCGCCCGCGTGGCGTCCACCTCCTGTTCCTCCAGGCCCACGGGCCAGGTGTGCACGGGGTCGCCCTTGTGCATCAGCTCGCTGTAGCGCCGGGTGGTGGCCGCGAGGGCGGCATCGCGTTCCAGTCCGCCCGCGAGAGCGCGGTGGTACGTGTCCACCTGCCAGGTCGCCCCGTTCACCCGGCGCCGGCACCGCTCCTCGATGATCCCCAGGTAGTGGTCCCGGTCGGCGGGTTCGATGCCCCAGGCGTCCAGCCCGGCCGCGGCCATCGGCAGCAGCTCGTCCAGCACCAGCCGTACGGCGGGCACGCTCACCAGCCCCCCGGCCCGGCCCTTGCGCGGCCAGCGGATCCGCGCGTCGATCCCGTACCGGCAGGCCGCGTCGAAGTTGGCCTCCGCCTCCGCGAAGGACATCCGGGTCCACACGGGGCGCGGCTCGTCCGCGAGGGTCCGTACGAGTCCGTAGTAGAAGGCGGCGTTGGCGACGACGTCGGCGACGGTGGGCCCGGCGGGCAGGACCCGGTTCTCCACCCTCAGGTGCGGCACCCCGTCGGCGACCCCGTAGACGGGCCGGTTCCACCGGTAGACCGTGCCGTTGTGCAGCACCAGCTCCTGCAGGCTCGGCACCCCGCCCTCGGCGAGCACCCGCAGCGGCTCCTCCTCGTCGCAGATCGGCAGCAGGGAGGGGAAGAAGCGGACGTTCTCGGCGAAGAGCTCGTACACCGAGTCCACCCACCGCTCCCCGAACCAGGTCCGCGGCCGCACCCCCTGCGCCTGGAGTTCGGGCGGCCGGGTGTCGGTGGCCTGCGTGAACAGCGGCGGACGCGACTCGCGCCACAGCTCGCGCCCGAACAGGAACGGCGAGTTGGCCCCCACCGCTATCTGTACGGCGGTCACCGCCTGCGCGGCGTTCCACACGTCGGAGAACCGGGCCGGGGTGACCTGGAGGTGCAGCTGTACGGAGGTGCAGGCGGCTTCCGGCACGATCGAGCCGGTGCTCCAGGTCAGCCGCTCGACCCCGTCGATGTCGAGCCGGAAGTCCTCCCCGCGCATCATCAGGATCTGCTCGTTGAGCAGGGAGTAGCGGTCCACCGCCGAGAGGTTGGCCAGGGCCAGGTCCGCGCGGGAGATGGTGGGCAGGATCCCGATCATCACGACGCCCGCGTCGATCTCCGCGGCCTGCCGGTGGGCGTAGTTCAGTCCCGCGCTCAGTTCTTCGGAGAGCTGGTCGAATACCCTCCCGTCGAGCCGGTGCGGAAGTACGTTCACCTCCAGGTTGAACATTCCGAGTTCGGTCTGGAAATCGGGGCTCGCAATCCGCTCCAGCACCTGTGCATTCACCATGCGCGGCAAACCGTCGGCACCCGCGAGATTCAACTCGATCTCCAGCCCCATCATGTTCTTGGGCCGATCGAACCTCTTCTCCGCCAGAAGGCGCTCCAGCCCCTCCAGGCACTCGTGAAGCTTCCTCCGATACCGATGCCGATCGGACAGGTCGAATCCGCCTGCCACGACCTTCTCCCCCATCGAAGCGTCCCTCCTCGAGTGGGCCAGGCCCGGTGCGTCCGGGCGCGCGTCACGGTCGATGATGCCCAGGCACCGTGATCCATAACGCCGGCCGGGGGTCTTGGCGGGGAGCGCGCGCCGGTATGGCCTGATGGGCGCTCCGGCACATTCGCCTGGCAACCCACCGCGCGCAAATTCCCCCTGCCCTTTGCCTGTTCCTGATTAACGAAGGTTTCCAGCCGAGCGCCCTTGGGGTAACCTCCGAGGTCAGCGCGGCATGTCCGCGTGTAACCGGCATGAATACCATGGCAGCGGGACCGGAAGGCGCCTTGCCGGCAATAGGCGGGACGGCTAGCCGAAACACTGCGTGAACACATGTCGTATAAACTCCGCAAACGAGGCAGAGAGTTGGCGCGCGGCCATTGCCCCAAAGCCCACCTCTGACCTCAGAATGCGACAGCGCCGTCCGCACTTTCCCCCGCACCACAGGTCTCCCAAGTGAGAGGCGACCCACCATGCCGCTGCATGTCCCCCCGGCTCCCGCGCCCGCCCTGCGCAGCGTCCTCGCGGCACTCGGTTCTCCCACCGCCGTCCACGAGGCACACACCCCGGCCCTGCGCTCGCACCAGGGCCCGCTCACCGCCGAACTCCCGCTTCCGGTCCACGTGCTCGACCGTCTGAGCGTGTCCGGCCACACGGCCGGCGGCCGGCCGCCCCGGACCCGGCTCACCGGCTGGCGGTTCCTGATCCGCAGCGGCGACCGCTTCGTCGCGGCCGCCGACACCCGGCTGACCCCGGACGGCTGGGCCTTCTCCCATTTCTTCGAGGGCCCCTACGTCGCCGCGACCGAACGCGCCCTCCGCCAGGCCGAGTCGCTCGGCAAGGGCTACCAGCCGAGGCTGCTGTCCGTACCTGAGCTGTACATGCTGACCCTGTGGCTGCACGGGGCGGTCGGCGCCGACGCCGCCGCCGGCCTCCCCGCCGCCGCCGACCTGCTGGTGCCACTGGCCCCGGCCCCGCCCGGGATCGCGCCCTTCCGGCCGCATCCCGTCTCGGAGCTGCTGCCCGTACTGACCCACCGGCTGACCCCGGCCGCCCCGCCGGTCCCGCCCACCCTCGCGGCCCCGGCGGCTTGACCCGGGTGACCCATTCGGCCTAGTCCGCTCGGGTCAATGCGAACCACCCGAAATGACAGGGGAGTTGGCCTGAACCGCCCGCACGGGTGATGCGTCCTCATTCCAAGAGGACAGCTGCCGGGAAATACCTGCGAAGCGGCCGTCCTGGGGGAACACTGAGGACATCCTCCCCGCAGGCGCGGGGACGACACAGGGGGACGGCCATGAATCACGCATCGAGCCGTAGCGAACAGACCACACCGCAGCGAAAGAACCCATCCATGTGCCAGCACCAGCCCGCCTGCCCGTCATCAGAATCCGCCGACCGGGAGGCAGCGCGCCCGGTGGCCAACCACCCGGAACAGGGCTGGAGCCTGCTGTGCAACGGCGTCCTGCTCTTCGAGGACACCGGTGAGCTGCTGCCGGACGGACAGATCATCGCCCCGCACCGCCCGCTCGCGGCGGCGTAGCCGGCACCGCACGGCAACACCGCACGGATGCGGAAGGGGCCGGTCCCGGAGCTCGATGCTCCGGGACCGGCCCCTTCACCGTTCCCTCACCGTGTCAGCGGCCCGTCCCCGACGGTCCCGCCGACGCGGCTCAGTTGTCGTACTCGTCCAGCGGCGGGCAGGAGCAGACCAGGTTCCGGTCACCGAAGGCGCCGTCGATCCGGCGCACCGGCGGCCAGTACTTCTCCGCGGCGGAGACCCCGCCCGGGAAGACGGCCTCGTCGCGGCTGTACGGGTGGTTCCACTCGCCGCCCAGCGCCGCGGCGGTGTGCGGGGCGTTGGCGAGCGGGTTGTCGTCCACCGGCCACTCACCGCCGGCGACCCGCTCGATCTCGCCGCGGATGGCGATCATCGCGTCGCAGAAGCGGTCGATCTCGATGAGGTCCTCGGACTCGGTCGGCTCGATCATCAGCGTGCCGGCCACCGGGAAGGACATGGTCGGCGCGTGGAAGCCGTAGTCGATCAGGCGCTTGGCGATGTCGTCGACGCTCACGCCCGTGGCCTTCGACAGCGGACGCAGGTCGATGATGCACTCGTGCGCGACCAGGTTGCCCGGACCGGTGTAGAGGACCGGGTAGTGGGGCTCCAGGCGCTTGGCGATGTAGTTGGCACCGAGTACCGCCACCTGGGTGGCGCGCTTGAGGCCCTCGCCACCCATCAGGCGGACGTACGACCAGGAGATCGGCAGGATGCCCGCCGAACCCCACGGCGCCGCCGAGATCGGGCCGACGCCCGTCTCGGGGCCGGCGGTCGGCTGGAGCGGGTGGTTCGGCAGGTACGGGGCCAGGTGCGCCCGGACACCGACCGGGCCGACGCCCGGGCCGCCGCCACCGTGCGGGATGCAGAAGGTCTTGTGCAGGTTCAGGTGCGAGACGTCGCCGCCGAAGTGGCCCGGCTTGGCCAGACCCACCAGGGCGTTCAGGTTGGCGCCGTCCACGTACACCTGGCCGCCGGCCTCGTGCACCTGGGCGCAGATGTCGGCGACGTGCTCCTCGAAGACACCGTGCGTCGACGGGTAGGTGATCATGAGGACGGAGAGCTCGTCGCGGTACTGCTCGATCTTGGCGCGCAGGTCGTCCGCGTCCACCTCGCCGTCGTCGGCGGTCTTGACCACGACGACCTTCATGCCGGCCATCACGGCGCTCGCGGCGTTGGTGCCGTGCGCGGACGACGGGATGAGACAGATGGTGCGCTGCTCGTCGCCGTTCGCGCGGTGGTAGGCGCGGACGGCCAGCAGGCCGGCGAGCTCGCCCTGGGAGCCCGCGTTCGGCTGGATGGAGACCTTGTCGTAGCCGGTGACCTCGCAGAGACGTTCCTCCAGCTCGTTGATGAGCGTGAGGTACCCCTCGGCCTGCTCGACCGGGGCGAACGGGTGCAGCTGGCCGAACTCGGGCCAGGTCACCGGCTCCATCTCGGTGGTCGCGTTGAGCTTCATGGTGCAGGAGCCCAGCGGGATCATGCCGCGGTCCAGCGCGTAGTCCTTGTCCGAGAGCTTGCGCAGGTAGCGCAGCATCGCGGTCTCGGAGCGGTGCTGGTGGAAGACCGGGTGGGTCAGGTACGCGTCCGAGCGCAGCAGGTCCTCGGGCAGCGTGTCGGCGGCGACCGCGTCCAGGGCCTCGACATCCGCGGCGGAGCCGCCGACACCGAAAGCGGCCCAGACCGCTTCGAGGTCGGCGCGCGTGGTGGTCTCGTCACAGGAGACCGACACGTGGTCGGCGTCGGCCCGGTACAGGTTGACCCCGCCCTCGCGGGCGGCGGCGACGACCTCGGCGGCCTTGCCGGGCACCTTGGCGGTGACGGTGTCGAAGAAGGAGCCGTGCACCAGCTCGACCCCGCCGGCCGTCAGGCCCGCGGCGAGGATGGCCGCGTAGCGGTGGGTGCGGCGGGCGATCGTCTTCAGGCCGTCCGGGCCGTGGTAGACGGCGTACATGCCGGCCATGACGGCGAGCAGCACCTGCGCGGTGCAGATGTTGCTGGTGGCCTTCTCGCGGCGGATGTGCTGCTCACGGGTCTGCAGGGCCAGGCGGTACGCCTTGTTGCCGTCCGCGTCCACGGAGACGCCGACGAGGCGGCCGGGCAGCGAGCGGGCGTGCTTGGCCTGGACGGCCATGTAGCCGGCGTGCGGGCCGCCGAAGCCCATCGGGACGCCGAAGCGCTGGGTGGTGCCGACGGCGATGTCCGCGCCCAGCTCGCCCGGGGAGGTCAGCAGGGTCAGGGCGAGCAGGTCGGCGGAGACGGTGACGATCGCGCCGAGCTCGTGCGCCTGGTCGATGACCGGCTTGATCTCGCGGACCGCGCCGGAGGCGCCCGGGTACTGGAGCAGCACGCCGAAGACACCGCGCTCGGCGATCTCGGCGGGGATGCCCTCGGACAGGTCCGCGACGACGACCTCGACGCCCGTGGGCTCGGCGCGGGTCTCGATCACGGCGATGGTCTGCGGCAGCGCGTCGGCGTCGACGAGGAAGACCCCGCCCTTGACCTTGCCCACGCGGCGGGCCATCGACATGGCCTCGGCCGCCGCGGTGCCCTCGTCCAGCAGGGAGGCGCCGGAGGTGGGCAGGCCGGTCAGGTCGGCGACGAGGGTCTGGAAGTTCAGCAGCGCCTCGAGGCGGCCCTGGGAGATCTCCGGCTGGTACGGGGTGTACGCCGTGTACCAGGCCGGGTTCTCCATGACGTTGCGCAGGATCACCGGCGGGGTGAAGGTCCCGTAGTAGCCGAGACCGATCATCGAGGAGAGCACCTGGTTGCGGTCGGCCAGCGAGCGCAGCTCGGCCAGCACCTCGGCTTCGGTGCGCGCTCCGGGCAGGTTCAGCGCATCGGCGGTCTTGATCACATCCGGTACCGCGGCGGCGGTCAGCTCGTCCAGGGAGCCGTAGCCCACCTGGGCGAGCATCTTGGCCTGCGCTTCGGCGTCCGGGCCGATGTGGCGCTGCTCGAAGGGGATGCCCTGCTCGAGCTGGGAGAGCGGAATGCGGTTGGCGGTCATAACGGAGGCCTCCTGGTCGTATGACCTGCGAGGGGCACCACGGCGCGGGCACCCGGACGGCCTCCCCCTCTGTCATCTCAACCTGAGAGCTTCACCGGAGTCGCGGGGTTCGCCCGAGAGCTCCGGCTTTCACCGTCGGTGAGGGGAAGGTCCGGTACTGCGGGCCCGGCGCCTGCCCCTGCTTTCCAGAGTGGCCTCGTCACGTGCGGTACGTATGCCTGAGAGATTCCGGGGAGGATTTGCTCCTTCGGCGCCTCCGTCGTACTCACTCGGAGGACTCTCCCGCACAGGGTCAACAGCCGTCACCCAGCCTACCAGCGAGGATCTCGACCCTCCCTCGAGTGGCCCCCTCTTGAAATATGCACTTCTGTAGTCATTACGGATGAGCTGTGCATCACTGCGACCGTACGGAGGGACCGTGCAGACCGACATCGATCCCCGCAGCCTGATCGGCCGCAAGGCGTTCGACCGCAACGGCACCAAGATCGGCACCGTGGACGAGGTCTACCTCGACGACGCCACGGGCGTCCCGGAGTGGGCCGCAGTCCGGACGGGCCTCTTCGGCCGCGACGCCTTCGTCCCCCTGGAACCCAGCGAAGTGGTGGACGACGCCCTGCGCGTGCCCTTCGAACGTTCCCTGATCAAGGACGCCCCCGACTTCGGGGTCGGCCGCCACCTCTCCCCCGAGCAGGAGCTCCAGCTCTACCACCACTACGGCCTGGACGTGGCCCTGCCCTCCGACTTCCAGCGCCCCCGCCCCCAGGACACCCCCTAAGGAGCCTCCCCCTCCCCCACGAGGGGCAGCGGATCGGACGCCTCCAGCTCGGGGTCGTCCAGCAGGAAGGTGCGGACCCGGCCCGGGGGCGATCCGGGCCGCTCGAACCGTACGGTCACCCGCCCGACCCCGCTGCCCTGCACCCACCCCGGCCCGTACACCGCGTGGTGTACGTCGCTGCCCGCCGCCCAGTGCCGCGCGGGAGCCGCCCCGGTGCCCTCCAGGGCCGCCGCAGGGGCCTGGGAGGGCCCGTCTTCCCGGGTGGCTCCGGCGGCGCCCTCCTCGGCGCCCAGCGCCTCCGCCCCGGCCTCCTCGGCGGTGGCCAGCGCCTGGGCGAACAGGTCCTCCTGCGTGTAGTCGGCGAGCCCCGTCACCCCCACCCCCAGCAGCCGCACCCCGCCGGTGGTGTCCACGCCCTCCAGCAGCCGCGCGGCCGCCTCCCGCACGACCGCCGGGTCGTCGGTGGGGCCCCGCAGCGTCTCGGAGCGGGTCAGCGTCGAGAAGTCGTACCGGCGCACCTTCAGGACGATGGTCCGCCCCGAGTGCCCCGAGGCGCGCAGCCGGCCCACGCAGCGGTCGGCGAGCCGCTGCACCTCGTTCCGGATCCGCACCCGGTCATGCAGGTCCACGTCGAAGGTGTCCTCCACCGAGACGGACTTCGCGTCCCGCTCGGCGACCACCGGCCGGTCGTCCAGCCCCAGCGCCATCCGGTACAGGCCGACTCCGTGCGCCCGCCCCACCATCCGCACCAGCTCGTCCTCGCCCGCCTCGGCCAGCTCCCCCACGGTGGTGATCCCCGCCCGGCGCAGGTGCTCCCCGGTGGCCGGCCCCACCCCGGGCAGGATGCGCACCGACATGGGCGCGAGGAGCTCGCGCTCGGCGCCCGGCTCGATCAGCAGCAGCCCGTCGGGCTTGGCCTCCTCCGAGGCGATCTTGGCCAGCATCTTGGACCCGGCCAGCCCCACCGAGCCGCTGAGCCCCGTCAGGGCCGTGATGCCGGCCCGCAGCCG
This sequence comes from Streptomyces sp. NPDC033966, assembly GCF_055575955.1. Lineage (NCBI taxonomy): Bacteria > Bacillati > Actinomycetota > Actinomycetes > Kitasatosporales > Streptomycetaceae > Streptomyces > Streptomyces sp. NPDC033966. The sequence goes on along the minus strand of NZ_JBVIRQ010000032.1, from coordinate 9,344 downwards.
CTCCCCCGTGGCACGGGCGCCGGCCGAGTCGAAGGCCGCTCCGCCCGCCTCCAGGTCCACGAAGGCCTCGTCCAGGCTGAGCGGCTCCACCAGCGGCGACAGCTCCCGCAGCAGGCCCATGACCAGCTCGCTGACCTCTCGGTAGAGGGTGAAGCGCGGGATCAGGTAGGCACCGTTCGGGCAGAGGCGGCGGGCCTGCGCGGTCGGCATCGCCGAGTGCACCCCGAAGCGCCTGGCCTCGTACGAGGCGGTGGCGACGACCCCGCGTGGCCCGAGCCCTCCGACGATCACGGCCTTCCCGCGCAGGCTGGGCTTCGACGCCTGCTCCACGGAGGCGTAGAAGGCGTCCATGTCCAGGTGCAGGATGGTCGGCGCGGCTCTCACGGCACCGATGCTGCCCTACGCCACTGACAACGCGGTGATCACCGGCCCGTGACCCACCGCGGGGCGCGGCCTGAGGTCCGGACGGCCCGGTTCGGCCCCGAGTCAGACGGCCCGGTTCCGGCGGGCCGCGAGCTCGTCGGCCGGGTTGTGGCCGACCAGGGTCTCCCCGGTGTCCACGCGCTCCCCGTGCAGCTGCGACAGCGCGTTCTCGACGTCGCGCCAGACGACGCCCACCGCGATGCCGAAGACGCCCTGTCCGCCCTGGAGCAGGCTCACGACCTGGTCCGGCGAGGTGCACTCGTACACGGTCGCGCCGTCGCTCATCAGCGTCATGCGCTCCAGGTCGGAGAAGCCCCGGTCCCGCAGGTGCTGCACGGCGGTGCGGATGTTCTGCAGCGCCACCCCGGTGTCGAGGAAACGCTTGACGATCTTCAGGACGACCACGTCGCGGAAGCTGTACAGCCGCTGGGTGCCCGACCCGTACGCGGGCCGCACGCTCGGCTCCACGAGTCCGGTGCGCGCCCAGTAGTCGAGCTGCCGGTAGGTGATCCCCGCGGCGGCGCACGCCGTCGGTCCGCGGTAGCCGACCTGCTCGGACACCGGGCCTTCGCTCACCGGTCCGACCGGCGCGGCCGCCGGCTGACGGTGCGCGGAACCCGCCGCGCCGCCGTGCACCGGGTACGGCCCACCGTCGCTCCGCGCGGGGGTGCCCCCGGTCGTACCGTCGCCCGTGATCCTCACGCCGACCCTCCGTCCTTGACCTGCCACCTTGAAGGTAGGCAGTGACCAGGGGTGCGTCAACGATCGCCACACTCGGCACGCCGAGTGATAATCACCCTGAGAGTGGTTTCCCGTACCCCGTTGCGGGGAAAGGCTAGTCGAATGGGCTGACAGTTCCCGGTGGACGGCACGGCCGCCGGCGCGGCTACTGGGGGCCCGTGCCGAAGTCCTCGGGAGAGATCTGGTCGAGGAACTCGCGGAACTTCTCCACCTCGTCCTCCTGCTCATCGGGAATGGCGATTCCGGCGTCGTCCAGCACGCCGTCACTGCCGTAGATCGGCGTTCCCGTGCGCAGGGCCAGCGCTATGGCGTCCGACGGCCGCGCGCTCACCTCGACCCCGCTGGCGAAGACCAGCTCCGCGTAGAAGACGCCCTCCCGCAGATCCGTGATCCGGACCTCGGTGAGCTCCTCACCGACCGCCTCCAGCACGTCCTTGAACAGGTCGTGCGTCAGCGGCCGGGCAGGGGCCATGCCCTGCTGCGCGAAGGCAATGGCGGTCGCCTCCCCAGGACCGATCCAGATGGGGAGGTACCGGTCGCCTCCCACTTCACGCAGGAGCACGATCGGTTGGTTGGAGGGCATTTCCACCCGGACACCCACAACGTCGAGCTCGTTCACACAGCAACCCTAGGACCTGCCCGGCAGGTTTGGGTAGTCGGGGCCCCACCGGGACCCCTCCGGTCAGTGCGGACGGAGCCCGAGAGCGGTCTGCACCAAGGCCTCGTGGAGCCGTACGGAGAGCCCCGCGAGCTCCCTCGTCGTGGCTTCGGCGTGCGCCCTGGTCTGCGGATTGCGGTGCCTGCGCAGCGGGGCGACGAGCTGCTCCACCAAACCGGCCTCCCGGTCCGCCGCGGCCTTCATCCCGCGCAGGTGGCGGGGTTCCAGGCCGAACCGGCCGAGATCCGCGATCAGCCGGGCCACGGTGAGCGTCCCGGCGTCGAACCCGCCGCCCGGCGCCTCGGAGATGAGCCCGTACGACTCCCACTCGACGAGCTGTGCCTCGTCCGCCTCCGCGGCCGCGATCAGCTCGGCGCGGCCCACCCGGGCCGCCGGCGGCTCAGCGGCCGCCTCCGCGTACCCGCCGGAGGGCTGGGCGCCCTCCACGGACTCCCCGTGCGCGGCGGGCGCGGGGATGCGGATCTGCTCACCCCGGTCGAGCGCGTCCAGCTGCTCCCGGATGACCTTCAGCGGGAGGTAGTGGTCACGCTGCAGGCGCAGGACGCGCGCGAGCCGTTCCACGTCCCCGGTGCTGAACTTGCGGTATCCGGAAGGCGTGCGCCGGGGTTCGACCAGGCCCTCCGCCTCCAGGAAGCGGATCTTCGAGATCGTGACTTCGGGGAACTCGTCCCGCAGCGTGGTCAGCACCGTGCCGATGCTGACCAGCTGCCCGGCCGAGCCCGCGGTGCCGTTCTTCGGGGCACCGCCCGTCGGGGTACGCAGCATGGAACCTTCCCTGGGGTCCCCCCGGAGGGTGTCCGGGGGTGGGGTTCCCCCCGGACGGTGTCCGAGGGGGGTCAGACGCCCCGCAGGCTCGCGTAGAAGACCAGCCGGTACTTACCGATCTGCACCTCGTCACCGTTGTGCAGGGCGACGGACTCGATCGGCTCGCGGTTGACGTACGTGCCGTTGAGGCTGCCCACGTCGGCGACGGTGAAGCCGCCCTCCGGGCTCCGGCGGAATTCGACATGCAGGCGGGACACGGTGATGTCGTCCAGGAAGATGTCGCTCTGCGGGTGCCGGCCCGCAGTCGTCAGTTCGCCGTCCAGCAGGAACCGGCTGCCCGAGTTGGGCCCGCGCCGCACGATCAGCAGGGCCGAACCGGGCGGCAGCGCCTCCACCGCGGCCTGGGCCTCGGGAGAGAGCGAGGACGACACGTGCTGGCCCGACCCCTCGGCCTCGTAGGCCTCCAGGCCCGAGATCGAGATGGTGGACGTGGTCTCCGAAGCACGCTCCGGCGTCAGACCCGGCCGCAGCGGCGCCCCGCAGTTGGAGCAGAAACGGCTCGCAGCGTCGCTGCGGTGACCGCACCTGCCGCACGTCTGCTCGGCCGACATGGACGGCTCCTCGCGCCGCGGCTGCCCCGCGGAGGCACTGGTGGCATAGGGGTCAGAGGCAAACCCTCCACCCGCACTAGAGGTTGATGGTTCACCGAAACCTATGCGCCCGGAACCAGCGGGGTCAACGGACGACGCGCCGCGCCCGCCCGAATTGTCACCCGGGCCGGCCACCTCGTCACGGAAGAGCGGCCTGTCGCCCTGCCCTTCCCCTTCCGGCTGCCCCGCGCGGTGCCGCGCCGCACCGCTTTCCTCGTTCTTCTTCTTGCCGAACAACTTCTCAAACAACTTCACGGGCGATTCCCCTTGACCGAAACAGACCCGCCCGTGGGGCAGGACGAACTCTGCATGCACACACCTGCCGACCCGGACATTCTGACAACGTCCGTAACCACCAGACAGTTTCCACCACGCACGGCGACTTCCGTGCGTCGACCCCCCGCAGGCATCGGCCCGCGTGAGCCTGTCCACATTCCGCTACGCATCACGGCGATGACGACCGAGCGTAGTCAGGCTGCTTCGCAGCCCGCAAGGCATCCACAACGATCTTCGCCGACCGTGTGACGGCGACCGTGGCCTGTTCCTTCTCCATCGTCTGCACCACACCTCCCGGGATGTTCAGCGCGGGCTCCAGATCCTGCGGTTTGCCGATGACCTTGAACTCATAGGGCTGTGTGATCTTCTTACCGTCGATCCCGACCCCGCCGCCCTCGTCGGAGAAGTACGAGCCCGCCACGACGCGCACCCCGTTGATCTGGATCGCCTCCGCCCCGGCCGCCCGCAGCTCCTGGAGGGTGTCCAGCAACTGGTCGGACCTCACCTGGCCCTTCGTGTCGGTGATCCGCAGCGTGATCCCCGGGCCCTGTGCGGCCACCGTACCGGCCAGGATGCCCAGTTGGCGCTCCTTCTCAACCGTCTGCCGACGGGCCTCTTCCGCCTGGTTGGAACTGCTCTGCAGCTCCTTGCGCTGGTCGTCCAGCCGCTGCTTCTCGTCCTCCAGACGCTGTGTCCGCCCGTCCAGCTCGTCGAGGATCCGTACGAGGTCCTCCTGCCGGGCACCGCGCAGCGGGGCGCTGGAGTCGCTGTTGGACCGGACCTGGATCGCGAGCCCGAGGCCCAGGACGAACAGCAGCAGCGCGACGATCAGTTGGGCCCGGCTGAATCTGGGCGGCCACAGACCGGCGGCCAGGCGCTGGCGCCCGGTCTCCTGCGGCCCGACCGGCTCGGCCGGCTCGGCCGGCCCGGGTCGCGGGGACTCCTGGGGCCGCGACGGCTCCGGCTCGGGCTTCGACGGCTCGGGCTGCGACGCCTCGGGCTTCGACGGCGGCTGCGGCTGCGGCGGCTGGGGGACGTCCGGCTCCCCCGGCGGCGTGTTCTCCGTGCTCATCGGCCTCACGCCCGGAAGACGTGCCGGCGGATGGCCGCGGCGTTGGAGAAGATCCGGATGCCGAGGACGACGACCACGCCCGTCGACAGCTGCGAGCCGACGCCCAGCTTGTCGCCGAGGAAGACGATCAGCGCGGCGACGACCACGTTCGAGAGGAACGACACCACGAAGACCTTGTCGACGAAGATCCCGTCGAGCATCGCGCGCAGGCCGCCGAACACCGCGTCGAGCGCGGCGACCACGGCGATCGGCAGATAAGGCTCCACCACGGCCGGCACCTCGGGCCGGACCAGAAGCCCGACCACCACTCCGGCCAAGAGGCCCAGTACCGCGATCACGATGCACCCTTCTTCGGCTCTACTGCTGTGGCTGTGCGGACGGTCAGGCTCGACGCCGCGGGCAGCCGCACCTCGTCCATCGGGGTCAGGCTGTAGCGGATCCCGTAGCTCTCCTGGAGGACGTGCAGGTACTGACCGTCCACGGAGTCCTGGAACGTGGTCCCGAGCCGCTTCTTGTCACCCACCGCGAGGACCTCGTAGGGCGGCACCAGCGGCTTGTTGTCGACCAGTATCGCGTCACCCGCGGCCCTGATCGCCGACAGCGCCGTCAGCCGCTGCCCGCTGATCGAAACGGCCTCGGCACCCGACTGCCAGAGCCCGTTGACGATCCGCTGCATGTCCCGGTCGCGCACCCGGCCGGTGTTCGAGAACCCGGCGCTCTCGCGCGGACCGCCACCACCGCCCGACGAGGCGCCCTTGGCATCGTCCACCACCAGTTTGACGCCGGGACCGCGCACCTCGGTTGCACCCGCCAGCAGTTCCACCAGCCGGCCCCGCTCCCCGACCTGCTGCTTCAGCACGGCGCGCTGCCGGTCGGCGACCTCGGTCCGCAGCCGTTCGGTCTCCCGCTCCAGGGCGTCGGCGTGGTCGTTGGCCCGCCGTACCCGGTCGATCAGCTCCTGCCGCTCCTTGGCCAGTACCGGAGCCGCTATCCGCGCCTGCGCGGCACCGAGCGTGACCACCATGGCGGCGAGCACCAGACCCGCGGCGAGCGCCAGCTTGGCCTTGAGGGTACGGGGCAGCCCCGCCGTACCGTCCGCCTCGCGCCGGGCCGAGGCTTCCGCATAGCCCTCGTCGAGGCTGTGGTCCATCACGTGGGTCAGCAGCGACATGGACGCGTCCGGACGCGCGGGCGGTGTGGCCGAACTCCGGTTGTTGGGCGGCTGCGACATGCCGCACATCGTTGCATGTCGCCGCCGCCAACACCCAATGCGGCCGTCCGGCGGGCCGGGCCGGGTCAGTGCCCGCACCCGGCCCGCCGGAACCGCTCCCCAGGGTGACGCCCCCGGTCAGTGCTGCCCGGCGCCGTCCACGACCGCGCCCCACTCGTCGAGGAGCGCCTGCGCGGAGGCGTCGTCGGGGCCTTCGGCCCACAGGTGGGTGACCGCCTCCGCCGGGTCCGGCAGGACCAGCGCCCACCGCCCGTCGGCCTCGACCACGCGCACCCCGTCGGTGGTGTCCACCTGCCGGTCGCCGGCCGCCTCCACGACCCGCCGCATGACGAGCCCCTTCGCCGCCCACGGCGTGGGCACGTCGCGCTTGAGCACGTGCGCGCGCGGGATGCGGGCGTCGATCTGGCTCAGGGTGAGCTGCGTCCGCGCGACCAGCCCGATCAGCTGGACGAAGGCCGCCGACCCGTCGAAGACGCTGCTGAACTCCGGGACGATGAACCCGCCCCGGCCGTCCCCGCCGAAGATCGTGGTCTCCTCACGGCCGACCCGGGTCAGGTCGTCGGGCGAGGTCGTCGTCCACTCCACCTGGGTCCCGTGGTACGCCGCCACCTGCTCGGCGACCCGCGTCGTGGTCACCGGCAGGGCCACCCTGCCGCTGCGCTTCTCGGCGGCGACCAGGTCGAGGAGCACGAGCAGCGCCCGGTCGTCCTCGATGATCCGCCCCCGCTCGTCCACCAGCGAGATCCGCTCGCCCACCGGGTCGAACCGCACCCCGAACGCCGCCCGCGCCGACGCCACGATCTCCCCGAGCCGCACCAGCCCGGCCCGCCGCGACTCCCGGGTCTCGGTCGGCCTGGACTCGTCGAGACCGGGGTTGATCGTCAGCGCGTCGACACCGAGCCGGCCGAGGAGGCTGGGCAGCACGAGCCCGGCACTGCCGTTCGAGGCGTCCACGACCACCTTGAGCCCGGCATCGGCGATCCCGGTGGTGTCCACCCGCCGGAGCAGCGAGCCCGTGTAGGAGTCGAAGACGCTCGACGGGAACTGCAGGTCGCCGATCTCCCCGGGGAAGGCGCGCCGGTACTCCTGGCGTGCGTACACCCGGTCCAGCTTGCGCTGCTGCGCCTGCGAGAGGTCGGCTCCCCGCTCGTCGAGGAACATGATGTCCACCGAGTCGGGCACCCCGGGAGAGGTCCTGATCATGATCCCGCCAGCGGCGCCGCGGGCCGTCTGCTGGCGGGCCACCGGCAGCGGTACGTTCTCCAGGTCGCGTACGTCGATGGCGCTGGCCTGGAGCGCGGAGATCACCGCACGCTTGAGCGCACGGGCACCGCGGGAGTGGTCCCGGGCCGTGGTGACGATCGCGCCCTTCTTCAGCATCGTCGCGTAGGCGCCCGCCAGCTTGACCACCAGCTCGGGGGTGATCTCCACGTTCAGGATCCCCGAGACGCCCCGGGCGCCGAACAGGTGCGCCTGGCCGCGGGACTCCCAGATCACCGAGGTGTTGACGAAGGCGCCGGCCTCGATCGTCTTGAACGGGTAGACCCGCACGTTGCCCTGGACAATGGATTCTTCACCCACGAGGCACTCGTCGCCGATGACGGCGCCGTCCTCGATCCGGGCGGCCCGCATGATGTCGGTGTTCTTGCCGATGACGCAGCCGCGCAGGTTGCTGTGCGGGCCGATGTAGACGTTGTCGTGGACGACGGCCTTGTGGAGGAAGGCCCCGGTCTTCACGACCACGTTCGACCCGACGACCGTGTGCTCGCGGAGCTCCACCCCGGCCTCGACCTTGGCGTAGTCCCCGACGTACAGCGGTCCGCGCAGCACGGCGTCCGGGCTGACCTCGGCCCCTTCGGCGATCCAGACCCCGGGCGAGATCTCAAAGCCGTCCATGTCGACCTGGACCTTGCCCTCGAGCACGTCGGCCTGCGCCTTCACGTAGCTCTCGTGCGTGCCCACGTCTTCCCAGTAGCCCTCGGCCACGTAGCCGAAGATCGGCCGGCCTTCCTTCATGAGCTGGGGGAAGACGTCACCGGACCAGTCGACCGAGACGTCCGGGTCGACGTAGTCGAAGATCTCCGGTTCCATCACGTAGATGCCGGTGTTGATGGTGTCCGAGAACACCTGCCCCCAGGTCGGCTTCTCGAGGAAGCGCTCGACCTTCCCTTCCTCGTCCACGATGGTGATGCCGAATTCCAGCGGGTTCGGCACCCGGGTCAGGCACACCGTGACCAGTGCGCCCTTCTCCTTGTGGAAATTGATGAGGTCGGTGAGGTCGAAGTCGGTCAGCGCGTCGCCGGAGATGACGAGGAACGTGTCGTCCTTCAGGGCTTCCTCGGCGTTCTTCACGCTGCCGGCGGTCCCGAGGGGCTTCTCCTCGTTGGCGTAGGTGAGCTCCATCCCGAGCTCCTCGCCGTCACCGAAGTAGTTCTTGACCAGTGAGGCCAGGAACTGCACCGTGACCACGGTCTCGCTCAGCCCATGCCGCTTGAGCAGCCTCAGCACGTGCTCCATGATCGGCCGGTTGACCACCGGCAGGAGCGGCTTGGGCATGCTTGAGGTCATGGGGCGAAGCCGCGTACCTTCGCCACCGGCCATCACGACGGCCTTCATGTCGGAAGAGTCCTCCTAGAGAGATGACGGTCCAGCCGACCTCACCCGTCCGGGACGGATACTCCGCAACTCCTCCGCGTCAGTACCGGCGCCGAGCGAGCTCAATCGGCCGTGGCAGCCCTGACCAGGCGGCGGACTTGCACCACGTAAAGGATTCCTGCCCACCAATAGAGCGTTGTACCCCATCCCGCGAACGCCCATCCGAAAACGGACGCCATCCAGGCCAACCAGCCGTCCCCGTCACTGAGCAGCAGGAGCGGGAAGGCGTACATGAGGTTGAACGTCGCGGCCTTGCCGAGGAAGTTGACCTGCGGGGGCGGATAGCCGTGCCGGCGCAGGATCCACACCATGACCAGCAGCATTGCCTCACGGGCGAGGAGGGCCGCGGTGAGCCACAGGGGGAGAATCTCCCGCCAGGTGAGGCCGAAGAGCGTGGTCAGGACGTAGAGGCGGTCCGCGGCGGGGTCCAGCAGGCGGCCCAGTTTGCTGATCTGATTCCAGCGGCGCGCGAGTTTTCCGTCGAGGTAGTCACTGATCCCGCTGAGCATCAGGACGGCCAGCGCCCACCCGTCGTACCCCTCCAGGATGAGCCAGAGGAACAGCGGTACGCCGACGAGACGAGCCATGCTCAGGATGTTCGGAATGGTGAAAATTCGGTCGGTCTGAACCCGAGTCTCCTGGACCTCCACCCGGGGGCCTCCACTGTGACGCTAGAAATGGTCGAATCGATGCTCCTTGACCCTACAGGAGTCCCCGAGGGGGCCTGCCGGGCCGCGGGGACGCCGAACGGCCCCTGAACGCAGAAAAGCCCCGCACCATAAGGTGCGGGGCTTTCCCACAATGATTGTTCGGCGGCGTCCTACTCTCCCACAGGGTCCCCCCTGCAGTACC
>NZ_JBVIRQ010000031.1:0-23314 GCF_055575955.1 Streptomyces sp. NPDC033966 | reverse complement strand
CCCGCGGAGCGGGTACCTGAGCGCTGCGCGCTCAGGAGAGACCGGCCTCGCTGCGCTCGGCCGAGGCGCCTTCGCTTCGCTTCGGGGCAGTGGACCGCCTCGCTGCGCTCGGCGGGCTCGGCTTCGCCGAGCCAAGGCTGGCCCTTCGGGCCGGGTCCTGCGCTGCGCTCCGGACTGTTCAGGGTTCCGCTGCGCTCCACCCTGAACTGCCTGCTTCCCAGGCTTGAGTGACCCCGTTTCACGGGGTCCGGGCCTTCGGCCCGTTGGGCGGGTCCGCTCCGCTCCCCCGCCGGGTCCTTCCGGCTCCGCCTCCAGGACCAGCCCGCGACGCGGGCGGCTAGCAGTGCAACGGTGGTGTGCTCGGCCTGGCTCCGGCCTGCTGGGCTCCCTAGGCTGGCCAGGGTGGTGCTGTGGCGGATGGCTAAGTCCACTGTCGCCGTCTGCCGAGCCCCCACGCGCCCGAACGGCACCAGTGTCAGTTGGTGGCCGTTACAACGGCTAACACAATGAGGTGGATCGGCTCTGACAGCAGTGCCCTGGGTGGAAGTTGAGCGTTCACCCCGGCGTGGGGAACTTGCCGTGGACCGTGTCGGATGAGCTGTGGGACCGCCTGAAGCCGCTACTGCCTCAACGTGAGCGGCGCTTCCGGTATCCGGGCCGCAAGCCGCTGCCGGACCGGCAGGTGCTGTGCGGGATCCTGTACGTGCTGCACACCGGTATCCAGTGGGAGTACCTGCCGAAGGAGCTGGGCTTCGGCTCGGGCATGACGTGCTGGCGCAGACTGCGGGACTGGAACGAGGCTGGCGTGTGGCAGCAACTGCACGAGGTGCTTCTGGCCGAGCTAAACGCGGCCCTGCGGCTGGACTGGTCCCGCTGCGTGGTCGACTCCTCCCACGTCAGGGCCCTAAAAGGGGGAGCCATACGGGTCCGTCGCCGGTCGATCGGGGCCGGGCCGACTCAAAGCACCACTTGATCACCGACGGGCACGGCACCCCGCTCGCGGTCCTGCTGACCGGCGGCAACCGCAATGACGTCACCCAGCTGCTGCCGTTGCTCGACGCCATCCCACCGGTCCGCGGCCGTGTCGGCCGTCCCCGCCGCAAGCCCGACTCTGTGTTTGCCGACCGTGGCTATGACCACGACGTCTACCGTGACCAGGTCCGCGATCGCGGCATCGTGCCGGCGATTGCCCGCCGTGGAACGCGGCATGGCACCGGGCTGGGCACCTACCGGTGGGTGGTCGAGCGGAGTTTCGCGTGGTTGCACGGCTTCCGACGCCTGAGGACCCGCTGGGAACGTCGGGCCGACATCCATGAGGCCTTCCTCAGACTGGCCTGCTGCCTCATCACCTTCCGACGAGTGAAATCCTTGTGTTAGCTGTTGTGCGCTGCTGGACGGAGCTCAAGCACCTCGGACCGCAGCCGACAACCGCACCGGTGGCCATGTTTGACCTGACCTCTCTTGGCAGCCGCCGAGACCGGCGACCCACAGGGACGAGGAAGGAACTCTGATATGTCTCAGCCTGCTGCCGCTCGCCTGCGTCAGCTACTCCCGCCACCTGTCTCCGGAGGGGACGCGGTGGACTGGGAAGGGCTCGCCGACACGGCCCAGTTGGAACTCCCGGCGGACTACCGCGAGTTCGTGGAGTCGTACGGCGGGGGAGAGATCGACGAGTACCTGTCCGTCAGTACGCCTCCCGTCCCGGGATCGCCGTATGGGGATCTCCTCGACAGAGTCGATCCCGCACTCTCGGACCGGGACTGCCAGGAACTGGGCGCTCTCCTTGGAAGGCAAGGCTTGCCGCTCCTGTTCCCCTTCGCGGACTCGGCGAGCAGCGATGTCGCCTTCTGGCTACGAAAGGGCGCACCCGACAGCTGGAGGGTGGTCACTTTTCGGAGGCAGGCGCCCAGGGGGGCGAACCGCTGGACGGTCTTCGATGGTGGCATGGCCGAGTTCTGCCTGGCCGTCCTGACCGGTGTGGTGGATCCGTTCAGCGAGCCGATCGCGGGATCAGGGCCGCACGTGTTCGTGAGCTGGCGCGACTTGTAACCACCAGGCCGACTCACGCGATCACCCGAACGTACTGCTGTCCTCAGGTGCCGGTAGGCGACTCACGTCATTATGTTAGCCGTTGTAAGACGTCGTTTCTTATGGCGTGATTGTTCGTTGAACCGTGCATGACGGATCTCGTGAAGCGGCTCGTACCGGACGAGCTGTGGGTGCTGTTCCGGCGGGTAGTGCCGCCGACGGTGGTAATACGTCCGCAGGGCGGTGGCCGACGTCGGGCGGGTGACCGGGAGGCCCTGGCGGCGATCATCTTCGTGGCGACGTCGGGTTGCACCTGGCGGCAGCTTCCGCCGGTGTTCGGACCGAGCTGGCAGACGGTCTACCGCCGGTTCGCCCAGTGGAGCCGTGACCGGGTCTGGGCCCGGCTCTACCGCGTGATCCTCGACGAACTCGGAGTGCGAGGCGAGCTGGACTGGTCGCGGTGTGCGATCGACTCGGTCAGTCTGAGGGCGGCAAAAGGGGGCCGCTGACGGGACCGAATCCGACCGACCGCGGCAAACTAGGATCGAAGATCCACCTGATCTGCGACCGGAACGGACTGCCGCTGTCGCTGGGCATCTCCGGCGCGAACATGCACGACAGCCAGGGCCTGAAGCCTCTCGTGCGGCGCATCCCGCCCATCCGCTCCCGCCGCGGGCCCCGGCGTCGGAGGCCGGCGAAACTACATGCGGACAAGGGCTACGACCACCTGCGCCGATGGCTTCGCAAGCGCAGGGCAAGCACCTGACACCCTGACTTGTCACACCCCTCCGCCATGCTCTCCGACATGAATGAAGACGCCTTCTGGCAGCTCATCGAAGCGTGCAGTCCCTCTGACCCCGCCCCTGAGGGTGATGAGCTCGCTGTTGCACTGACAGCCCGCCTGACGAACGGCCCGGTGGGGAATGTGGTCGGCTTCGCCGAACAGCTCTCCTGGGCCCTGTACAGGCTGGACCGCAAGGAATATGGCGATGGCCTGTCGAGCGATCAGTTCCTCTACACCCGGGCTGCGGTCGTCGCGGCCGGCCGTGAGGAGTTCGAGCGCGTACTTCGAGACCCAGAGCGGTTCATGCCGTACGCCAGCGACCTCGTCTGGGCCGAGGCCCTGCTCTACGTACCCGATAACGCATACAAGCACCTCACCGGTGACCTATGGGACCGCAGCACCCGCTACAGCTACGAGTCATACTCCAACACAGCCGGGTGGACCGCCGCATAGGCGCCCGCAGTCGCTCCTGCCTTCACCATCTGAAACGACTTCTAAGCCGTGCCGTACGCCCCCGGAGGGCGGTTAACTCCCCCGGGGACCTCAGTGCCGTCGGGATAGGTGACGGTGGCGAAGCATGAGGAAACCCAAACCTGCACGCAGTCCGGTTGGTACGAGACCTCGAAGGGCCGGTCACTCCAAGTTCCGTACGAGGTCACGATGACGTTCTCACCAGGGAGCAGCCAGTAATCCTGCCCGACAGGCTCCAGGAAAAGCTCCAACAGGTCCTTACCGTCGTTCCCAACCAGTATCGGGACAGGGTTCCCCAGCGACCTGATCCCGTCGTCGCTGAAATCCCCCTCCAGAGCTTCCATGTTCCGGGCCAAAGGCCCCGTGACGTCAGCCATGCTCAGCGAGTCAGCCGAAGGGCCGGACGATGGGGCGCTGGCGCCGAACAATCGCTGCCAGACCGCTCTCCTACTGCCCCAACGCAACCCTTCTCCGCCCTCCGTCACCATGACCCCCCTTATCCACTCGCCCACACCTACGAAATCAACAGCTCACGCTACCCGGTACCGGCCAGCAGCAAGACGGGGGAAGGACTCGCTCGACCGACTGGCTGGTGGGCGTCTCCCGCAAGACGATGACGGCAGCTGCCGGATACCAGGACCCTCTCAGAGGAAATGAGTGCGGGGATTCGAACCTCCCCCCAGTGATTCAATTTTGCGTAGAGATAAACTCTGGGATCAAGGTCCCGGTACGATTCTGTCGCGGATCACTCAACCTGCGCAGCACTCAATCAACCTGCGCAACCAGGCCACACGCTTAAAAATCCGCAGGTCAGACGGCTGCCGTAACCGGGAACTGCGCAGATTCAGTGAGCCAGCGTAGCCTCCAGCCCGCTCAGTCACACTGCACAACCCCAGGCCAGAAGCATGGCGACTGCTCAGCTTCACCGATCGACGACACCCAGTGTCCCTCGTCATCCAGTCGTTTGACAGCGAACCTAGTCGGCCGGTCAGCGGCCGGTGTCGTACAGAGCCACGGCGAACTGCCCGTCGGGTGACGGGCTCCAGCCAGGTGGTCCCGTAACCACTGCTGTCACCACGACCATTGCGATGTGGAACATGAGGGTGGTGTTTGTGGCGCCGTGCAAGTGCGCAACCGCGTTGACAGCGAACCCGGTCGTTTCTACGGGACGGTGACCAGGATGCGGCCGTGGCCACCGCCGGCGTCGACGTGGTCGTGGGCCTTGGCGATGTCCTCGAGCGCGTAGCGCTCGCGGACATCGACGCTGAGGGCACCGACGGCGGCTGCGGAGGTGAGGTCGCGGGCGGCCTGACCCTTGGCCTCGCCAGGGAAGTCGTCGCTGCCGAGCAACCGCAGGGTGACGTTGTTGAACAGCAGCGGCCAGAAGGGGATCTCGGTGCGGTCCGTGCGGGTGGCGTAGGCGGCGATGACGGCGTTGTTGGCGGCGACGGCGTTGTCGAGATCGGCGTTGTCGGACAGCGCGACCTCGATGATCCGGTCGACGCCCCGCGGCGCGTACGAGCGGATGGCCGCTGCGGGGGCGCCGGTATCCAGGGCGACGGCGTGGGCGACGACGGCCGGGTCGACGTGGTGGAGGTCCGCGGTGCGGCGGACGGTGGCGATTACGGTGGCGCCGGCCCAGTGGGCCAGCTGGGCGGCCAGTGAGCCGACGCCGCCGAGGACTCCGTGGACCAGGACCATTCGGCCGTCGACCGGGCCGTCGGCGAAGACGGTGCGGTGGGCGGTGATGCCGGGGATGCCGAGGCTCGCCCCCAGCTCGTCGCCGAGGTGGTCGGGCAGAGGTACGGCTTGGTTCTCTGGTACGACGGTGTACTGAGCGGCCGTACCGAAGGGGCGGTAGGACTGGGCGCCGTATACCCAGACCCGCTGTCCGACGCGGCGGGCGTCGCCTCCGGCGCCGACGGCATCGATGAATCCGGCGGCGTCGCTGTGCGGGATCACCCGCGGGAAGGGCATGGACGAGCCAAGCCAGCCGCGCCGCTTCTTGGTGTCGCCGGGGTTGACGCCCGAGACGGTGACACCGACGCGGACCTCTCCGGGGCCGGGGACAGGATCAGGGAGTTCGCCGACGTGCAGGACATCGGCGGCGGGTCCCTGGGTGTCGTACCAGGAAGCAAGCATGGGGGTACCTCCGTGGACAGTCAGCTCGCGGGAGCGGCGGGCGCATACGGATCGCTGTCGGTGCATGCGGTGTCGAATACGGGCGGTTCTTCCCCGAGGGCTTCGCGCAGCCAGGTCCGCTCCGCGCGACTGGTGGCGCGGGCGGTGAGCAGCATGCCCCGCCGGTAGGGATCGGCGACTTCCTCGGCACGCAGAGGCCGCTCGTTGTCGTAGAAGAAGCTCGCCGGTTCTTCCAGGAACTCCAGCCGTCTGCGCAGCACCGCGTGCTGTTCGGCTACGTCGGGCAGGTGGGAGAGGAATGCCAGGACGATGTAGAACCGTGTGAAGTCGGTGATCTCGTGGTCGGCGGGCTGGCGCAGACGCTGCAGCATGTCGGCCCGCCCGGCCGCGGTCAGGCTGAGCACGTACCGTGCCGCCCCCGCGGCCGGGTCGGCGCGCCGCTCCATCAAGCCCGCCCTGGTCAGGCGATTGATCGCCGGATACAGGCTGCCGTCACTGACCGGCCGCGTATAGCCGGTCAGCTGTGAGACGCGGCGGCGCAGCTCGTGTCCAGCCAGGGGTCCCTCGGCGAGGAAGCCGAGTATCGCGAGTTCCAGCATGAGTCCATCTTCACACGCGGACATCGAATCGATGTGCACATCGATTCGATGTTACGCTCGCAGGTATCGCCCAAACGTCTCTGGAGAGGCACAGCCAGATGCCATCACAGTCCACCGAGTCAGTGCTGAACCGCTTCGTCGAGTTCATCAACACAGGCAACGAGGATCTCGCCCGCGACATCATTTCTCCGGACGCGGTGTTCCACGCACCCAGCCACCCGGAACCACTGCGAGGGCCCGATGGGTACATGGAAGTCCTCGGGATGATGCGCAGCGCCTTCCCCGACGTCCAGTGGACACTGGAGGAGACGGTCACCGAAGGCGACACCGTGGCCGCGCGGTTCACCATGCGGGGAACCCACGACGGTGAATTCTTCGGGATCCCGGCGAGCGGCAACAAGATCTCGGTGCAGGCCATGAACTTCTACTACCTGGCCGACGGCCGGATCGCCGGCGAACGAGGCCAGCCCGACCTCCTCGGGGTGATGCAGCAGATCGGTGCCCTACCGGCGCCGTGAAACCAGTCGTGCCGGGTGCCCTATTTGGCACGGAGCTACCGCTCCCAGGGCCCCGTACGTCGCCGTGGCGAAGAGCGAAGGCACACACCAGAGCGCGGGCAGCCGCAAACCAGAGGATTCGGGCCGAAGGCAGCGTCACGCAACCGCCTTCACAGAGAAGTTAGTCTGCGCAGGTCAGCGGCTTCGACCGGACCAACTTCGCTGTCAAAGGACAGCAAGCCTGTCACGGATCAATGAATCTGCGCAGTACTCAACCAACCTGCGCAGCCACGCCCCCAGCCAAAAACCCACTCACCCAAACTGCATAACACCGGGTCAAAAGCATGGCCACTACGCAAATTCAATGACTCTCAACATTACGTCATCCACCCCTCGATCACACCAACCACCCACCTGCCACCGGATATAAACTCACAAAACTGAAGCAGCGTCACACCTGCCGCGATAAAAGCCAACGACAGCAACCCCACCCCGATCTCTCACACCGCTGTCCCCAAACCCAGAGATCGCAGCCAAGGCCCGCGGCAATGCCGCCGGCGGAAGTGCCAACGGCGAGCAGAACTATTTCGCTGCGTGCCCAGCCGTTGGCCTCGGCGCCAGGGGAAACCTCGTCAGGGCTGCTCGAGGTGGTTCCGGATCCCGTGCCAGGGTGGGCTCCCGGCCCCGAGGTCGATGCGGTGACGCTTGCCTGTGCCATGCTCTCGCGCACGCACGACTGGGTGTGCGTGATGAAAACGCTGTGCCTGATCTGGACTTCTCCCTCTGCGGCCCGTGCGGGGCTGCTCGCGAGTACCACGGAGAGCACGGGGCCAAGGAGCGCCGCGCGTCCGCACATACGGGGAAGCCTCATAGCGCCTCCTGTTCCTTTGGTGCCGTGTGTCGCCGATCCCTTACTCGGTGACAGAGGTATCTGCTCGGCAGGGCGAGGGCTGGCATTTCGGTGCGGAGTCACGGTGCCGGCACCAGGAGCTGGGTTGCTGCCAGGCCTGCGTACAGGCTGTCCGTTCCGAGCAGTTCCGTATGGGTGCCCACCGCGCGTACCCGGCCCGCGTCCATGACCACGATCCGGTCGGCGTGGGTCACCGTCGAGAGGCGGTGTGCCACGACGAGGACGGTGGTCGTCCGGGCGGCGTGGGTGATGACGTCGCGTACCGCCAGTTCGTTGGCAGCGTCCAGCTGCGAGGTGGCCTCGTCCAGGAGCAGCAGGCGGGGTTTGCGCAGCAGGGCGCGGGCGATGGCGATGCGCTGGCGTTCGCCGCCCGACAGCTTGGTGCCTCGGTGTCCGACCGGGGTTTCCAGGCCCTGCGGCAGGCGGTCCACCAGTGTGTCCAGCTTCGCCCGGACCAGGACGTCGCGGATGTCCTGGTCGGTCGCGTCGGGCGCCGCGAAGACCAGGTTCTCCCGCAACGTCCCGGCCAGGACCGGCGTGTCCTGCTCCACGTAGCCGATGGCACCGCGCAGCTCGGGCAGCGACCAGTCCCGGACGTCCTTGCCGCCGATCAGGACCCGGCCTCCGGTTGTCTCGTAGAACCGCTCGATCAGCGCAAAGATCGTCGACTTGCCCGCTCCCGAGGGACCGACGAAAGCCGTCATTCCGCCGCTGGGCACCTTGAAGTCGACCTGGTGGTGGACGGGTGGAAGGTCATCGCGGTAGCGGAAGCTCACGTCCTCGAAGCGGACCGACACCGGGCCGCAGGCCGGGGCCGATGTCCCGGGCCACTCGGGGTGCTCCACAAGAAGGCGCATACGCCGAGCAGGCGACGGTCCCGCGAGCGTTCGGCCAGGGCGTACAGGGCTGCGACCGGGGCGACCAGGATGTCCTGGACCAGCGTGGCCGGCAGGGTGAACAGGAAGACGGCCAGCGGGAACCGCCGACGCAGGGCCAGGGCTCCACAGGCCGTCGCGGCAAGCGCGAGGCCGAGCGGGGTGCCGTCCCCGAGGGTGAGCCACGCGTCGACCAGGGCCAGGACGACCAGAGCGGCATCCCGCGCGCCCGGCGGTACCCGGTTCCACAGCCGCCTTGCCTCAGCCGCGGCGCTCACCGTCCTTCCCTGCCTTCCCGGCCGGCATCCAGCAGCCCTGCCCGCTGGGCGAGCAGCGCCGCCTGAACCCGGCCGGCCACCCGCAGTTTGGTGAGGATGACACTGACGTGGTCCTTGACCGTGCCGGTGCCCAGATGCAGACGGGTTCCGATCTCGGCGTTCGACAAACCTTCCGCCAGCAGCACGAGCACGTCCCGCTCCCGGTCACTCAGCCGCCCCACGCGGGCCGCCTCCTCGTCCACGGCCGTCGGCCCGGCACCAGGATGCGTGCGCAGCAGGCTCCGGGAGGCCTTGGAGGACATCACCACTCCACCTGCGGCCAACGTCCGCACCAGCTGCGGCAGGTGATCCTGTTCGGTGTCCTTGAGGAGGAAACCGGCCGCGCCCGAGTGGAGGGCCGTCAGGACGTACTCGTCGGTGTCGAAGGTGGTGAGCATCGCGACAACAGGAGGAGCGGGCAGGGCACGCAGTGACATCTTTTCGCGTCCACCCATGCGTTGAGCTGACCTCATTGGCTTTGGTGCAGAGAAGCCACGCCCCCACATGTCGTTACGGGCACGGCGCCTCGCCCTTGTGCATGTCATGCGAGGCCGCGCGTCAGGCGCAGTACGGGAGCTGAAGCCATGTCCGTCCTGCCGCCCGACCTCCCCCGGCTGCGGACCCTGGTCACCTACCTGCGCGGCGAACTCAGCCGCACGGGCGGGCCGACTCCCGGTCCGCCTCTGAGCTTGTTCTTTAACCTCGCGTCGCGTCGGACGGTCGCGCGGTGGGGCAAATTTCGTTGCGTGTCGGGGGGAGACTGGTCAGACTCGCGGCATGCCAGCGAAAATCAGCCGCATCAACCCCGATCAGTTGCATGAGACGCCGGGCTACCACCACATCACCGTGGTGGAGACCGGCCGAACGGCTTATCTGGCGGGGCAGTGCCCCCTCGACCAGGGCGGCTCTCTCGTCGGCCCGGGCTCCCTCGACGTGCAAGTCGATCAGGTCGTCGTGAACGCACTCGCTGCCCTTGCGGCGGTGGATGCTCAGCCGCAGCATGTGGTGCGTTCGGTGATCTACGTGCGGAGCGATGACAGGCAGGACCTGGGCCTCGCCTGGCACCGGCTTACCGCTTCCGCCCTCGGGCCAGCTTTCACATCCGCCAGCACGCTCCTGGGAGTTGCGCAGCTGGGCTTCGCAGGGCAGCTGGTCGAGGTGGACCTCACCGTCGCGCTGTCCGACTGAGTGGGGCCCTCACGCCGCGAACAGCGTCTCGAACTGCTTCGCCCACATGGTTATGCGCCGGACGCCGAGGTGGCCTCCGTCTGATCATGTGCTCCGACCAAGGTGCACCGATCGAGACGAGGGCCGTGAGGGTGACTCTGCTGCCTGACGCCGGTCCCGGGGAAGCGTTCGCGCAAGCGTCACGCTTCCGGGAGGACTTATTCCACTGCCTGACCGCGCGCGGGGACGAACTGTTCGACCTCGTCGACGCGCTGCTGTGCGCGGACGGTCCGGTGACCTCGCCGGTGGACCTCACGCTGGTGGCCGAGCGCCGGCGCGGGCACGGCGCGATGTACGAGGCGCTGAACCACGGGAACGTGGACGGGCCCCGGCTGCGACAGGTACCGGCCGGACTGCCGATGCCGCAAGCGGCCGAGGGGCGGCTTGTCCTCGCGGTCGACGTCAGCAACTGGCTCCGCCCCGACGCGCCGACCAGCCCGGAGCGCCTGTTCTGCCACGTCTACGGCCGCAGCGGACGCTCCTCGGACCAGTTCATCCCCGGCTGGCCTTACTCCTTCGTCGCCGCCCTCGAATCGGGCCGCACATCCTGGTGCCAGCTCCTGGACGCCGTCCGTCTCGGACCCGAGGACGACGTCGCCGAGGTCACCTCCGCCCAGCTCCGCCGTGTGGTCACGGACCTGATCGAGATGGGCCGCCGGCACGTCGGCGACCGCGACATCCTCATCGTCTTCGACGCCGGCTACGACGCCCCGCGCATGGCCCACCTCCTGGCCGGCCTCCCGGTCGAGGTGCTGGGACGGATGCACTCCGACCGCGTCATGCGACGGTCGACGCCCACGCTCAAGGAGTACGCCCTGGCCCATCCCCAGGGCGGGCGACCGCCCAAGCACGGCAAGGAGTTCCGCTTCGCCAAGCCGGACACCTGGGGTGAGCCGGACGCGGCCACGACGCAGGTCACCGACCGGTACGGCACCGCCCGCGCGATGGCCTGGGACCGTCTCCATCCTCGCCTGACCACCCGCTCCGCGTGGATCGACCACACCGGCGAACTTCCCATCATCGAAGGCACGCTGATCCGCCTCCAGGTCGACCGCCTGCCCGGCGGAGGCGACCCGCTCCCGCTCTGGCTCTGGTCGTCTGCCACCGGCCTGAACAGCGAGGACGTCGACGTGCGCTGGCAGGCGTTCCTCAGGAGGTTCGACATCGAGCACCTCTTCAGGCTGATGAAACAGACCCTCGGGTGGACCCGTCCGAAGCTGCGGACCTCCGAGGCTGGCGAGCGATGGACCTGGCTGATCATCGCCGCGAACACCCAGATCCGCCTTCTGCGCGGGGCAGCCGCCGACTTGCGGCGGCCGTGGGAGAAGCCCGCCGAACCCGGCCGGCTCACCCCCGCCCGAGTCCGCCGGGGGTTTCGGAACCTCCGCCCTCACTTGCACTGTCCGGCCCGTGCACCGAAACCCTCAACTCCCGGCCCTGGAAGGCCGCTTGGCTCGAAAAACCGGCGGCCCGCCACCCACTACGACGTGGGAAAGACCGTGAAACGACCCGAGAGCATCACCGAACGAAACCGACTCAGACCATAAAGAACAAGCTACGCGCTACCGGTTACGCAGACTGCTGCGGCTCTCAGCTCGATCGCCTGCGGGCCTTCGTTGGTGCCACTGACGACCCAGATATCCGGCGCCCCGTCCGCCTGCGTCGAGAGAGGGAACGACTCTTCGGTCCGAAAACCGTCTAGTCCATTACCGACGGGGCCTCCACCTGTGATGATCTTTCCGTCAGGGCACTGTGCCAGAGCTCCGCGGTGCTGGCCCGGGGGGACCTCCACAGGGTCGCCTGTGACCGCCTCAGCACCCGTTACGCCCGCGGTGCCGTTCGCCGGGGTTGTCGTCGCCTGGGCGTTCTGGTTGCAGCTGTTGCTCTGGGCGCCAGTGTTGCTGTTGCCGATTCCTCCGACTTGGCTCATCGGGTAGCAGACCTGGATGAGCGGCGAGTTACCCAGCAGCGAAAGGAGTCCCCCGTCGCCATCAGCCTGGGCGCCGCCGGCGCTGAGGAGCAGCGTCGCCGTCGCAGCGGCGCTGATCGTGGCAAACCGTCTGGTGAGCTTCACTCGACCGACCTTCCGTCCCTGGTACCGAAGCCTGCGCATCAACGGACAGCATGGCGACCCAGCCGTCCGACGGACTCGAAGCAAACTGCGACGTGCGGGTTTTCCCCCGGATGGCGCCAGCCGACCAGCCAAGACCAGTGGGCCGCCTACACCCCTCTTTGACCCCCATCACCTCGGCGGTCTCCTCGGTGCTCATCCCCACCATCCGGTGCGGGACGATCGCTTCCCGCTGCCGCGCCGGCAGCCGGCGCAGTGCCTCCTCCACGCTGAGGCGGACCGCGGCCCGCTCGGACGGGCCCGTGCCCAGTACCTGCCGGTCGAGCTCCTCGGCCAGGCGGTCGTCCTCGACCGGGCTGACCCGCGCGCGCTCGCGCAGCACATCGGCGATCCGGTTCTTGAGGACCTTCCAGGCGTAGGACGCCGGATACTCCATCGCCACCACCTGCGGCCAGATCCGCGCCACCACCTCGAACGTGATGTGCACCGCGTCCTCGGCGTCGAACAGGTTGCCCAGCTGCCGCCCGGTGGTACTGCTCCCAGCACGCTGGGCACCGGGCCTCACCCGGGCACGCCGTACCGGCACGGGTTACCCGCACCCTAACCGGGTGTGGGTGCCGGTCCGCCGGGCCTTCGCTGCGCTTCCCAGGCCCGCAGTGTCGCCGGTGTGCTGCCGACGTCCGCGGCAACGCCTCGCAGGCCGCGCCGGCCCGCCGCAGCACGGGCGGCATCCAGGTCGGCCCACCCGGGGGCGGCGAACTCGGCGTCCAGCCGGGCATGGACGCAAGCCCGGCGCGGCTGAAGCCGGGCACCGGCCGTAGCCCGGTCCTCGCCCAGGATCTTCCGCCGCCAGTAGGCGATGGTCCTCGGGTCTCGGCCCGCGGTGCGGCCGGCCTGGTGGACACCCAGGTGCGCGCTCGCGCGGACGAAGGCTTCCCAGTCGGGGTGGCCGAGACCGTGTGCGACGGCGTCCAGGGCCGCGCGCTCGTTGGCGTGGGCCTGACTGCGCCCCTTGACGACCGCGGCCCGGTGGATGGCGCGTACCTCAGGCCGGGCAGCGGTCTCCCGGTGGCGGGCGTTGCCGATCCGTCCGGCGGCCCGGCGTTCCTCGGCCGGCAGCTCGGAGACCGGGGCGAGTTCTCCTCGCTCGTGGCGGGCGCGGGTCTGCTCCCGCCACCGGTCGCTCAACTCCCGGCTCACCAGCGGACGGCGGGCGGCGGCGCTCGCGGTACTCGTCGGCGGACATGTCCTCGCCGGCGCGGAGATGAGCGGCGAGCGAGCGGTACCAGTTGCCGCACTCCAGGCACTGCAAGCGCCCTGCTGCGTCCCCGGTTTGCAGCATGGCACGCGGGTCAGCGCCGGCCATCGCGGATCTGGTAGATCCGGGCACGGGACAGCCCCGCGGCGTTGGCAATGGCCGTCACCGAGGTGCGGTTCTTCACGGCCTGCCGGATGAGCCGGTCCCGCTCCTCCTCGTGCTCGGTGATCGCGCGGGCCGCGTCGGCGATCTCGTCGAGGAGGCCGCCCCGGGCGGTGGGGCCGGGGTGGGCGCCGGGCAACTCGCTGTTGATCTGGTCCGCGAGCACCTGCCACGACTCCTCGGTGGGAGTGCCGTTGTCGTCGGTGTCGAAGTCGAGGCCCTCGAAGTCGGAGAGGGCGACGGGCGAGTAGTCATCACCCCGATCGATGATGCCGCCATCGGTCCACAGAGCCTTGATCTGCTGCGCGGTGACCTTCACGGAAACCCTCCCTCCCGCGCCACCATGTGTAGCGCGCTTGACACCAACGATCGCAGCGAGACCAAGCCGCCAAGCACGCTACACATAATGATGAAGTCGGCCGCCACCGCCTAAGAGGCACCGCCGCGCCACACAAACCGGCCGACGTCGCCGGAGCCGGAGCCCGGTTCGGCCGGCGCGTACTCGGAACGGCCTCCGGGGCCGAACCACCCGCGCTCCGACATCAGCAGCGCCCCGTCCCGCGCAGGTCGTGTTCGGGCGGCCGGCCGAAGCCCAGAGCCCCGCCACGGCGCTCGAAACGCCACGCGGTCAGTGCCTGTTTCGCATTTCCTGACCCGTGTCAGTGGCTCGCGCTCCGCAACGCGGTCGGGGCTGCTGGACCGCTGACGTCACAAAGCTGGGGGCGCGGCCAAAGCCGGGTTACGAGCTGGGTGCCGATCCGTCCGCTCCGTACCGGAGGCCGTCGAGGAGCAGGTCGAGGAGGCGTCCGGCCCGTTCACGCTGGTCGGGAGCGCTGGTGATCAGCCCGATGCCGGCCAGGCTGAAGCCGACATCGAAGGGGTCGATGCCCGGCCGCAGGAGACCGGCGTCGGCGCCGGCGTGCAGCAGGGTGCCGATCGCGGTGGCGAGCCTGTCGAGGGTTTCGGCGAAGGGGTCCGCACCGGATGCGGCCGCGGCCCGCAGTGCGTCCGCCATGCCCTGCTTGGCAGTGAGGTAGTCGATGAAGTCGTCCATCCACAGGCGCAGCGCCTCGTCCGGGGCATGGTCGGCCAGCCGTTGTGCGGCGCAGTCGCAGACGCGGGCGAGCTCGTTGCGGTAGGCCGCCTCGATGAGTGCCTCACGTGTGGGGAAGTGGCGGTAGAGCGTGGCCGAGCCGACGCCCGCGGCTTTGGCGATGGTGTCGATGGCGACGTCCGGGCCCTTCTCGGAGAAGGCGCGCACGGCCGCTTCGAGGATGCGCTCGCGGTTGCGGCGGGCGTCGGCGCGCAACACGCTCGGCTTGGTGGTCAAGGCTGCTCCCTTCGTCAGGGGATCAGTCTATCTGGACAACTGGGGAATTCCCCGTTTACCGTGATGACTAACCGGGGAACTCCCCGGTTACGGCGTTGACCGTGACGCTCCACGCGCAAGGAATGGCGATCATGACAGCACAGCAGCCCATCGGCTCCGGCTTCGGGGCCCGCAGCACCACGGCCGACGTCCTGGCCGGCCTCGACCTCACCGGAAGGCTCGCAGTCGTGACCGGCGGTAGTTCCGGACTGGGGCTGGAGACCACGCGCGCCCTGCGGAGCGCGGGCGCGACTGTCGTCGCAGCCGTCCGCCGCCCGGAAGCGGCCGCGGAAGCCTTCACCGCAGTGGACGGGGTCGAGGTGCGCCGTCTCGACCTGGGCGACCAGGCCAGCGTGCACACCTTCGCGGACGAGTTCCTGGCAAGCGGCCGCAGCATCGACATCCTCATCAACAACGCCGGCGTGATGGCCCTGCCCGAGACCCGCCTCGGACCCGGCTGGGAGGCGCAGTTCGCCACCAACCACCTGGGCCACTACACACTCACGAACCGGCTGTGGCCCGCCCTGGCAGCCGACGGCGGCGCGCGCGTGGTCGCGCTCAGCTCTGCCGGACACCGCTACTCGCCGATCCGCTGGGACGACGTCATGTTCGCAAACGACTATGACAAGGCCGTCGCCTACGGACAGTCCAAGACCGCGATCGCGCTGTTCGCCGTCCACCTCGACGCCCTAGGCCGCGAGCACCAGGTGCGGGCCTTCGCCGTCGCCCCCGGTGCCGTCATGACCCCGCTCCAGCGGCACATGACTCGCGAGGAGATGATCGCCTTCGGCTGGATCGACGACCAGGGCAACCCGGCCCCCAGTTTCAAGACCCCCGAGCAGGGTGCCGCCACCCAGGTCTGGGCGGCCACCTCCCCGCAGTTGGCCCACACCGGCGGCGTCTACCTGGACGACTGCGACATCGCCCCGCTCTCCCAGGACGACGCACCCGGAGTCAGGCCCTACGCGGTCGACCCCGAACAGGCCGCACGCCTGTGGACCCTGTCCGCCCAGCTGACCGGCACCAACGCGTTCGCGAACCGGTGACACGACGGCAGCGCACTCCCCTCCAAGAAACCCGCACCTGAAATCTCTGCAAGAAGGGTCACGAAATCATGACGCACACCGATCTGGCCGCCGTCGCGAACGAAGCACAGGCATGGTTCGACAGCTACGTCGAGACGTTCATCGGACTGGCAGCAAAGGGGAGCACCGATCCCGCGCCGCTCCTCGACTACTTCTCGGCGCCGATCAGCATGACCACGGGGACGGCCCACACCGTTCTCACCTCCGCCGAGGCGCTCTCCCAGGGACTCGCACACGAGCTGCGCGCACTGCGCGACGCCGACTACGGGGGCAGCAAGGCCCTCGACCCCGTGGTGCGCGCGCTCAACGAGCGGGCCGCGCAAATCGAGGTGACCTGGGCGCGCCAGGACAGCCAGGGGCGGGAGTTCCAGCGTGTCCGTGTGCTCTACCTGGCCGCCCGTACCGACGCGGGATGGCGGACGGTCGCCTCCGTGATCCTGGCCAGCTGACGAAGCACATTGCCCGCGCGGTCGCCCGCAGTGCGCTCGCCAGTCAGCGAGGCGACAGGACCAGGCCACAAGATCGCCAACGTGACAGTACGTGCTGATCGATGTCACGTCGATGCTCGTCCCCACGGCTTAGCGTGCCGCGCCGCCCGGCGACGGCGCGGCACTTTCGTCAGCCGACGTTCTTGAGGATGCCAGGCATGGGCGCGGTCGGGCCCATCCGCCGTGCCACCGTCGCCCGGCCGCCGTACGCATGCCGCTCACCGCCACGTTCGCCGCCACTGACTTCGTGAACGTCGAGCGCCCAGGTGCCGGAGCGAAGGCATGGCGGCGGCTCCCTTGCCTTTGCCGGCCTACTGACCTGGCCGGGATCAGTCCGTGCACCGGCATCCGCACGCATGCAGAGGAACCACATGACCGACACCAGTCGAGGCACCACGGACCTCTCACGCCACTGTGGGGCGACCTTGTTCCTGGGACAGTGGATGCGCTCGCCCTCACACATCGGTGCCATCGCGCCCAGTTCCCGGCATCTGGACCGCGCCGTCACGTGCGCCATCCCAGAACGCGGGGAACCCGTCGTCGTGGAACTGGGCCCCGGAACAGGGCCGTTCACCGCAGAGATCCAGCGCAAACTCGCCGGACGCGGCCGTCACCTCGCCGTCGAGATCAATCCGCGCCTCGCCGAGCTCCTTCGCGACCGCTACCCGGCGGCCGAGGTGATCCAGGGCAATGCCGCGGATCTGCGCCAGCTCCTGGACGAACGCGGCGTCGACCGGGCCGACGTGGCAGGCGGGTCTGAGGAACCGGCCGCCCGGCCGGAACGCGAGCGGGGCGGGGCCGACTGGGGGTGACGCTGGCGGAATCCACGCTTCGGGTGCAGGCTGAGAGCCCCGGGGGAGGAGGGTGCCGTGCTCGTCGTCAACGCCGTCCCAGTGGCAGCGGCCTGGCTGCTGGTGCTGGTCGCCGCCGCCCTGCGGCTGGGCCCGGGCGGGCGGCCCGGCCGCGGCCCGCTGGACCGGGGGCTCTCCCCCATCGAGATCGGCCTGCTGCGCGGCGGCGCGCGGGGTGCGGCCCAGTGCGGGCTGATCGAGCTGTACCTGGCCGGTTCGGTCGAGGCCGGCTGGCGGCGGACCGTGGAGCCCGGCTTGGCCCGACTGCCGCGCAACTGCTCCGAGGTGGCCCGCGCCCAGTTCCACGTACTGCACAAACCGCTCCATCCGCGCCGCCTCCAGGACACGGAGCGGGTACGGCAGGCCGTCCGCCAGGTGTCGCAAGAGCTGGAGCGGGCGGGGCTGGTGGTATCCCGCAGGCGGGTGCGGGCCGTAAGGGTTCTGCTGCTGCCGGTCTTCGCGGCCGCGCCGCTGGCCGCCGCGGCGGGCGGGCCGGACGCGGCGGTGTGGCTGGTGCTCGGCCTCCTCGCCGACGCGGGCGCGGTGGCGTTGTGGGTACGGCCCCGCCGCACCCTGCGCGGGGCGGCACTGCTCGCCCGGCTGCGCCACGACCACGCGGGAATCCGCACCGCGACCCGGAGCCGCCCGGACGAGCTCCTGCTGAGCATCGCCCTGTTCGGCGCCCCGGCCCTCCGCGCCCAGCTCCCCCGGTTCACACAGGAGAGCGGCCTGCTGACCCGCCCGCCGGGAGAGCCAATGGACCGGGGCGGCGGAGGATCAGGCGAAGCATTCGCGCCTTGCGGGGGCTAGGGCGCGCGTCGAGTCAGGTCGAACGGACTATCAACAGGCTCAAGAACTCCAGGGGCGTTCTGGTCGGGGCACAAGGACGCGGCGGTGACGCCCCCGCAGGCATGGCGTACGCACCCGCAGGCCGCCCGAGCCTGACCGGAACCGCTCGACCACCCGCACACCCGATCCAGTACCGCCAACGGCGGCGCCACCGATGGTTGTCCGGGACAGTTGCCCGTCCACACCCATCGCCCTCCGGGCCTGGCGCAGGGAGAACCCGTGGAACTACAGAGCCGTCTCCTGTTGGAGGACAACCTCCTGCTCATCACCGTCCACACTCCGGCCGCGACCGAGGCAGGGCCGCCCTGGCCCGCGAGATCGGCCTCCTCACCGACGAGCACCAGCTGGCCGGCCTGGTCATCGCACTCGGCATGGCGGCTGGCACCGCGGCCGCAGTCTCGGTCATCCTGCGCGCCTACCGGCACCACCACGCGGCCGGTGTCCCGGTCGCGGCCGCCAGCCCGGTCGCGGCCGTCTCTGCACCGTGGCCCGGCCCACCCGGACCATCCGAACCACCTCCGCCAGCAGCACCCGATCCCGGCCCGGCACCCACCGGGGTAAGGGCGGCGAGTGCCCTGTCGATGCCGAGATGTTCACCGAAGGCCGCCAGTCGTGAGACCCGCGGACGGGGTGAGTGCCTCCTCAGTGCGCCGTACCGGCCGGATACGGGATCGACGACGGCCGGTCCAGGTCCTGGGGCAGCAAGGCCGCTATCCAGGCGTCCCGGCGGGACCCGTTCTGGACCGTGCGGGCCCGGTGGGTCCCCTCCAGGACGTAGCCGGCCCGTTCCGCGCAGGCGAGGGAGGCCTCGTTGCCCACTTCCACAACCGCCTCCAGCCGGTCGACGCCGAGCGCGCCGAACGCCCAGGCGGACATCGTGCGCAGCGCCTCCGAGGTGTAGCCCCTGCCCCGTTGCCCGGCCGCGGTCCAGTAGCCGACCCAGGCCAGTTGCTCGGACAGCGCGGCCCAGCTGAGGCCGAACACGCCCAGCGAGCCGACGAACTCGCCGGTCCGTCTCAGCTCGGCGGCGAAGATCAGGTTGGTCGTGTCCCGCCACCCCTGGGCGCACACCGCCCCGGTGAAGGCCTGGGCCTGCCGGAGAGTGGGTTCGGCAGGGGCCTCGGTCCACCGGCGCACCGTGTCGTCCTGCCAGCCGGCGAGCACGTGCTCGGCGTCCGCGGGACGCATCGCCCGCAGGACCAGCCGTTCGCTCGTCAGGGTCACGGGGTCCATGCGAGGGCTCCTTTCTCGTGGGCCGCGAGGAGTTCCGCGTAGCGGCCGCCGCGGCCGGTCAGTTCTTCGTGGGTGCCGCGTTCGACGACCCGGCCGTGTTCGAGGACGGCGATCTGGTCGGCGTGGCGCACCGTCGACAGGCGGTGCGCGATGGTGATGCGGGTGACCCTGTGGGTGGCGTCCTCCAGGCTCGCCATGACCGCCGCCTCGGTCTCCACGTCAAGGGCGCTGGTGGCCTCGTCGAGGACCAGGACCCGCGGTCTGCGCAGCAGCGTCCGGGCCAGGGCGAGGCGCTGCCGCTCTCCGCCCGACAGCCGGTGCCCCCGCTCGCCGAGAACGGTGTCGTAGCCATCGGGCAGTCCGAGGATGACCTCGTGGACGCGTGCGGTGCGGGCCGCAGCGTGCAGTTCCTCCTCGTCCGCGTCGGGCTTGGCGAAGAGTAGGTTGTGCCGCACGGTTTCGTTGAAGAAGAACGGCTCCTGCGCGACGACCCCCACCGTGTCGGCGAGCGAGCCGAAGGAGAGGTCGCGCACGTCGACGCCGTCGACGCTGACCGTCCCCTCGCGGGTGTCGTACATCCTCGACACGAGGTGGCCGAGGGTCGTCTTGCCCGAGCCGGTGGCGCCGATGACCGCCAGGTGGCTGCCGGCGGGTACGACCAGGTCCACCCCGGACAGGCAGGCGCCTGCGGCGGCGTAGCCGAAGCCGACCCCGTCGAAGCGGACCTCGCCCCGCGCCTCGCGCAGGACCACCGGACGCTCGCTCTCGACGATCTCGTTCTCCACGTCGAGGTACTCGAAGATGCGCCGGAAGTACGACATTGAAGCCTGGAGCCGGACCCCGGTCGACAGCAACTGGGTGGCCGGCCACACCAGGGCCTGCTGGAGGGCGACGAAGGCGACGAGGGTCCCGGTGGAGGGGACGGCCCCCTCTGCCCGCGCCATGACACCGGCACCCCAGTAGAGCAGGGGCGGCGCGCTGGCCATCAGGATGCCCAGCCCCGACATCCGCCACTGCCCCGACAGCCCCGCGCGCAGGGACACCGCCGCCAGACGCCCCGACGCCTGCCTGAACGCGGCCGCGGTCGAGCGGCTGCGCCCCATGCTGCGTCTGAGCATGACGCCGGAGACGGACAGCGACTCCTCGATCATCCCGGTCATCTCCGCCACCTGCTGCTGGCGGTCGTCCGTCAGGTCGCGCTGTTCGGCGCCCACCCAGCGGCTCACCGCCACGAAGCCCAGTAGGAGCGGCAGGACGAACAGCGTCATGCGCCAGTCCAGGAGCAGCATCGCCGCCAGGGTCGCGAGCACGCTCACGCTACTCGAAGCTCGCGGGCGCCGAACGGCGCTCCGGCGAGGCACTGCCCAACGTGCTGCGCACCGAGACCTACGGCGACCGGACGGCGTTCGAGCTGGCCCGGGCACACCCGCGCACCACCCGCGCCGTCGGAGCGGGCGTGGTGCTGGGCGAATGCGCCTTCGGCCTCCTCTACCTCCTCGGCAGGGGCAGACACGCCCCGGTATTCGTATCGGCGGGTCTGCTGTTCCACCTGGTCAACGCGCGCGCCATGGGGCTCGGCCGGTTCCTCTTCTCCTTCGCCGCCACCTACCCGGCCGTCCTCTACACCGCGCGCCGGATCTCCGAGGGGCACCACCATGAGCGCTGAGGCACGGGTTCTCCGCATCGCAGCCGCCGGCACGGGAGCTGCGGCGCTGGCCGGGCTCGCCGACCGGGCCCTCCGCCGCCGCCGGGTCCTCACGGGGCGCGGTGACGAACGGACCCTGGCAGCCCGGTCGGGCAACGAACTCGCCTACCGCTTCACGGACACCTCCCTCGGCTCCCTCGGCGACCGGGAGCCCGTGTTCGTCTTCGCGACGGGCCTCCTGGCCACCATGGAGCACTGGACCTGGCTCACTGCGGCTCTCGGCCCGGCCGGAGGCCGCCCGTCGCTGCTCCGCTACGACCGGGCCGGCTACGGACGGAGCCGCCCGCGCCGCGGCAGCACACCCAATGCCGCCACGGCTGTCGAGGACCTCGTCGAACTCGTGGAACACACCTGCGGCGCCCGCCGCCTGATCCTCGTCGGCCACGACCTCGGGGCCGGTCTCGTCCTGCGGGCAGCGGAACGCCTCGCCGACCGGACGGCCGGGGTCGTCCTCCTCGAACCCCTGCTGAGCGCCGACGACAGCGGCAGCTCCGGCAGCGGCGACGGCCATGGCGGCGTCCCCTCCCTCCTCCTCTGGTCGCTACGTCTGGGCTGGGGCGGCCTCCTCACGGCCCCCCGCTGGGCGGCGGCCCTGCCGGACGACGCCCGCCTCCGGTGCGAAGACCAGTACCGGGACCAACACCTGTGGCGAACGGGAAGGGAGGAGAGCACCTCCATGCGCCACCTGGCCGCCGTCACCCCGTCCGTGCTCGCCCGGACCCCGGCACCGGTCTGCCTGATCTCCCTCGGCCACGGGCCAGAGCTGCCGCTGCCCGGGTCCGTGACCGTACACGTCGTGCGCGGTGCTCAGCCAGGGCACCTCCTCGTTTCACGCGAGAGCGCGGTGCAGGCGGCCTCCGCCATCACCAACTTCGTCGCGGCCCTGCCGGACGGGGACTCGCCGCGATGACACGGACCATGCGCCGCACCCGGGGCATCGGCCTGGCGGTGGAAGCGGTTCTGGGCGCCGCCCTCGTCGCCACCGCACTGGGCCAGCACCCGCTGCGGATCTTCGACCGGCTGCGCACCCTCGACCGCACCGGCCTGGTCCTGCCCGACTGGCGGCTGTTCGCACCGATACCGGTCATGCACGACCTCCACCTCCTCCACCGGTCGGTGGAGGAGGGAATCGCCTCGGACTGGGAGGTGGTCTCCCGCATCTCGGAACGAACGGCCCTGCAGATGGTGTGGTTCCCCGAGCGGCGCGAGCAGAAGGCCGTCCTCGACCTCTGCCAGGAGGTCTCCTTCCACGCCGCCCAAGGACTGCCCGACCTGCGAAAGACTCCCGCATATCAGATCCTCACGGCCTGGCTCGCAGCTCGGAGCACCAGGCTGCAGCCGGATGCGGACGGGTTCCAGTTCATGATCATGAGGGCGGCGGGCTACGACGAGGCCGTCACCCCGGAATGCGTCTTCAGCTCACCGGTCGAACCCGTGCCGAGGACGTCGTCACCTCGCGGTGCGTCAATGGAGCCAGAACGGCCGGACGCCGAGTAGCTCGGTCCGCAGGACGGGGGCGGCGTCCACCGGTGCCGGGTCCTCCTCAACGAGCCCGCCAGGACTGAGCGCGTACGGCGTGTGGTGCGGCCGAGCTGGGGCGGTCTCCCGCCGTGCCGGGAGACCGGGCCTTGCCCGGGCACGCCGTACCGGCACGGGTCACGCGAACCCCAACCGGCCTACGGGACGTCGCCCTGCCACATGAACCGGCCGACCGGGTCGGCGCCAAAACCCGGTCGGCCCGCTCGTGGTCAGACCGCCCACCAGGGCCGAACGCCCCGTGATCGGACATCAGCAGCGCCCCGTCAACGGTCTCCTGCGGGGGCCAGCCGGTCACGTCGAGCAGCAGACCGTCGAGCGGGCCGCCGACGAGTCCGACGTAGTCGTGGCCCCGCCGCGGGCCCGGCTCCGGGTCGTCCGGATCCGCCCGGTACACCTGCCGGCCCCACCACGCGGCATCCATGCACGCAGCCTCCCACCCCGGGGCCGGCAGCGGGCGGGGATGCCCGCTCCGGCCCCGCAGGGATGAAGGGGCATCTACCGGCCGCCCATGCGGAACAGGGCCGAAGCCGGGGCCACCAGTTCCTTCGCGAGCTGCTCACTGCGGGTGGCCGCGGCCCGCAGCTGCGCCGCAGCCTCGGCGACCGCAGGACCGGCGGTCGACCACCCGGACAGCACGAGTACGGGATCACGACGGTGCGGTGCACCGGCGGGAAGGAGACTGGCCACGCGGACGTTATGTTTCTGATCTTGCGCAGGACCCTGGGGATGCCCCGCGAAACGCCCCAGCCACACCTCGATTTTCCGGCCCCCGGCAACCGCCGGAGCCGCCACGACCGCACCGGAGCTGAACGACATGATCCGCCTCTCTACCACCCCCATGACGTGGGTCGCCG
>NZ_JBVIRQ010000030.1:0-25449 GCF_055575955.1 Streptomyces sp. NPDC033966 | reverse complement strand
CGGCGCCGACATCTACGCCGAAATCACCGGCTACGCCACCCGCTGCAACGCCTACCACATGACCGGCCTCAAAAAAGACGGCCGCGAAATGGCCGAAGCCATCCGCGCAGCACTCGACGAATCCCGCATCGACCCCACCCAAGTCGACTACATCAACGCCCACGGCTCCGGCACCAAACAAAACGACCGCCACGAAACCGCCGCATTCAAACGAAGCCTCGGCAACCACGCCTACGACATCCCCGTCAGCTCCATCAAATCCATGATCGGCCACTCCCTCGGCGCCATCGGCTCCATCGAAATCGCCGCCAGTGCCCTCGCCATCAAACACAACATCGTCCCCCCCACCGCAAACCTCACCACCCCCGACCCCGAATGCGACCTCGACTACGTCCCCCAGACCGCCCGAGGACACAGAACCAACACCGTCCTCACCGTCGGCAGCGGCTTCGGCGGATTCCAGAGCGCAATGATCCTCCGCGCCCCGGAAGGAGCGAGCCGATGACGCGCACGGTGATCACCGGGCTGGGGGTCGCCGCCCCCAACGGCCTGGGGCACGAGAACCACTGGAAGGCCGTCCTGGCCGGCAGCACCGGGATCGCCCCGGTCACCGGTTTCGACGCCTCCGGCTACCCGGCCGTGCTGGCCGGGCAGATCGACGACTTCGTGGACGCCGACCACATCCCGGGCCGGCTGCTCCCGCAGACCGACCGCTCGACCCGGCTCGGCCTCGCCGCAGCCGACTGGGCCTTCGACGACGCGGGCGTCGAGATCGGCGACCTGACCGACTACCAGATGGGCGTGGTCACCTCGAACGCCCTCGGCGGTTTCGACTTCACCCACCGCGAGTTCCAGAACCTGTGGAACCAGGGCCCGGCGTACGTCTCCGTCTACGAGTCCTTCGCCTGGTTCTACGCGGTCAACACCGGCCAGATCTCCATCCGCCACAAGATGCGCGGCCCCAGCGCCGCCCTCGTCGGCGAGCAGGCCGCGGGGCTCGACGCGCTCGGTCACGCCCGGCGCACCGTCCGGGGCGGCACACCGCTGGTCGTCGCGGGCGGTGTCGACTCCGCCTTCGACCCCTGGGGGTACGTCTCCCAGCTCGCCGGCGGCCTGGTCACCCCCTGCGCCGACCCCGAGCGCGGCTACCTGCCCTTCGACGCGGCGGCCTCCGGCTACGTGCCCGGCGAGGGCGGGGCGATGCTCATCGTCGAGGACGCGGACAACGCCCGGGCCCGCGGCGCCCGGCAGATCTACGGGGAACTGACCGGCTACGCCGCCGGCTTCGACCCGGCTCCCGGCTCGGACCGCGGCCCCGCCCTGGGCCGGACCGCGGGGGCGGCCATCGCGGACGCCGGGCTCACCCCGGCCGACATCGACGTCGTGTTCGCCGACGGGGCGGGCGTACCGCACCTGGACGCCGCCGAGGCCGAGGCCATCACCGCCCTGTTCGGCCCGCGCGGGGTCCCGGTCACCGTGCCCAAGGCGCTGTCCGGGCGCCTCTACGGGGGTGGCGGACCGCTGGACGTCGCCACGGCACTGCTCGCGCTGCGCGACGGGGTGGTCCCGCCCACGCACGGCCTGTCC
This sequence comes from Streptomyces sp. NPDC033966, assembly GCF_055575955.1. Taxonomy (NCBI): domain Bacteria; kingdom Bacillati; phylum Actinomycetota; class Actinomycetes; order Kitasatosporales; family Streptomycetaceae; genus Streptomyces; species Streptomyces sp. NPDC033966. The sequence goes on along the minus strand of NZ_JBVIRQ010000030.1, from coordinate 23,862 downwards.
GGGCCGCCCGAGGCGTACGGCATCGACCTGGTCCGCGACGGGGCACGAGAGCTGCCCCTGCGCCACGCGCTGGTCCTCGCCCGCGGCCGGCACGGCTTCAACTCCGCCGTCGTCCTGACGGCCTTCGACAGCTGAGCACCTCCGTCCCCCCTCTCTGACGCCAGGAGACTCGACCATGACCACGACCACGGCCGGCCACTCCGCCGTATCGACCGACCTCTACCTGCGGGTCCAGCACTTCTACGCGCACCAGATGCAGCACCTCGACTCCGGCAGGTTCGAGGAGTACGCCGCCACCTTCACCGAGGACGGCGAGTTCCAGCACTCCCCGGGCGCCGAGCCGGCCCGTACCCGGCCGGGGATCGTCCACGAGCTCGTCGAGTTCCACAAGCGCTTCGACAACGACCCGGTGCAGCGCCGCCACTGGTTCAACCACATCGCGCTGGAGCTCCAGGAGGACGGCACGGTCTCCTCGACCGCCTACGCGCTCGTGGTGAACGTCCGCCCCGGCGGCAAGCCCGACATCGCCCCCAGCTGCGTCGTCCACGACACCATCGTCGACGGCCCGGAGGGCATCCGGCTGAAGTCCCGCCGCATCACCCACGACCAGCACTTCTGAGAAGGCCGCTGACACGCCATGCGCCTCCTGTTCATGTCCTCGCTCGCCCTGACCCTGCACGAGACGGCCATGGGCGTCGACCTCGCCGACCAGCTCGTGCCGGCCGGGGTGAAGAGCCACTTCGTGATCGACGCCGGCAATGAGGACCAGCTCCGGGCCACCCGGCACTCGTACACCACCGTCACCTCGGCGCTGGGTGCGGGCGTCCGCGAGACGGTACGGGAGGTGGTGCGCGGGTTCCGGCCCGACGCGATCGTGCTGTGCGACTACACCGCCCACTGGATGACCCATCTCATCAGCTACGACACCGACCCGTGGTTCGTGACGGAGTTCGGCGTGCCGGTCATCCCCATCGACCTGTACGACCTGACCTCCACCACGCGCGAGGTGGAGATCCTCGGCCGCACCATGGAGGTCAGCGACCGGATCCTCGGCATGCCGGCCCACCTGTGGCCGGTGCCGGGAACCCGGCCCCACGCCGACCCGGACGGGCCGGGCCTGCCCTACCGGGCGGACCCCACGGTCGTGCCCCTGCCGGACCGGAGCCGGCGGGCGGTGCGGGAGTCGCTGGGAGTCGGTGAGGAGCAGCGGCTGCTGGCGGTCCCGGCGCTGCCCTGGCAGCACCTGATGCAGACCCGGGCGGGGCCGGGCACCCGGGCGCTGGCCGCCCGGGTGCCCGGCCTGATCGCCGGCTACCTGGAACGCCTGCCGGCGAGCACGGTGTTCCTCTTCATCGGGCCCCGCTTCGAGGGGTTCGAGCGGCTGCCGGCCGACCGGGTCCGGCTCGCGCCGTCCTACACCGCCCGCCGGTACACCGATCTGATCGGTGCCTCGGACGGGGTGCTGTCGCTGTGGATGCCGTCGTTCGCACTGGAGCGGGCGATCCTGGCCGACGTCCCGGGCATGTTCCTCACCAACGGCCACGACGTGCCGGACGGGGACGCCGCCGCCCTGGAAGGGGCGCTCGGCGGGCTGTCCCCCGCCGTCCGCGACTGGCTGGCGGACTTCCCCGGTCCCGTCCCCTCCTTCCACATGTGGCCGCTGCGCTGGAACCGGGTCGTGGCACCCCTCCTCCGGGACAACCCCTTCACGGACACCGCCCTGCGGGCCGAGCTGTTCGACGAGCGGGAGGTCGTGTCCGGGGTCGAGTCACTGCTGTACGACCGCGACGTGCGGGACCGGCTCGGCGCGGGCAGGGCCCGCTTCCGGGCCGCCGCGGACCGTCTCCCCGCCACGGCCGACGTCTTCATGACGGCGGCCCGGCGGGTGGGGCTGTCCGACTGAGACCCATTGGAGTAATGCCATGAACAACGCAGCAGCGGCCTCCCTGGCCGCCGCGGCCCGCGCCGTCGCCCCGCTGGCGGCCGCCCACGCGGCGGCCGCCGACACCGAGCGGCGGCTGCATCCCGCCGTGGCCGAGGCGATCGCCGAGGCCGGCTTCGCCCGCCACTTCGCCCCGGTCGGCTTCGGCCCCGCCGGGACCTTCGCCGAACTGCTCGACGCCGCCGCCGTCCTGGGGGAGGCCTGCGCCTCCGCGGCCTGGGTCGCCTCCGTCACCGCCGCGGCCGGCCGGCTGACCGGCTACCTTCCCCCGGACGGCCGGGAGGAGGTCTGGGCCAAGGGGCCGCAGACCGTGGTCGCGGCGGGCCTGATCCCCGCCGGGACCGCGCGGCAGGTGCCCGGCGGCTGGGAGCTGACGGGCAGCTGGCCGTACGTCAGCGGCTCGGACATCGCGCACTGGGTGATCGTCGCCGCCCGCACGGAGAGCGGGATACGGCTGTGCGCGGTCCCCCGCTCGGAACTCACCGTCGACGACACGTGGTTCACCCTCGGCATGCGCGGCACCGGCAGCAACACGGTGGTCCTGGACGGCGTCCGCGTCCCGGACGAGCGTTCCGTGCCGCTGGACACCGTCGTGGCGGGTACCGCCGAGCCCGGCGCGGCGGCCTGCTTCCACGTGCCGCTCAAGGCCGGCAACGGACTGACCCTGGCGGCGCCGCTGCTGGGCACGGCGAGGGGCGCCGTACGCCGCTGGGCACAGCTGGCCGGCGGCCGGCTCGCGGCCCCGGCGGCGGGTGTGTCCGGCGCCACCGACCAGGGCACCTACGAGCAGCTCCTGGCGCGGTCCGACGGCGAGATCGACGCCGCCGGCATGCTGCTGGCCCGGGTGGCCGGGGTGGCCGACAGCGGTGCGGTGACCGCCTCGGGGACCGCGCGCAACACCCGGGACTGCGCGCTGGCCGCCGACATGCTGGCGACCGCGGTGGACCGGCTGCTGCGCAGCGCGGGCACGCGTGCGCACGCCGAGGGCGAGGAGCTCCAGCGCCGCTGGCGGGACGTCACCTGCGGGGCCGGCCACAACGCCCTGCAGTTCGGCCCGGCGGCCCACCTCCACGCGGCCGGGGCCCTGGCGCCCGCCGCCGCCCAGGCCGGCTGAGGGCCCGGGCGGCCCCTCTCCGGCACTCCGCCCCGCGGACGGCAACGGCCGTCCGCGGGGCGGAGTGCTTTTTCTTGATCCTTCTTCCGGTCCGGGGATTGACCTCAACTCTGCTTGAGGTTCTACGTTCGTCACCAAGGCCCCGACGGGCCGGCTGAACAGCACATCCCCTGAGGAGCGTTGATGATGAAGGCCGCGGCATTCCACGCGTTCGGCGGACCGGAGGTCCTGGAACTCCTCGACGTGCCCACCCCTGTGGCGGGGCCCGGCGAGGTCCGGATCCGGGTGAAGGCGGCGGGTACCCAGCCGACCGACTGCGCGGTGCGCACCGGATGGAACCCGCCCGGTGTCACGATCACGTTCCCGCACATCACGGGCGGCGACTTCGCCGGCGTCGTGGACCAGGTCGGCGGGGGCGTCACGGACCTCTCGGTGGGCGACGAGGTGCTCGGCTACCGCCTCCAGGGCACCTACGCCGAATACCTGACCGTGCCGGCGGAGCAGGTCGTCGCCAAGCCGGCCGGTGTTCCCTGGGAGGTCGCCGGGTCCCTCTCCGCCTCCGGGCAGACGGCGCACACCGTTCTCGAGGACCTGAAGGTGTCCGCGGGCGAGACCGTGCTGGTCAACGGCGCTTCGGGTGGCGTCGGCACCATCGCCGTGCAGCTGGCCGTGCTGCGGGGTGCCAAGGTCATCGCCACGGGCCGGGAGGACAACCACGCGTACCTGCGCGAGCTCGGCGCCGTACCGGTGACGTACGGCGAGGGCCTCGCCGACCGCGTCCGGGCCCTCGCGCCGGAGGGCGTCGACGCCGCCCTCGACACGGCCAGCGCCGACGGCCTGCGGGTGGCGGCGGAGCTGGTGCAGGACAAGGACCGGGTCGGCACCATCTTCGCCTACGGGGTCCACGAGGAGCTCGGCGTGCGCTGGCTCACCAGCCGGCGCGACGCGCGGCGGCTGAGCGAGCTGGCCGCCCTGGTGGACAGCGGAAAGCTGCGCGTCCACATCCGCCGGACCCTCCCCCTGGCCCAGGCCGCCGAGGCGCACCGCGAACTGGAGACCGGCCACGGCCGCGGCAAGATCGTCCTGCTCACCGACTGAGCCGGCCCGCCCCTCCACCACCCTCCGTCATCCCAGGAACAGAAAGAGGTACCCCGTGTCCGGCAACCCGCTCAAGGTCGGTGTCCTGATCGGCAGCGTCCGCACCGGCCGCTTCGCCGACAAGGTCTCCCGCTGGTTCACGGCCGAGGCCGCCCGGCGCGACGACATGGAGATCCACGTCATCGACCTGTCGGAGCCCGCGCTCGTGGAGGAGCTGAAGCTCAGCCTCGACCCGCTCGGCACCCCCTCCGAGGCGCCCCGCCTGGCCGCCCGGATCGACGGTCTCGACGCGTTCGTCGTGATCACCCCGGAGTACAACCACGGCTACCCGGCCTCGCTGAAGCTGGCCATCGACTACGTCTACGACGAGTGGCGCGCCAAGCCCGTGGGCTTCGTCTCGTACGGCGGCGTCGCGGGCGGTCTGCGCGCCGTCGAGCAGCTGCGGCAGGTCTTCGCCGAGGTGCACGCCGTGACGGTGCGCGACACCGTGAGCTTCCACAACCCCTGGGCGCGCTTCGACGACGAGGGCCGGCTGCTCGACGACGACGGCGGCAGCTCGAAGGCCGCCTCCGTGCTCCTCGACCAGCTCGCCTGGTGGGGCGTCACCCTGCGCGAGGGACGCGCGGCGCGCCCGTACGGGGCCTGAGGCCCGCTCACGGGGGCGGCCGGTCAGGCCGCCCAGCCGCCGAAGACCCGGCCGCCCAGGTTCCCGGCGATCTCCTCGGGCGGGGCGTTGCGCAGCGAGTCGGCGATCTCCATGACGTAGCTCCCGTACCGGGACTTCCCGAGGAGCTTCCCGAGCCGGTAGCACTGGTCCACGTCGATGAAGCCCATGCGCAGGGCGACCTCTTCCAGGCAGGCGATGCGCAGGCCCTGGCGGTGTTCCAGGGTCTGGATGTACTGGCCGGCGTCGAGGAGCGAGTCGTGCGTTCCGGTGTCCAGCCAGGTGAAGCCGCGGCCGAGGTCCACCAGGTTGGCCTTGCCCCGGGCCAGGTAGTGCAGGTTGACGTCGGTGATCTCCAGTTCCCCGCGCGGGGAGGGGCGCAGTCCGCGGGCGATGGAGACGACGTCGTTGTCGTAGAAGTACAGGCCGGTGATGGCCCGGTTGGAGCGGGGCTTCGCCGGCTTCTCCTCCAGGGAGATCAGGCGTCCGTACTCGTCCGCCTCGCCGACGCCGTACCGCTCGGGGTCCCGTACGGGGTAGCCGAAGAGCAGCGCGCCGTCGGTGTGCGGCATGTGCTCCTGGAGCAGCAGCGAGAAGCCGGGCCCGTGGAAGATGTTGTCGCCGAGGACGAGGGCGACGGAGTCGTCGCCGATGTGGTCCTCGCCGATGGTGAAGGCCTCCGCGAGCCCGCGCGGAAACTGCTGTTCGGCGTAGGACAGGTTGATGCCGAGGTTGCTTCCGTCGCCCAGGACGTCGCGGAACTGGGGCAGGTCCCGGGGCGAGGAGATGATGAGGATGTCGCGGATCCCCGCCAGCATCAGGACCGACAGCGGGTAGTAGATCATCGGCTTGTCGTAGACGGGCAGCAGCTGCTTGGACACCCCCAGGGTGATGGGGTAGAGCCGGGTGCCGCTGCCCCCGGCCAGAATGATTCCCTTCACTGACGGTCACCTCGTGTCGTCGTCGGGCCGAGCCCGTCTCTTGCCTGTGCCCTTCAAGGCTGCGCGGCGGTGATCGAGGTTGGGTCGAGAGGTGCCGGGAGGATTGTCGAGCGGCACCGGGACGCTTCTCGAGCGGTCCTCCTGCGTCCGCGGCGGAACGGAAAAAAGCGGCCACCCCGCCGGATTGCTCCGACGGGGTGGCCGCTCGGCGTCACCTGTCCGCGATCACTCGCCGAGCAGGTAGCGGATGTGCTTGACCAGCTCGCCGATGTCGTCGCGCAGCAGGCTGTAGTGGTCGGCGTCGAGGTCGATGACCGTCGGCGGCTCGGCCGAGTAGCCGCTGCTGTTCTCCAGGAACGAGTAGTCGTCGCCCTCGGCCTTGAAGATGCTGATCGGCGCCTGGAGGGTGCGCTCGGCCAGCTCGTGGAAGGAGTACTCGAACTCGTAGGTCTGGCCCACGACCGAGATGATCCGGCGGGCGAGGTCGACGTCGATGCCCTTGAGCTCGCTGATGAACTCGGCGAAGGACGCCTCGTCCGTCACGGTCTCCAGGCACCTGTCGAGGTCCGGGCCGGAGATGGTGCCGGTGAACACCGAGAAGAGGATCGTGGTGTAGCCGCGGTTGGCGAAGGACGCCTCGCGGCCCCACACCTTGCCGTTCTCGGCGCGCACCTTCGGCGAGCCCGGGGCGATCAGGAAGAGGTTGTCCACCTTCTCGCCGGCCTGCTCCAGCTGGTACGCGGTCTCGAAGGCCACGCGGGCGCCGAACGAGTAGCCCCACAGGGTGTAGGGGCCGGTCGGCTGGAGCTCCTTGATGGCCTCGATGTCCTTCTTGGCCATCTCGGTGATGGTCTCGTACGGGGCTTCGCCCTCGTTGATGCCGTAGGACTGGACGCCGTAGAACGAGCGGCCGAGGCCGATCTCGCCGGCCAGGCTCCGCAGGTTCATCGGGTAGCCGCCCAGGCCCGGCCAGCAGATCACGGGCTTGGCCTTGCCGGTCTCCGCGTGCAGGCGCACCAGGCGCGAGGACTCCTGGGCGACCTCGCGCTCCAGGCGGCGGGCCAGCTTCTCGATGGTCGGGGACTCCAGGACGCTCTGCAGCGGCAGGGAGACGCCCAGGCGCGAGTTGAGCTCGCGGACGAGGCTGACGGCGATGAGCGAGTTGCCGCCCGACTCGAAGAAGTCGTCCTGGACGGAGGCGTTCTCGCGGCGCAGGGCCTTCTCCCAGACGCCGGCGATCTCCTTCTCGGTCTCCGTGCGCGGGGCGACGAAGGGGCGCTCCACGAGTTCGGCGTTGACCTGGTCGGAGACGGCGAGCGCCTTGACGTCGATCTTGCCGTTGGCGGACAGCGGCAGCCGGTCGAACACCACGACCCGGTTGGGGATCATGTAGTCCGGGAGGAAGCTGACGAGGTCGTCGCGGATGAGCTCGGCCGGACCGCGCATGTGGACGCTGTCCTCGCGCATGCCCTCGTGGCCGAGCTGCTCGTCGCTGACGCGGCCGCCGACGAAGAAGTACATCGGACCGCCGTCGACGCCGTTGGCGGCGAGGACCGCGTCCATGCGGCGGGAGGCGGGCAGCGGGTTGCCGGTCTTGGAGCTGTAGCCGGAGGACATGAAGCCCAGGTTCAGCCCGTTCATCATCAGGTGCTGGAGCTTCTTGCCGAGGGTGATGTACTTCAGCCACTCCTCCTCGGCCCGGCTGTAGACGCTGATGCCGAAGCTGGCGGCCTGGTACACCGACTGGTTGATCGCGATGACGTGCTTCTTGAGGACGATGTCGTCCGAGAAGCGGGTCAGCTCGCCGTTCTCGTAGCGGTACTGGCCCTCGGGCAGGCCGGCGACCTTGCCGCCGTGCGTCTGGACGTAGACCTCGGCGTGGTCCTCGCGCGGGCCCTCGTTCGGGACCAGCTCGAAGGTGCCCAGGTAGTAGTCCTCGTCGGCGACGTCGAGCAGCTCGCGGACGGCCGGCTCGTAGGCGCGGTCCTGGATGTCGAGACCGTAGGCCGGCAGGATCTGCTCGAAGAGACCGAGGATGTGGCCGGTCTCGATCTCCAGGACTTCCTGGATGTTGTTCTTGTAGACCGGCTCGATGCCGCTCTTCTTGCCGATGAAGTGGATCTGCGCCGTGGGCCTGCCGGTGGCGGCCCGCTCGCTGATCAGGACGAGCTGGTGGCGGACCGGCTGGTAGTAGTAGTAGCCCGGCTTCAGCCCGCCGACGCCCTCCAGCTCGAAGTACATCTGCGTCGCGTACAGCGCGCCCGGGGAGGCGTAGCCGTACTTCGGCAGCAGGCGCTCCTCGCTGATGTACTGGCCGAACCAGCGCAGGATCTGGCCCAGTTCGGAGGAGGCCAGGTCGGCCGCCTTGCGGGAGTAGGCCGCGGTGACCCTGGAGCCGAGCAGCTTGAGCAGGTCGTCCTGGGTGACCGCGCCGCCCTCGTAGAAGCGGTACGTCTTGCGGGCGAAGACCCGGGCGCGCTGCTCGGGGGTGGGCTCGGAGCCCTCCAGGTCGAAGGCCGGGCGGGCGGCGAGCTCGGCGTCGTCGCGCAGGCCCGGGTTGGACAGCTGCGCCTTGACCTGGAGCTTGCTCTTCTTCGACGCGTGGTGGGAGCCGTGGTTGCCCTGGTCCATCAGGGCGGCTTCCTTCTCGCTCAGCTCGATGCAGGCGATCAGGTTCTGGAAGCCGGTGCGGCCGTCGTTCTTGACGATGACGGCGGCGTTGCGGACCCAGTCGTGGTTCTCGATGGCCAGGGATATCTCGTCCAGCTCGACGCGGTAGCCGCGCAGCTTGACCTGGTTGTCGGCGCGGCCGGCGAACTGCACGGTGCCGTCCGCGTTCCACTGGCCGAGGTCGCCCGTCTTGTACAGGCGGACGGGCTCGGCGCCCTCCTCCAGCTCGATCTCCAGGAAGCGCTCGGCGGTCAGGTCGTCGCGGTGCAGGTAGCCGCGGGCCAGCTGGACGCCGCCGATGTACAGCTCGCCGATCTCGCCGACGCCGACCGGCTTGAGGGTCTCCTTGTCGAGGATGTGGTACGTGGTGCCGTGGACCGGGGCGCCGATGGAGATGGACTGCGGGCCCTCGTCCAGCTCGGCGGGGTCGACCACGAAGGAGGACGAGTTGATGGTGGTCTCGGTCGGGCCGTAGACGTTGATGAGCGCCCGGCCCGGCATCTCCTGCGTGGTCTGGATCGCCAGCAGGCGGGAGAGGGCCTCGCCACCGCTGAAGATCTGCTGGAGGGAGACGCACTCGGGGAACTTCTCGGTGTCGATCAGGCCCTGGAGCAGCGTCGGGACGCACTGGAGGGTGGTCACGCCGTGCTTGACGATGGTCTCGATGAGGCCCTCGGGGTCGGCGTAGACGCCGGGGGCGCCCATGACGACGGTCGCGCCGTTGGCCGGGGAGAGGATCTCCCACTGGGCGGCGTCGAAGCTCATCGGGGTCTTCTGCAGGATGACCTTGCTGCGGTCGATCCCGTAGGTCTCGCGCAGCCAGCCGAGCTGGTTGACGATGCTGCGGTGCTCGATCATCACACCCTTCGGCTTGCCCGTGCTGCCGGAGGTGTAGATGACGTACGCGAGGGTGTCCGGACGGGCGTCGGCGCCGGCGACGGCGGCCTCCTGGCCCTCGGGGCGGACGAACGCCTCGGACTCGCGCAGGGTCACGATGGTGACGTCCTGCGGGGCGAGTTCGCGCAGGCGGGACACCAGGCGCTGCTGCGCCAGGATGATCTTCGTCTCGCTGTTCTCGATCATGTAGCGGAGCCGGTCCTCGGGGTACTCCGGGGACAGCGGCAGGTAGGCGGCGCCGGCGCCCAGGATGCCCCACGCGCCGACCATGAGGTCGATGGACGGCTCGACGAAGAGGCCGACGCAGTGGTCCGCCGAGACGCCGAGGTGTCCCAGGTAGTCCGCCAGGGCCGAGCTTCTGGACGCCAGCTCGCGGAAGGTGAGCTTCTCATCGCGGTAGGCGACGGCGATCGCGTCGGGGTGCTCGGCGACGCGCTCGGCCAGCAGGCTGGGCAAGGTGCCGGTGCCGCGCAGGGTGGGCTCGAGCACGCTGGTCTCCTGAAGAGTCATTTCCCGCTTCCTTAAGTTCCGTTGTGGAGCAGCGGGCGCCGTCGAACGCCCCCGCGAACCGGGCTCCGCGTAGCGGCGGGCCCGGTGTCAGTGGCCGGGATGACTGCCCGGCCGGATGAAACCGAAGAACTGAGGGGCGCAAGGGCAGAGCCTCACCACCCGGAAGAACCGGAACGGCGCGGTGCGTGCTGCGGCCGCCTCCCCCTACGGACGGACGGGCCTCCATCGACCCGCCCGTCCGGGCGATCACCGGCTCCGCAGGAGCCGGGTTACAGATCCGTTCTCGAACACCTCTCGCGAGGCGCCCGCGATGAGCGGGGCGATCGACAGGACTGTCACCTTGTCGAGGCCCAGTGCTCCGGGCACCGGAAGGGTGTCCGTGAAGACGAACTCGCTGACGCGCGAGTTCTTCAGGCGGTCCGCGGCGGGGCCGGAGAGCACCCCGTGCGTGGCCGCCACGATGACGTCCCGCGCACCCTGGGCGAACAGGGCGTCGGCGGCGGCGCAGATCGTGCCGCCGGTGTCGATCATGTCGTCGACCAGGACGCAGACCCGGTCGCGGACCTCGCCGACCACCTCGTGGGCCGTGACCTGGTGGGCCACGTCCTTGTCGCGCCGCTTGTGCACGATGGCCAGCGGAGCGCCGAGGCGGTCGCACCAGCCGTCGGCCACGCGTACGCGGCCGGCGTCGGGCGACACGACGGTGAGGTCCGCCGGGTCCACCTTGGAGCCGATGTGGTCCGCGAGGACCGGCATGGCGAACAGGTGGTCCACCGGACCGTCGAAGAATCCCTGGATCTGGTCGGCGTGCAGGTCGACCGTCAGGATCCGGTCCGCACCCGCGGTCTTGAGCAGGTCCGCCACCAGGCGGGCCGAGATGGGTTCCCGGCCGCTGTGCTTGCGGTCCTGTCGCGCGTACCCGTAGAAGGGAAGGATCACCGTGATGCTGCGGGCCGAGGCCCGCTTCAACGCGTCGACCATGATGAGCTGTTCCATGATCGACTTGTTGATCGGGGCCGTGTGGCTCTGGATCACGAAGCAGTCCGCGCCGCGCACGGAGGCCTGGTAGCGGATGTAGATCTCGCCGTTGGCGAAGTCGATCGCCTTCGTCGGGACCAGTTCCGTGCCCAGTTCGGCCGCGACGGCCCGGGCCAGCTCGGGGTGCGCGCGTCCCGAGAAGAGCAGCATCTGTCCGGATTCGCTCACGCTGCGAGCTCCGCGAGGTGTGCGGCGTGCGCGACGGCCAGGCGGCCGGCGGCCTCGGCGCAGGAGGCGAGGACGGCCATGTTGGCCTTGGCGGAACGGCCGTCCGTGGCGGCGTCGACGGCCCGCATCAGGTACTTGGTGATGGCCTGGCCGGAAACACCGTCCCGGGCCGCCTCGGCGACGGCGGCGCGGATGGCCGCGTCCACCTCGGCGGAGTCGATGGCGTCCTCCTCCCTGACCGGGGTGGTGATCAGGAAGGAGCTGTTGTTGCCGAGGGCCCAGTGGGCCTCGATCGCGCGGGCGATGACCCGTTCGTCGTCCAGGCGGTGGGGCGCCTTGTGGCCGCTCGTACGGCAGTAGAACGCGGGGAAGTCGTCCGAGCGGTAGGCGACGACGGGGACGCACTGCGTCTCCAGGTACTCCAGGGTCAGGCCGAGGTCGAGGATCATCTTCGCGCCCGCGCAGACGACGGCGACCTTGGAGCGGGTGAACTGGATCAGGTCGGAGGACACGTCCCAGGTCTCCTGGGCGCCCCGGTGCACGCCGCCGATGCCGGCGGACGAGAAGAACGGGATCCCCGCGAGCTCCGCCGCCACGACCGAGGAGGCCACGGTGGTGGCGCCGGGGCCGCCCTGGGCCAGCACGACGGGCAGGTCCCGGCTGGACACCTTGGGGATGCCCGGCAGGGAGGCGAAGCGCTCGATGTCGGCGTCCGACATCCCGACGCGGATCGCGCCGGCCTCGATGCAGATCGTCGCGGGCACCGCGCCGCCGGACCGTACCGCGTCCTCCACCTTGCGGGCGGTGGCGGCGTTGTCCGGGTAGGGCAGCCCGTGGGTGATGACGTTGCTCTCCAGGGCGACGACGGCCTTGCCCTCGTGGAGGGCCTCGCGGACCTCCTCGGTGTAGACGACGGGGACGCCGTTGCTTGCGCTCATCGGGATGTCTCTCAACTCTCGTTCAAGTAACCGGGCCGCCTGACCTGCTGGTCCGGGCGGTCCGCTATCTCGGCGAGGACCTGGGCCTGCCAGTCCTCCGGTGTGACCGGCTCCAGGGAGATCGAGACGGCGTCCTCCCCGATGGCGAAGGTCTGCGTCACGGCGGCGGTCACCGCCCCGTCGATCTCCCTGAGCTGCTCGGCCGTGAAGTCCCTCGGGTAGTGCCTGATGTGGATGTGGGGCACGGACTCGGTCCTTCCACGGATCGGGGTCAGGAGGTGGGCGGCACACCGCGGACGGGGGAGGCCACGGTGTGCCACCACCGCTCCCCGCACTGCTCCAGGGGGCAGGGCCGGACGGGGAGTCGTGGGCGGGGCTCCGTCGCGTTACGCCTTGACGGATTCCCGCGGGGCCGCCCGGACCGGCTCCGGTTCGGGATCGGGCCCGGGCTGCTGCTTGGACTGCCTCGGCTGGGCAAGGGCCACCGACGCGACCACCGTCAGCGCTCCGAGGATCTGGAGCGGCGACAGCGACTGGTCGAGGACGAAGTAGCCGAGCAGGGTGGCGGTGAGGGGGGAGCCGAAGCTCAGGAACGACACGGTCAGCGCGGGCAGCCGCTGCACCCCGCGGAACCAGATCGCGTAGGCGATGAGGGCCCCGATGATGCCGAGGTAGGCGAAGCCCCAGAGGTTCTCGGCGGTGATCTCGTCGGGCAGTCCCTCGCCGATCAACGCGATCGGCAGCAGGACCAGGCCGCCGACGGTGAGCTGCCAGCCCGTGAAGGGCAGCAGGCCCACCCCTTCGGGGCGTCCCCACCGCTTGGTCAGCACGATGCCGGTGGCCATGCTGAGCGCGCCCAGCAGACCGGCGATGACACCGGTGAGGTTGAGCCCGGCGTTCGGCTGGAGGACGAGCAGGGCCACGCCGGCCGTGCCGAGGGCACAGGCGGCCACGTGGATCCGCTTGATCCGCTCCTTCAGCAGCACGGCGCCGAGCACCAGCACGATCATCGGCTGGATGGCCATCACCAGCGCCGCGACGCCGCCCGGCAGGTGGTAGGCGGCCACGAAGAGCAGGTAGAAGAAGGCTCCGATGTTCAGCACGCCGAGCACCAGGGCGCGCCACCACCAGATGCCCTTCGGCAGCACCCGGCCGATGAGCACCAGGATCAGGCCGGCGGGCAGGGCGCGGAGCAGCGCGGAGAGCAGGGGTCTGCCCTCGGGCAGCAGCTCCGTGGTGACCAGGTACGTCGAACCCCAGACCACCGGCGCGAGCACGGTGAGCGCGGAGTCCCCGAGTGAACGGCTGCCCTTCATCAGGCGGCTGCCGAGTCGGTCGTACCGAAGTAGCGGTCGCCGAAGTCGCCGATGCCCGGGATCATGAACGCGTTCTCGTTGAGGCGCTGCTCGATCGACGAGGTGACGATCTTGACGTGCGGGTGCTCGGCATGGACCGCCGCGATGCCCTCGGGCGCCGCGAGCAGGTTGACGAAGACGATGTTCTCCTCACGCACGCCTGCCTCCAGAAGGACTTCGATGGCCATGTTGGCGCTGCCGCCGGTGGCCAGCATCGGCTCCAGGGCGAGGACGTGCCGGTCGGCGATGTCCTCGGGGAAGTTCTTGTAGTACAGGTGCGGAAGCTTGGTGGTCTTGTGCCGCTGGATGAGCAGCTTGCCGACGGTGATGTCAGGGATGACCTGGCGCAGTTCGTCGAGCATGGAGTCACCGGCCCGGATCACGGGCACGGCGCACAGTTTGGTACCGAACTTCAGTCCCTCGTACGTCTCGCCGACCGGCGTGACGGCCTCGTGCTCCTCGAACGGCAGCTGGTCGAGCGCCGATTCGAGCAGGAGGCGGATGATGCGCCGGGAGTAGAACACGAAGTCCGAGCGGGAGGCCCCGCGGTCACGGACGATCGTGTGCATGGCCCGCAGCTGCTTCGTCTGCGGCAGCGGGTGGACGTTGTGGTGGCCGGTCGCCATGAGAAACCTGCTTCTCGTCGGTCGTGGAGACGGGCTGCGGCCGGGCCCGGGCCCGGAGGGCCGTGGGGGCCGTGGGAGCCGCAACCGTTTGGTCGGGTACCGAGGTCAGGCGTCGGTTCTCTCGGCGTCGGTGACGGCGCCGGCCTGCACCAGGTCCTTCACGTCGCTCATGCGCGTTCCTCTTCGGGATGGTTCAGATGGATCGGACGGATCCGAGGTGTACCGGGAGACCGAGTGGACGTGTCCCGGTGCGACGGTTCTCGTTGCACGTCTCGGGATGCTCAGCAGAACCCTCGTCGGTACCCGTCCACGGGGTCAACGGGATCTATGTCAGATCCGCGTCAACCTTCTTCAGGTCGCCGTCAGAGCCCGTCACGACCCGGCCAACGGCCACGTCGCGGGCGAGGAGGCGTTCCTCCAGGAAGGACAGGACGCGCAGGTGGTAGGTCCGGGCCGCCCAGCCCAGGCTGATGTTGTGCCCGGCGTGCGGCTGCCGGGCCACCTCCGCGGGGGCCGCCGTCAGCGGAGTCAGCAGTTCCTCCAGAGCCTCCCCGTCGTGCCTCCACCACAGTTCCTGTTCCGCGAACGTGAAGCGCACGGGCACCCGTACCCCGGCCGCCACGGAGGGGTACATTTCCGGCCACCGCCGCGTCTCCCGCGCCTCGGCCGCGGGGACCGGCCGCAGCAGCCGCTGCCCGAGCCGGAAGGCGTCCGGCGGGTAGAACCGCAGGGCGCCCCAGTGCCGCCGCCACTCACCCGGCAGGTCGGGGCCGGGCAGCCGGCCGGCCTCCACGGCGAAGCGCCGGCCGATGCCGGAGACGTCCACGCCGATCGGTACGAGGCCGCCCCGGGCGGCGCCCGCGGCCGCGAGCGCGACGCGGCCGCCGCCCGAATGGGCCACGAGGAAGACTCCGGCGCCCAGTTCGCGCCCCTCGGCGAAGCCCTCCAGGGCCGCGAGCACCGTCGCGGTCTGCCCCGCGAGGTCCAGCCCGTCGGGCAGCACCTCGGCCGAGGCCCCGTACCCGGGCCGGTCCAGGGCGAGTACGGCACAGCCGAGGCCGGCGCCGAGCTCCAGCAGCGAGAGCCCGGGCCGCGCCCGGCTGTCGAAGTAGCCCGCGCTCATCCCCGAGCCGTGCAGGGCCACCACCAGCGCCCGGGGTACGGGCTGTGCGGGCAGGGCCAGCAGACCGGACAGCGGGATCCCGTCGGCGTCGAGGGTGACGGGCCGGACCGGGGGCACGCCGGCGGGCGGCACAGGGACCATGGGGGCATCTCCAGGAGGGTCAGGAAGACCGGGCGGACGGGGTGCGCCGGGCCTTGGCGACGGCCAGGCCCCAGGCGGCCCGGCGGCGCAGCAGGGTGGTCAGGGGCGGTGCGGCGCACCGCCGTGAGGGGCGTACGGCCTCCGGTGCGGGATCCCTGGCGGGCACCCGGTAGCCGGCGATCTGCACGGCGTTCATCCGGTTCTCACAGCCGGACTCCGGCGAGTTCGGGCAGGCGTACGCCGGAGTCCCACACGACGTGGAACGCGACGTGGCTCAGCCGCCAGCCGGCGGGCGTACGCACGGCCCGGGCCTCGGAGTACCCGCCGACCTCGAAGTGCGCCGCGCGGACCCGGCCGGTGTGGTGGACGTGCGTGGTGAGCTGCTGGGCCCGCAGGGTGGCCCGGTCCCCGTCGAGGACGACGGAGTGGTTGGAGCTGGAGTGGTGGATGCGCGCCCACCGCTCCCGGGCCTCGCGCTGGAAGGCGGCGAAGGCCTCGATCCCCTCGCACACGCCGATCGGGAAGGCGAAGGTGGCGTCCTCGGTGAAGAGCGAGGCGTACCGGGAGTCCTCCGGCCCCGTGCCGTCGTGGGTGTCGAGGGCGGTCACGTAGCGGTCGAACAGCTCGCGCAGCTCGGCGCGGTCGCGCAGGACCTGTACCTGCTCGCGCAGTGCCGCGATGTCGTCATGGGTCGATGGCATGGCCTCTCCAGTCGGCGGACTCGGTGTACGGGCCGGCGGTCAGGAGCGTCCGCCCGCGAACTCCTTGACCGGGTGGCTGGGTTGAAGGGGCAGGCCGGTGCGGCCGGACCCCGGGCGAAGGGCGGCCGGCCGGTGTGCGGGCGGGGGCGGGGTCCGGTCAGGCCGAGCGGGCCTCGCGCCAGGTGCGCGGGCCGAGGAAGCCCCGGACCCGGTCGGGCCGGCGCCAGCCCGCGAGGGCCGGCCCGCCGCCGGCCGTACCGCCGTGCTGGCCCTCGTACGCCGCCGCCCGCGCGAGCACCACGGCGGTGAGCGCCGCCAGTTCCTCGGCGTCGGGCCGCCCCTTCACCACGCGGATGGGCCGGCCGGGCTCGACTGTCGTCTCCACAGACTGCTCCTCGTCTCGTGATGTCCCGCCGGCAGTGGCTGCGGCGGGTTCGCGTGCGCGCGGGCGGGGATGCCGGTGTCGTCGGCGCGCGGCACCCCCGGCGAACGAATCAGTACCGTGCGGGTCTCGCACGGATCTATCGGGATCAGACGGTGGCGGTGGTGCTGAGCTCGTCCACGGCCAGCGCCAGCCGCTCGGGCGTGTGCGTGCTGTGCACCCGGGCGCCCGGCAGGATCCGCCGGACCAGCCCGCCGAGCACCCGGCCCGGACCGACCTCCACGAACCGGTCGGCGCCCGAGGCGCCGAGCGTCCCGACCGCCTCGGTCCACCGCACCGGGCTGGTGAGCTGGCCGCGCAGGGCGACGGCGGCCTCGGCGGCGGTCGTCACCCACCCGCCGGTGACACCGGAGACCAGCGGCACGGCCGGGTCGCGGAACTCCGTCGCGATCAGCGTCTCGGTGAACTCCGCCTCGGCCTCGCCCAGCAGGCTGGAGTGGAACGGGCCGCCGGTACGCAGCCACTCCACCCGCGCCCCGGCCGCCCGGGCCGCGTCGGTGGCGCGGGCCACCGCCTCGGCCTGGCCGGACACCACGGTCTGGCGGGGTTCGTTGTCCCCCGCCACCTCGACCACCTGGCCGGTGGCCGCCCGGGCCTCGGCGCACATCCGCGCCAGGTCCGTACGGCTCAGGCCGATGACCGCCGCGGTGGCGCTGCCGACGCGGTCCCCGACGGTGGCGACGAGCTCGCCGCGGAGCCGGACCAGCCACAGCGCCTCGGTCCACTCCAGGACGCCGGCGGCGACCAGCGCCGCGTACTCGCCCAGGCTGTGACCAGCCACGGCGTCCGGCCGCAGGCCCTCCCCGCGCAGCACCTCCAGTACGGCCATGCTGGTGAGGAAGATCGCCGGCTGCGCCACGGCCGGGTCGTCCAGTTCCCTCGGCGAGCCGTCCAGGCAGACCCGGGCCAGCGGGATCCCGAGCAGGTCGTCGGCGGTGCGGTAGTAGGTGTCGGCGAGGTCGGGCCGCAGGGCGAGCAGCTCCTTGGCCATGCCGGCGTATTCGGAGCCCTGGCCGGGGAAGACGAAGGCGGTGGTCATCCGGTCACGTCCTTACTTGCGGTTCAACTGGCGAGGACCGTGTCATGCGGTCCGGGGGTGGCGGCGCCGCACACGGTGTGGCCCGCGGCCAGCCAGGTGTCGGGCACCCACCTGACGTCGACCACCTTGGGGGCCTGCCCCGCCACCGCCACCGCGGCGGCGTGGGTGGCGTCGGCCGGAACGCCGACCATGGTCCAGCCGTCCGGGTGGCGGCCGTGGTCGGTGCCCAGGTAGTCCTCGGCGGGCGAACGGCTCAACCCTGTACCGAGCCCCTTGAGGAACGCTTCCTTGCGCGTCCAGATCTGCCCGAACAGCTGCCGCCGGTCCTCACCGGAACCGGCCTCGGAGATCTCCAGCTGCTCGTCCGGGTGCAGCGCCTTGGAGCAGATGTCCACCGTCTCGGCACCGGGGAGTTTCTCCACGTCAACGCCGAGCGGCGTGGTGCCGACGCCCACCATGGCGACGCCCCCGCTGTGCGAGAGGGAGTAGTGCAGCGGCGGCGGCGGGGGAGACAGCGCGGGACGGCCGTGCGGCTCGCCGCAGCCCGGGCAGGGCTCTCGCATGAAGCGGACGTCCTGGGGCAGGGTGGCCGTGTAACGTCCGAGCAGCCGGCGCACCGCCACGTGGGCGGCGGCGTACAGCAGGCCGTCCGACTGGCGGATGAAGGAGTCGGTGCGCTCGCGCTCCTGCTCGTCGAGCTCGCCGATCGCCAGGGCGTCGGCGTCCGCCCCGGTGGGGCGGCGGATCAGCCAGAGGTCGACGCGGTCGGCGGAGAGGGTGAAGTCCGGCCGGTCCAGGTCCTGGTGGTTGACCACGGGGCGGACGGCCGGCAGCAGGGTCGTAGTGCTCATGCCGGCACCGCTGCCCCGTGCAGGTGGGCCTCGGGGCCGAGCTGGCCGGCGAGGCAGTCGATGAGTTCCTGTGCGCTGTTGGCGAGCAGCAGCCGCTGGAGGTTCACGTCGACGCCGAGGGTCGCCTCCATCCGGTACTGGAGCTCTATACCGGAGATCGAGCCGATGCCGAGGCAGCCCATGGGGCGGCCCGTGGTGTCCACGAGGTGGGGCTCGATGCCGAGGATACGGCCGAGTTCCTCGCGCACGTACTGCTCCAGGATTCTGGTGCGCTCGTGCAGCCCGGCCGTGGCCAGGACCGCCATGTCGGGCCTGGTCATGTGGACCAGGCCGGTGTCTGTCTCGTATGTCTGTGACATGTGAAGTGTGTTCATGATGCTTTCCGGGTTGAGGCGGACGGGTGTCCCCGTCCGTCCGTGGTCGGAACCGCCGGGTGGGAGAGGTGTCCGGCGGGTTGCGCAGATGGGTCGGAGGGATGGAGCAGGCCGCGCAGGGCCACGCACGCGCCGGCCAGGCCGACGGCGGTGACCAGCCAGAGCGCCGGGCCCTGGCCCGCGGCCGCGTACAGGGCCGACGTCAGCGCGGTCGTCAGCGCCGCGCCCAGCTGTACGCAGGTCTGGTAGAGCCCGCCGGCCGCCGACTGGAGGGCGGGCGGGACCGTGCCGGTGGCCTGGAGGTGCAGGGCCGTGAAGGCCAGCACGAAGGCGACGCCGACGAAGGACATGGCGGGCAGCAGGTCGGTGTAGCGCACCGGTCCCCCGCCACCGTGCGGGTAGAGGGCGTAGCCGAGCGGGGCGGCGGCCGCCCCCGCGGCGACGGCCCGCGCGGGGCCCAGCCGGGCGGCGATCCGCCCGGAGTGCAGGGCGCTCAGCGCGAGCGGGACGCCGGCCGGCAGGAAGGCGAGGGCCGTCTGCCAGGGGCTCCAGCCGGCCCCCCGCAGGTGCAGGGCGGCCACCAGCAGGAAGCCCACGTACGAGCCGTTGAGCGCGGCCGCCCCGAGCGCGGAGCGCAGCAGCGGCTCGTGCCGCAGCAGTTCGGTGCGCAGCAGCGGGCGCGGCGCGGTGCGCTCGGCCCGTACGAGTACGGCGGCCAGCGCCGCGGCCCCCGCGAGGGCCGCGGCGGCGTACCACCGCTGCCCGCCGGGGCCCGCGATGCGGGAGAGCGCGTACACGAGGAGCAGGACCGTGCCGGTCAGGGCGGCGCCCGCGACGAGGGGGTGCCGGCCGAGCGGGTCGCGCGGACCGTCCCCGTCGCGGGGTACCAGCCGCAGCCCGGCGGCGAGCAGCAGCAGGGCCACGGGCGCCGGGAAGGCGATGGTCCAGCGCCAGTCGGCTCCGGTGAGCAGGCCCGAGAGCAGCAGTCCCGAGCAGAAGCCGACGGCGCCGAAGAAGGAGTAGACGGACACCGCCCGGCGGCGCTCGGCGCCCTCGGGGACGGTGGAGAGGATGATGGCGAGTCCGGTGGGCGCGGTCAGCGCCACACAGAATCCTTTCACCACACGGGTGGCCGTCAGGAGCAGCGCGCTGTCGGTCAGCGCGCCCGCCAGCGAGGCGGCGGCGAAGGCCAGCAGCGCCGCGAGGTAGACCCGGCGCCGGCCCAGCCGCTCGACCAGCCGGCCGCCGAGCAGCAGCAGCCCGCCGAAGCCGGCGGCGAAGCCGCTGACGAGCCACTGGACCCGGGTGACGGACAGCCCCAGACCGCTGCCGACGGACGGCAGGGCCACCAGGGTCGCGGACACCTCCAGGGCGTCCACCAGCATGTTGGCGGCGAGTACGGACACCAGGGCCCAGCGGGCCCGGGCCCGGCCGCCGGACTGAATGTTCATCGGGGTGTGCACGCTCGCGTTTCGGAGGAGGAGGTGGAGAGCGGGACACGAGGAGAAGGGGGCGGACGGTCCGGGGAGGGATCCCCGGACCGCCCGCCCACCGCCGGCGCGGCGCGTGGGTTGTGCGCCGGCGGGGTCTTGGGGTCCTCGGCGGCTCAGCCGAGGAGCGTGCCGCCGGTGGCGTCGACGAAGGAGCCGGTGATCCAGCGCGCCTCGTCGGTGGCGAGGAAGGCCACCACGTCGGCGACGTCCTCCGGTTCGCCGACCCGGTTGAAGGCGGACAGGCCCGCCATGTGCTCGACGGCCTCGGGGATGTCGAAGACCGGGTTGCCGTTGCGGGTGATGCCGGGCGCCACCGAGTTGATGGTGATGCCCCGGGGGCCGAGGGCCTTGGCGAAGTGCAGCGCGAGCTGTTCGAGCGCGCCCTTGCTCATCGCGTACGCGATCTCGTCCGGGTTGGCGAACCGCGTCAGGCCGGAGGAGATGTTGATGATCCGGCCGCCGTCGGGCATGTTCCGCAGCGCCCGCTGGATCAGGAAGAAGGGTGCCTTGGCGTTGACCGCGAAGATCCGGTCGAACTGTTCGGGGGTGACCTCGTCCGCCGGGACCCCGCCCATCACCCCGGCGTTGTTGACCAGGATGTGCAGGTCGGTGGAGCCGGTGCGCTCCAGCAGTTCCGCCTCCAGTGCGGTGAACAGGGTGTCCGCGTCCCCGTCGACGCCCAGTTCGGTGCGCAGCGCGAAGGCGCGGCCGCCGTCCTTCTCGACCGAGGCGACGACCTCGTGGGCGGCCGCCTCGTCCTGGTTGTAGTGGACGGCGACGAGCGCGCCCTCCTCCGCCAGCCGCATCGCGGCCGCCCGGCCCATCCCCCGGCTCGACCCGGTGACCAGCGCGGTGCGGCCCGTGAGCCGCTCCGCCCCGGCGCCGGTCCGTGCGGGGGCCGCCGCGTGCGCGGTGAACACCTCGGCGGGGGCGCCGGCCGTGGCCGGTGCCGCCGGCCGGGCGGTGGGCCCCCCGGTCCGTTCGGGCCCGAACCAGCGGCCCAGCGCCCCGGCGAGCGGGCCCGCGTCCGGACCGTCGGCCCAGACCACGTGCCCGTCGGGGCGTACCAGCACGGCGGTCACCGCCTCCTCGGCGGAGCCGCCCGCCGCGGGGGCGGCCACGGAGGCGGCGGCCACGGTGCGGACCCGGCCGGCCCAGGGTGCGGCCGCCTCGGCGAGTTCGGCCCGGCGGGCCTCGTCGCCCGGCGGGAGGAGCAGCAGGCCCCGCCCCGGACGCAGCAGTTCGAAGGTGCCGGTGCTGCCCTCGGCGGTGGTCACCGCCCAGTGCGGCACCCGCAGGCCGAGCAGCCCGGAACCGTCGCCTTCGGAGTCCGGGCCGCCGACGGCGTGGCGTACGGAGAGGCCCGAGATCAGCCCGGCCAGGTGGGTCCGTACGTTCTCGCTGGCGGTGAGCTCGGCGAACACCTCCCGCACCGCGTCCACCTCGGGGCCGCCGAGCAGCAGCAGCGCCTGGGTGCGGATGTTTCCCTGGACGGCCTTTCCGACGGGGTGCCGTTCGGCGTGGTAGCTGTCGATGAGTTCCTCGGTGCCGTGTCCGGCGATCCGGGCGCCGAGCTTCCAGCCGAGGTTGAAGGCGTCCTGGAGCCCGAGGTTGAGGGACTGGCCGCCGATCGGCATCTGCTGGTGCGCGGCGTCGCCGGCGAGCAGGAGCGGGCCGCGGCGGTACTCGGCGGCCTGCCGGGAGGCGTCGCCGAACGAGTTCACCCACAGCGGGGTGCCGGAGCCGATGTCCTCTCCGGTGATGCGCTTCCACGCGTCGGCGACCTCCTCGAAGGCGGGCTGCCCGAGCCGGGGGCGGGCCCCGTACTCGTGCACCATCACCCGGGTCACCCCGTCGGGCCGGCGGGCCGCGATGGCCAGCCCGCCCGCCAGGCGCTGGAAGCGGCGGTCCGGGATGTCGATGCCCGTGACGTCGGCCCGCAGCAGTTCGCGTTCGGCGTCGGTGCCGGGGAAGCCGAAGCCGCCCAGGCGCCGCACGGCGCTGTTCTCGCCGTCGCAGCCGACGAGGTACGGGGCCCGGAAGGCCAGTTCCTCGCCGCTCTCGGTCCGTACGGTGGCCAGCGCCCCGTCCGCCGTCGTGGTCAGCCCGGTCAGCTCGTGGCCGCGCCGGATGTCCGCGCCCAGGTCGGCCGCCCATTCCCCGAGGACTTCCTCCAGGCGGGTCTGGGCGACCTTCCACTGCCCCGGGTAGGGGCCGGGCAGGCCGAGGTCGAGGGGTATGCCCCCGAAGTGGCCGGTGTTCTCGCGCGGTACGTCGCCGAGGCGTTCCAGCAGGCCGCGGCTGTCGAGTATCTCCACGGTCCGGGCGTGCAGGGACGACGCCCGGGATTCGGCGGTCGGCGCGGTGAGGCTGTCGAGCACCACCACGTCCGCCCCCGCGAGCCGGAGTTCTCCGGCGAGCAGCAGTCCGACGGGGCCCGCGCCGACCACGATCACCTGGGTCTCGGTGCAGTCCTGATCGATGGCCATGGGCGTACTCCCTTTCTGTGGGCTGGGGTGGGGGATGTGGTGGCGGGTACGGCGGGACGTCTCAGGCGTCGACGGAGACCTTGAGGTGCTGGTTGACGGCTTCGACGAGGGAGCGGGGGGTGCTGTTGTCGCTGAAGATGTCGTCGTCGAGCGTGATGCCGAACTCGCGCTCGATACGGCCACCGGTCTCCAGGAGCGCCAGCGACTCGTAGCCCAGGGACTCGAAGTCGAGGTCGAGGATGTCGCCGTCGAGGTCGACGCCCTCATCCGCGCCCGCACCCTCCAGGAGGATGCGCTTGAGGTCGTCGAAGGTGAATTCCTGCTTGGACACAGTGGGTCCTTTCATCGGTCTTCCACGGCCGGGGAGTCCGGCCGCGGGAGTTCTGTCGTACGGGGTGGGTCAGGGTGAGCGGTTCAGTCGACGGCGCGTAGGAGGGCGGCGGAGTTGAAGCCGCCGTGGCCGCGGGCCAGGACGAGCGCGGTGCGCACGGAAGCGGTCCGGGAACGCCCGGTCACCAGATCGATGTCATAGACGGGGGACAGTTCGACGTTGGTGGTCGGGGGGATCAGTCCCTCGCGCATCGCCAGGACCGCGCAGACCACATCGACCGGCGCGCCACCCGCGCCGAGCCGCCCGGTCATCGTCTTGGGCACCGTCACCGGCACCCCACGCGCACCGAACACCGCACTGATCGCTGCGGCCTCCTCACGGTCCAGACGCCCCACACCCGCACCATCGGCGAACACCACGTCCACCTCGGCCGGATGACAGCCCGCATCCGCCAGCGCACCCTCCACCGCCCGCCGCAACCCCGGCTCACGCCCACTGCCAGGCCGCGGATCGAACGTCGCCGCATACCCCGCGAACTCGCCATACACATTGCGACCGGCCCGGTCCCGGACACTGTCCTCGTCCTCCAGGACCACGATCGCCCCACCCTCACCCGGCACATAACCGGACGCCGCCCCATCAAAAGGCAGATAGGCACGCTCGGGCTCATCACTGAGGGACAGGGAGCCGCCGGCCAGATGCGCGGCCCACCCGAACGAGCAGACCGAGGCGTCGAAACCGCCCGTGGCGATCAGCCGGCTCCCCCTGCGCAGCCGGCGCCGCGCATGCGCCAGAGCATCCAGCCCACCCGCCTGGTCACCGACCAGAACCCCGGCCGGACCCCGCAGATCATTACGGACCGAGATCTGACCACTGTTGACCGCGTAGAACCAGGCGAACGACTGATACGCACTCAC
>NZ_JBVIRQ010000029.1:0-26198 GCF_055575955.1 Streptomyces sp. NPDC033966 | reverse complement strand
AGGCCAACCACTGGTACTAAACCACCAGCAGCCACACCGGCAGCCCCACCGGGAACGCCCGGCCGACACCCTCGGCCGGGCGTTCCCGCATGTACCCGGCCCGAACGCGCCGGCGCTCCGCGGTTCAGCGTCCGGCGCGGGCGGGGCCCAGGGCGGTGAGCAGGGCGTCGAGGGGCGCGGGGACGAGGCCGAGGTCGAGGGCCTGGGTGAGGACGTGGCCGTAGCGGATCTTGCGGCCCTTCTTGGTGCCGAGGAAGCGCCGCATCCTGTGGTGCGGGTCGCGGCCCCGCTGCGCGGGCTGGCGGATGAAGGTCTGCCACGGGACGAGGTCGCCTTCGGCCTCGATGACCTCTTCCACCCCCGGCACGCCCAGCGCGCGGATCAGCTCCTCCTCGAGGTCCTTCACGCAGACGAAGACCTCGCGGCCGGGAGCGCCGGCCTGGTGGAGGGCACGGTCGTAGAACGGCTGCTCCTGTTCGTCGCACAGCCCGGTGAGGCGCAGCCCCAGGCCGGGCGGGCCCAGCAGCCGGGCGTAGCGGCCGACGTTCATCGCTCCGCCCATGGAGACGACGCAGACGCCCTCGGCGGGCAGGTCCCGGTCCAGGCGTGCGGCCAGGGTCTCGACGGCGGCGAGGTCGCTGGGCCCTTCGACCAGCACCACCGCCGTGACGCCCAGTTCCGCGGCCAGCTCCCCGGCCGGCCCGCCGGGGCCGCCCGCCGCCCAGTCGCCGACCGCGTTCCGGAACACTCCCATGTCTGCCATGCGGTGATTCTGCTGCACCCCGGGGCCGGTCCGGCACTCATTTTCCCCGCCCCGCGACGGGCTGCCGCCGGCGGTCAAACGGCTTCGAGCGCCGGGCCGTTGGACCCGGCGGCCTTTGTGTGGGTGCGGAAGGTGCGGCGGTAGGTGTCCGGCGGGACGCCCACGGTGCGGTTGAAGTGCCGGCGGAGCGTGGTGGCGGTGCCCATGCCCGTAGTGGTGGCGATGGCGTCGACGGTGGCGTCGGTGCCCTCCAGGAGTTCCTGCGCGCGGCGGATGCGCTGGATGTGGAGCCACTGGAGGGGTGTGGTGCCGGTGACGGTGTTGAAGTGCCGGGTCAGTTGGCGGGAGCTCATACGGGCCTGCCGGGCGAGGTCCTCGACGGTGAGGGGTGCGTCGAGGCGGGCCAGCACCCAGGGGAGCAGTCCGGCCAGCGGATGGTTGCCGGGCTCCGGAACGGGTGTGCGGACGAACTGGGCCTGGCCGCCCTCGCGGTGGGGCGGGACGACCAGCCGGCGGGCGACGGTGTTCGCGACCGCCGTCCCGTGATCGAGCCGGACCAGGTGGAGGCACAGGTCCATCGCCGCGGCCTTCCCCGCCGAGGTCAGGACGCTGCCGTCGTCGACGTACAGGACGTCGGGGTCGACGGTGACGCGGGGGTGACGGCGGGCCAGCTCGCCGGTGTGGGCCCAGTGGGTGGTGGCCCGCCGGCCGTCGAGCAGTCCGGCGGCGGCCAGTACGAACGCGCCCGTGCACAGGGACACCACGCGGGCTCCGGCGTCGTGGGCGGCGCGCACCGCGTCGACGAGTCCGGCCGGCGGGTCACGGTCGACGTCGGCCCAGCCCGGCACGATCACGGTGTCGGCGCGCGCGAGCCCGTCGAGCCCCTCGTCCGGCTCCAGCCGGAACCGGCCCACGGCCACCGGCCCCGGACCGCACAGCGAGAACCGGTACCAGGGGTCCACCAGATGCGTCAGGTCCGAACCGAAGACCTCGCAGGCCAGCGACAACTCGAAATGGAGCATGCCGTCGGTGACGGCCAGCGCGACGCTTCTCATGTCGGGAACTGTACGCCCCATGTCGTTCCGGACACTGTCGCGGGCGCGCCGGTCCCGGCCAGAATGGGGCCCGTTACAGCGCACCGGCCGCCCGCAGAGCGGGGAAGGCGGGGCTCGGGGCGCACGGCAGACGCGAGGCAGGGGAACGGTTTTCGTGAACGGTACGGGGAACGACAACACGGTGGCGGTCTACGGCGCGTACGGACACACGGGAAGGTTCGTGGTGGCCGAGCTGGCCGCCCGCGGGTACCTCCCGGTCCTCTCCGGCCGGGACGCCGCGAAGCTGACCGCCCTGGCCGACGCGACCGGGTACGGGGCCCGGCCGGCGGCGGTCGACGACGCGGCCGCACTCGACGCGGCGCTGGCCGGCACCGCCGCGGTGATCAACTGCGCGGGCCCGTTCGCCTCGACGACCGGACCGGTGATCGAGGCGGCCCTGCGGGCCGGCATCCCGTATCTGGACGTGGCCGCCGAACTGGAGGCCAACCTGGACACCTTCGCCGACTACGCCGACCGGGCCCGCGAGGCCGGGGCGGTCGTCGTCCCGGCGATGGCGTTCTTCGGCGGCCTGGGCGACCTGCTGGTCACGGCGGCGATGGGGGACTGGACCCATGCCGACGAGGCCCACATCGCCTACGGGCTGAGCGACTGGCACCCCACCGCCGGAACCCGCCTGTCCGGCGCGGTCTCCCGCGAGCGGCGCGGCGAGTACCGCCTGCGCTACAGCGGTGGCGCCTGGCAGCGCCGCACCGACACCCCGCCCACCGCCGAGTGGCCCTTCCCCGCCCCGATGGGCCCCCGCACCGTCGTCACCGAGTTCACCATGGCCGACGTCGTCACCGTCACCGACCACCTGGCGATCCGCGACGTCCACACCCACATGGCCGTCGACGCCGCCCGGGACATCGCCTCCTCCGACACCCCCGCCCCCACGGCCACCGACGAGCTCGGCCGCTCCGGCCAGACCTTCCTCGTCGACGCGGTCGTACGCTCCGGCGGCGTGGAACGCCGCGCCGTGGCCGAGGGCCGCGACATCTACGCCGTCACCGCGCCCCTGGTCGTCGAAGCCCTCGACCGCGTCCTGACCGGACGGATCCGCACCACCGGCGTCGCCTCCGCCGGCCGCGCCTTCGACGCCCCCGACTTCCTCACCGCCCTCGCCCCCCACATCACCCTCCACCCCTGATCCCCTCCCGCCGTTGACCGATTGGCCACGGCACGGCCGCCGGCGCTCTCGGATGAGGGAAGACGGTGGTCCGTGACGGCGACTGGGAGCAGTTCCACAGCACCTTCAAGGTGAGCCCGGACCGGAACACCGCGGTCACCGTGGTGTGCAACGCGGAAGCAGCCGACAGCTTCCGGGCGGCCAACCGGCTCTCACCCAGGCCAGTCCCTGTTCGTCCGCGTACAGGCCGAACTCAGGTCACGTGTCCTCACCGCCCGGCACCGCTCCCGGCGAAGACCGTGGTGAACCAGGGGTGGACCGGAGCGAGGGCCGGTGATGCCGGCCATCCGTTGACCGTGGCCAGCAGCCGCCAGTAGCGCTCGGCACGGGGATCCGCGGTGGGCCGCAGGCGGGCGAGGAGCCAGCGCCGCAGATCGCCCCCGTCGGCCCGCCGGAACGCGTCGGCGTAGAGACCGCCCAGCGAGTCGGCGTGGGGCACTCCGGTGGCGGAGGCCGGCAGGAGGCCGGCGGCAGCGGCTTCGCCGACGAGTTCACGCATCGACCGGTCGAGGGCGTCCTGCAGGGTGACCGCGTCCTCCTGGGCGGGTTCTTCCGCCTGTTCCCGCGCCAGGCGGCGGATCGCGGCACGGAAGTCCGCGTCCTGGCAGAGCCCGGCGAGTTCCACCCAGGCCTCGACCTGCTCGGGCGTGGGATCGTCCGGGAGCTCGGGCATCGCGGATCGCATCAGGGCGACGAATTCGGGGTTGGTGTCGAGATCCTCGAAGGCGTCGTCGATGAAGCCGGACACCAACCGGTGTCGTTCGGCCCGGGACAGTGTGGCGAGTCGGTGCATCAGGTCCATCTCCATGGTGGTGGGGCCGCGTCTGGCGACTGCGCGGAGCACTGCCCGTCGCAGGCGGAGGGTCCGGATCTGCACGTCAAGGGCCTTGGCGTGCGCTTCCGTGACCTCCGGTACGGACACCTCCCGGTCCAGTACCCTGCGTACGGTCGCCAGGTCCAGCCCGAGATCACGCAGCGTGCGGGCGAGCTCCAGGCGAGCGAGCGCGTCGGGGGCGTAGAGCCGGTACCCCGCCGGGCTGCGGTCGGTCGGCGGGACGATCCCCTGGTCGGAATAGAACCGGATGGTCTTCACCGTCAGGCCGGTCCGGCGGGATAGTTCTCCGATGGAGAAGAGGGTGTCGCTGTCCATGCCCCCAGCTTGATGTCTCCCCCCACGGGAGACTCAACCGGGCCGGGTCCGCCGGGGCAGGACAGCGGGAGCTCAGCCGGTGACGTGGAACTCGTTCCCGCCGGCGTCGAGGAACTCGCCCGGCTCCCGGCCGGGACGGGCGGTCTCCAGCCGCAGCCTGTTCCGCCCCGACTTCGGCGCCGCGGGCGGCCCCATCACCAGCGAGACCGGGCTGGTGGGAGTCCGGCGGAGCCGGAAGCCCCAGGTGTGGGACTCGACCGCGTTCCAGCCGGCCTGGGCCGGCCAGAAGGCCTCCTGGGCGTGGCGGTCCTCCTCGGCGATGTCGAGGCAGACCGCGACGAGTCCGGAGTCGGCGAGCACCCCTGGGTGGCCGGGGCGCAGCACGCAGAACTCGTTGCCCTCCGGATCGGCCAGCACGTCCCACGGGACGTCCCCCTGGCCGATGTCGGCCCGTGCCGCCCCGAGCGTGAGCAGCCGCGCCACCTCCGCCTCCCAGTCCGGGCCCCCGGCCAGGTCGAGGTGGAGCCGGTTCTTGCCCGCCTTCGGCGTCGCCGCCGGCACGAACCGCAGCCGCAGACCGCCCGTCCGGCCCCGCGTCGCCTCGTGCCAGAAGCGCTCCATGCGTACGACGTCCAGCGCGTCGATCACGATCCCCGTCAGCATCCGTTCCCCCAAGCCCTCGGAGCAAGATCAGCAGGTACTCCGGACACCCTGCCGACCGAGCCGACCGAGCACAAGGGGGAGACCCTTGAGGGGCCTTGCCCGGCCCGGGGACGTCAGGACCGGCCTGACGGAAGCGACCCGGCCCACCCGCCCCGGTGGCTGCCGGGCCTGACTTCCGTACGCTGGCGGCATGCGCACGCGCCCCACCCTGAGCTGGACCCCGACCGAGGGCCTGCCGCCCGGCACCACGGAGCTCGGCCCCGTCGCCGACGCCCTCGCCGCCGGCGGTGTGCTGGTGCTCACCGGGGCGGGCATCTCCACCGAGTCGGGCATCCCCGCCTACCGCGGCGAAGGCGGGAGCCTGACCCGGCACACCCCGATGACCTACCAGGACTTCACCGCCGCCGCTCAGGCCCGCCGCCGGTACTGGGCGCGCAGCCACCTCGGCTGGCGCACCTTCGGCCGGGC
The DNA here is from genome assembly GCF_055575955.1 of Streptomyces sp. NPDC033966. Taxonomy (NCBI): domain Bacteria; kingdom Bacillati; phylum Actinomycetota; class Actinomycetes; order Kitasatosporales; family Streptomycetaceae; genus Streptomyces; species Streptomyces sp. NPDC033966. The sequence goes on along the minus strand of NZ_JBVIRQ010000029.1, from coordinate 20,874 downwards.
CCGGCCCAACGCCGGGCACCGGGCGGTGGCGGCGTTCGGCCGGCACGGCCGGCTCGCCGGGGTCATCACCCAGAACGTCGACGGCCTGCACCAGGCCGCCGGCAGCGACCCGGTGGTGGAGCTCCACGGGAGCCTCGCCCGGGTCGTCTGCCTCACCTGCGGAGCCACCGTGCCGCGCGGCGAACTCGCCCGCCGGCTGGAGGAGGCCAACCCGGGATTCGAGCCGGTGGCCGCCGCGATGAATCCGGACGGTGACGCCGACCTCACGGACGAGCAGGTCGCTGACTTCCGCGTGGTGCCCTGCACGCGATGCGGCGGCATCCTCAAACCCGACGTGGTGTTCTTCGGCGAATCCGTCCCGCCGCAGCGGGTCGAACAGTGCCGCGCGCTGGTCGACGCGGCGGCCTCACTGCTGGTCCTCGGATCCTCGCTGACCGTCATGTCCGGGCTCCGCTTCGTCCGCGAGGCGGCCCGGGCCGGGAAGCCGGTACTGATCGTCAACCAGGACCCGACCCGCGGCGACCGGCACGCCGCCACCCGGGTCGCCCTCCCCCTGGGCGCGGCCCTCACCACCGTGGCCGCCCGGCTGGACATCCCCGTACCCGGCGCGGACGATCCGCCGGGCTAGGACCGAGGCCGGTGCTCCCAGGGCGGACGCGGCCGACGACGTGGCCGCCGGGTCCGCGTAGCGGGCGGCGAGCGCGGCGGCGCGGTCGTGCAGGGCGGTGCGCAACGACTGCGGGGCCAGGGCTTCGGCGTCGGTGCCGAGCTGCCACAGCGCCCATTCGGCGTGCCGTGCGTCCTGGAAGGTCACCTCCAGCCGCACCCGGCCGTCGTCCGTGCCGGGTTCCTCCGCGCGCACGGCCAGCGCGGTGTCCAGCAGGTCCTCCCGCCGCGCCGGGTCCACCCGTACCAGCACGGTGAGGTGCTCGCCGCCGGAGAGGAACCCCGCGGAGCGCTCCCGCCAGATGCGGTCCAGATCGACCCTGTTCGGCCGCTCCGCCGCCTCGGGAAGCGCCTCGGCCGCCAGGACCCGCGACAGCCGGTAGGTGCGGTCCGCGCCCGCTCTCGTGGCCAGCAGGTAGCCCCGGTCGCGTACGGTGACCAGCCCGATCGGGTCGACCGTACGCCACCGCGGCGCCTCGCCCGTGGCCGCGTAGTGGATGCGCAGCTTGTGTCCGGCCAGCACCGCGCGCCGCACCTCCGTCAACGCGGTTGCGGACACCTCGTCGGCGGCCGGCCGGCGTGAGAGCAGATCGCTCTCGGGATCGACGAGGAACCGCTGGGCCGCGTCGCTCGCGACGGCCCGATGGCCCTCGGGCAGCGCGTCGACGACCTTGCGCATGGCCGAGGCGAGCGCCGAGCCCAGACCGAACACCAGCTCGCCGCGCCCCGATCCGGCGGTCAGCAGGGCGAGCGCCTCGTCGTGGTTGAGCCCGGTGAGCTCGGTCCGGAAACCGGGCAGCAGTGAGAAGCCGCCGTGCCGGCCGCGTTCGGCGTAGACGGGGACACCGGCCGCGGAGAGCGCCTCGATGTCGCGCAGCACGGTGCGGGTGGACACGTCCAGCTCGTGGGCCAGGGTGTCCGCGGTCAGCCGGCCGCGCTGCCGCAGCAGGAGCACCAGCGAAACCAGCCGATCAGCGCGCATGCCGGAACCCTAACGAAATACATGACAGAGGATGTCGTGATTCGCTGCGAGGCTCGTTCCCACGACGTCCGGGCCGGCGCTTGCCGGGGCCGACGTCCGTACGCACCTACTCACAGTGGATCGAACGGAGCTGACGTGGCGATGGAACGAACGGCGGTCAACCCGGTGCCGTGGTCGACGGAATTCGGATTCAACCAGGGCGAGTTGGTCTCCGGTCACACGCGGACCCTGTACATCTCGGGGCAGACCGCGATGAGCGCCGACGGCAAGCCGCAGCACGAGGGCGACATGGGGGCGCAGCTGGCGCTGAGCGTCGACAACCTGGAGGCCGTGCTCGGAGAGGCCGGGATGTCCCTGGCGAACCTCGTCCGGCTCAACGTCTACACGACCGACGTCGATCTGCTCTACCGGCACTACGGAGTGCTGGCGGCCCGGCTGGGCGCCGCCCGGGTGGCGCCGGCCAGCACGATGCTCGGGGTGACGCGGCTGGCGATCCCCGGCCTGATGGTCGAGCTGGAGGGGACCGCCGTCGCGTGACGCCGGTCGACCAGCCCGGTGTCCCCGTGGCGAGGCCCTCGGTGGCGCGGAAGCCGAGGCCGGCGGGCTTGTGCGGCCAGGGGCCGGGGGTCGCGCAGCAGGTGGTCAGGAACTCCTCGACACCGTCGAGCGCCACCTCGTCCGGCAGTGGCTGCGGGGCGCACCCCGACCGGCTGCCAGCGTGATCCGATGAACGGACAGCGATTGATTTGACGGCCGGGCGGCGGAGCGAACGGGTCCGGCGCCGGGGGAACCGGGCCGTGCCGGGTGGCGTCTGCCGGAGGGCGAGCCGACGAGCTCACGTTCGGTCAGCTCGACGAGGTCTTCGGCCGGCACCAGGCGATGTGGGACGACCGGGGCCGCACTCGGCCGGAACAATGCCGGGAACCCGCACCGCCCGGCCAACGCCTGACGGGCACGGCCCGCCCCGCCCTGCCCGGCCGGTTCCGACGCGGCCGCCGGCCGCACCCCGGCCGCTACCGTGGGGGTACGACCCGCCTGGAGGAGCCCGTGAGCGCACAGCCCGAGCACGTACCCGCCCCGCCGCCCCTCACCCCCGCTCCGGCGCCCGGAGCCCCGGCCGAACTCCTCGCGGCGTTGCGCGCCGACCGCCGGGCCGGCCACTGGGTACCGGCCTTCGAGGCGGAGTGGGCGAGGGCGCTCGAGGAATCCCGCCGTACGTTCTCCCTGGCCGGGCCGTACGAGGTCGTCAGCGTCTGGCAGGCCCGACTCGCCTCCGCCCCGCGGGTCGACGCGTTCCGCACCGCCGGACGTGACGAGACCGGCTTCGTCGGCCCGGAGGAGCTCCGCGGCAGGCGCCGCTGACCGGTCGGCCGCAGGCGTCCGGGCAGGACCTCGCGCGGTCCGCGCATCCTCTGGGTAGGGCGACCCGTTGGGTCTGAGTAGGACGACTCAGGCGCGCCGGGCCCGCGTTGACGACCCTGGGAGCAGTCGCCGCGGTCGCCTCAGCCGCGCGCCGCCGTCACGAACGGGAAGAACGCCATGCTCAGCCGCCTCGCCCAGCTCCTCGTCCCCACCTTCGGAAACGTCCGCGTCACCACCGAGCCCGACACCCACGTGCCGCCCGGCAGCGTCATCGTCGCCAACCACACCTCCCTCGCCGATCCTGCCGTGGTCCTCGCCGCCCTGCGCCGCTGCGGTGTCGAACCCGTCGTCATGGCCGCCGCCGGCCTGTGGCGCGCCCCGGTCCTGGGGCGCCTGCTCGTCCGCGAGGGTCACATCCCCGTACACCGGGGGGACCGGCGGGCCGCCGAGGCACTCGACCACGCCGCGTCCGCCCTCGCCGCGGGACGCTCGGTGCTCATGTACGCCGAGGGCGGCATCCCCTCCCGCCGCGACGCCGCCGAGGCCGCGCCCCTGGCCTTCCGCAGCGGCCTCGCCCGGCTCGTCGCGCGCACCGGGGCACCCGTCGTACCCGTGGGCCACGCCGGGGCCAGACGCATCACCTCCGGAGGCACGGCCAAGCAGGTCGCCGGCCTCGTCACCGCCCCGCTGCGACGGCCCCGGCTGCACGTCCACGTCGGCCGCCCGCTGGAGCTGACCGGCGACACCGCCGCCCGCACCCTCCAGGCGCACGCCGCCGTCACCGACGCCTGGCGCACGGCGGCCGCGCGTCTGCGCGAGCCCGCCGCGCACGCCGCCTGACGGCGACGGAATTCGGCCAATTCCGGTGATCCCGCCAGACGGAGCCGCGCGATCGGTAGCGTCCCGTTACGGAAGATCCGTGCCGCGTCCGGCACATGACACCAGCGGAGGACAGCCATGGCGAACGTCGAAGTGTCACTGAAGGAAGCGATGACCTCGATCGAAGGGGCGCTGGGGGTGGCGCTGGTCGACTACGCCAGCGGGATGGCCCTGGGCACGCTCGGCGGGGGCAAGGACCTGGACCTGACGGTGGCGGCCGCCGGGAACACCGACGTCATCCGGGCCAAGCTGCGCACCATGGAGATGCTCGGGATGAAGGACGAGATCGAGGACGTGCTGATCACGCTCGGCGGTCAGTACCACCTGATCCGGATCCGGCGCAGCCGCTCCTCCGGCGGCGGTCTGTTCCTCTACCTGGTCCTGGACCGGAGCAGGTCGAACCTGGCGATGGCCCGCCACCAGCTCAGCCGCATCGAAGCCGAGCTGGAGGTCTAGCCGCGGCGTCCGTCGGGCCCACGCATGCCCATGAGTTGAAGAATTCTTCAACTCGGAACATGTGAAACCGGTCATCATCGGTTCCGCGTGGGCCGGCAGGACGCGACGATGGGTGGGGGAGGTGATCCCCGCCCGAGCCGGAGTACGTTCGAAGAGGAACAGGAGCGTCGTGGGAATGCAGGTCCCGCTGTACCAGGCCAAGGCCGAGTTCTTCCGGATGCTCGGTCACCCGGTACGCATCCGCGTGCTGGAGCTCCTCCAGGACGGCCCGATGCCCGTACGGGACCTGCTGGCCGAGATCGACGTGGAGGCGTCCAACCTGTCGCAACAGCTGGGCGTCCTGCGCCGCTCGGGCATCGTCGTCTCCACCCGCGAGGGCTCGACCGTCACGTACGCCCTCGCCGGCGGCGACGTCGCCGAACTCCTGCGCGCCGCGCGCCGGATCCTCACGGAGATGCTGGCCGGCCGCAACGCGCTGATCGCCGAGCTGAACGATTCCGATCCCGCCCCGGCCCGCATGTAGGACGCGCCGTCGGCCTAGGGTGGGGCCGTTGGCGGACGTGGAGGGGTGGGGCAGTGAGCGGTGGGAACGGGATCGTGGTCGCCCAGACCGTGCTGGACGACGAATCGGTGGCGTACGACATCGCGCGCGGCGCGGTCGAGGCGCGGCTCGCGGCCGGGGCGCACGTGGACGCGCGGATGACGACCTTCGCGTGGTGGAAGGAGACGGTGCGTCACGAGCGCGCCTACCGGGTCTCCTTCCAGACCACGCCGGAACGCGCGGCGGAGCTGAGGCAGTGGGTGCACGCACGGCACCCCCACGAGGTACCGCAGTGGTTCGTCGTCCCGGCGGCCGAGGCCACGGAGGCCTACCTGGAGTGGACGCGGACGAGCACCGGCACCGGCCGGTGACCGGCGGGCCTCCCGAACCCACCCGGCCGCCCCGGTCCCCGGTTCCCCGTCCCCGGTGGACACGCTTTGTGCACGCCGTCTGACGTTGGGTAACTTTCCCGGGTGTTCCTCTTCCTGACCGGGCTGGCCGCCTCCGCCGCCGCGACGGTCCTGCTGTCGCTGCCGCACCCCGGGCCGGCCCTCGGGCGGGGTCCCGAGGCGTGCGTCCCCTCCGGCCGTGACTCCCGCGGGCGGTCCTCCGTGGACCACGGGGTGATCGCCTGGGAGGACGACACCGTCTTCGACGACGCCCGCGCCTACGCCGTCGGCCAGTGGACGGGCGGCGGCCTCAAGAAGGTCGGCTTCCGTCCGGACACCGCCTCGGAATTCGCCGACCTGGAGTGGAACGACACCCGGTCGAGCGGAGGCGACTGGAAGAACGTCCTCGCCCGCTGGACCGGCCTCCCGGGCACGGACAGCATCACGATGAACCGGTACTACCTCGACGACGGGGGCGCCCGCGGTACGGTCGCGCACCGGCGGCGCGTCGCCACGCACGAACTGGGCCACGCGCTCGGGTTCTGCCACAAGAGCACCAAGGCGGGCTCGATCATGTGGGCCGACAACGCGGAGGCCGCCCGCTTCGGCATCGACGGGGTCACCGCCAACGACCGCGTCTACTACCACAGGCTGTGGGGATGACCATGAACAAGCGCCTCCTCGCGGCCGCCGTCCCGGCCGCCGCCACGGCGGTGCTGGCCGGCGGAGCCTGGCTCGGCTGGGAGCGGTACCGCGACGCGCACGCCGTGAGCGAGGTCGTCCACGCCTTCGACACCACCGACCCGGCGCTCGTCGCCCCGGAGGCCACCGCGGTCTTCGCCGGCACCGTCGTCGAGGACCTCGGCCGCCGCACCGTCGAGGGGCTGCCGTCCGACGCCTACCGCGTACGCGTCGAGCGCGTCCTCAAGGGCAGTGCCTCGGGGGAGATGCTGGTGAGCCAGAGCGACGAGTCCGCCCGGAAGTACCTGGTGGGGCAGACGTACGTCTGGGCGACCAACCCCGCCACCCGCCCCGAGGAAGGCGTGGCCCAGCTCTACGACGCCGAACCCCGCCCGGCCACCCCCGCGGACCTCGCCGCCTGGACGGTGGCGGTCGAGCGGGGGCGGTAGGACCCCGGGCGCGGCTCACTGGTCGCAAGTGTCCGCCGGCTCCTGGCAGGCGCTCGTGACGGCCGACATCCAGGCGAGGGCGGCCTCCCGCTGCTCCGGGGCCAGTCCCGCCTCGAGCTCGGCCTCCCTGCGCGCGACGGCGGGGAGCGCCTCCTCGTAGCGGGTGCTGCCGAGGCCGGTCACGTGCAACTGGTGCGTCCTGCGGTCGGTGGGGTGCGGGGAACGGGTGATCAGGCCGTCGCGCTCCAGGGCCGCGAGCATCTCGTTCGCGGCCTGACGGGTGCTCCCGACCGACCGGGCCAGCTGCGCCACGGACATCCCCGGGGACGCCCTGACCATCATCAGGGTCGCGAACTGCGGAACGGTCAGCCCGAATTCCGCCAGCTCGGAACCTATCGCCGCCCGCATGCTGAGCCAGGTGTGGCGGACCAGGAAGCTCAGCACCCGGCCCTGGGTCTGCTCGCCCATGGGCGACCTCCGACATCATGATTGACAGGTACTTGACGAGTTGTCACGATGAGGCGACCGTCAGGTACTTGACGATCATACGCCGCGGCCATGCCGAACCCACCCTGATCCGAAGGCAGTCACGCATGTCATCCGCCACACAACCGCCGACGACACCGCCGGCGACCACACCGGAGACGCCCCTACAGGCCTCCACGCCGGCACCCGCCCGCTCCGCCCTTCCACCGGCCCGGCGCCGCCTCATCCTCGGCGTCCTCGTCTTCTCCCAGCTCCTCATCTGGCTCGACGGAACCATCCTGTCCACCGCCTTCGAGACGCTGTCCGACCCCGTCCGGGGACTGGGCGCCACCCCCGGCCAGCTCCAGTGGGCCACGGGCGCCTACACCCTGGCCTTCGCCGGCCTGATGTTCACCGGCGGCGCGCTCGGCGACCGCTTCGGCCACCGCAACACCCTGCTGGCGGGCATGGCCCTGTTCGGCGCCGCCTCGGTCCTCGCCGCCTACGCCACCACCCCCGCCCAGCTCATCGCCGGCCGCGCCGTGATGGGAGCCGGCGCCGCGCTGCTCGTCCCGGCCACCATGGCGGTGGTCGGCTGGACCTTCGAGCCCGCGGAACGCCCGGCCGCCTTCGGCATGCTGTCGTCCTTCGCCGGCGTCGGCCTCGCCGCCGGGCCGATCCTGGCCGGTGTGCTGCTCGCGGTGTTCTGGTGGGGGTCGGTGTTCCTGGTCAACGTACCGGTGGTCGTCATCGGCCTCGGCTTCGTCGCACGGTACGTGCCCAACTTCCGCAGCCCCCAGGTCCGGCCCCTCGACCCGGCCGGGCTGATCCTGTCCACGGCCGGCCTCGGCCTCCTCGCGTACGGCCTGATCCGGGCCGGACAGGAAGCGTCCTTCGCCCACCCGGGCGTCTGGGGCTGCACCGCGGCGGGCATCGCCCTGATCGGGGCGTTCGTCATCACCGAGCTGCGGATCGCCCACCCGAGCTTCGACCCCCGGCTGCTGGCACAGCGCCGGTTCGCCGCCGGGAACGTCACCCTGATGCTGGTCTTCCTGGCCCTGACGTCCGGCTCGTTCTACCTCGCCTTCTACCTGCAGGGCGCCCGCCACTACTCGGCGTTCGAGGCCGCCCTCCTCGGGCTCCCGTCCGCGCTCGGAGTGGTCGTCGGTTCGCCGATCGCCGTCCGGCTGGCCCGCCGCACGTCCGTACGGCTCCTCTCGTCGGTCTCGCTCGCCGTCGCGGCCCTGGCGATGGGGGCCCTCGCCCTCTTCGGCGCGACCACACCGATCGCCTGGTACTCGGTGGTCATGGTGGTCCAGGGCACCGCGATCGGCATGGTCATCGCACCCGTCACGGGCGCGGTACTGGGCTCCCTGCCGCTGGAACGCTCCGGCGCGGGCAGCGCGGTCAACAGCACCCTGCGCCAGACCGGCAGCGTACTGGGCATCGCGATCGGCGGCACCATCACCTCGATCGTCTACCAGCGCGCGATCGACGGCTCCCTCACCGGCCTCCCGGACGAGGTACGGCTCCAGGCCCGGGTCTCGGCGGAGCTCGCCAGGCACGTGGCGGCCGCCACGCACGACGACGCGCTCGCCGGGGCGGCCGACGCCGCGTTCTTCCACGCCATGCACGTCGGCGCGCTCTGGACGGCGGGGTTCGCGCTCGCCGGAGCGGTGGTCCTGGCGGTCGGGTTCCGGCCGGACCGCCAGCGCCCGGCGCCGGTGCCGGAGTAGCCCGCGAGGCCCGGCGGGAGGTGCCCGGACAACGGGCGCCTCCTACGGGCTCCCTCGCCCCCTCGCAGCCGCGCGCACGAAGACGGTGACGAACGGACGCTGGACCGCGCCCCGGACCGCCTCCCCGCCGCCCGGACGACCGCTGACCGAGACGCCGGCGTCTTGGCATGTTCACTTCTGAGAAGATGATCGCTCGGAACGTTGAGGTGCGGGTCGTGGCGGAGTGCCGTCCGGGCCGGGGAAAGGCGAGATGAGAATGCGTACGTGGACGCGTGCCGCGTCGGCGGTGGCGGGGGCCCTGACGGCGGCCGCCGTACTGACCGGTTGCGTCGGCCTGCCGCAGGCGAAGGCGAAGGGCGGCAACCCGGCGTCGCCGCAGGCCGGCGCGGGCGCCAGGAAGACGTTCCGCCTGGGCGAGGCGGGCCCGGTCCAGGAGAGCCGGAAGGTGGACTCGCAGGACGCCAAGTTCACGGTGACCCCGCTGGAGGTGCGCACCGGTACCAAGGCGGACATGGAGAACTCCGGCCTCCAGAAGGACGAGAAGGACGGCCCGCAGATCCCCGTCTTCGTCTGGTCGACCCTCAACCACAAGAGCGGCACGCCCATGAAGCTCGGCGACATGGACGGCGACCTGATGATCAGGACGGAGTCCGGCCTGCGGACGCGCGCCCTGATCGTCTTGATGGGCAGGGCGAAGTGGGCCGACTGCCCTTCGACGCAGAGCGAGAAGACCCTGGGCCCGGGCCAGTCGGAGAAGATCTGCACCGCGTTCCTGATCCCGGCAGGACAGAAGCCGGCCGCGGTCGAGCTCTTCCGGGGCTTCAACGCCCAACCGGCGCAGTGGCCGCTCGGCGCCTGAGCCGGACACGCGGCGACACCTGCCGGAACCGGGGCGGTTCCGGGGCGACGTCCCCGGCCGCCCGGCCCGTCTCCGGGGCCGGACGGCCGGGCGCCCGTCGGTGTCACAGCCCGAGTGCCTCGAAAGCCGCGTCGAGGAAGCCCTCCGGCAGACCCGTTCCCGTCCAGGTCCAGTCGGGCGACCCCACCGCCTCGGCGGCTTCCTCGACCGCCGTCCCCGCGCTCGCGGGGTGTTCCGCGGGCAGCCCCAGCGCAACCACCGTCCAGGACGCCAGCTCGGCGACGTCCAGGTACTGCCACCACTCCGCGCTGTCCCACCCCAGGCGGTCGGTGGCCTTGTCGGTCCAGGCCGTGCGGTAGAGCGACGCGAGCGTGGTGCGCGGATCGGCCGAGGAGGCCTCGACGGCGCACCGCACGGCCCGCAGGCGCTCCAGCTCCGTGGCCCAGGGATGCCTCGCGAAGAACTCCAGGTTCTGGCGAAGGGTGGGCCGGAACGCACGCCCCCGTCCACGGATCCACTGCCCGGCCGGCGCCCACAGGCCACCCGGGCCCGCGCCCAGTCCCGCGGCCCGCGCGTCCGCCGCGACGTCGCCGAGCACCGCGTCGCGCCAGCCGAGCCCGTACGCCTTCTGCGCGGCGGCGATCGCGTGGACCTGCCCGTCGCCGGCCGGCGCGTCGAGGAGCGCGTCGTCGCAGCCGTCCCACAGCGAGGCGACCGCCGCGGTCACCGCCTCCAGGGAGCGCGCGTGCAGCTCATGCACGGGTACGCGGGTCCAGGGCAGCAGCGCCATATGCGTCCTGTCCCACAGCTCCCGCACGGTCGTGTCTTCCGGCATGGATCCTGTCCTCGTCGATCGGAATGTCACGCGTGACGTACTAGGTGCAGCCGGAGGTGCGCCCGCGTGAGGAGCGCCAACCCCGAGGGCCGGCGCGGTCCCGCCCGAGTATCGAACGGGCGGCGTACGGATGCGTGGTACTCCCTTTCTGCTTAGTTTTGCTTTTGCGCACCAAAAGGTCTCGTATATCCGTTCTGTCCCTGTCAGGAAGGTCTCCCATGAAGCGATTCCCCGTGATCGGCGTGCTCTGCGTCAGCGCGGTGTTCGGACTCGCCGCCTGCTCCGACAACAACGACGACAATGCGGCCGAGGAGCAGGCCACCAAGGCCGCGGCCGACCTCTGCACGGACCTGAACTCCCTCAAGTCGGACAACGCCAAGCTGAAGGCCATGAACCCCTCGTCCGCGACCAAGGACCAGGTCAAGGACGCCTACGATGCCGTCCAGAAGGACTGGGACAACGTCAAGGACAACGTCGCCAAGCTCAAGCAGGCGGAGCAGGACGCGGTCAAGGAAGCCGCCGAGAACCTGAAGAAGGGCTACGAGAAGCTGCCGGGCGACACCACGGGCAAGGACGCCCTCACCCAGCTCCAGCCGCAGATCCAGAAGCTGGACGAGGCCACGACGGCAGCCTCCACCGGTCTCAAGTGCTGACGGCGCACTGACCGGACGAGCGTCCCCCCGACCCGCCCCCGCCCCCCACCCGGCCCGGCCCGGCACACGACGTGCCGGGCCGGGCCGGGTCCGGCGTTCAGAGGTCCCGGCCCTGGCTCCGCGCGTGACGGCGAGGCGCGGCGGAGATCTACGGCCCCCATCCGGGTGACCGGGGCTCCGTGGGGGGCGCCGGATCCGCCGTCTGCCACGCCGCCATCTGCTCCCGGAACTTCGGGCATCTGACGATGTCCTCCTCACCGCACCTGAGGGCGTGCGTCAGGAGCTGATGGGCATGGTCGAGATCGACCATCCGCTGCTCGATCTCACTGATCTTGGCGCGGATCATCGCCTCCCGGTGCGGCTGCTCCCGCTGGAACTCGCCGATCTCGACCAGGGTCAGACCGGCCTGCTGGCACTTGCGCAGTACCGTGATCCGCTCGGCGGCCTCCGGCGGATAGCGCCGCTGCCCGCTCACCCGCTCGGGTTCCGGCAGCAGGCCGTGGCGCTCCCAGTACCGGATGGCCGAAGCCGGAACCCCGGTGATCTCGGCGAGCCGGCCGATCGTCATGCGCACGTCCCGCTCCTCCTGCTGCTGCTGCTGCCGCCCGGTCGTCGTCCCCGGCATTTGACTTAAACCTTAGTTCAAGTTGAAGAGTGGTCGGCACGTGGACAGCGGCGAACCGGCGCCCGCTGACGGCACACTTGGAGATATGCCATGAACGACACGCACGTACGGAAAGAGCGGGCCGGACAGCTGGCCCGAGCCGCCGAGCAGCTCTTCGACGCGGGGGTGATGTCCCACTCCGGACACGCCAACCTCAGCGCCCGGCTCGACGGCGAACGCCTCCTGCTGACACCGGGGTTCGTCCGCGGCCTGCGCCCCGAGCAGCTGGCCACCGTCGGCTTCGACGGACAGGTCCTCGAAGGCGAACTGCAGTCCGTCAGTGCCGAGATCATCGCCATGCACAGCGCGGTGTACCGGGCCCGCCCCCGGGTCGGCGCCATCATCCACACCCACTCGCCCTCGGCGACGGCCTTCGCGGTGGCCCACCGGCCGCTGCCCTGCCGCACCGAGCCGATGCTGCGCTTCGGACAGGCCGAGGAGGTCCCCGTGGTCCCCTGGGGACCGCGCGGATCGGACGTGTCGGTACGCGGCATCGCCGAAGTGCTGGAAAGCCGCCCGACGACGGCCGCGGTCCTGCTGGCCAACCACGGCCTGCTGGTGTTCGGCCCGGACGCGGCGGCCACCGCCCACCTCGTGGTGGCCATCGAGGAGAGCGCCGAGGCCGAGATCGCCGCCGCGGCGATCGGAGGGGCCGTGGACTTCCCCCCGGGCGCCCAGGAAGCCGTCCGCGCCGCGATCGCCCGGGTCGCATCATGACGGGGGACACGCAGGCCTCCCGTACCGAGGCCGTACGCGACCGCTACCGCTCCACCCTCGGAGAGGTTCCCGGCGGGGTGCAGGACCGGCTGCGCCTGGCCCAGGAGTTCGGCCGGCTGCCGACCGAGGAGGCGCTCGCGGCCCTGCGCCACATCGTGCTGACGGACAGTCCGCTGGGAGCGCGGGTGCAGCAGCTCGTCCACTTCGGGCAGCTGCTGGCACTCGGCCGGGCCCACCCCGCCCGCATCCACGCCCGGGGCGCCCTGCACGCCGGCGCCGCCATGGCCGACCTGGTCGGTGTCGCCGAGACCGCGCTCATCACCGCCGGCGTTCCGGCGTACGCCCTCGGCACCGAGATCATCGCCGAACTCCTGGCGCAGGAGGACCGTCCGGAAGCCCCGGCCCGCCCCTGAGCGGGCACGGCCGGCACACCCCGGTACCGCCGGCCCCCTCGGGTGGACCGTGGCCGTCACGGCCGGCGGATCACCTGGACTGCGTGGACACGCTCACGCCGCCGAAGTCCTGAGCGGCGGCGAGGCTGAAGTACACCCAGCCGGACGGCGGGTTGTCGATCGTCAGGGTCTCGCCGTTGCCGGCGTTGGCGGACTTCGCCTGGTGGCTGCCGGTGGTGGCCCAGTTGCCCCCGTTGTAGTAGAGGTCGGCGTTGCCGGTGCCCCCGCTGCTGGTGATGGTCAGCTGCTTGACGCCGGCCGGCAGGTACACGAAGTGGTGGCTGTAGTTGCCGGCGGCGGCCGCGAGGCCGTCCCGGCGGCAGTTCCCGTCGAACTGGCGGGGGTCGGCGACGGTGCAGAGCGGGGCGGCCGGGGCCGCGTCCGGCAGCGGGCCGCAGCCGTCGGTCGCGCAGGCCGTCGCCAGCCAGGTGGCGAAGGCGGCGTCGTAGCCGGTGCCGACGGTCTGCTTGAGGAAGGCGCGGGCACCGGCCCAGTCACCGGCCCGGTACTTGCCGAGGACGGTCTGGACGTCGGCGGGGTGCGCCTGGAGCATGTAGCGGACCGCGAGGAAGCCCCAGCGGTAGACCCGGTCCGAGTTGACCTGGGGGTCCTCGTCCTGGCCGTAGACGGTGTCGAACAGCTCGCTGAGCTTGTACGTCTTCTTGCCGGCCGCGGCGATCGCCTCGGCGTTGCGCTCGCCCCGGTAGCCGAACGAGATGTTCTCGGCGATGCCCTCGACCCACCAGATGGTCGGCGTGGTCATGCCGGCGTCGAAGTCGCCGGCCATGTTGTAACGGCCGTCGAGGTAGTGGGTGTACTCGTGGTTGAGGTTCCAGATCTGGAAGTCCGGACGCAGCCACTGGGCCTCGTGGGCGATGAAGCGGGCCTGGTTGCCGGCGGCGGCCGGGTTGCCCTCCTCGTACATGCCGCCGTTGTCGACGTCGATGTTGTAGATGGCCCAGGCGTACAGCGAGTAGTTGGTGTAGTCGTCGAAGACGACGACCTCCAGGTTGGTGTTCAGGTCGCCGGGGATCGCGCCCTTGTCGCCGATGATCCGGTGGAAGTAGGCGTCCTGGCCGACCAGGCTGGTGCAGGTGGCGGCCAGCTGGCCGGGGGACATGTCCTGGGCGCGGATCTTCAGGCCCGGGGTGCAGGTGTGCTGGATCGGCAGGATCGCCGGGAGGACGCGCTCGCCCAGGTCGCAGATCGCGTAGGCCGCGCAGTTGCCCCTGTCGTACTGGCGCGTGTACCAGCCCAGGTTCATGGTGATCGGTGCCGTGGGGCCGACGTTGGGGTAGCGGTTGACGAGGTCCTTCAGCAGCGGCCGGAGCCGGTCCTTGAGTTCGGGGACGTCGAGGGCGTGACCGAGGTGGCGGCCGACGTTGCTGACGACGTCCAGGCGGTTCAGCTGCGCGCCGTTGCGCGTGATGAAGCCGGCCCAGGTGTCGAGGATGGCGGGGTCGGCCTTGAGGGCGGCCCGCCAGCCGCGGCCGTCGTCCTTGGCCTTGAAGCCGTTGTCGACGACCCACTCGACGTGCTGCATGGCGAGGTCCATCTGGCCGGGCCAGGTGCTGTCGTAGCCGCCGAGCATCCACTTGACGACGCCGGCGTACCGGCCGGCCGTGTGGGTGCTGTCGATCAGCGTGACGACCTCGTTGAGGATCTCGCCGTTGGCGTCCGTGACGTCCTTGCTGCGCGGTGAGGCGAAGAAGGCGTCCAGCGCGCCGCGCGCCGCGCCGTCCAGGGCCGTGCCGTACTCGCCGACGACGTCCGCGTGGTTGTCCTGCACGTAGTAGCCGGCGCGCAGGAACAGCACCAACTGCCCGATGGCGGCGCGGTTGTCGCCCGCGTAGCCGGCGGAGGCGTCGCGCAGCGCGCTCGCGACCGTCACCATCTGGGCCTCGCCGAAGGCCTTGCGCGCGTTCTCCCCGGTGAGTTCGAACAGCGGGTAGGTGCAGGCGATCTGGGGGAGGGCCTTGAGCTGCTGGACCAGCGCGGCGCCGGTGGCGTTGATCACCCCGGAGAGATCGCCGCACTCGTTGCCTGCGGCGGCGGACGAGGACTGCTTGTCGCCCTTCGCCGGCTTGGCGGGCTTGACGGCGGGGGCGGGGGCCGGGGCGGACTCCTCGGCGCTGTCCTGTGAGGAGATCCGGAGGCGGGATCCGTTGCTCATCGCGTCCGGGGACTTGGGAACGGGGATCGACCGGGGCGCCGGGGCCGCGGCGGCGCCCGCGTGCGTGCCGGCCGGGGCCGTGGCGCCGACGGGCGCGGCGTGGCTCTGCGGCGTGAGCAGGCCGAGCGTGATGAAGGCGGCTGCGCCGAGCGCGGGAAGTCTGCGCGCGCCGGTCCTCGATATCCGGAAGGGATGCATCTGTGGGGGCCTCCGGGGCCATTGGGGCCGTGTGTTGGGGAGACACCCGGCGATTGACATGTGACATGTAAAATTGCATACGGCGCGTCACTTCGGAAGACCTCCGGCCGGATTCCCCGCGGGCGGAACCGAAGTGCGGGCGGGGTGCGGGCGTTGGCTGGATGTCGGCGCCCGACTTGGGCTTGTGGATCACCGGCGGCTAACGTCCTGCTAGTTGCTCAAGTCAACCAATGGGGACGGGTATGGACCACACCGCCGGACACTTCCACAGCCACGTGGAGGAGATTCTCGATGCCCTCGGCAAGGAACCCGGCCGAGAGGCCTTAGTGCACGGGGACCGGCGCCTGGGCGCGGGTGAACTACGCGGCCTCGTACACCGCATGGCCCGCGCGCTGCGGTCCCAGGGGGTGAGGCGCGGCGAGACGGTCACCCTGCTCTCCGGCAACCTCCCCGAGACGATCGCGGCCCGCTACGCCGCCGGCCTCCTCGGCTGCGCCGTGAACCACCTCTACGCGGGCCTTTCGGCCGACGTGCACGCCGACATTCTCCGCGACGTCGAGACCCGCACCCTGCTGGCCGACCCCGCCCATCGCGAGCGCGCCGCCGAGCTGGCCCGGCGGGTGCCGCTGGAACGCGTATTCGTCCTCGGCGCCGGCGCCGGCGCCGGCGCCGGCAGCGGCACGGACCCGGAGTCGGAGCCAGGTCCGGGCCCGGACCTCGTGAAGCTCGCCGCCGAGGAGTCCTCCGCGGTACTGCCGGGTTCGGCGCGCCCGCAGGACATCTGCACCATCCGCCACACCGGTGGGACCACCGGCCACCCCAAGGCCATCTGCACGACCTTCGGGCAGTGGGTGTCGGTCGGACCGGTCTGGTCCGACGAGGAGCAGGTCAGGACCCTGGTGTGCACCACCCTCGCGCACGCGGCGGGCATCATGGCCGACACCACGCTGCACCGCGGCGGCACCGTCGTCCTGCTGGACGGCTTCGAAGCCGGATCCGTGCTCGCCGCCATCGAGCGCGAGCGCATCACCCACACGTTCCTGCTGCCGCCGCTCCTCTACCAGTTGATGGACCACCCCGACGTCGACCGCGCCGACACCTCCAGCCTGCGCATGCTCACCTACGGCGGCTGCGCCTCCTCCCCGACCCGCCTCGCGGCGGCGGTCCGGCGCTTCGGCCCCGTCCTCAACCAGTTCTACGGCCAGAACGAGGCGGGCGGGATCAGCGTGCTCTCCCCGCAGGACCACGATCCGGAGCGCCCGGAGCTGCTGCGGACCGCCGGGAAGGCCATGGAAGGCGTCGAGGTCGCCGTGCGCGACGCCGACGGCCGCCACCTGCCCGCCGGGGAGCACGGCGAGATCTGCGTACGCTCCCCGCACGTGATGACGGGCTACTGGAAGCAGCCCGGGCTCACCGCCGAAGTGCTGCGGGACGGCTGGCTGCACACCGGTGACATCGGGTTCGTCGACCCGGAGGGCTACATCACGATCGTCGACCGCCTGAAGGACATGATCGTGGTGGTGGGGGGCCACGTGTACACGGCGGAACTGGAGGACGTGCTCAACTCCCATCCGCAGGTGCTGCAGAGCGCGGTGCTCGGGGTCCCCGACGCCAACCTCATGGAGCGGGTCCACGCGGTCGTCGTCCGCGCGCCGGGCGGCGACGTCGGCGAAACGGAGCTGCGCGCGCTGGTGAGGGACAGGAAGGGCGCCATGTACGAGCCCGCCCGCATCGCCTTCGCCGACGCGCTGCCCCTGACCGACGTGGGCAAGCCGGACAAGAAGCTGCTCCGCAGCCGGGCCGTCGCGCCGGCCGGCTCCGCCTGACCGCCATTAGCCCGACGCCGACCCCGACCCCGACCCCGGCCCCGGCGCCGTGATCGCGGACGCGTTGCGGCTGCCGGCGGCGCTGACCGCCAAGGACGCGCCCCGGTGGAAGCGGCCACCGCTGGTCTTCTCGCCGCACGCCGGGTCCGTGGCCGTCACGGGTGACGCGGGACACGTCCCCGCCCCCGGAGGGGTAACGGTTGGTAGCTTGATCACCATGGATCAGGACCGGGTACTGGAGGCGTTCCGCCTCGAAGCGGAGGAGCTCTCGCGGGCGGTCGCAGGGCTGTCGGAGGCGGAGTGGGACCTGCCGACACGATGTGAACCCTGGTCCGTACGCGACCTGTTGGGCCATGTACGGGTGGTGACCGCCTGGCTGCCGGCCATGCTGGACGCTCCTGCGCCCAGCACGGCCGAGGTGTCCGCGGTGGAGTACTACCGGCCGGACGACCGCTTCGCCCCGCAGACCAACACGGCCCGCATCGCCCTGGCCCAGGACCACGCGTCCGGGTACGCCGACGGCGCCGCCCTCGCCGAGGACTTCGCCGAGACCTGGCGCAGGGCGGACCGGCTGTGCCGCGCCGAGTCCGCGGACCGCGTCGTGCGCACGCGTCACGGGGACGCGATGCTCCTTTCGCAGTTCCTGGTCACCCGGGTGGTCGAGGTCGCCGTCCACGGCCTGGACCTGGCCGAAGGGCTGGGCCGCGAGCCGTGGCTGACCCCGGGGGCCGCGGACGTGGTGCTGGAGCTGCTGCTCGGCCCGGACCGCTCGGCCGCACCCCGCGCACTCGGCTGGGACCGGCTCACCTTCCTGCGCAAGGCCACCGGCCGCGAGCCGCTCGACCCCGCGGAGACCGCTCGGGTCGAACGGCTCGGCATCAGGTGGCTCACCCTGGGCTGACGCCGCGACGGCGGACCCGGTACGGGGGCTGTCCCCCTACCGCAGTCGCTCGGCGAACGCCCGGGCCGCGGCCAGGTCCCCGGCGTCGGGCCGCCGCCTGTTGACGCCGCCGACGAGCCCGAAGGGCCCCCAGGTGTCGAACGCCCGGCACGTGAAGCTCCCTTCCACCCGGAAGCCCTTGCCGGCGAGGCGCCGGACCAGGGGGCGGGTGAAGGGCGCCGGAGGCAGCTCGGGCAGCCCGCTGGTGGCGAACACGAAGGCCCGCCCGCGCGCGTCCGGGAGGGCCTGGACCAGGGCGGCCAGGCTGGGGTGGAGCCTGCCGTAGAAGACGCCCGAGCCGAATCCCACGAGGTCGGCGGCGGCCAGCTCCGCGAGGTCGGCCTCACCGGGGGAGACGACCTCCGCGCCCAGGACCCGGGCCATGGTGTCGGCGACCCGGCGCGTATTGCCGTGAGACACGGAGGTGCAGACGATGACGGACTTCATCGTGGCGGTCCCTTCTCTCGATTCTCCCGCTTCCGCAGAGGGGACAGTCCGGCCGGGCCGGATGTGACACCCGGGTCCCGGAGCGGCCGCATTCCGGCCCCGGTCAGTACTCGAAGATCGGGTGCCCGGCCCCGGGGCGGGTCCAGTGGTGGCCGGACCGGCGGGGACGCTCCGGCCGGTACCCATCCGGTCCTGGACCAGCCGGAGGGTGCGCTCCGGCAGCCACCGCCGGCAAGGGTCGCCGCCCTTATTATCGTCAGGGCGACGATAATAAAGTATCGTCGCCCTCATGAACGAAGCACCGAACGAGATCACCGGCCCCACGGACGACCCGGCGGCCGAGCACGCGCGGCGCGTGGCGGCCACGGTCACCGCCGCGGCTGCCGGCGAGGAGTGGCAGAGGCGCGACCACAGGACCCTGACCTTCTTCCTGGCCGGCGCCCGGTCGGCGAACGAGGAGGGCCATCGCGCATGGCAGCTGGACGACTGGCGGAGGCGTCTCGTCGAGTGCCTCTCGGCGGACGCCCACGCCGAGGTCGCCGAACTGCGGGAACAGCTGCGGGAGTGGATCCTGACGGAGCTTCTGCAGCGTGACGGCGCCCTGGACTCGCTGCTGAGGGCCTACGGCCCGGCCCGGTGAACCGTCCGGACGCCCCGGACCGGCGGTCCGCGGGCCGGGACCGCGGGATCAGGCGCGGAAGCGCAGCGGATGATCGGCCGGTACCTCCACGACGGCGATCCGCACGCCGTCGGGGTCGGCGAGCCACATCTCGACCAGTCCCCAGGGCTCGCGCAGCGGAGGCCGCAGCACCTCGGCGCCCCGGCCGCGCAGCTCCTCGTACGCGGCCCGGACGTCCGCGACCTGGAGCCACAGGCGAAGCCCGGGCGCGGGTGGTGCCTCGGCGCGCCCCGACACCTCCAGGAAACCGCCGCCGAGGAAGTACACCGTGCCGCGGTCCGTGCCCGTGCCGAACTCGCGGTAGACGGCCAGCCCCAGCGTGTCCCCGTAGAAGGCGCGCGAACGCTCGGGGTCCGTGGGGCGCAGCAGGATCCTGCTGCCCAGTACGTGGACCATGGTTCCAACTCTCCCTCGGACGGCGCCGCCCGCCCCGACGGCTGTGGCCACATGCTCCCAGAACGAGCCGGCCGTCAGGCCGGGCGCGGGATGTACGCCAGGCCGTGGGCGCCGGGTTCGGCCCGGGGCGCCGCTGGCTCCGCGAACACCTGGCGGCGGCCGTCCTGGCCCCGCCGTACCGGCAAGTCCAAGGGCGGCAGGCAGAGAGGGGAGCGGGGGCCCGCTCCCCTCTCGTCGAGCTTCGCCTACCGGGCGGCCCCGAAGGTCCACACGGCACGCTCGCCCGGGCCGACCACGAGGGTCGAACGGCCGATCTGTTCCTCGTGGCGGGTGAACACCGGGTGGTTGAGGGACATCTCGACCTGGCGCAGACCGGCCTGCTCGCGTGCCACCGTGTCCAGGCGGACGGTGGTACCGCCGCCCTGTGCCAGGACGCTGCCGCCGGGGAGCTCCCGTACGGCGAAGCCGCCCGCCCGGAGGAGGGGCACCGTGTTGGCCAGGTCGCGCGCGGTGACTCCGAGGCGGATCGAGGTCACGTCCTTCATCAGGTGGTCGCGGTAGCCGTCGGACAGGTACCGCTCGCGGCCTACGTCACCCGGGTAGGAGGCCGGCTCGGTGTTGCTGCGGGGGTCGGCGAAGTACTCCGGCAGGTACTCCATGCCCCAGGCGCCGAAGGCGTCGTACTGGCCGCTCGTGAAGACGGCGTCGAACCACGGCACCGGCACCCCGTCGCCGAAGTCGCGGGTCTGGCGGAAGGACACCGGGTTCGGTACGCCCTGGTCGCGCAGGCGCGCCGTGACCGTGGCGAGGTCCCCCGCCCGTTCGGCGGACAGCCCCAGCCCGCCGGCGCCGAGGGTTCCGTCCGGGCCTGGGACGTCACCCACGCCGAACAGTTCGAGGTAGGTCTCGCGGCCCATCAGATACCGGCCGGTCCAGGTCTCGCCGCCCGAGCCGGTCGTGGTGCGGACCTGGAAGTTGGCGAAGTCCCGCAAGTAGGCGGAGTGTTCGATGGCGTCGGCGGTCTCCCGGTCGAGCACCCCGTAGGCGTGGTTGTAGAAGAGCAGTGGACGCGCTGTCGGCGATCCGTCCTCCTGAGCCGACGCGATTCCCGTGGCACCTCCGACCCATCCGGTCAGTGCCACGACGAGGACCATTAACACGTGCAGTACACGACGATGCGACATGCCGGTGATCGTAGGCCGCGTGGTGCGGGTCGCGCCGCCCAATAAGCGGCGGGGCCGGGAGTGACGGGGGACACCCACCTCAGCGGGTGTGACCGGTTACGCGGGGTGACATCGGGGGTCTGGGGCGGTGAGGCGGCCCACAGGACCCAGGTCACATCCGGCCCTGGCTAGTAGGCCTGCCGGGCCGTGCCCGCAACGCCTCCCGGCCGGGGCGTTGGGCCCGGTCTGCGAGGGCGGCTAGTAGG
>NZ_JBVIRQ010000028.1:0-36875 GCF_055575955.1 Streptomyces sp. NPDC033966 | reverse complement strand
TGAACAGCTCAGCCTCAATGCGTTCCATCGGGCTATCCAACAGTAGACGCCGTACCTCATCCAGCCGTAATCATCACGGAAGCGCGGTCACAGCCCCTTGCTCGGCTTCAACCGTGGTGGGCGGGGAGTTCAGCGGCACCGCGAAGAGGTCCGCGAAGGCCTCGAAGGAGAGCTGGTCGCTGACTACAGAGCTCGGCACGTGGTGAATCCTCCCGGCGGCGGTACAGCAAGTCGCGGCTGAACGTCAAGGCTTGGCTACCGGTATGGACGGAGTGAGCTCTCTCAGCGTTACACCCCCGTCTCCAGCTGCTGGCTTCCGCGGTGCTCCGGGGTCGCTAGTCGAACGCTCGCGCTATGGAACTCCACTTCGAATCGGCGGAGTTGAGGGATTTCGCTCGCGCACGGATGGGTCGCTACGCTGGCGTCGGCGCCTGGCCGACGGCAGCGTCGGGCAGACGTTTCATCCCGCATTGCTGTCCAGCGAAGGTGTGCTCCTGTGACCGGTACCGCGACTGTCTCCGACTTCTACTGCCACCAGGCACTGGCCGGGAGGGTCCCGATCGAGGTGGTGAGGGAGACCCCGCAGGTTCTGGCCTTCCACCACACGAACCCGTCCCATCCCGTGCACATCGTGGTGATCCCGAAGGAGCACGTGCCCTCGCTCACCGACCTGGGCGGTGCTGACGAGGACCTGCTGCATGAGGTCGTCACGGTGGTGCGGGAGGTGGCGGCTGAGGTGGAGAAGGAGCACGGGTCGTGCTCGGTGACGACGAATCTCGGCCTGTACCAGGAGTCGAAGCACATGCACTGGCACGTCACCTACCGGGGGGAGAGCGAGTCGCAGATCCTCGGCACGTACGGCCACCACGACGGCTGACGTCCCGCTACTGGCGCCCGCCCGCGGCCTGCATGACGAGATCGGCGACGCGCTCGGCAGCGGCCTGTGGACGGGGGCGGGCGCCCTGTGTCCTGTGGGGGGCGGTGGACAGGGCGGCGCAGGCCTGCACGAGGACGCCGGTGTCGGCCAGCTGCTCGTCGGCAACGACGCGGCACCGCTCAGGGTGGAGTGCCGAATAGGCGCGTGCGTTGTCGAGCTGGTCTCCGCGGCTGACGGAGGCGGGCAGCGGCACAAGGACGGCCGGCAGCTCCAGGGCGTCGAGTTCGGCCAGGGTGGTCGCGCCCGCCCGGCCGATGACGAGGTTCGCCAATGCCAGGGCGTGAGGCATGTCCTCGTGCAGGTACTCCAGTTGCCAGTACCCCTGCCGCTCGTCGAAGCGCGGGTCGAGGTTGCCCTTGCCCACGACGTGCAGCACGCTGTACTGCTGGCACAGTTCCGCGAGCTGGCCGCGGACGGCGGCGTTGATCCGCTCGGATCCGCTGCTGCCGCAGAAGATCAGCAGCACCGGCTTGTCGGCGGGCGCGCCAAGCCGCTCGCGCAGGGCCTCGGGCTCGGCGTCGGTGAGGTCGGCGCGGAGCGGCAGTCCGGTCACCTTGATCTTGCCGCCCATCCAGCGCGGTGTCGGGGCGGGGGCGGGGACGCTGAGGCAGATGGTGGTGGCCAGGCGTCCCAGGATCTTGTTGGCCAGGCCCAGGGAGTGGTCGCTCTCGTGGATGACGACGGGGACGCGGGCGAGGGCGGCGCCGACGCCCACGGGCACGGAGACGTAGGAGCCCTTGGAGAACAGGGCGTCAGGGCGTTCGCGACGCAGTGCCGTGTAGGCGGCGAAGATGCCTCGGACCACGGTGAACGGCATCAGGAGGTTGCCGGCGGAGCGGTGACGGCGGAGCCCGGCCGAGGGGACATGGCGGAAGGGGATGCCGGCGCGCTCGGCGTAGTCGTGTTCGATGGTGCCCTGGCGCCCGAAGTAGACCAGGTCCGCGCCGCGCTCGCGGAGCTGGCCGGCGACGGCGAGGGCCGGAACAACGTGACCGGCGCTGGCGCCGCCGGTGATGGCGATTTTCATCGGATCCTATTTCTGAAGCTACCGCGCCGAGTGTCACCGCGGAAGCACTATTCCTGTGGTCCTGAATGGTGAATTGGTCGGGTCGGCTGGATTCGAACCAGCTCCTCGGCAACGCTTTTGCCGTGCTCCACCGATTGAGCTACGACCCGCTTCGAACTGCGACTAGAAGAACGCTAGACCGCCCCCTGCCGCCGGTCAACGGGTCCGTGCGGCCGGGCGAAAACATTCCGCCGCCGGACGGACCCGAACAGCCGACGACTATTTCCCTGTTTCGGGCATGCCGAATTCGGAGGCCGCGGAATCGGTGCCGCCTTGGGAATTGAGTGTGGTTTGCTGCGGTGGTTTTACAGGTGGGTGAATGGGTTCGGGGTGGTGATGTGGCTGAGATTGGTGCGGGTGGTTCGTCCGGTGGAGCGCGTGATGACTTCGACCGCGGTGTCGGGGTGGTCTGGGGAGAGGACGGCCGCGTGGGGCAGGCCGAGGAGGCGGGCGTAGCGGAGCTTGTCGCCGGCGGGCAGAGGCCGGTCGTCGACCAGGACGCTGAGGTGCTGGGCGGTGAGGGCGCGGGTGAGGCGGTCCGAGCGTTCGCGCATGGCCGGCAGGTCGGCGCGCAGGACCACGAGGTGGATGTCGGCGGGCCCGGTGCCGGGTGCCCAGCGCAGGCCGTGCCGGTCGCGGTGGAGGTCGGCGGCGGTCTGGAGGCAGCGGGTGATGCCGATGCCCGAGCAGGCCATCCAGGGGGTGGCGGGCCGGCCGTCGACATTGTTGAAGCGGAGGTTCATGGGGGTGGCGTACTGGGTGCCCAGCTCGAAGACGTGGGCGACTTCGACGGCGCGCAGGAGGCCGTAGCGGCCCTGGTGGCAGGCGCCGCAGCCGCTGTGCTCGGTCGCGTGGTGCAGGTCGGCGCCGCTGGGGTGCAGCGGGGGCAGCCCGCGCACGCCGCTCCAGCGGATGCCGGTGCGCAGCCCGGTGTCTCCGTCGGAGATGGCGAACGTCTCCAGGTCGGCGGCGGACAGGTCGTACAGGGGCCGGACGTCGGGGGTGGATGCGGCGTCCCAGGGGGTGAGGGTGCCCGCCGTCTTGCCGAGCAGTCCGGGCAGGAGGCCGGGGTCGACGAGGTCGACGCGGGCCGCGCCGGTGGCGGCGGCGACTTTGCGGGGGCTGACGTGGAGGTCGGAGCGGATGGCGACCGTCGCGGTCTGGGTGGCGCCGTCGGGGAGGGTGAGGGTGAAGGCGATGACGTTGACGACCGGTTCGGGGCCGGGGGGCGGGGGGTGGGCGGCGAGGACGGCGCCGTCGCCGCGGTTGCCGCAGTGGGTGCAGGCGACGATGGTGCCCTGTCCGCTGCTGGCGAGGACGAGGTGTTCGGTGCTGGGGCCGGCGGAGATGCTGCCGCCGTCGGCGGGCGCGGTGAAGGTGCCGGTCAGGCCCATCCCGGTCAGGGCCGCGGTGCAGGCCTCGTTGAGGAAGTCGACGGATTCGCGCATGGTGTCGGGGCCGGTGTCGAAGGTGTAGGCGTCGGCCATGGTGAACTCGCGGCCGCGCATGAGTCCGCCGCGCGGTGAGAGCTCGTCGCGGAACTTGCGGGTGCTCAGCGACAGGCGGACGGGCAGGTCGCGGTGGGAGCGCAGGTGCTCGCGGACGGTGGCGGCCGCGATCTCTTCGGACGTGGGGGCGAGGCACATCTCCTCGCCACTGGAGGAGGCCACGGTCAGCAGCGCTCCTTCGCGGCGGTAGACGTCCCAGCGCCCGGTCTGCTCCCACAGGGTGCGGCTCTGGAGCGTGGGCGGGGCGAAGGTCAGCGCGCCGCGTTCTTCGAAGGCGCTCCGGGCGATGGCGCTGAGCCGGTCGTGGACCCGCAGGCCCAGGGGCAGCAGGCTGTGCACTCCGGTCGCGTCGGTGCGGGCGATCAGGCCGAGGGTGTGCAGCAGGTCGAGGGTGGAGGCCGAGGCGTCGCCGGTGCGGGGCCGCACCGGCGGCCACAGACGGCTGGCGTACAGCGGGACGGTGCTCATCGGTGGCCTCCTGTCGCGGTGCGGGACAGGGCGGCGAGACGGGCCGCGGTGTCGGTGATGTCGTAGCCGCGGGCATTGGCGAGGGCCGCCTGGTGCAGGACCTGCCGTGTGGCCGGGCTGGCGGCCAGGAGGTCGATGAGGGCGGCGAGTGCGGGGGCGTCACCCGGCGGGTAGCTCAGCCCGCCGGCCCCGAGCGTGGCTTTCAGCCCGGCCACGTCGCTGTGGAGGATTGGCAGGCCGTACGCCTGGGCCTCGACCGCGACGAGGCCGTAGGCCTCCAGCGTGCGTGTGGTGAACAGCATCGCGTCGAAGCCGGCGAAGCGCTTGAACAGGTCCTGGCGCGGCAGGAACGGCTCGAACGTCACGCGGTCGCGCAGGCCGAGGTCGGCGGTGCGGTGGAGGAGGGTGTCGAGCTCGCTGCCGCTGCCGATCACGGTGAGGTGGTGCCGCGTGGTGTGAGCCAGCGCCTCGATGGCGGTGATCGTGGACTTGTTGGCGTCCAGGCGGCCCGCGTGGAGCAGGCGCAGCCGGTTCCCGGCGCGCGGGTACGCGGTCGGTGCCGGGGGCAGGGGGATGCCCCAGGGCACGATGTGCAGGCGGTCGGTGTGGCGGCCGTCGGTGAGTTGGTTCACGGCGGCGGCCATCGTCACGTTCGGGACGACGACGTGCACGCTCGCGGCGACGATCTCGTTCAGGACCGCTCGTGCTTGCGGGTGCTCGGTGGCGGCGATGACGTCGGTCCCGTGGGCGACCGACACGATCGGCGTGCTCCCGGCCGCCCGTGCGAAGGCGAGTGCGAGACCGAAGCCGAGGTGCTGGGCGTGGATGACGTCCGGCCGATGCTTCCGCACGAGGCCACGGACCTCGTCGGTGAGCGCGTTCGCGTACGGGTCGAAGCCGGGTCCGTACGGGGCCTTGCGCGCGGCCAGTTCGGTGGTGTCGGTGAAGCCGTGCTTCCAGGTGCCACTGCCCGGCAGGTGTGCGAACAGCGTGCGGTATCCGTGGCCGGCCAGGCGGGCGTACACGTCGCTGGCCCAGATGGTCGAGCCGCACGAGGGCTCCAGGGGCAGGTCGATGCCGGTCAGGATCAGCGGACTCCTCATGCGGAGGCCTCCGTCGGGGTGGGCTGCTGGAGGTAGGTGTCCAGGCCGGTGCGCAGGAGCGCCGCGGTGCCCGCCCAGCCCAGCGCGCAGACGGTGTCGATGACGGACAGGTTCGCGACGAAGCCCTGCCGGCCCCAGGCCTGCTCGTATCGGGGGTGGCGTTCGGCGTAGTTGTTCCACCGCACCCGCACCCCGTACTCGGCCAGGGCCGTGGTGTCGAGGTAGGTGCGTGTCCCCGATCCCGCCCACAGGACCTCGGCGCCGGTGGCCTTGCAGATGGCGGCCAGGCGGCCGGTGCGGTCCTCGTCGTGGATGTTCAGCTCGGAGGTCAGCCGCAGCCGCGCGGGGGCGCCGAGGGCGGCACCGATCTGGGTGAGCAGGTCGTGGTTCAGGTCGACCAGCCACGCGTGGCCGCCATCGAGGACGGGCCGCAGGACGTGCAGCAGTTCCTCGATGTGCGGGGAGCGGGCGTAGGCCAGCCGGATCGTGCGCAGCATGCTGGCGGCGTCGAAGGACGAGGCGACGGGGGTGTCGCGGATCAGCTGCCCGGGGGCGCGGCTGACCGGGATGGTCACCCAGCGCACCCCGTCCGCCGTCTTGATCCGGTTGCGATTCTGGTAGCCGCCGTCGGTGTAGGGCACGTCGTCGTAGAGGGCGACGGTGTCGCAGGCGAAGAGGGCCTCGCAGAATCCGAGCCACGGTGCGAAGGGCGGCTGCTCGATGTAGATCACGTCGGGTCCTCCTGGGGGAAGAGGGTGAGTACGGAGGTTTCGAAGGACTCGAAGGCCCGCCCGGCCGCGGCGGCCGCGGGGCGCAGTTGCCATCCGGCGTGGGCGGCGCGGTGGTGGGTGTAGTCCTTGCCGAGATACCAGCGGCCGGCCTGGCTGCGGTGCGCGGCCAGGGCACTGACCTTGTCGTCCAGGAAGTCGGTGATGTCGACGAGGACGCTCGGAGCGAACGCGGAACGGGGCGCGTGGGGTTCCCCGTGCAGCACCGTGTGGCAGCCGGCCACACGGGTGGCGGCGTTGACGGCGGCGCGGGCCAGGGCCCGGTGGTCCTGGTGGTCGGTGTCGGTGTGGAGGCTGTGGGTGATCAGCAGCGTGCAGCCCAGGCGTGTCAGCTCGGCCTCCACGGTGGAGATCAGGTGCCGGTCGGCCACCAGGGCGCCGTCGGGCAGGCCGAGGAAGGCGAGCTGCACGCCGGTGGCGTGCCAGGCCGAACGGACCTCCTGCGCCCGCTCGTCCGTGCCGAGCCGGCGTCCGGCGGCCGCGTCGGCCACCGAAACCCCGTTCGCTCCGTGGGAGGCCACGACCACGGTCACGCTGGCGCCGGCCGCTACGGCCCGGCGCAGCGTGCCGTAGCACAGCAGCTCGGCGTCGTCGGGGTGGGCGACGAGCGCCACGACCCGCTCCCCCCGCCCACCAGGCTGCCCGGCCGGGCCGGGGGCTGCGGGGGTGTTCACCGGGCCTCGAAGTCGAGGTGGGCCTTGGAGGGCTGCGGGCCCCGGCTGCCCTGGTACTTGCCCTCGTACAGCACACGCTCACCGGTCGTCTGCCAGAAGGTGACCTGGCCGATGAGGAGCCCCGGATAGATCCGCACCGGCTGCACGCAGTGCAGTTGCAGGGTGAGCTGCCCGAAGGATCCGAGGTCGATGAGGTCTGCGGTGACGTGGACGAACAGGCCCAGGCGGCCGATGGAGGATCGCGCCCGGATGATGGGCACGAACTCGTCGCTGCCGATCAGCTCCCGGGTTGAGGCCAGGTAGATGCGGTGGGGCTGGAGTACGAACCCGTCCGTCGGGATGGAGCCGGACTCGAAGGGGTTCTCGCGGGCGCAGTCCAGGACGTCGCTGGTGTACCAGCCGATGGTGTCGCCGAGGTGGAAGTCGTAGGAGTTGGGCTGGGCGAGCCGTGCGTCGAAGGGTTCGATGCGGATGGCGCCGTCCTTGACGCGGGAGGTGATCGCGGGGCCGGTCAGGATCACGTGGTCACCTCCTGGAGGAACGGGACGGATTCGCAGCCGCGGCCGGCGGCGGCGTGGGGGGACCAGGCGGCGGGAACGCTGAGAGTGCCGTAGTGCCCCTGGTACGGGGATCGGCTGCCTGAGCGCTGCCAGAAGGACACCTGGCCCACGCGCATGCCCGGGTAGATCCGCAGGGCCTGGACGACGGTGATCTCCAGGGTCCAGCGGTGAACGGCGCCGAGCTGACCGAGGTCGGCGGAGATCTGTAGAAAACATCCGAGGCGGCCGATGGAGGAGCGTCCGATCAGGCTGGTGACGTACTCGTCGCTGCCGATCGTCTCCGCCGTCGTGCCCAGGTACACGACGCCCGGCTGAAGCTCGAATCCGTCCGCGGGAACGTCGATGGTGCGGGTCTGGGCGGGCACCGTGGGGTCGGCCGGTCTGCTGGTGAGTTCCTTGAGCTGCTCTCCGAGGCGGTAGTTGTAGCTGTTGGGGTTGAGCAGCGTCGGATCGAACGGGTCGATGGTGATCACCCCGCTGGCGACGGCCTTGTGGATCGCGGGTCCGGTCAGGATCACCGGGCGTCCCCCTTCGCCAGGGGGCGCAGGCCGTAGGCCTGCTTCAGCAGCCGGCGCTGTCCGGGCAGCAGCTCGCTCTGACCCGGGCCCATGGGCAGGCGCCCGTGGGCGTAGCGCCACTGGTCGAAGACGAGGAGCTGGCCCGGCTTCAGCCGCACCGCGGTTCGCCGTCCCTCGACGGCGGCCACGAGACGCCCGAACGCGGCGGCGGCCTGCTGCGGGCTGTCGCTGTCGATGAGTTCTCCGCGTTTGAGGTGGGGGAGCATCTTGGCGGTGAACCGGATCGGCTCCCCGCCGTCGAGGCGCTCGGGCAGGACGGCGAAGCGGGCCAGGCCCTCTCCGACGCCGTGGACACCGTGGTCGGTGAAGTAGGAGAAGACCGGTCGCCGGAGCAGGTCGCGGTCACTCTTGTCGAGATCGTTCGCGGCCTGGTGGAGGTCGGAGAGCGCGGAGGCGCCGCCGCCGGCCGGGTCCGCGCGCACGCAGTACAGGGCGATGAGGCGGGGCGCGCGGTCACGGTCGACGAGGTCGATGTGCAGCCTGTTCTCCCCCACACCGTGCGTCCGCCCCGGGTCGACGTCGTCACGGACCGTCAGGTCGCCCCAGCAGCCCTGATCCGGGTAGAGGGCGAGGACCGGGCCCAGGGCGGACATCAGGCTGACCGAGAGGGCCAGGTTGCGGTCGTGGTCCTCGGAGTCGAAGGCAACGACCAGACGGCCCCGGCCGGGCCCGTCGAAGGCCCGGGCGAAGGCGTCCGGAGCGGTCGGCCCGCAGGTCACCTCAGGCGCGGGCAGCGTCAGCAGTTCGTTCATGTCGTCTCCAGACAGGCGGTGAGGATGCCGTGCAGCGTGTACGGGCGGGAGAAGGGCTGAGCGGGCAGTCCCAGGCGCTCGGCGAGGTAGGCGGTAGTAGCGATGCGTCCCGGCTCGTCATGCGGCCGGACGGCGGCGATGGTCAGGTCCTCGCCCAGTGCCTGCGCGCGGGCGGCGAGAGCGCTGGCCGAGTGGGTGCCGTCGAGGAGCACGAGAGGGCTGTCGAAGGGCATGCAGGACCACAGCGCCGCCCGGGTGACCTTGCGCGGGAGACCCGCGCGCAGCGTGAAGGTGTTGAGGACGAACGCGTCGGCGCTTGTCTGCTGCCGGGCGGCGGCCGCGATGAGGCGGGCCACGTCTTCGCGGCGGGGCTCGGCGGCGGAGAGGTAGCCGAGAGGGTGCGCGCCCCATGCGGCGAACGCTTTGAGCTCCGCCGCGACGCCGGGCAGCGCGTCCGGCTGGGCGCCCCGGAGTGGGCTGTCGTGGCGCACGCTGACGGGACCGGTCGCGGTCAGCGTGAGGCGGAGCAGCCCGGCGCCCTGGGCGGCCGGCTTGACCACATGCCGGTTTCCGTCGGTCCACTGCGTCCAGGGCGAGTGGCAGTGCGAGGCGATCACCGTGGCCAGCGGCCAGCCGGCTTCCTGGTCGGCGACGTCGCCCAGGAAGCCGCTGTGACTGACCCCCATCACCACGTCGGCCCCGGCCGACCTGAGCGCCTCGGCCTCGGCAGCGATCAGCTCGGCCGTCGGGGCCCGGTAGGTGAACCCGGCGCGCTCGGCCGGCGGGATCGCCGCGTAGGCCTGCTCGCCCATGTAGCCGACGATCCCGATCCGCAGCGACGGCCCGTGCAGCACCAGTCCCGCCGTCCACCGGCCGGCGAAGGAGTCCGGAGGAGTGACATTGGCGCACACCACGGGCGGGAACGCCTCCGGGGCCCTGAGCCGCATCAGGTCCGGCAGGTCGTGGTTGCCGGGGACGACCGCGTCGTACAGCTCGGCCAGGAACTTCTCCTCCACACGGCCGCCCGAGTAGGCGTGGAACGCGCTGCCGGAGAAGAAGTCGCCCGCGTCGATGACCAGGGCCCCAGCCTTCCTCGCGGCGTACAGCCCAGTGAGGGCGCTGTGGCCGTCGGGCAGGGCGGAGTGGAAGCAGCCGGTGGCAATCAGCTCCTGCATGTCGACCTCCGGCCGACCGCCAGGACGCGGAGGACGGTGGGCGCGGGCGGCCAGAAGGCGGCACGGGGAATGCCGTCCACCTCTTCCACGACCAAGTCGCGGCTCGCCGCCAGCAGGTCGGTGCTGCCGCTGGGGACGACGACGAGCCCGTGCTCCACCCGGGGGCAGGCGAAGACATGCCGGATGAGGCCAGCGGACAGTTTGGGATCGAACGGCATGATCGACACCAGCGTGCTGCCGAGGTTCAGGCCGGCATCCAGGTCCAAGTCGCGTATGTCCGCGATCGACACGCGAGCCCGGTCCCCGAAGGGGCTGAGACGATCGGTCAGCTGGTTCCGCAGCCGCTCGTCCTTCTCCACGGCCCAGATGCGGTGTCCGGCAGTCGCGATCACCGACGAGAGAGTGCCCAGCCCCGCTCCGACTTCAAGCACCTGTGCGCTGGCCGGGATGCCCGCCCGCTCCAGCAGTGCGTGAGCCGCCTCCCTCGTCCGCAGGAAGTGCTGCCCGAGATCGCCGCGAGCCTGGAAGCCGCGAGCGGCATACCGGTCGGCCGCCCCGACGGCGTCGTCCGCCGTCAAGGGTTGCTTGATCACTGAGGAAGTCCCTTCGTAAGGCACCCTCGCGACGTCGGCGGACGATGCGGGATGCGCACGGTGGCACCGCGCAGGCGGAGCCGGGAGGAGTTTCGACAACGCCTGTCAGGTCGCCAGGGAGATTGAGTGCCGGACAACTGCCCGTATCGCCATAGGGATTGAACGGAGTCCCGGTGGTTTGGCCGACGCCTAATGCTTCAGCGCGTCGATGGGCTCCGGCTCCGGCAGAAGTTGACGTACTGCACTAGCGAGGCCACCGCCGAGCCGGCCTACCCGCAGCAAGGCCAGCACCGCTCGGCCCGCGCCGCACGCCCTGGTTGGCTGCACGGGCGACTTGCCATCGGAAGCCGAGGCAGGGAGCCCGGCGCGGGTTGCGGAGGGCTTCGAGGATCTCGGGCGCGAACTCCGGGTCCTCCCAGCTGTTGCCCTCCACTACGGCACGACGGTTGGACAGCAGCGGTTGCAGCCGGACCGCATCGCCGTGTCCCAGCAAGGACGCCAATCCCACCAGCATGCGCACGGCCCAGTCCGTACTGGGCGAGTCCATCCGCGAGGCGGCGGCCGCCAGCCGGAACACCGCGCCAGGGTGCTCCTCTTCCATGGCCGCGACCAGCCAGCGGGCGGCCTGCTCCAGCTCGTTCCGGCGCAGCGCCTTGGACCCGAGCCGATAGAAGGAGTTCGCATCCCGCTGGGCCTCGGTGACCCGCCCGGGCAGCCAGCCCTCGGGCTTGTCCCACACGCCGTCGCGCTCCGCCAGGAGCGCGAGCAGCCTGTCGGCTGTCATCGGACCGTCGTCGGGCATTCTGTCTCCTTGCGCATGATGAGTGAGGCAGGCTCAGTAGCCGGTCGGCCCGGTGAGGGCCAGCGCCGTGAACTCCGGCGCCGCTCCCTTCTGCGCCCAGCTCAGGTCCCAGCGGTGGGTGTGCCGCCAGCCGTGCCGGAGGCCTTCGATCACTTCGTTCGGGTAGCCGCGGTGGTAGCCGTCCGGCTGCTTCTCCCACACCTGCGTCACCACGTACACCACCCCGGTGCGGGGCTTCACCCAGCGGCGGGCGTCGGTCATGAACCGCTGGAGGTCCACGTAGGGGAGCACCAGCCGGCAGGCCAGCACGTCGACGCTGCCGGGGCTCAGGGACCGCGGTGCCGTGTCGGTGAGGAAGTCGTGAACCTCGAAGTTCAGCCGGGGCTCCCCCGCCCACCTGCTGCGGGCCTGCTCGACCGCGACCGGTGACCAGTCGTAGCCCGTGGTCCTCAGGCCTTCGCGGGCCAGCGCGGCCGTCAGCACGCCCCAGCCGCAGCCGACGTCCACGGCCGTCCGCATCCCCGTCCCCAGGACGTGCTGCCGGATCCCGGCCAGCTCGTCGTCCAGGAAGGGAAGGTGTACCTGGGGTTCCGGGTTGGAGTAGAAGCGGTCCCAGCTCCAGCGCTTGTACAGCGCCTCCACCGGGTCGGCCGGCACCCGGTTCCACAGGCCGTGCTCCACGGTCGGCATCACAGCTCCTCACCGCTCGTGGCCTGGATCCGGCTTCGGCCCACCCCGCTCGCGGAGGACCGCCCGGGGTCCGCAGCGGCAAACAGGTTCGCCGCCAAGGGCGCGAGGGCCTCCAGCGTCCGGCGACGCTTCAGCTCCTGCTGCGACGTGCGCACCGGAAGACCGGTCGGCTCCGCCGCTCTGCTGTGCTCCAAGGTCATCCTCATCCCACTCCGTCATCAGCGCGTACGCCGCGAGCACGCCCAGCCACAGCAAGACCAGGAACGTGCAGAAGATCCACTGCCGCCATCCCACTCGGGGGAACCGCCTATCCATCCACCGCTGCCGGTCCACCCACGCCCATAAGCCGCTCACCGGCCCGTCTCCGACAGCGCCAGCGCCACGAAGCAGCCCCGGGCGGCCATCTTGTGGAGGAAGGCCTCGTACTCCTCCAGATCCGGGCTGATCTGCTCGTACGTGGGCGCCAAGATCCCGTCTGCGTGACCCGTGCGCAGCAGGAGCTGCGCGCCCGCGAGGCCGTGCCGCTCCACAAGCCGCGTGGCGTCGTCCACTGGGTCCCGGAACTCCTCTTCCCGCACCAGCCAGTGCCGGGAGCGGCCCGCCAGCTCCAACGCCTCGAACTGGGCCTCCGCATCGCCCAGGGGTGCCCGTACGTAGCGGACCACCCGGAGCATTCGGCCGTTCTGCCGGGCGAGGTGGCCGGCGGCCCGTACCCCGTCCGTGCGAACTCCGGCCAGTCGAGCCAGCGGATCGGTCTGGCGGAACGGCTGCCCGGTCAGGGCGTGCCACTGGCGTCCCGTGAGGTTGTCCTGCTCCATCCAGTCGTCGGGCACGGGTTCGGTGAAGGTCGTCACGGCATGCTCCTTCCGGCAGGGCAGGGGTGTGAAGGCCGCCCGCGAGCTGGGTTTACGACGGCTGACACCAGCTCGTCGGGCGACTCGACTACCGTCCTCCCAAGGGGAGTTCACGTGCAACCGACTGTGCCCAGTCAATTGCCTAGGAATGTGAATTGGTATATGACAGCAAACGAACAGGGGCCCACTCGGCACGAACAGAAACCCTCGGCAGGCGAACAGGGCCCTCGTTGAGACGCGCAGTGGCTGCCACCATCGGAGCAGGCAGCCTGAATCGGAGGGGAGGACACCATGGGGGCACACGTAGGACCGACGTTCCTACGCATCATGCTCGGGGCCGAACTCACCCGGCTTCGCGAGCGGGCCGGGTTGACGGGTGAGCAAGCCGCGAAGGCGATCGGACTCCGTTCAGCCTCGATGATCAGCAAGGTCGAATCAGGTCACAGCGGGTTCGATCGCATAGACCAGCTCATCAAGCTGCTCGACGAGTATCAGGTCCCGGAAGAGGGTCAGGAGATGCTCGCCGATTGGTACCGCAACGCCAAGGGCGGAGACTGGTGGAGCCCGAAGTCCTCCACCATGCCCTCCGGCATGAACCTCTTCCTGGCCTTCGAGTCCGGCGCCAGCAGCGTCAAGGTGTGCACACCCCAGGTGGTGAACGGCCTCCTACAGTCGGAGAACTACGCCCGCGCGCTCATGGAGTCCGCTCGCGTCGCGGATGATCGCACGACCGAGTTCGTGGAGAACGCGGTTGAGGTCCGGATGACCCGAAAGAAGCGCATCACCGAAGAGGGCATGGAGCTCGTCTGCATCATGGACGAGTCCGCACTGCGGAACAGGGTCGGCAGCCCGGAGATCATGGCGGAGCAGTACGAGGAGATTGAGCGTCTCGCAGCACTGCGCAACGTCACGGTGAGAATCATCCCGTTCTCGGCTCCCACCTACCGCGTCTTCGGGGAGTTCCACGTCCTCGACTTCGCCCGGAAGGAACTCCCCGACCCGGTTGTCGTCGCGCCCAGCACCGTGGACCAGGGCATGAAGTGCACCGCGAAGCAGAAGCCGGTCAAGCAGTTCGCGCGCCGCTTCGACGTCCTTGCCCAGGGCGCCCTGCCGGCCCATGAGACCCCCGCGTTCCTGAAACGACTAACCCGAGAGGTAGAAGAAGAATGACCAGTACCGACACCAGCAGCTCCAACGGGCAGTGGTTCAAGTCCTCGTACAGCGGCGACGCCAGCGGCAACTGCGTGGAGGCCCGCCGTCAGCCGGGTGCGGTTCACGTTCGGGACTCCAAGCGCAACGGTGAGCACTGCGCGCCGGCGCTGGGCTTCTCCGATGAGGCGTGGTCGGCGTTCGCGGACTATGTCGGCGGTCGCTAGTCAGGCGGCGGGTGTCCTCCTCGCTCTCATCGAGGAGGACACCCAGGGTGACCAGCTTGCCGTACGGCACCGACAGGTGCCGCGCTTCACGCTGCGGTACGCCCCGCACGTCGCCGCCAAGGCTCAGCATCCAGGACGGCCCGCACCCGCTGGCCGTCGTCCCAGTCAGTAGGCAGCATGCCTCAGGACCTGTAGGGCCCGGAATCGGCGGAGCCGGCCCAGACCTCCTGGCCAGCGGGCGTGACGGTCATCCCGAAGTCGTAGAGCCCGGGGGTGCCCGCCACCTCCCAGTGCGTCCAGCCGCTCTCCGTCTCCTCGAACAGCTGCCGCGGGCCGCCTTCGCGGACCACGGCACCATCCGGGCCGCTGCCGGTGACGGTGGCCCAGGAGTCGGCCCCGTCGTGGAGCCAGGCGGTGAAGCCCCCCTCGGTCTCGCCGGTGGCGATCCGGATGGCGGGGGCTGTGACCCGCAGCGAGAACAGCAGCCCCAGGTCCCTGAGGAGCCGCACGTCCCGTTCGGTCCGTCTGGTCCGGCCGGCCGGGTGGTCGGCCTGGATGGCGTGCAGCTCGCGGCCCTGGTCCACGCCCCTGCTGGGCATGAACATCCCCAGACCCTGGATCCACCCGCTTGCGGCCTGGCCGTCGTCGGCGACGGTGAGAGCGACGTGTCCGAGCCGCCCCGAGGGGGTGACGATCCGTCCGCCGGGCCGGGTCTGCTCGATCCAGGACCACGGGATGGTCTCGACCGCGTACGTTGCGATCAGCCGGTCGTATGGCGCGCCCTGGGGCCAGCCCGCGTTCCCGTCCCTGAGCTGTACCGCGGCGTCGAGTCCGGCCGCCTTGATGTGCTGTCTCGCGGCCGCCGCGAGGTCAGGGTCGACCTCCAGGCTGGTCACCAGGCCGGGGCCGGCCCGGTGCGCGAGGAGAGCCGCGTTCCAGCCGGCGCCCGCGCCGACTTCGAGGGCGCGGTGCTCGGGTTCGAGGATCAGGGAGTCGAGCATGTCCGCGACCACGGAGACGCACGACAGGCTGGAGGTCGGCAGCCCGCCCCTGACCTGGGTGACGGCGGAGTCGTAGGGGCCCGCGTAGACGAGGTCGGCCCACGCCTCGGGCTGAAGGGCCCGGTCGACGGGCACGTAGGCGGCGCCGTCCCAGGTCCACAGGGTGTCGGGGGCGAATGAGTGCCGGGGGACGTCGTCCAGGATGGCGCGGCGGACCCATGGGGAGTCCGCCGGCCACAGCTCCTGGGCGTCCATGGCCTCCGCCAGCGCGGTGCGGCGGTCGTCCAGACGCATCGCGTGCTACCTCCGGCGCTTGCCCGAGCCGGAGCCCGGGTCGGAGACCTGGCCGTCGCTGTTGCCGGGCGGCGGTGTGCCGGTCGACAGCGGCGGGTTGGGCTTCGCGTGGCTCCCGCCGCCGCTGTTCCCCCCGTTCCCCCCGCTGCTGCCGCTGTCGTTCTTGTCCTTCGCCATGACGTGCTCCCCTCACTGGGTGTGAGCTCCTTGCCGTGCGTGACTACCACATCACAGCGGCAGGATGGGCGGGCGTGGATGTGCGGATCCCGCATCCCGCTTGCAGATCCTGCACACGCCCTGTGCCCGCCCGGTCACAGGGCATAGGGTGGGGGCGGCAGACCTGTGAACCACCTCTGGCCGGAGGGGAACCTGGTGAGCACCGACCCGCTGTGGACGACCCGCCGCGCCCAGGCACTCGCCGCAAACCGGCAGGCCGGCGGTCTCGTCCGGATCGGCCGACAGGCCCTCGGCTGGCGCCAGGCCGACCTCGGCAAACGGCTTCGCTGCTCCGCCTCGACGGTCTCCCGCCTGGAGGGCGGGCAGCTCGTCGGGGACCTGCACTTGCTGAAGGATGCGGCCGCCGAGGTCGGGGTTCCTGCCGAACTCCTCGTCGCAGCACTCGGGTTACAGGCGTCACCCGCGCCTAGAGTTGCTGTCGACGCCCCGTCCGTCCGAGAGGATCCGATGCTCCGCCGCACTGTCATCGCAGCCGCCGGGCTGGCAGCACCGCTCAGCCTCCTTGGAGGCCTGGACACGGCGCTGGCCACCACCCCCGACCCCACCGGATCCCGGCTACCGCTCGACGCCCGCCTCGCTGCCGCCAGGGCGCTCTTCGATGCCAGCCAGCACGCCGCCCTCCTCAAGGCCCTGCCCGACCTCCTTGGCGACGCCCACCACGCCGCGTCCGCCGACCGGACGGACCTCGACTATGCCCGCCTGTCCTCCGCCTACACCCTGGCCTCCACTCTGCTCAACAAGCTCGGTCACTACCAGCAGTCCCGACTGACCGCCGACCGCGCCGCCACCTACGCCGAGGTGTCCGGCTCCCCGCTCGCCGCCGCGGCCGCGGCCCGCGAACTCGCTGCGGTCCTGCGCCACCAGGGCCAGGAGGTGGCCGCGCAGGCTCATATCCAGCGCGCGGTTGCCCGCGTAGAGGCCACCGGCCTGACCACCGACGCGCAGGCCTCGGCCTACGCGCAGATGCTGTGCACCACCGCGTACACCGCAGCCACCGCCGAGGACCGTGACCAGGCCCTCACCATGCTCCGGGAAGCCCGCCGCGCTGCCCGCGACCTCCCGGACCAGGCGCCTGTCGGCCGCCTGTTCCCTATTACTCCGGCCGCCGTGGACCTCTACGCCGTCGGCGTCCACTGGGCCCTCGGAGACGCCGGGACCGCCCTCGAAGCGGGCCGGAACCTGCACGCCGGCCAATTCCCCACCGCCGAGCGAAAGGGGCGCATGTACACAGACATGGCCCGCGCGTGGTGGCAGCACAGCAAGCCCGAACAGACCGCCACAGCCCTGCTGGCCGCAGCCCGGGTCTCCGCCGCCGAAGTACGAGACCGGCCCGCGATCCGGCAGATCGTCGCCGACCTGCGCGCCCGCCACCCCCGAGTGACTGGAGTAGGCGATCTCGTCGCGCTCACCCGCAGCCCGGCGTAGCGCGAGCGACCAGCCGCCCCGCCGTGAGCTCAGGCCTACCTTCAGGAGCACGAAGACTCCCGGGGTGAACCGAGGGTCTTCGTGCAGCGGAAGCTGTTCCACGCCTGGGCGCATCCCGTATAGGGTCATCCCCTGGTACAGGGGCAGCAACCTCGCTAGGTGGGGCGACCACCGGGTCCCAGGCCGCGGCGGTGAGGGAAACCTAGCAGGGCTCCCCAGTGCGTGGACCGGATTCCAGTCGAAGTCAACCCTCAGGGTGAACGGCTGAGATGGCGTGCGGCCGCGGATTCGAACCGCCGCAACTCAGGGTGCGTCGCCGTGTCAGGAGCCGTTCTCTGGCTCATCTCGGCTCCACCGCCGAAGCACGTGCTCCTCGCCCTGGCCGCCGGCCTCGATGATCTGGATGACAGCAGTCGAGTGACTCCCGTACAGGCCGATCCAGTTCCGGTAGGCGCGCTCCGCCACCACCTCGTGACCCAGGCCGCCCTGGAGATGGGCGTGGGCCGCGATCCGATTCCTGAGCGAGGCCGAGCGCATCCACATCGCAGACCGGCTACGCGAGCGGGCATCGGTCCGGCAGATCGCCGCGGAGCTCGGCCGCAGCCCCTCCACGATCAGCCGTGAGATCCGCCGCAACCGGCGGCCCATGCCCAGGGGCGGCTGGGCCTACCAGCCGTTCCACGCCCACCGCAGGGCCGAAAGACGCCGAGCCCGGCCCAAGCCCGGCAAGATCGGCCAGAACCCCGAGCTGCGGGACTTCATACAAGACCGCCTCACGATGCGGTGGAGCCCCGAGCAGATCTGCCAGGCTCTGCGGGCACGCTTCCCC
Source organism: Streptomyces sp. NPDC033966 (assembly GCF_055575955.1). Lineage (NCBI taxonomy): Bacteria > Bacillati > Actinomycetota > Actinomycetes > Kitasatosporales > Streptomycetaceae > Streptomyces > Streptomyces sp. NPDC033966. The sequence goes on along the minus strand of NZ_JBVIRQ010000028.1, from coordinate 19,165 downwards.
GACCGGCCGGAGATGCGTGTGACCCACGAGACGATCTACCAGGCCCTCTACGTCCATGGCCGCGGGGAACTCCCTCGGGAGCTGACCCGCGCTCTGCGCACAGGACGGGCCGTGCGCTGCCCTCACCGCCATGCCTACAAGCGGGTCTGCGGGCCGATCAAGAACATGGTCATGATCAGCGACCGGCCGGCGGAGGCCGAGGACCGTGCCGTCCCCGGGCACTGGGAAGGCGACCTCATCATCGGCAAGGACGGGCAGTCCGCCATGGGCACGCTCGTCGAGCGGTCCACCCGATATGTGATGCTCGTGCACCTGCCGCACGGCCACAGTGCCACCGCCACCCGCGACGCTCTCACCTCGACCGTCCAGACCCTCCCAGCGCACCTGTGGCGGTCTTTGACCTGGGACCAAGGCTCGGAGATGGCCGCCCACCGGGCATTCACCGTTGCCACCGACATCCCGGTCTACTTCTGCAACCCGGCCAGCCCCTGGCAGCGCGGATCGAACGAGAATACGTACGGCCTGCTGCGGCAGTACTTCCCCAAGGGCACCGACCTGTCGGTCCACCCCCGCGAGCACCTCGACGCGGTCGCGGCCGAGCTGAACAGCCGGCTCCGCAAGACGCTCGCCTGGGCGACCCCCGCCACACGTCTGCACGAGCTGACAGCTCCCCTGAGCTGATCTCCGTGGCTACCTGGGATCGTCACTGTCCCAGGGATAGACAAAGTGACGGGGCCGGATGTCCCATGTGCTGAGCAGGGTGATCAGCTCGGACTCATCGGTGGCGTCAGCGGACTCGATGAGGACTGCGCCGATGTCGTAGTCGAATCCATCGATGCGTTCGCGGTCGTACTCCCAGTGCTCAAGCCGGAAGCTGCGTTCGACGTCGCAGCGAACCCATCCCTCGTCACGCGCCTGGGCATCGTGCTCGCTCTGCGTGGGGCGGATGTCCACGAATGCGCGGCGATCTGGCCGTGATGCCGAGACCTCCGCAACCAGCCTCCTGCCGAGGCGGAGCGCCGTCAGTTTGTCCGCCGACCAGTCCGATCCGTCATCCATGAGGTCTCATTCTGGTCCTGCGTATGCAGGGCAGAGCAACGGGGCCAGGCAGTGACCTTCCGGGAGCTGTTCAACCCTCCGGGCCCGCTGAAACGGCAGCAACCGTCCCGCCGACGCTGCAGCAGTGGCGCGGCCGGGAACTCCCAGCCGAGCCGCTGCCTACACTGCTCGCCAGTACACGTCAGCGATCACGTGTTGCGGTGATCCCTAGAATCCGCCCGCAGGGAGGGGGCACCGCCGTAGCGTGTCGCTGGCCGGTTAGTAACGGCCTTCGGGGGTCATTCCAAAATTTTGGAATGACCCCCGAAGCGCGTTCACGCCCACGGGCGAGGCCGGGCTCCGTGGTGTTGGCAAGCGTCTCCAACAGGAGGTCTGTGACTTCGGCGGAGGGCTTGCCGTACTGCTTGGCCTCCGCCGCGATCCAGGCGCTCGGGCGGGCAATCTGGCCCTTGGACATCGTCCAGTCCTGTTCCTTTGCGGTGGCGGCCGCGGCTTTGCGGCGCTGGGGGCCGGGCAGCTGCTGGGAGGCGAAGAGGCCGCCCAGGTCTTCCGCCGGCGGGCCCGCGTCACCGGGCAGCTCCAGGGTGGCCCCGCTGGGCAGGGTCTTGGCCGCGAGGTACTGCGCGAGGTTCTCGACCACGGGCCCGGTTACCCGCTGGCCCGTGGCGGTGCCGTACTGGCGCAGCTCGATGTAGGCGGCGGCCACGGGGGTGTGCCCGTGCTTGTCTTCGACGTCGACCAGCGCGCGGACGTGGGAGTCCGCCACCGGCCGCCCGTACGCCTCGGCGATCTGCTGGGCCAGACGCCATTCCCTGATCTCCAGGTAGGCGGCCGACTCGCTCATGCCGTCCCATTCGGCGTCCAGGTACTGCTCCCGCGTCTGTTCGCCGTCCTCGCCCTGGTACAGGCGGCGCCGGAACGCAGCCTCCAGGGCCTTGCCCCGCATCCACTTCGCGGTACCGGCGTGGTCGCGGGCTTCGTGGATGCGGTCCAGGTCGCGCTGCTCCCGCGGGTCGAGGGGGCCGGCGCGGTCGAGGTCGACGGGTTCGGGGATCAGCTCGGGGACGAACGCGCGGGACGGTCCCGGCGCGCGACGTCGCCGCTCACAGCGCCCCTCCCTGCTTGGGCAGGTGGCCCAGGTGCTGGAGTTCGGTTACGAGGGCGTCGTAGGGGGCTCGGCGCTCGGGCTTGTCGCACGGGAACCCGATGGCGGAGGCGATGGACTCCCGCCGGGGGATCCGCGAGGAGAGCACGTTCTACCGGTGCAGGGCGCCGTCCTCGCCGCCGTTGGTCAGCAGGTCGGCGTACCGCTTCGGACTGTTGGAGCCGGCTTGGCACCGGTTGAGCAGTACCACGGTGGTGGGGGGTGCGCCGCTGTCGCGGAGGGCGGCTGAGCGGCGGATCACCTTCGCAAGCGGTGTGCCGCGCTCGGGCCGGGTCAGCCGGTCGTAGTCGGGCTTCGTTGGGGACACGGTCACGATGACGAGGTCGGCTACTTCCAAGACCGAGTCCACGATGTCCGGGTGGTTCTCCGCGTGCCCGGCGTCCACGACGTTGACCCGGTCGTGGTCCATCTGCGGATAGATCGTCTCGGCGAACGCGGGGGCGTCCGCTTCGTGGACCTGGCACGGGAAGTCGTTCACGTCCCGCGCCCACGCGGCCAGCTGTAGAGACTCGTCTGCGTCGTAGCAGGTGACCGGATATCCAGCCCTGGACAGGGCGTAGGTCAAAAGTCCCGTGTTCGTTGTGCCGCCCATGGTGCGGGGCTTGAGACTGGCGATCAGCATGCCTGCCACCCTAGCCAGTCCGGGGGGCTCCACGACATGTGCCGGGCATGGTCCAGCTCCAGCTCCAGCTGCTCGGCCCTCTCCTCCCCGGGGGCGGAGCCCCTGATGAGGGCTTGTCGGTGGCGCACGCGAGACTGTTCCCCGGGCAGGGAGTGAGGAGCGGGCGTGGGGATCGTTGGGGAGAGTCTGGACCGGGCTGCGGAGGCGGTGTTCACGCGTCCTATCCCCAAGTCGGCGGGTGCGCAGATGCGCTACCTCGTCAAGCAGCACCGCGGCTCGACCAAGGCCGTTGCCGGGCTGCTGGGCATTGCGCAGCGCACGGTGGAGCGGTACCTGCGGGATCAGATCAAGCGCCCGAAGCCTGACCTTGCCGGCCGGATGGAGCGCGAAGTGCGGCGCCGGTGGCAGCCTCTGGTGCGCAAGCGGGCCCGGGAGCGGGCTGCGCGGCAGACCGGCCTGGTCATCGAGACCCGGGCGCGGTTCGGGTTCACTGCGGCTCCGGGGACCACGGATGACGGGCGGATGCGGCGGGTCACGCAGCACCTGCCGCCGGAGTACGCGGGCCGGCTGCTGGCTGCTCAGGACGCCGGGGCCTCCGAGGCCGCCCTACAGCGGATCGCCGCCGAGGGGCTCCAGGAGGTCTATTTCCGCGACGGGGGAGCCCGTGCGCAGCAGCTGCTGGTGGAGTTCACGGACATTGACTACATCGAGGTGAGCCTGTGATCTCGCCTGTCTCCAGAGGTTCGGTAGGGGCGAATCCGGGCGGGAAATCGGGCCGTTACGCAGAGGTTCCCGAGCCTGTTTTCCAGAACGGCTCACCGGGGGCTTTCCGCGAATTCCCCGGCGAGACTGACTAGCCGTCAGATAGGTGTGTTCCGCTGCCGGACACCGCAAGGCTGGCTGCTGGGCGCCGCCGCTCTGCTTCCCGCGCCGGCCTTTGCCTGTCCGTACGTACCGCGTCGACCCGAGGAGAGAGCCATGTCCCGCACGATCTTGACCAGTGAGCAGTACGACGCCGCGCACCACGCGGCCTCCGCCGTCCTCTCGCCGCACGGGGTGGGTTCCGATGTGCAGGCGGAGGCGCTCGTTGCGGTTCTTGCCGCGGTGGGTCTGCTGGCGCCGCCGCCGGAGCCGGACCCCAGCACCTGCACGGCCTTTGTTCGCCGACCCCGAGGGGGAGTGGTGGCAGTGCGAGGAAGAGTCCGGCCACGGCCCGGATGGGCACGACGGCGGGGACTGGGGCTGGGGCGACGGCGACCCGGATGCGATTCCGGCCCGCTGACGGACCCGTATCTGCCGCCGCGGGGGCGGGAGGGCGTTGACGTCCGCGAAGGGGACTGCGGGCCGGCCCGCAGGACAGAGACAAGGGCCCCGATAACTCCCCGGTAAAAAATGCAAGTTCGGGCTACCATCTTGATCCAAAAGCAGGGGGGGATATGGGTAGAAAGAAGCAGGACGAATCCGAGGACGTCTACGCCCACGCGGCCGGCGCGATCGGCGTCCTGGGCATGGTCCTGGGCGGCCTGATGGTCATCAAAGCGAAGCTGGGCCTGTCCTGGCCGGTCACCGTCATCCTCACCGTCGCCGTCCTGGTTGCGATCGGTTATGCGGCCTGGTGGGTCAAGACCACCGTTATCCGACTGTGGACCCGGACCCCCGAGCAGGCCCCGGCGGCGGCGCCGGCGCAGGCTGCTGTGCCAGAAGTCGCCGAATCCGCGGTGGTGACGCATCCGGAACTGACCGAGGCCCTGGTGCGCACCGGGGCGATCGGCCGCGACGAGGTAATCCCGCTGACCGACGTCCATACCCGGGATTTCCCGGGTACCGGAATGGAATACACATTCCTGATGCCCAAGGGCCGCACCCATAAGGACCTTGCCGGACGCCTCGGCCCCGTCGCCTCCATGCTCGGCGTCACACGGCTGCACCTGAAGCTGGAGTCATCCCGGAAGACCGAGAGGGAAGTGCGGCTGCTGAAACTCGACCAGCCGCCGTTCAGCCGGACATTCGCACCGCCGACCCGCGCAGAGATCCGCGCGTACCCCGGCATCCCGTTCGGCCACGATGTCACCGGGGCGCTGACCGGAGTGCCCACCTTCGACAAAGCCAGCATGCTGATCGCCGGTATGACGCAGATGGGTAAAACCACCCTCGTCAACGGAATCATCACGTGTCTGCTGATTGCCTACGGCAGTGATTTCGATCTGTACTTGCTGGACGGCAAGCTGTGCGGACTCACTAATTTCGAAAAGCTCGCAGTCCGCTATGAAGCATCCGACCAGCCAGACGTTATGGAATCCATGCTGGACGATCTCCTCTCCCGCGTAGATCGCCGCTATACCAAGCTCCAGGAAGCCGTCCGGAACAGGAAGCCTGAACCGACGCTCCGGCGCGTCTTTTTCATCGTGGACGAAGCTGCGGACTTCTATACCGACAACGGCACCAAGGATTCGCAGAATCAGGTGCGCCGTGTGGAAGACAAGTCGCGGCAGCTGGTTGCGAAGTCCCTGGAATCCAAGATTTCCACCATCATGCTGACGCAGCGCCCGGCGAAAGAGGCAATCCCCGTCAAGGTCCGGGATCAGTTTCTCTACCGCATGTGCCTGTATGTGGCGTCGGAGGGCGGGGCGAAAGTCGCTCTCGGGGACTCCTATTTTGACACGGTGGCGCCCATTCACCCGGCGCTGCTCGACTCCTCCATCAAGGGGCAGGCGGTGCTTTTCGCCAACGGGGTGTCCACCCTCCTTCGCGGTTTCGCGTTCCCGGATGCGTTCATCTGGGAGGTTGTGGACGAGGTCTACGCCCTGCGAGGCGAGGTGGCTGAAAACCAGCCGGAATCACCGCGTCGAAAAGCCATTGTGGCAATGCGTGCCAAGGGTATTGACTTCATCACCACGCCCGTTCTGGCCGAACTTGTGGGTGTCACGGAACAGAATCCGACGGAACGGGGAAAGCAGGTGAGTCGGCTCATGGGAGTTCCCGCCGGAAAGCTCGGGCAGGGCAGGGGCTATCACCTGGCGGACCTTGTGGCTGCCGAGGCCGCCGGCTCCTGACCGCCATGCCCACCGCCATCAGCACCGCCATGCCACCGCCACGCACCCGCGTCCGCTGTGCTGCTGTGCCGGTGGGGTGGCGGTGCTCCGGCGGTGGGCATGGCGGTCAGTATGGCGGTGCTGACCTGGGAAAACGTCGAGAAGGGGGGATGTCGTGAGATCTGCTGCTGTAGCGGGGCTCGGCGCCGGGGCGACCGCGCTCGTCATCGTGGGTGCGTTCGTCCAGGCCGCGGGCGATACGCCGGCGGGTAAGGCCCTGGGGATGGGCCTGTCGGTTTCTGTGCCGGGCCAGTACCGGGGACTGGTGGAGAAATGGGGGAATAGCTGCCCCGAACTCAGCCCCGATATTCTGGGCGCACTGCTCCAGACGGAATCGGAATTCAAGCCCGACGCGGAATCTCACGCGGGTGCCCAGGGTATCGCCCAGTTCATGCCGTCCACCTGGGAAAGTGACGGTATTGATGGCAATGGGGATGGTAAGCGCAATGTCTGGGACCCCGAGGATGCGATTCCCTCCTCGGCGAAATACCTCTGCAAGGTTGCTCAGGAAGTAAAGGATGTTCCGGGTGACAGGCAGAGCAACATGCTCGCCGCCTACAACGCCGGATCATACGCCGTCGTAAAAGCCGGTGGGGTTCCTGTAAACGGTGAGACCGAGGGGTACGTCAAGTCCATCAATGCCCTGGCGAGTAAACCCGTCGGGGGTGGGGGTGTCCTGACTCCGCAGCTGGCTGCAATTGCCGTCAACACGGCAGGCCGTCAAATCGGGATGCCGTACTCGTGGGGCGGAGGAGACGCGAACGGCCCCAGCACCGGATCCTGTTGCTCTCCTAATGGAAGCAGTGGCGCGAGTACCGTCGGATTCGACTGTTCGGGACTGGTGCTCTACGCCTACGCGAAAGCAGGGATATTCCTGCCTCGTACGGCGGCGGAACAGTATGCCGCCTCGGAGCCGGTGAAACGCGAGGAACTCCGAGTGGGGGACCTCGTATTCTACGGAAGTAGTCCGGAAAGTATTCATCACGTTGGTATCTATATCGGCGGCGGGCACATGATTGAAGCACCCCGCCCGGGCGTGAATGTCCGCTACTCGCCCATCACCTCAATGCCGGATTTCTACGGGGCTGCACGGCCCACGCCATCAAAGAAGAAGGAGATCTAAGTGCGTAATTACATCCTGGCGGCCCCCGTCGACATGTCTGAAGGTTTCAGAGACTTCTTCGACACCATCGGAATGACCGGCGGTGGGCTCGTTACCAAAGGTGTTGCGGCTGTGATCGCGATTATCGCGGTCCGGATGCTTTTTACACTCCCGAATGACCCCAAGATCGCTCTCCGGAAAGGGTCGATGGCGATCGGCACGCTTTTCGTAGCCGTAATCCTCGCGCTGTACGGAAGCACCCTTTTCGGAACCGTGACCAACGCACCCAAGCCCCCGACATCGGCCCCCAAGAACGGATGATGAGTCATGCCGGAGCCGGATAAGGACCCGTGCGAAGGGGTAATTGGCCCGCTGAAAGAGGATTGCCTGCGCGGGGCGGCCGAAGGCAAGACTCTTCCCCCCATTGAGCGCGGCGGGCCAAACGACCCCTGTGCTCTGTTGGACGAGCAGGTTAAGTCGTACTGCTATGGCGATCGCGGTATTCCGGGGGGCTCGGAGAGCGGGGGTGGTGTAGGTGAAAACAGCCTGACAGGCGGCGCAGCCCATCACGTCAAAGACCTTGCCGACTATCTGATCCGGAATATTGAGGGGCTTCTCGCGCCCGAGGATTCTCTTGCGCCGAAAACGGCTGACGACTGGCTTTACGGCCAGTTCCTGTGGCTCGGGCAGCATATGGCGGTCGCGATTTTCGTATGCGTGATCGCGGTGTGTGGTTTGACCGCGTGGCAGGGCATGCCCCGACTGCGTCAGATGGGCGCCTCGGCAGGGTGGACGCTCGCGGCCGTAGCCGGCATGGCCTCGGTACCGGGTGTTGTGGTGCTGCTGACGCAGGCCACCAGCAGCGCTTTTACGGCGATGTTCGGCAGCAGCTCGACGACCTTGTTCGGCGCCGTTCGGGAAGACCTCAACAAGGCGTCCGACTCCGGCAACCCCTTGGCGATCTTGATCATTACCGCGGCGCTGGTCGTGGCGCTCGGCTTCGCAACGATCGTCTTCATGTGCCGCAGCCTCGGCATCCTCGCGTTCGTGTGCATGGCGCCGCTCGTACTCGCCTCGCTGGCTCGCGGTGGCGACACCTCGGCCGTGAAGACCTGGGCGCTGCGGCTGCTGGGGCTGATGTTCTGCCCGTTCGCCTTGATCATCGTCTCGCCGTTCGTGAAGCTGGCGGCGGGGTCTCTCGTGATGGACGCCGCGCTGCTGGTGGTCGGCGACGTCCTCATGCTGCGGATGATCTTCCACGGCCTGCCCTACTTCGGGCCCCGTGTCGCAGGGGCCGTCCGCGGCTACGTCGAGAGCCGCACCACCAACCCGCTCGCGCGGGCCGTGGTCCGCGCCGGCAGTCCCGACGTGTACGAGCACGAGAACGTCCCGCGTCAGCCGCGGGCGGTGGACACGCCGGGCAGGGCCGTGCACCAGGACCGCGGAGTGCTCCTTGCCGCGTACGGGATCAGGCAGCAGAAACGCGCGGGCCGACTGACCACCGGATCCGCGGTCGACAAGGCGCAGACGGAAGCCCCGCGCGCCCAGCAGCTGCTGGAGGCCCGCCGCCGTGCGCGGGCGGCCGCCGCCTCAGCCAACCCCACCCCGAACTCGAACTCTGGCGGGGGCCGGCCGTAGCGGCCGGCACACAGTCCCGCCCCGAACTGCCGCGGCTGCCGCGGCCGCGCCCTTAGGAGGACGCGTTGTACTCCCTGACTCCCGGCTACCGTCTGCCCGGCGTGCAGCGCGGACTCAGCCCCGCAGAGTCCGCGCTGACCAAGGTGGTTGCCGGGGCCGGGGGCGCCGTCCTGATGTCAGCGCTGATCGCCCCACCGCCCCTCTCCGCGTTCGCCGCGGTGGGCGCGGCCGCAGCGGTGATCAACTTCTCGCCGGGGCCCCGCTCGATCGGCCGGTGGGCCGCGGTCGGCTACCGGCGTCTGGTCGAGCGGTCCGCGCCGGCCTCGATGACCGACCGGCCCGGATCGACCGAGACGTGGGCGCTGTACCCCGAGCACGGCACCATGCAGGACCCGCAGCGCCGCGCCGACTTCCATGAAGCGTTCTCCCGGGCGCTGACGTTCGCCGGGGCGCAGGCGCGCACGGCGGGCATTCAGGTCCACGTCACCCACCACGCTGCCATCAGCGACCACACCGCGCACACCCAGACGATCACCGTGCACGTTCCCCGCGGGGTGGCGGGCGAACGCGTCCTGGACACCCTTGAGGGCGAGTTCGCGGCGCTGGGGTCGCTGACCCTGATGGAGCCGGAGCCGGTCCCCGCCGTGGTCGAGCGGGGACCCGGCTGGGTTGCGCTGGGGGAGGGGCACTACGCCAGCACGGCCCGGATCACCGGCTGGCCCGATGAAGCCGGCGGAGACTTGATGCCGCGGCTGCTGCTGGGCCACGAAACCGAGAGGTCGATGTCCGTCCTCTACCGGCCCTTGCCCGCAGGGCAGTCACGCCGCTCCGCGAAGTGGCAGCAAGCCGCCTCCGAGGCGTTCACCGCCGACCGGATCAAGCTGGAGTCGCAGGCCGCGGCCAGCGACAGCCGGCGCGGCGCGATCGTCCAAGGCGCCGCCCTGGTCGACATCGATGCGTTCCTCACGGTGTGGGCCGACAGCCCCGAGGGCATCGCCGACGCGCGGTGGCAGACCGAACTCCTCGCCGACCGTCACCGCATCCAGCTCGACTGGCTGACGGGCCAGCAGCACCGCGCCCATGTGATGACCACGCCCCACGGAGGCGCCACCCGGAAAGGCGCGATCCTCTGATGCTCAGACTGCCCACCAGCCACGCCGCGATCACGGTCCCGCTCGTCACCTCGAACGCGCACTTCCGTGGGATCCCGATCGGCCGGTCCCTGCTGGACGGACGGCGCTTCAACCTTTCACCCGTCCTGGCCGACGCCGCAGTACTGCCCTCCACCAACTCCCTTGCCCTGGGCGGCCTCGGCAGCGGCAAGAGCACCACAGGCAAGATCCGGATCCGCCGCGAAATCCTGCACCACCAGCACCAGGCAGTGATCATCGACAGCTTCGGCGAGGACAACGCCGGAGAGTGGAGCGCGCTCACCAACTCCCTCGGCGGAAGAGTCATCGCCGCCGGGGACTTCACGCTCAACCCGTGCTCAGCCCTGCTGCCACCGGAAGTACGCGAGCAGCTGATCCGCTCCCTGATCGCCGCAGTGGAGCCCGCAGCCCTCACCCCCCAGTCCACCCATGCCCTACAGCACGCCCTCAACCACCCCAAGGCGGTGTCGCTGGGCGGCCTGGTCGATGTCCTGGTGCACCCGGAAGACGGCCGGTGGCCCGCAGCACGGCTGGCGACGTGGGGCGAGGACGTGGCGATAGCTCTGTCCCGCTACACGGAAGGAAGCCTGAGGGGCCTGTTCGACGCGCAGGACGCGGCCCTGCCCCCCACCGACCTGCCCGTCATCTCGTTCGACTTCTCGCGGCTGGACCGGAACAGCCCGGCGATTCCGAGCCTGATGGCCGCGGTGTCCTGCTGGGCCGAGCACGTGTGGCTGCCGAGCTCGACCGCCGTGCACCGGCACCTCGTACTTGAAGAGGCCTGGCAGATCCTCCTCTCCCCGGCCACATCCGAGCTGATTCAGCGGCTGCTCAAGAACTCCCGGAAGGCCGGCCTGAGCCTCGACGTCTTCATGCACACGCTCTCCGACCTCGGCACCGGCCGCGCGCAGGATCTGGCACGGCTGTGCGAAGTCGCCCACGTCGGACGCCTGAACGCTGAAGAGGCCGGCATAGTCGGGGCGCTGCTCGGCCTGCCCGACTGGGCCGTCGCCGAGATCCCCAACCTTGCCCCCGGACAGGCGGTGTGGAAGGTCGGCCCGTCCTACGTCGACATCGTGGAGACGCTGATTGACCAGGAGGAGGCCCGGCTGACCGATACCTCCGCCCGGCGCCGGCAGGCACAGCAGCACCTAGACCAGGCCGAGACGGACCTGGACGAAGAAGAGGAAGACGAGACCGAGGCGGAGGAGGCGGAAGAGGCGGAGCCGGAGGAGCAGGAAGCCGAGGCCGGCGCCGAGGCGGAGGAGCAAGAGGCGGAGGAGGAGACCCGCTACGCCCTGGGGGACTACCTGATGAAGGCGCCCGCTCCGGGCCCGGCCGGTGACGACGAGGATGTCCCGTCCAGCCCGGTCGACCAGCGGCATGCCGCCGTCGTGCGGGCCGCGCGGGAGGGCCGGTTCAGCGAGGCCGCCGAACTCGCTGTGATCGGCGAGCGGGAGGACATCAGGGCGTACGGCATCAACAGTGATCAGGCCATTTCCTGGCTTTCCACCAGGGCAGTGGTCGCCGATCTCGGCGGTAGCACGGACACGGCCGCCCAGCTGCGCGCTACGGTCACCCGCATGGGTAAAGAGGTCAACTGGTGGGACAGGGACGTGGATGTGACCGCAGGAGCAGACCAGGGTTCCCGGCACCCCGGTAGCGTCCTGCCCGCCGCCGCTCCCGCGCCGGCCCCGCACGAGCAGCCCGCGCGGCCGCGGCGCCGTACCTGGCCCGCGGTGGCCGTGGTCGCCGTCCTGGCCCTGGCCGTCGCCGGTGTCTGGCAGAAGTCGGAGGACGACAAGCGGGAGCGGGAAGCGGCCGCCAAGGCGGCGGCCTACAAGGGCAAGGCCGGCGCGAGCGTGGTAGCCGACGAGGTGGACGCGGACGTGATCGCCCGCTGGGGCAAGGATGGTGACCACGTCATCATCGAGCTGAGCGCGCCGTTCCAGCCGAACGCGCGATACCTGCGTCTGGAGGCCTCCGGGAAGAGCGTGTTCAGCGCCCGGAAAGACGACCGGTACACGAAGCCGCCGCAGCTCGACCTGCCGGTCAGTGATCGCCTGGCAGACGTGACGGTGCAAGTAGAGATCGGGGGGAAGAGCTGGACGGAAGGGACCAGAGGGACTCTCCGCACGATCCGGTTCTCCCCCTCCGGCGCCGCCTACGACGCCAAGACCGGCGTGCAGCTCCCACGCAACTGAGGCCCCGCTCCACCGCCCGCCGGCCCGTACCCCCAGACAAGGGGGTACGGGCCGACGTCGTTCGGCACGCCGGGCCCGTCGGCCGCAGGCTTCACTCCTCGCCAGAGTCCGGCGCCCAGACGTCCGGCCCGCCGCCGCGCCACTCGATCAGCACCGCGTCGTTCAGGTCGACGTCATCGGGGTCGAGGCCAGCCCGGCGCAGAAACTCGAAGATGTCCGCTTCGCCGAGGGCGCGGCCGAGGATCTCGCCGTCAACGCGGACACGGCGCCCGCCCTGGGCATCGGGCGGGTAGACGATGACGCGCAGGTCGGGGCTCATCCCTCCACGGTGCCGGTAGCCGGTCACTCCAGCACTCCGAGGGCGGTGTCCGGGCGGCAGTGCAGGCAAGCGGAGATCCCCTCGGCAAGGGCCCGCCGCGCGGCGTCGGCCGACGCCGCCTTGCAGCGGGTACGGGTGTCCCAGCAGCCGCCGACGTGCACCCGCACGGCGGGCCGGCCGGTGCCGATCCCGTGCTCGATCAGCCATTCCGGGGGCGGCGGCGCCGGGCGCCGCTCGCCCTCGGCGGCGAGGATCTGTTCCTCGGTTGCTATCCAGTCGCGGGTGCGCTGGAGGTCCTGGACCTGGACGCGTTCGAGGAAGCGCAGCATGTCGAGTCGGGGGCTGCCGAGGGGGTGTTGCGGGACCATGATCAGTTTCCGTACTGCGCCCGTCGCTGCTCGCGGCAGGTCTCGCACAGGGGGTTGGCCGGGGCGCCGTAGCGCGCGCAGGTCTGGTGGCAGCGGGCGCAGGGGCCTGCCTGGCTGGGTGCCCAGGTTGCTGGTCTGGGGCGGCTGGGGGTGGGGGCGGGGGTGGTCACCGGGGGCTCCCTGGGGGTGCGGAGGGCGTCACTCCTATTAGATCTCATGTTCGAATTCTGAGGCGAGTGCGGCGCGACCCCTCTCACCCGCGCGGACGTGTCGCAGGTCACATCGGGGAGGGTTGCGGGGCTAAGGGAGCGATCGTGTAGCGCGCGCTCGAGCCGGACCAATCCATGCGTTGACCTGCGGTTTCGTAAGACTTGCGGGGCTAACCCCTCGGCACTCCAAAGTGCGGATCACGCCTCCAGCCGGAGGCGTGATCCGCGCTTTCACGCAAGGAGTGATCTGTCATGAGCACGTCAGGATTTGAGGAGCGGGCCCGCGGGGAGTCCGGACCGGAGCCGGCCTGGCATTCCGGGGAGCCGGCCCCGCGCCGCCGTCCTTCGGCCGGCCGCCGCCTGGTGGCCCGGCTGGCCGAGGAGGTGACCGTCCAGGCAGTACAGGCTGCGGTGTCGGCGTGGGCGCCAGAGTGGGCGCAGGCAGTGGAGGTTCTGGCCGTGGCGGTAGACGCCGCCCGTTCGCTCCGCCGAAGCCGGGGCCGGCGCGGGCGCGGCTGACGCACAGGCACGCCGGGCCGCCCTCCCAGGGCGGCCCGCGCGGGGGTACCGCGGCGAAGGCCCCGCCGGGGCGAACCCGTGCCGGTGCGTTCGCGAGGGTCAGGCGGGGTGAGGGTTGCTGCGGAAGATGTTGAGGCGGTCGGGTTGGCTGTGGCCCTGCCAGGTGGGGTGGGGCCTGGCGTTGAAGGAGGTCGCGGTCGGGCTGGGGATGTAGGTGTGGGGGAGCGTGAGTTGCCGGGAGGCGGTGGGGGAGGTCTCGGCGGGCGCTTCGAAGAGGTAGGGGGAGGCGCTGGTGCTGTCGGTGGCCAGGTGGGGGCCAGGGGTGGTGAGGGCTGCGGCCTGGACGGCCTGGGCGGTGTCCAGGGGGGTGCGGAAGACCGCGCGGAGCTGCTGGAGGCCCGCGGGGGTGATGGTGCTGGTGGTTGGCTTGGCCGGCGCCGAGGTGTTCTCGGTGTCGGGGGAGGGGAGGGTGTTGGAGATCAGCAGCGCGAGGAGGACGGGGACGGCCTTGCGGGTGAGTTCGGCCGTGGCGGCCCTGAGTCGGCGTGCGCTGGCCAGCGGGAGAGACAGGGCGAGGGTGCCGATCTCGGTGCTGGTGCTGGCGGGCACTGCGCCACAGACCACTTTGTTGGCGTACTCGCGCAGGTCGTAGACGAGCTCCCACGGTGCGATGCGGTCGAGGGTGTCGATGAGGTGGCGGGCCTTGGTGATGGTGCGCCGGGTCAGGCGCGCCGGATGGTGCCGGTCGAGGTGGTCGGCGAGTTCGGCGGGCGGAAGCTGCTTGAGGAGGCACTTGCCGACCGCGCTGGCGTGGGCCGCGGCCCGGAAGTCCACCCACTCGTTCACGCCGGGGGCGATGGGACCGTCGGCCATCTGCGTGATCTGGACTTCACCGTCGACATAGCGGGAGTAGTAGACGGCGGCTCCGAGGGTGTCGCGTGCCAGCGTGAGGGTGTGGTTGAGCTGCTGGCGGATGCCGCCGGGGGAAGCGAGCCGGTCGAGGGCCGGCCCCGGCACGTAGATGTCCGCAGCAACGGCGAGCGCGAACTCCTCGCCAGCATCGGTGTGAGCCGGTCGCAGGTGATCCCCGTAGCCTGGGAGATACGGGCGCTCTCGGCGCCCAGCGGATGCTTCTCGAGGAACTCGACCACGGTCTGGGCCAGCTGCGCCTGGTGCAGCGGGTCGGCTCCGGTGTTGTTGGCGGTCACCGTCTCCCTGCGTACCGCCCTGACGCGCCGGACTTCGCCATCGGCTGCCCCGGCCTCGGACTTGTTCTCCTCGATGTCGGCGTTCTCCACCGGCCGGGGACGGGGGCCGGGGCAGGGATCCGGGGATGGCGGGGTTGAAGACCAGAGCCAGGGCGGGGGAGAGAACAACCTCGGCATGCCCCCGCGTCTCGGCTTCGTCCTGAAGCTGGAGCATCACCCGAGGGGGCACCGCGAACCGCTCGGGACCACCAGGCACGGTGAAGTAGTGGTCCGCGGCCTGGGCACGGCTCTGGGAGGAATCGGTCTGCGCGAGCGGCCGGCGCAGCGTCGGGTAGAATCCAGGGTGACGGTCAGTAGGGCGGGGGCCGAGCTGGTGGACCCGGTGCCCGGTGAGGCTGTGGGCGGTGAGCGCCCGCCGCAGGCCGGTGCTCAGCACCGCCGTGTCCGCCGCGGCGTCGGCACGGCGGGTCACCCCGGCTGCGGCCGGGGCGTGCTCGACGCATTCGCGGAGCGCGGCGACGGCGGCCGGGACGACCTCCAGGAGCTCGGCGGCCTCCGGGCTGAGCTCGGACAGCGCCCCGGCGAGCACCTCCAGCGCCGTGGCCGCATCCTCTACGGCGCTGGCATTCCACCGCTCGGGTCCGGCGGCGTCGGCGAGCGCGCACACCGCGACGACGGCCTCCTCGGCCAGCGCCTCCACGTTGCCCGGCTTGGTCGTCAGCTTCATGTCCCGCCCAACGAGATGTGACCGCGCAAGGTCGTGCGCGCTGATCACATGATGACGCCCGCGACACCGCTGGCCCTGCCGGGTCGCGGGGGCACCGGGCAGCCCGTAGACCGGACGTATGGTCCTTCGGCCGCCGGTGGAACCGATGCTGGCGCAGGCCCGCGACACGGTGCCCGCGCCGGGCGCGCTGCCCGGGGAGCTTCGGTTCCAGCCCAAGTTCGACGGCTACCGGGCGATCGTCTACACCCCGTGGCCGGCGCCCGGACCGCTGCTGGTGCAGTCCCGCCGCGGCAGCCTCCTGCAGAGCCGCTTCCCTGACCTCGTGGCCGCTGCCACGGACCTGCCCGACGGCCTGGTCCTCGACGGCGAGCTGGTCGTGTGGGCCGGGGAGAAGATGTCGTTCGAGGCGCTCCAGCGGCGCGCGGTCTCCAGCGGCCGCACCGCCGCCCGCCTCGCTGGAGAGGCACCGGCGCACTTCATCGCCTTCGACGTCCTCCAGATCGACGGCCAGGAGCTTCTGCACGTCCCGTACGGCGAGCGGCGCGCGCAGCTGGAGCAGCTGTTCGCCGACCACAAGCTGAGTGCCCCGTGGACGCTCTGCCCGGAGACGACCGACCTGGCGACGGCGCAGGAGTGGCTGACGTCCTGGACGCAGGTGCCCGGCGTCGAAGGACTGGTGATCCGGGGGAGCGGTCAGCGGTACTTGCCGGGAGCCCGTGCGCTCTACAAGGTGCGCCGCCGGGACTCCACCGAGGCGGTGGTCGGCGCCATCACCGGGACTGTGCGCCGGCCGCAGACGCACGTGCTGGGCCGCCTCGACGCGGCCGGGGCGCTCCGGCCGGTCGGCCGCAGTACGCCGCTGCGGCCGGACGCCGCGCGCGAGCTCGCCGACCGGCTGACACCAGCCGGGCCTGGACATCCCTGGGAAGGCGTGCGGTTCACGACCTCCTGGGGGTCGCGGACGCCGCTCGACGTCGTGCTGGTCGAACCGGAGCTGGTCGCCGAGATCATGGTGGACACGGCACTGGAGCGCGGGGCGTGGCGGCACCCGGTGCGCTTCGCCCGGCTCCGGCTGGACGTCGCCGTCGCGGACGTCCCGCCCTTCGGCGCGGCCGCCGAGCCCGCCAGCGGGTGATTGGCCGTGCCCACCAACTCCGATGCCGTCAGGGGCTGGCGAGGATGTCGTGGGTGCCAATGCGGCGCCAGATGACGTGCTGTACGCCTTCTCTGAACTAACGACCTTGGGAGCATTCGCGTCCGGGGCCTGTTGGCGTGGAAGATCGGCTGTTGGGTGATCAGCAGACGGCCTTTTGTTCACTTGTGAGTGGCCCTGGCAACATTTCCGTGAAGCAGGGACGTCCCCCGTGGGCCCGTAACACTCCGACACGGGGAGCGGCAGTGTCGGCGGGCGCCATGGCAGCTGTCCGCCTCAGTGATCCTCGACGATGAAGCAGGCCCGCTCGTAGAGTTCGTCGAACGTGATTACCTCGACGTCCTGGATGGATGTCCGGTACAGCTCGAAGGAGCTCATCTTCTCCGGGTTCACGGCGCCGTTGTGGGTGAACTCGCGCAGGCTCCCGATCACCACGACTTGTCGCGGGCGGGTGGTGGACAGTTCGATGTCTGTCGGGGTGCCGTCTTCCTCGTAGATCCGGGTGAGGAGCTGGCTGGAGATGAGCTGTTGGGCCTTGCTAGCCGTCTTCTGCACCTGCGCCACGCCGCCGCCGAGTTCCCTGGATGCCTGGTAGACGCCCGCGCGGTATGGGGTCATAGAGAGCAGTTCGGTGTCGTGGGTCTTGATCTCGCAGAAGAGCATGCTGCTGATCAGGCCCTTGGACCGCATGATGGCGTCGATGCGTTTCCCGGCTCCGCCGAAGATGTTGGCGCCGGTGGTGATGCGTTCTAGTTTGCCGTCGTTGATGGACTCGCAGGCGATGAGGTTGAGGCCGTAGCCGAAGATCCACTGGTTCGCCTCGAAAAAGGCCTGCCAGACCGCCTCCGGTCCGCGTGTCGTTGCCAGGCTCTCTTCCTGCTGGAAGTAGTCCGGATCGGTCAGCAGCCGCTCGAACCTCTGGAGCTGTTCCTTGCGGTTGCTGATCAACCGGATGTCTTCTTCTGTGAGCCCGCCGCCGATGGCTGTCCTGACCGCACCGAGAACCATCGTCCGGTCCTGGCCGGTCAGCAGCTGGGCCAGTTGGGCCTCGTCGCCGGCCACGAGCTGGAGGGAACTGCCGGGTGTGCTCAGGCCGGTGCAGCCCTGGAGGAAGTTGATGACCTTCCAGAAGTTCTCGTGGACGTCCCCGGTGTCGACGAGCGCCTTGACGGCCCGCGTGGTCCCGGTCTCAGGCACTGTCTGCGTGGTGGAGACTTCCCCCGCCTTCTTCTTGTCCTTCTTCCAGAGCTTGATCCTCGGCGTGAAGGTGTCGCCCTTTTTGATGATGGTGACGTTGCACAGGGTCGCTACCTGCGGACGGTCGTCGAGGACAAAGTCGGTGATCATCCGGCTGGCGCGGGTGTCGTAGAGGTAGTGGAACCCGCTGCTGTCTTGCGAACCGCGGATCTCTAGGTCGGTGAAGTTCCTGCGAGTGACATCGAACTCGGTAGTGGAGAAAGGGAGCCGGATGCCTCGAACGGTGGGGGTGGCGGGCACTGCGGCTTGGGTCCGCCAGTCCGGTGGGATGCTGGGCAGCGGGCGGGTGTCGCCTTCGATAACGAGGTCCTGGACGTCGATGCGCCCGAGCTGGATGAGCACAGACTGCAGCGTCTGCCAGACCAACTCCTTCGCCTCCGGGGTACAGGTGGGCAGAAGCTCGCGCTCCACCGTCAGGACCGCCTCGTAGGTGGCATCCGTCCAATTGTCACCAGGTATGGGATGGAAGAAGCCGCCGTCACGACGGAGGGTCAGGACCGCGGTGCGAAGCAGGTCGCGTGCGGTTTCCTCGCCAGCGCAGTCCAGGAGGCTGAAGGTCTGGCCGAGGACCAGGTCGAGCTTGCCCGTGTCCTCGTCCTCCAGCGGCAGCGGGACCAACGGGCCACTAGGCGGAACTCGTACCGGCTCATACAGGGGGCGGCCCGAGAGGAACTCGTGCGCACGCAGATTCCATCCGTCCGGTGCCAGAAGCAGGTTCAGTTCCTCGACGTGTTTTGTGGCCTCCTCGACGTCAGCCGCCACTTCAGGGTGGACCACCCGTGCCAGAAAGCTGAGCAGTACCTCGTCCGGCCCGTCGGAGAGCTCCAAGCGGGAGTCCTCGAAGATCCAGTCGTCAGGCAGGTCATCGTTGTTGAACCGGTGCTGCTGGATATCGGCGCGGACAGTCGGAAGCTGACTGTCACCGACTGGAGTTCGGTCCAGGTCGTAGAGGCCCTCCAGGAACGTAACCTCGTCCATTTTGCCCCACCAGGGGCGCGATATCCCGCGCAGGTACGTGAAGATGTCACGTCGTGTCACCGCTGTGATGGTCGGCGGCTCGTTCGCTCTGGCGGGATCTGTCGAAGTCATGCGTCCAGGGTGGACGGTTAGGCAGCAGGGCGCCGGACAATTGCGACTTTCACCTAGTCGATCACGCTGCCACCCCGGCTGCGGGGCCGTGGGCCCGTCCACCGAGTGGACCGCCCGATACCGAGCGGTTGGAGTCCATCGCGTGGGCTCCACCCGGTGGGCGCCACTCCACTCAGTGGACTCCACAGAGTGAGCCTTCGCCAACTTGAAGTAGCAGGTCAAAGGGCTGGTGTGACCGGTCCGCGGGGTACTCGTGCTGGTCGTGGGCGGGAGTCCGTGTAGA
>NZ_JBVIRQ010000027.1:0-39087 GCF_055575955.1 Streptomyces sp. NPDC033966 | reverse complement strand
TGGTGCTCCATCGCCAGCACCGAAGCCGCGATCTCCAACGACCCCACCGAACCCAGCGAATGCCCGATCATCGACTTGATCGAACTCACCGGGGTCCGGTAGGCGTGCGGGCCCAGGGCCAGGCGGTACGCGGCCGTCTCGTGGGCGTCGTTCTGCTTGGTCCCCGAGCCGTGCGCGTTGACGTAGTCGAGATCGGATGGGCCGAGGTGTGCCTCGTCGAGGGCGACCGTGATCGCCTCGGCGAGTTCCCGGCCGTCGGGGCGCAGGCCCGTCATGTGGAAGGCGCTGGAGCGGGAGGCGTAGCCGGCCACTTCCGCGTAGACGTGGGCGCCGCGGGCGCGGGCGCCCTCCAGCTCCTCCAGCACGAACACCGCCGCGCCCTCACCCAGCACGAAACCCTTGCGCGTCGCGTCGAACGGCCGCGACGCCCGCTCCGGATCGTCGTTCAGCGTCGTCGTCGCCTTGATCGCATCGAAACACGCCAGCGTCAACGGAGTGATCGGAGCATCCGTCGCACCCGCCACCATCACATCCGCACTGCCCTCACGGATCAGATCCACCGCATGAGCCACCGAATCGATCCCCGACGTGCAACCGGAGGACACCACCGTCGCCGGCCCCTCCGCACCCACCGCCCACGCCACCTCCACGGCGAAGGAACTGGGTACGAAGTGGTCGTACAGGGCCTGCGGCGCCCGCGTGGGGTCGACGGCCGGGAGCCGGCCGTCGAGGCTGGCCGCGCGGTACGCCTTGTCGAGGCTGCTCACGGCTCCCACTCCGGTGCCGATGCTGACCCCCGTGCGGTAGGGGTCGCAGCCGGCGAGTTCGAGGCCGCTGTCCTCGACCGCCTCGCGGGCCGCGACCACCGCGAACTGGGCGGCACGGCCCATGCGGCGGATCTCGTCCTGCGTCAGCCCGTGCAGCTCCGGCAGGAAGTCGGCCTCGGCCGCCACCCGGGAGCGGAAGGGGGAGGCGTCGAAGTGGGTGATCTCCCGCGTGGCCGTGCGCCCCGAGCACAGCAGCTCCCAGAACTCCCGGACACCGATGCCTCCCGGCGCCAGCACCCCGATGCCTGTGATGACTACCCGGCGGGCCACGAGCGGTGCCCTCCCGTCATCTCCTCTGCTCCGGCGGACATCATTCGGACGCCGTCCAGTCGTAGAAGCGCGTGGCCATCGCGTCGGCCGGCGTGCGCCAGGTCTCCGGGTCGTACGGCTGGATGAACGGCTGGAGGTCGTAGCTGATCTTCATGAACCGCGGGTCGTTGCGGGAGGCCTGGATGCGCTCGCCGCCGTCGTCCTCGGCGAAGTCCTGGAGGTGGAAGTAGAGGCCCTGGTACGTGAACAGGCGCCGGCGCAGCGTGCCCATGCGCTCCGGCATGTCCGTCTTGTCGAACTCGGCGAAGAGCTGTGCCACCTCGGCGCTGGAGCGGACGTCCATCCGCGCCACGATCAGGTTGCTGTGCATCTTTTCTACTCTCTCCAGGGATCGGCGGGGTCAGCGGGAGGTGGTCGGGCCGTACAGCCGGATGAAGTCGTCGACTCCGTCGGCTATGAGCGCGTCCTCCTCCTGGGGTCCGAGCGGCAGCGCGCCGTGGAAGGAGCGCTGTACGACGGACGAGGGGACCAGCAGGATGAAGCGTTCGGCCGCCTGGTCGGCGTCGGTGATGGCGAGCAGGCCGCGGTCGGCGACCTGGCGCAGCCGGCGGGCGAGCTCGCGGCGGGCCTGCCGGGGTCCGGTGGCCTGCCACTTGTCGACGGCCTCGGCGGGCAGCGTGGTGACCTCGGCGCTGATGTGCCGGACGATCGCGAAGTGCTCGCGGAAGGCCTCCAGCGGCGCCAGCCAGGCCCGGCCCAGTGCGATCAGGTCCGCCCGCAGGTCGGTGATCTCCGCGAGGTAGCTCTCGGCGACGGCCGCGAGGCAGGCCGCGACGGAGGCGGA
This sequence comes from Streptomyces sp. NPDC033966, assembly GCF_055575955.1. Lineage (NCBI taxonomy): Bacteria > Bacillati > Actinomycetota > Actinomycetes > Kitasatosporales > Streptomycetaceae > Streptomyces > Streptomyces sp. NPDC033966. Next base: position 37,146 of record NZ_JBVIRQ010000027.1, on the reverse strand, counting down.
GCTGTCCAGCAGTACGCCCAGCAGCAGTTGCTCGTGGTCGGGGAAGTGCCGTGCCACGACGTCCGTGCCCACTCCGGCCTCGGCGGCGGTGGCCTCGGCGGTGCAGCGCCTCCAGCCCTCCCGGGCCAGGACGGTCCTGGCCGCCCGTACGATGTCGCGGGGTTCCCCGTCGGGGCCGGTCAGGCCGACGGGGAGGCGCTCGATCGTTGCTTGCGGCGTTGCCATGTGTGGTTCCTCCGATTGACGTTCTCGTCCGGCCGCCGGATGCGGCGGCCGTCAGGGGGTGCGCCGGTCGTCAGTGACCCGCGGGCCGGGGATCCCCTCAGGGGGTCCCGAACCAGCGTTCGAGCGCCATCGGCAGGTCGTGGTGGCTGCCGGGCGCGGCCCATGCCACGTATCCGTCGGGCCGGATCAGCAGGGCGGTGGTGTCGTGCAGTCCGCCGGCCCCGGACGTCGCCTCGCGCGGCCGGGCGGTGACGGTGTCGACCCGCTCCGCCCAGGCCGCGGCGCGCTGGCGCAGCCGGGGGTTGTCCGCCAGGTCGAGGAGCACCCCGCGGGCGGGGCGCAGCAGTTCGGTGCTGGAGGTGGGGCCGTCGGCGCCGGTGAGTTCCAGGTCGGGCATGCGCCGGCCGAGCAGCGGGTGGCTGCCCCGGCCCACGTCGTAGGTGATCTCCAGGCCGGTGACCATGGCGGCGAGGTGCCGGGCGACGTCCTCGTACGCCATGAGTTCGCGCAGGGAGTCGCGCAGCGGCTGTACCTCCGCGCCGCTGAGGAACAGCAGCCCCTGGGCCCGGGTGTTCATCAGGAGCCGCCGGCCGACGGGGTGGCGTTCGCCGTGGTAGGTGTCGAGCAGGTCGAGCGGGGCCCGGCCGAGTACGACCGAGGCGAGCTTCCAGCCGAGGTTGACGGCGTCCTGGATACCGGTGTTCATGCCCTGCCCGCCGGCGGGCAGGTGGATGTGCGCCGCGTCCCCGGCGAGCAGCACCCGGCCGCGCCGGTACTCGGTGACCTGCCGGGCCGCGTCGCCGAAGGCGCTGACCCACACGGGTTCGGCGGACGAGATGTCGTCACCGGTCAGCCGCTGCCAGGCGGCCGCGACCTCGTCGAAGGACGGCGGGCCCTCGCGCCGGCGCGGCGGTGTGCCGCGTTCGCAGACGACGATGCGGGTGGTGCCGCCGGGCAGCGGGCCCACCATCACCATGCCGCCGGGCAGGGTCTCGCCGATCATGCGGGGCTTGAGCTCGATGCCCTTGATGTCGGCGAGGTACATCTCCATGGTGGCCGCCGAGCCGGGGAAGTCGAAGCCGGCCGCCTTGCGCACGGTGCTGCGCCCGCCGTCGCAGCCGACCAGCCAGCCGGCGCGCAGGGTGTGCGTCCCGTCCGGGCCGCGGACCTCGACGTCGACTCCCTCGCCGTCGTCGCGTACGGAGAGCACCTCGTGGCCGCGCCGGATGTCGGCGCCCAGGGAGGTGGCCCACTCCTCCAGGTGCGTCTCCGTGACGGACTGCGGCACGGTCTTGGCTGCCTGGCAGGCGCCGTCGAGCACGCCGAAGTCCAGCGGCAGCCCGCCGAAGTGGCCCAGTGTGCTCCGCTCGATCTCGCCGAAGCGCGCGAGCAGGCCGCGCTGGTCGAAGGTCTCCAGCGTGCGGGTGGTGAAGCCGAGCCCGCGGGATTCGCCCGTACGCCGTTCAAGGCGTTCGAGGACGACTACGGCGACTCCCGCCAGCCGCAGTTCGCCGGCGAGCATCATGCCCGCGGGACCCGCGCCGACGACGATCACTGGGGCGTCCATCACGTCTCCTTGAGTTCAACCTCCGGAGACAGTGCACCGGATCTTGACTACAAGGTTCTTCGGCCGCGAGCGGCCGTTCAATGGCGCTGGATTCAGGAGTAGGTCAGGTTCCACAAGGCCCGGTCCGGTGCGTCGGACCGCGGAAAAGGGAATGTCAAACACCGGTCAGACGGCTGGATCCGGACCCTGCCGGATGCCGTGCTGACCGGTGTGGAGTACTGCTCGGTCTTCTGCTTCGCGTACCGGGACGAAAGGTTCAGGTCCGCGCGGACGCCCGGCGGGTGAAGCAGTCCCGGACGTCGCTCTCGTTGTAGTAGGTGCGCCCCGCGCGGTTGCGCCGGCGCCAGCGCTCCTCGCTCGCCAGCCGGTAGACGGTGCCCGTGGGCGTGTGCCACAGCTGCGAGATGTCGGCGGCGGTCAGCCAGCGCTCGGTGGCCGGCGCGGCCGGGGCGCCGGGTTCGCGCGCGGAGTCCATGGAGCGGCTGAGCGCGCTCCACTGGTCGCTGGTCCAACGGTGTTCCGGGTCCGCGGCGCACACGATGGCCGGCCCGTCGGCGCGGGCCGCGGCGCGCACCGCGAGGGTGAGGGCGCCGGCGCAGCCGGACTCGGGGCAGTCGCCGAGGCGGATGCTGCGGGCCGGGTCGGGGAAGGCGGCGCGGCGTCCGGCGCGTACCAGCCGGGCGATCTCCTCGGTGGCCTCGCCGGCGGCGGAGTGGGCGGCGAGCCAGTCGGCGTTGCGCGTCAGGAAGGCGGTGAGCGCGGCGACGGTGCGCGGCGGCGAGGTGAACCCGCGCTGCTGGGCGACGAGCCCGCTCCAGGAGCCGAGTACGGAGACCATCCTGGCCCGTACGTCGGCGGCGGCCCCGTTGAAGGGGAGCCCGGGGAGCTCTCCGCCGGTGGTGCGCTCGCGCAGGCTGCCGGGGGCCGCGCCGCCGAGGACGCGGCCGCACTCCTCGTACAGGTGCGCCAGTTCCGCGAGGCCCGCCTCGAAGTGCTCGCGGCAGGGCCGGCAGAGCCGGCTGCCGCCGGTCGCGCGCCTGCGGGCCCGTCCGCCCGCGTGTCCGGTGCGGCAGCCCTCCCCGTGGCACAGCGCCGTCACTGCCATGCTCGTTCCCCCTCGGCTTGCGTCGTGCTCGGCGGTCGTCCTCCCGCGGTGCCGCGCGGGGGCGGGTTCAGGCGCCCTGGCCGAACCGGAAACCGACGCCCCGGATCGTGATGATCCAGCCGGCGCCGATCTTGTTGCGGAGCGTGCTCACGTGCGTGTCCACGGTCCGGCGGGACCAGGAGTCGCCCCAGACCTGCTGCATCAGCATCTTGCGCGGGATGACGGTGTCGGGATGGGACGCGAGGAGGTAGAGCATGTCGAACTCCTTGCGCGTGGTCTCGACGGGCTCCCCGTTCAGGGTCACCTCGCGCGTGCCCGCGTCGATCCGCAGCGGGCCGCAGGTGATGGTGGCCGCGACGGGGCGGGTGGGCCGCGCCCGGCGCATGACCGCCTCCATCCGCGCCATCAGCTCGCGGAACCCGTACGGCTTGACCAGGTAGTCGTCCGCGCCCGCCTGCAGTCCGAGGACCCGGTCCAGTTCGCTGCCCCGGGCGGTGACCGCTATCACCGGGATCTCGTGGGCCGCGCGGATGCCGCGGCAGACCTCCAGACCGTCCAGGTCGGGGAGTTCCAGGTCCAGCAGGACGAGGTCGGCGTCGGCGTAGCAGCGCAGGGCCTCGCTGCCGGTGGCGACGATCTCGACCTCGTGTCCATGGCGGCGCAGGCCGCGGGCGAGCGTCTCCGCCTCGATCGTGTTGCTCTCCACGATGAGGATCCGCCACAAGGCCGACTGGGTCGGCGCGTGCTGTGGCGTTCTGAGCCCCTCGGCCGGCAGGAATCCCCCGCTCACGCCCGCGGCGGCTGTGTGAGGTTCCAGTACAGCGATGGTCCGCTGGTTCATCTGCCCCCCTCCCCTCAAGCTCGGTTGAGCCAACGTCAATGAAGATACAAACCGCTTCGTCGGTTTGTCAAAGCCCGCAAACCCCGGCAAGGCCCTCGAAAAAAGGACTAAATCGGGCCACCAGTGGTCCAGAATCGCCGCCAAACCGGCCAGGAACGGGCAGTCGGAGCCCATTCCCATACCAACGGCGCGGTTTAATAATGGAAGGAAACTGATACAGGAGCTATGCGTGATGAAACAAGAACGCGCCGTCCGGACCCGGCACGCACTGATTGAGTCAGCCGCGACCGTGTTCGGACGGCGCGGCTACGCAGAGGCGACGCTGAGCATGATCAGCGTCGGGGCCGGAGTGAGCCCGGGCGCGCTGCACTTCCACTTCGAGAACAAGGCGGCGGTCGCCCAGGCCGTCGAGGCCGCCGGGGCCAAGGCCCTGCGCGCCGTCGCCCGCGAGGTGTACGCGCGGCGGACGTCCGCCCTCCAGGCCCTGGCCGACAGCTCCCAGGCGCTCGCTGGGCTGCTCCTGAAGGACGTCGTGGCCCGGGCCGGTCTCCGGCTGGGCCGGGAGTCCGCGTACGCGTCCACCTGCGCCCTGCCCCGGGAGTGGCACGAATACGTCCACCGGCTGCTGGCGGAGGCCTCCGAGGAGGGCACCCTGCTGCCCGGCCTCAACCACCGCAGCGTGGCGGCGACGGTGGTGGCGGCCACCCTCGGCTTCGAGGCCCTGGGCCGCGACGACCCGCAGTGGCTCGCGCCGCGCACGCTGGCCGGCTTCTGGCGGGTGGTCATGCCCTGTCTGGCCGTGCCCGCCACCCTGCGCGAACTGGACACCGCCGGGCGGGGGAGCTGAGCAGCACGAGGGGGTGTCCATGAAGCAGCGCCGTCCGCCCGGGCCAGGAGGGGACTCCGCGGACACCCCGGCGGCCCGCCACCGCGGGGGAACACGGTGGCGGGCCGCCAGGGGAAAGCCGGTGGGTCAGCGTGGCCGGGAAGGCCGGGAGCGCCTCACACCGAGCGCAGGGTCCTCACGGGGTCGCCCGCGTACCGCGTCGCCGGCTCCAGCACGGCCCGGCTCTCGCGCCCGACCACCTCGCGCGCGTACCGCCGCGCCGCCGCCAGTTCCGCGCCGGGGCCGGAGCTCCGCCCCACCGCCCGCTCGTCCAGCAGCAGGTCGTGCCGGCAGGACACGGTGACCCCCGACGCGTCCGGCTCCACGCACCACTCGCCGGCGTGCGCCGCCAGCAGCGGGTGCGGCCGGGTCCGCTTGAAGACGATCCGCCCGGCCGCCGGGAAGCACACCCGCAACGCCTCGGTCGGGTAGGCGGAGCCGTCGTCGGCCAGGTTGACCAGCCGGGTGCGCTGCACGCCGGGCCGCTCCTCGGACACCTCCGCCTCCATCACGTGGGCGACCCGGCCGGGCCAGGAGTCCACGCCGTACAGGAACTCGTACACCGGCTCGGCCGGGCCCTCGATCCGTACGGACTCCTCGAAGGACACCATGAGTTCGTCGAGCCGCCGCCAGCGCTCGGCCGCGATCCGCAGACCGCCCAGCGCCGCCCACGCGCTCTCCTCCGCCCGCGCGACGGCCCGTTCGGCCTCCGCGGTCCGGCCGCCGTCCACGGTGATCTCCCGTTCCAGGGTCAGCCGCGACCAGCCGGGGGCCAGTTCCTCCACGCCCCAGCTGCCGCCCGAGGCGGCGACGGGCGCGTCGGGGCGCTCCTCGTGGAACAGGACGCGCCGCCCGCCGGCGTCCAGCCTCCGCCGCACGAGCGAGCGCCGCAGTTCCCCGCCCGTGTCGGCCCACCGGACGTACCGGTCGGCGACGCCGTCGAAGTCCAGCCGCTCGACGTGGACGGTGTCCGGCAGGAACAGCGGCCACTGGGTGACATCGGCCACCAGGGTGTACAGGGCTCCGGCGGGCGCGGCCGCGTCGACCGCGTATGACATCCGGTGCACTCGCTCGACAGACATCGGACACCTCTCTCAACGCTTGGCGCAGAGCCTGTCGGCGTCCGCCGGAATCCGCGTCGAACGCCGCTGGAGTCTCAGACGGCGGCCCGGCTGCCCAGCACGTCGTTGACCAGTTCGAGGAAGAGCCGCGGGGTGTCGCCCAGTTCGAGGATCTCCCCGGCGAGGTGGACGTCGAACTTCCGCTCTATCGACTCTATGGTCTGCAAGATGGAGAGGCTGTCGTAGCCGAGCTCGATCCAGTACAGGTCCTGGACTTCCTCGGTCAGCTCGACGCAGTCCTCCTCGCCTCCCCAGATCCGCAGGATGCGGGTGAGGTCGGCGAGTTCCATCCGGACCGTGGCTTGCATGGTTTGCCTCTCTCCTCGTCCGCCGGCGCAGCGGCTCATACCGGGTCGCCAGGAGCCTGACCGCCCGCCCTGGAGAGCCCCTCACGCCGGGCACGAGCCCCGCTGGAGCCGCCGCGCCTCCCCGCCGCGACCTGCCGGGCCTAGGCCGCGTACAGGTCGAAGGTGGAGCTGCGCCGCGGTCCGGCGACCACGTCGAGCGCCGGGTCCACCCGCAGCATCGCCTGGTGCAGGCGCTGCAGCTGCTGCGAGGGCTCGACCCCGAGCTCCCCGATCAGCCGGGCGCGGAGCCTGCGGTAGACGTCGAGGGCGGTGGCCTGCCGGCCCGAACGGTACAGCGCGACCATGGCCTGCGAGTGCAGGCCCTCGTGCTGCGGGTTGCGGGCCATCAGCTCGGTGAGCTCGGCGAGCAGTTCGGTGTGCCGGCCGAGGCGCAGGTCCACGTCGATCCGCCGCTCGGTGGTGACGAGCCGGCTCTCCGCCAGCCGCAGCACCTCGATCTCCAGGATCGGGCCGACGCGTACGTCGACCAGCGCGGGTCCCTGCCACAGGTCGAGCGCCTTGCGCAGCAGGTCGGCGGCGCGCTCGTCGTCACCGTCGTCGAAGGCGTTCTGGCCGGCGGCGACGAGGGCCTCGTACTCGTGGACGTCCACCGACTCCTGCGGGATCTGGAGCAGGTAGCCGCCGTGCCGGGTGGCGAGCACGTCCTTGGCGGTGCCGGGCGCCCCCGGACCCATCGCCGTACCGAGCCTGCGGCGCAGCTGGAGGATGTACGTCTGCAGGGTGGTGAGCGCGCTTTCGGGCAGGTTCGTCCCCCAGATCTCCTCCATGAGGGTCGGTACGGGCATCACCCGGCCCGGGTAGAGCGCGAGAAGCGCCAGGATCTGACGCGGCTTGCCCGCCGTAGGAACGATCGATGCCCCGTTGACCTCGGCACTCAACGGACCCAGAACCTGAATCTTCACGGTCTCCCGTCTCCCCTCCATATTTCGTCGAGATACTCTCGGTTTTCAGTATTCGACCCGATGACGGTAAGCCAGCCCAGGGCAACATCACCGGGCATTCAAGCCGACATCGAGCGGACCTCCGAAACAGGCGAACAGACGGCGGATTCGAAAGACAGGATTCCGATTGGACGCCAAACCCCGTGCTCAGCCCGCTGATCGAGCTCGTCGTCTTTGTTCCGATCACCGTTGATGCAAATTAAATCTCAGGTTTTTCCCAGCACTTTCTTAAATCCCTGTGCAGCATTCACCGGGCGATCGCCCGAATGCCGGGATCAGCCGACCCGGGCGAGCCGCTTGCGGGCGGTCTCCGGGGATTCGGCGGTGGTCGCCTCGGGGCCGCTCATGAGGATCGACCGCTGGAGGCTGCGCAGGGCGGCCGAGGGCTCGATGCCGAGCTCGCGCACCAGCGTGGCGCGCAGGCGCTGGTAGACGCTGAGCGCCTCGCCGCGCCGGCCCGAGCGGTGCAGGGCGAGCATGAACTGCCCGTGCAGGTTCTCGTGGATCCGGTAACGGCTGGCCAGAACGGTCAGTTCCGCAAGCAACTCACGGTGCCGGCCGAGCCGCAGGTCGGCCTCGATGCGCTGGTCGAGCGCGCACAGCCGGGTCTCCTCCAGGCGGCGCGTCTCCATGTCCAGCTGCACCCCGCCGTCGACGTCGGCGAAGGCCGGGCCCGACCACAGGGCGAGCGCCTCCCGCAGCAGCCGCGCGGCATTGGGGAAGTCCGCGGCGTCCATGGCCCGGTAGCCCATCCCGGCCAGCCGGTCGAACTCGCGGACGTCGCTGGTCCCGCCGCCGCTGTTGAGCATGTACCCGCCGGGCAGCGTGACGAGGACGTCCTTGGCGGTACGCGAACCGTCGGTCCCCTCCAGCGCGGTGCCGATGAGACCGCGCAGCTGGAGCACGTAGGTCTGCAGGGTGGTCCGCGCGCTGCGCGGCGGCTCCGTCCCCCACAGCTCCTCTATCAGCGCGGCCACGGGCACGACCTGGTCCGCGTGCAGCGCGAGCAGCGCCAGCACCTGCCGGGGCTTGGCCGCCGTCGGCGTGATGGAGACCCCGTTCTCCCGAACGGTCAGTGCGCCCAGTACATCGATGTCCACGCCGTACTCCCCTGCTTCGTCCTTGGATGAGCCCTTGACTTTCGCTGGAACGAGCAAAAAACAGCTGAGCCGGTTTGTCAATACCAAACCGGCTGTACCGTTTTTCGCCGCCCCGCCACTCGTGAACCACCTCACCACCCCTCCTGACCTGCCTCTTTCTTGGTTCCAGCGCTACTGGAGGATGGCTTCAAGGTCGCCTCAGCCCTGCAAAATCCTCCCGAAACGAGCGCGGGAGTGGCTTGAATGACCCCATAACAGACCGGATGGTTGGCTGATTCACGTCCCTGGCGGGTCGGAAACGGGATCCGAAGGGTGGCGCGTACCACCCTTCGGACGAGCGGGTACGGACCTGGGGCGCCCACTACAAACCGCTTTCGCGGTTTGCCGAACGTGAATCCCGCTCGGCTGCCGCCGGAGCCTCGGCGGAAAGGCGCTGGAACCCCGCTCGAAGCGGAGGCGGAGTGGCGGCCTCGACAACGCGCCGGCCCCGAGGCGTTCGAGCCACGGCCCAGGCGCCACAAGGCCGCACCGCCACGCGCCGGGCCCGGCCCCGTCGGACCGGCCGCCCGTCGGCCGCTGGCCGGAATCCCGCGGGGCGTCCGCAGCCGCACACCGGCCGGGGGACGAGCGGGCCGCACCCTCATTCGCGACAGCAATCCCCCTGGTGGTTCCCCCACCCCTCCCGGACGGCTCCCCTCCCACCGCCGCGGCCGTGTCCCGCCCGCTCGCCGCCGGAGCATCGGCCGCCGGGGCAACACCCGAGGTGAGCCGCACAGTTAGGGCTCACGTGCGGTCGGCCGGCAGAGCCTCCGGAGCCCGTCCGGCCCTCCGGGCTCCTGCCGGGCACGGCCCGGTCCACGGACGGCCCACCCCAGAGGTGCGAAGCGAACCGTCCTGAGCGAATCGACGCTCGGGCTTCACCACCCCTTTACCGATCGGGCATCGGCCGACTAAAGGATCACTCTTGATGCACTTGAGATCGTTCGCGCCCGATGGCGCAGATTCGACGACGCACCATGGCCCAAGACCTGGGCAAACAGGGAGTCGCAGCATGGCCGGAAGCAATTCCTCCGCATATTCCGGAGCCAATTGGCGGACAGCCTCTGGATAAAAAACCGGTTGGTATATATTTTTCTCGGCAGTCACACCTGTAACTGGCCAGCGCTGTCTAGGGGGAACAATGAGCGCGAGCACGTTTCATGTCGAGCGCGCAGCCATCTACGACCCGGCTTGGCGGTCCGCCACTACGACGTCGGAGCGAAGCGGTTTCCGCTTCCCGTCGCTCACCGCCACCGTTCCTAAGGAACTGGTCCACCGCGCCTCCGTGGCCGAGGTCCTGCTCACCGACTGGCACCGCCTGGACGAGGCCCACTTCTCCGTGACCGCGCAGTGGCCGCGGAGCCACAGCTTCTTCACGCCGGTCGCGGGCGGCTACTACGACCCGCTCATCTGCACCGAAACGATCCGCCAGATCGGCAGCCTGCTGGGACACGCGGAGTTCGGCGTTCCTTTCGGACACCACTTCCTCATGTGGGACCTCAGCCTCACGGTCCACCCCGAGCACCTCCAGGTCCGCCAGACCCCGGCCTCGCTCGACATCGAGGTCACGTGCACGACGATCAGCCGGCGGGCGGGCCGGCTGACCGGGCTCGGCTACGAGGCGGTCGTCCGCCGCGAGGGGCACGTCGTCGCGACGGGCAGGGCCTCCTACACCTGCACCAGCCCGTCCGTGTACCGGCGGGTGCGCCCCGCGCACACCCTCGAACCCGGGCACCGCGCGCTGCCCCTGACGGCTCCCGCCGCGCCGCAGAGCGTCGGACGGCTGTCGCCGACCGACGTGGTCCTCTCTCCCGTAGGCGAGCCGAACCGCTGGCAGCTGCGGGTGGACACCCTGCACCCCGTCCTCTTCGACCACTGGGTCGACCACGTACCGGGCATGGTGCTCCTGGAGGCCGCCCGGCAGGCCGCGGCGGCCGCACTGGGGCGCTCGTCCTTCCTCCCGCTCAGCATCTCCGGCGACTTCAAGCGGTACGCGGAACTGGACATCCCCTGCGTGATCGAGGCCGAGCGCCTGTACCCGGACGTCCCGGGCGCCGAGGAAGCCGTACGCGTGACGGGCCGCCAGGAGGGCCAGGTCATCTACACCGCCGTCATCACGGCGGCCGCCTACGGCCACTGACCGCCGCGGCGGTCAGTGGCCCGGGCGGCGGCCTCAGGGCCTCGCGAAGGCGGCGAGATGGTCGCCGGCCCATGCCCGGAAGGAGCCCGCAGGCCTCCCGGTCAGTTCCTCCACCGAGCTCCCCACCCCCGTCTTGGCTCCGCGGCGCTGCCGCTCTGCACTGCTCAGCAGCGCCTCGACGACGGGCTCCGGGTAGCGCGCGCTCCACTGGGCGCGGGCCTGCCCGGGATCCAGCTCCTCGAAGCGCAGCGGACGGCCCAGCAACTCGGAGAGCTGTGCGGTCTGCTCGGCGGCGGTGAGCGCCCGCGGCCCGGTCAGGGCGTACGCCCGGCCGGCGTGCCCGCGCGCGGTCAGCGTGCGCACGGCGACCTCGGCGATGTCGCGCGGATCGACGCAGGAGTTGGCCGACGCCCCGTACAAGGCCCGGACGACACCGTCCGAGCGGACGGACGACGCCCAGGACAGGGCGTTGGACATGAAGGAGCGCGGACGCAGCAGCGTCCACTCCATCCCCGAGCCGCGCAGCAGGTCCTCGTTCTCCCGCTGCCAGCGCGTGATCAGGTCGTCGGCGCCCCCGTCCTCCACGGCGGCCGCCGAGAGCTTCACGACGTGCCGCACCCCGGCCGACCTCGCGAGCCGCAGGAACCGCGCGTCGTCGTCGCGCCCGACGCGGCTGGTCACCAGGAAAACGCTGTCCACGCCTTCGAGGGCGAGGGCGAGCGACTCCGGGTCGTCGTAGTCCGCGCGCACGGTCTCGGCCGTTCCGCTCTCCGGCGCCACGCGTGCGGGCTGCCTCGCCATCGCCCTGACCCGAAGGTCCGGGGACAGCCGTCGCAGCACCTCACGCCCCACCGTCCCAGTGGCGCCCGTCACAAGAATCATCTTCCGTCCTCACTCATTTTTGGTCCTCCGGAGCGGCGACATGGTTGGCGTCGGAGTTACCCGCTGTAAGATACGTACGGGACGGACGGTTTGCATCAGGGCTTCCGACGCTCCGACGAATCCTGATGAAGGAGGAGCCACCGTGGCTGAACAGGTCCGAGCCATCCGCACGCGCCAGGCCATCCTGAGCGCTGCAGCCAAGATCTTCGAGGAGCGCGGTTACCAGGCCTCGACCATCTCCGAGATCCTCACGGTCGCCGGCGTGACCAAGGGGGCCTTGTACTTCCACTTCCAGTCCAAGGAAGACCTGGCCCTCGGGGTCCTCAACGCCCAGAACCAGAACCTCCCGCTCCCGGAGCGCGCTTCCAAGCTCCAGGAGATCGTGGACATAGTCATGCTGCACACCTACCGGCTGCAGACCGATCCCATGGTCCGGGCCGGCGTACGGCTGACCATGGACCAGCGCGCCGAGGGACTCGACCGCAGCGGACCGTTCCGCAACTGGGCCGTCCCCGTCGGCGAACGGCTGGACAAGGCCCAGCTCCAGGGCGAGCTGCTGCCCCACGTGGACCCGGCCGAGACCGCCGACGTGCTCGTGGGCGCCTACGCCGGCATCCAGTCGATGTCCCAGGCCCTCACCGACTACCGGGACCTCGTGGTCCGGGTCAGCGCGCTCCTGCGCCACCTGCTGCCCAGCATCGCCCAGTCCTCGGTCCTCGCCTCGCTGCACCTCGGCGAGAGCCGCGCCGCCGAGGTCTACCACGAGGCGTTCCTGCTGGCCCAGGAGCGGGAGGCCGCCGGCTCGCTCAGCTGAGCCGGAGCCCACGCCCGCCTCCCGGGGCCGCCGCGGTCGCGGGCGCGGGCGCGCATGCCCCGCCGCCGAAGTACGCCGACAGCGCGCCGCCCAGCGCGCTGTCGCCCGGCGACCAGCCGACGTAGCCGTCGGGTCGTACCAGCAGCGCCTCGTACGGGGCTCCGGGTACCTGCCCGGTCCGCACCACACGCAGGACCGACGACCACGGGCGCGCCTCCTCCTCGTGGCGCGCCCCCCGCTCTCCGAACAGGAGCAGCAGCGGCCGGCCGTCACGCAGCAGGGCGACGAGATCGCCCTCCCCCGTCCCGCCCGGCAGCCGGAAGTTCGACAGGAACCGGCCCTCCCACGAGGACGGCCGGTCCGTGTACGCGGGAAGCACCGTCCCCTGCGCACTGATCACGCCGCCGAGCCCGCCGCCGGTGTCCCGGTCCGCGGCCAGCAGCCCCGTGAACACCTCGCGCAGCGCGTCGACGTCCTCCCCGGGCCGCATCAGCGCGAGCTGCGCCCGGGTGTTGTCGACGACCCCCTGCGCCGCGGGGCGGCGCTCCAGGTCATAGCTGTCGAGCAGCCGCTCCCCCGCCGCGCCGCGCACGGCGAGTGCCAGCTTCCAGCCCAGGTTCAGGGCGTCCAGCACCCCGGTGCTCAGCCCCTGTCCGCCGATGGGAAAGTGCAGGTGCGCCGCGTCGCCCACCAGGAAGGCCCGTCCCGCGCGGAAGGTCCGGGCCAGGCGCGTGAAGTCGCTGAACCTGCTGATCCAGCGCGCCCCCGCCATCGCGATGTCGCGGCCGGCGATCCGGGAGACCTCGCCGCGCAGTTCCTGTGGCGTCGGCTGCCGTTCCCGGCCCTCGTACGCGCCCGCGCAGTCCAGCGTCCGGATGTGTGTCTCGCCGCCGGGCGTCCGCTTGGAGACGATCCACCCGCGCGGAGTGCGCAGCCAGCCCGGCTCCAGGGCTTCCGGGTCCTCCAGTCTGGCCAGCCCCACCAGGGCGGAGACCGAGGCCGGTGTCGTGTCGGAGGCGATCCCCAGCCGTTCCCGTACGGTGCCGCGGGCCCCGTCCGCGCCGACGAGGTACTCGACGCTGCAGGTCGCCGGACCCCCGGGCCCCTCGACGTCCAGCCGCACGCCGTCCGGTTCCTGGGCGATCCCGGTCACCCGGTGCCCGCGCAGCACCCGTGCGCCGGCCGCCCGGGCCCGCGCCTCGAAGAGCCGTTCCAGCTCGGCCTGCGGGCGCTTGAGGATCGGCTCCGGCTCCCCCTCGGGCACGGTGATGACCAGCCCGTGGATCCCGCCGAAATGGAACGCGCCGGAGGTTCCGCCCGGGGTTCCGCCGGGGGCGTCCCCGGGCAGGTACCCGCGCCGGGCCAGGCTCTGGACCGCCCGTGCGTGCAGCGTGGTCGCCTTGGGCCGCTCCGAGATCTCCGAGCGCTCCTCCAGAACCACCGTGTCGACCCCGTACCCGGCCAGCTCGGCCGCGACGAGCATGCCGACCGGCCCCCCGCCGACGACGGCCACTTGTGCCCGCAAAGGCTTTCCCCTTCCCCTCCCGATGTACTGCCGCAGAAAATATACCGGCTGTCCCGTTCTTTTCAATCGTCCGGGCGGACAGGCCCTAGGCTGCGCCCATGATCAGCTCTTCCCTCCGCCTGGTGCCGGTGACCCCGGACAACTTCGAAGCGGTGACCGCCGTCCGCGTCCGCCCCGACCAGGAGCACCTCGTCGAGTCCGTCGCGCAGTCCCTCGCCGAGGCCTACGTCCACGGCGAGCCCGCCTGGCCCCGCGCCATCCTCGACGGCGACGAGGTCGTCGGCTTCGTCATGGCCTTCCTGGACATCGTCTGGGACCCGGCGAAGGACCCGGAGCACCGCCGCTCCGGCATCTGGCGCCTGAACATCGCCGCCGAGCACCAGGGCAAGGGCTACGGCCGCTTCGCCGTGGAGGCCGTCACGCAGGAGATCCGCCGCCGCGGCGGGAACCGGGCGTACGTGACCTGGCACGACAGCGAAGACAGCCCGGCGCCCTTCTACCTCGGCCTCGGCTTCCGCCCCACGGGCGAGTTCAGCGGCCCCCAGCCGGTGGCCGTCCTCGAACTCGCGTAGGGACCGGGCCGTGTCTTTCGGATCAGGCCGGGCCCGATCCGCAAGACACGGCCTAACCCAGAACCACCGTGCCGGACACCCCCGGCACCGTGCCCGCTCCCGCGCCCTCCCGGAACTGCTGCGGGCTCACTCCCCGTACCCGCTTGAAGGCCGCCGACAGCGCGAACGCGCTCCCGTAGCCGACCCGGCGGGCCACCGTCGCCACCGTGGCGTCCGGCTCGCGCAGCAGGTCGGCGGCCAGGGCGAGCCGCCAGCCCGTCAGGTAGGCGACCGGCGGCTCCCCGACCAGCTCCGTGAAGCGCCGGGCCAGCGCGGCCCGCGACACCCCGGCCCGGCGCGCCAGTTCCTCCACGGTCCACCCGTACGCGGGGTCCTCGTGCAGCAGCCGCAGCGCCGCCCCGACGACCGGGTCGCCCTGGGCGCGGTGCCAGGCCGGCGCCCCTGAGCCGGGGGCGGCGAGCCAGGCCCGCAGCACCCCGATGAGCAGCAGGTCCAGCAGCCGGTCCAGCACGAGCTCCTGCCCCGGCTCGTCCTGCGCCACCTCCGAGGCCAGCAGTGTGATCAGGGTGGCGTCGGCCGCCCGCACCGGCCGCACCAGCACCGCCGGCAGCGCCCCCAGCAGCCGCCGCCCGATCTCGCTCGGCGCCTGGTAGGTCCCGCTGAGCAGCACCACCGAGCCGGCGCCCTCCCGCGCCGGGCCCCAGGTCCGCACCCCGAGCGAGAACCGCTCGGTGACGTCCTCGCCCTCCCGCGAACTGCACCGCTGGTCGGGGCCGATCACGACGCTCACCGGGGTCTCCGCCACGTCGGCGAGCGTGTACGGCACGGGCCCCCGTACGACCGCCACGTCGCCCGGCCCGATCCGCACGGCCTCGCCGTCGTCGGGCAGCAGCCACGCCGAGCCGCGCACGAGCGTCATCACCGACAGCGGGGCCCGGTCCTCGACCCGCATGGCCCACGGCGGGTCGAAGACGGACTTCATCAGGAAGGCACTGCGGGCCCTTGGCCCTTCGAGAAGACCGGTCAGCGTGTCCATGACCTCATCCTCGGACGTCCCAGGCGCCGCTCGCCGCCGCTTCGCGCGCGTAGTCGGAGAAATCCCTGGCCGGGCGCCCCAGCACCTCCTGGACCCCGTGGACCAGGTGCGCGTTGCGCCCGTCCGAGATCAGGGTGAACAGGTCGGCGAACTCCTCCGGGAGGCCGTGCTCGCGCAGCACCGCCCGGTACTGCTCTTCCGTGACCGGGACGTACGCGATCTCGCGCCCGGTCACCTCGGACAGCTCGGCGGCCACCTCCGCGAAGCCGAGCAGCCGCGGCCCGGACAGCTCGTACGTCCTGCCGATGTGCCGGTCGTCGGTGAGCGCGGCCACCACCACGTCGGCGATGTCGTCGGCGTCCACGAAGGCCTCCACCGCGTCCCCGACCGGCAGGACGATCTCCCCGGCCAGTACGGAGTCCAGGAAGAAGTACTCGTCGAAGTTCTGGTTGAACCAGCTGGCGCGTACGACGGTCCAGTCGGCCCCGGAGTCCCGCAGCCGGCTCTCGGCGAGCCGGGCGGCTTCCTCCCCGCGCCCCGACAGCAGCACCAGGCGCCGCGCGCCGGCGGCCACGGCGGCCTCCGCGAAGGCCCCGATGCGGTCGGCGGCCCCGGGGAAGGCCAGGTCGGGGTGGTAGGTGATGTACGCGCGGTCCACGCCCTCGAGCGCCGGGCCCCAGGTCTCGGGCCGGTTCCAGTCGAAGGCCGGCTCGCCGGTGCGGGAGCCGATCCGCACCGCGCGGGACTGGGCCTCCAGCCGCTCGGCGACCCGTCGGCCCGTCTTGCCGTTGCCCCCGATGACGAGGGTGACCGTGTTCTGCGTCTCGTTCGTGTTCTTCGTCATGACACCCAGTCAAGCCGCGTCCGGCGAGACACGACATGGCTCAGGCGCTCCCCCGCATACGCGAGCGTCTACTGCTCCGTGAGGGTGTGCTTGACCAGGGCGTTGGCGTGGCCGTGGCCCATCCCGTGCTCGGCCTTCAGCCAGGAGACGAGCTCCATGTGCCCGGTCAGCGGGGAGGAGCGGATCAGCTCCTGCCACCGCGCCACCGGACGGCCGTACTTCTTCTCGATCGAAGGGAAGTAGCTCGCGGGGCCCTTCACCGGCTGCTCGCTCATCTCGTACTGCTCCTTGTGCCTGGTACGTACGGAAACGTGGACGGAAACGTGGACGGAAACGGAGGACGGACTCGCCGGACGCCGCGGAGGCTCAGCCGGCCACGGGAACGGGAACGTACGCGTGCACCTGTGCCCCGCTGTCGCCGAGCACGGTGGTGCCCACCGGGCGCAGGGTCTTCACCGGCGAGTCCTCGCCGAACAGCTTGCGGCCCTTGCCCTGCACCACCGGCAGCGTCCACAGCCGCAGCTCGTCGAGCAGGTCGTGCTCGATCAGGGCGTTGACCAGCCGCCCGCTGCCGTAGACGAGCAGGTCGCCGCCGTCCTGCCGCTTGAGCGCGGCGACCTCGGCGGCGAGGCCGCCCGTCAGGAAGGTGGCGTTCCACTCGGGTGCGGCGGTGCTGGAGCCGACGACGTACTTCGGCATCGCGTTCATCCGCTCGGTCCCGGCGTCGGCGCCCTCGGCGCGCGCCATCCAGGCCGGTGCCATGGCCTCGTACGTCACCCGGCCCAGCAGGAGCGCGTCGGCGGCGGCGAGCTGCTCGCCGGCGAACTCCTCCGCCTCGGCGTTCCAGAACGGCATGGACCAGCTCGGGTCCTCGAAGACGCCGTCGACGGAGATGAAAACGGAGGCGATGACCTTGCGCATGATGTTTCCCCTGACTATGTGTACGGCGTCCACATTCGGACGCTCCGCAGCCTATCCAGAAAAGTGGACGCTGTCCACATCCTGGTTCGCGGCCCAACTCCCGCTCTTCACAGGGGTAGACCGGCCCCCTCCCCGAAACTCATCGCCGAAGCCGCGAGAAGTTTTCAAGCATCCGTCCCCACCGGCTCCCACCTGCGTAAATGAAGTGCAGAGCAGCCCAAACGCCCCGTAGGGTCCACTCCCGTGGAACCGCTCACCGAAAAACAGATCCGCTCGTCCTTCGTGAACTGCACCAAGGGCGAGGCGGCACGCCTGCGCCTGCCCCTCGACTTCGCCGAACTGCCCTGGCAGGACCTGGACTTCCTCGGCTGGGTGGACCCGGGCGCCCCGCTGCGGGCCCATCTCGTCATCCCGCGCCCCGGCGGCCCGGTCGGCATCACCCTGCGCGTGCCCGCCGCGACCCGCACCAGCGCGGTGAAGTCCAGCCTGTGCCAGATCTGCCTGACGGGACACGCCTCCTCCGGTGTCACCCTGCTCGCCGCACCGCTGGCGGGCGCCCGCGGCCGCGAGGGGAACACGGTCGGCACGTACGTCTGCGCCGACCTCGCCTGCTCCCTCTACGTACGCGGCAAGCGGCAGCCGAAGCTGCGCGCCGGGCGCCCCGAGGAGTCGCTGACCGTGGACGAGCGCGTGGCCCGGATGTGGGGGAACCTGAGCTCCTTCGCCGACAGGATCACCGCCGGCACGGCGGCCTG
Source organism: Streptomyces sp. NPDC033966 (assembly GCF_055575955.1). Classification (NCBI taxonomy): domain Bacteria; kingdom Bacillati; phylum Actinomycetota; class Actinomycetes; order Kitasatosporales; family Streptomycetaceae; genus Streptomyces; species Streptomyces sp. NPDC033966. The sequence continues at coordinate 19,464 of NZ_JBVIRQ010000027.1, read as the reverse complement.
AGCCGAGCGGCCGGACCCTCAAGGAGAGTTGAGGGCCAGGAATGTGATCACATAACCGCATGACGAGGACTCTCTACCTGTTCTGCTCCGCCGCGCCGCCCGTCTTCGACGTGGCCCATGTGATCGAGGACGCCCAGTCGCGCGGCTGGGACGTGTGCCTGGGCCTGACCCCGACAGCGGCGCAGTGGGTGTCGGAAAGCCTCGACGGCCTCGCCGCCCTGACCGGCAACCCGGTGCGCTGGCAGTACAAGCTCCCCGGGGAGCCCGACGTGTGGCCGGCCGCCGACGCCGTCCTCTTCGCCCCCGCCACCTTCAACTCCGTCAACGCCTGGGCCCTCGGCCTCACCGACCGGTTCACCGTCGGCGTGGCCGCCGAGGCCCTCGGCAAGGGGACCCCGGTGGTGGCCATGCCGTGTACGAACGCCGCGCTCGCCGCCCACCCCCAGTTCGAGCAGTCCCTGGCCGTCCTGCGCGGCGCCGGCGCCGAACTGCTGTACGGCGAGGGCGGCTTCCTGCCCGGCCCGGCCGGCCCCGACGCCCCGCCGCACTTCCCGTGGCAGGTCGCCCTCGACGCCGTGGACCGGGCCGGCGCGGTCTCCGCGTAGATCCGCCCGCTGCTCGCCCGCTGCTCGCCGGCTATTCGCCGGTGACCCCGTCGATGGCCTCGCGCAGCAGGTCGGCGTGCCCGTTGTGCCGGGCGTACTCCTCGATCATGTGGGCCAGGATGTAGTGCAGCGAGTACGCCTCGTCGCCGAAGTGCCCTCGTACGTCGAGGGACTCGGCGGCCGCCACGACGGCCCGTGAACGCTCGCAGGCCTCCTCCCAGATCCGGAAGGACTCGGCGGGGTCCGCGTCGTCGACGTGGAACTCCGTCCACTCCCCGGCGTCGTTCTTCGGGAAGTAGCCGCGTACGTCCTCACCGTTCAGGACGTTGCGGAACCAGCCCCGCTCCACCTCCGCCAGGTGCCGGACCAGCCCCAGCAGGCTCAGTCCGGACGGCGGGACGGCCCTGCGCCGCAGCTGCTCGTCCGTCAGGCCCGCGCACTTCATCCGCAGGGTGTCGCGCTGCCACTGGAGCACGCTGGTCAGGGTGGAGCGTTCGTCGCCGGTCAGCACGGGCGGGGTGCGCTGTTCGAGGTCCATCGGCCGATGATCACAGCCGTACGGGGCTCCCACCGCCCATTTCACATGCCGGACACCCGCTCCGTCCCGGCCGCCGCCAGCGCCCGCACCCCCTCCGGGCTGCTCCCGTACCGCGGCTCCCACCCCAGCTCCCGCCGCGCCTTGGCGTTCGACAGCCGCAGCGAGCTGCCCATGATGGTGTGCGCCAGCGGGGCCGCCCGCAGCACCCACAGCGGCACCGTCAGCGGCGCGGGCGCCCCGAACGCCCCGGCCACCGCCCCCACATGCGCGCCCCAGCCCACCGGGGTGTCGTCGGCGATGTTGTACGCCTGCCCCGCACGCCCCGACTCCAGCGCGAGCACCACCGCGCGCGCCGCGTCCTCGGTGTCCACCCAGCTCAGCGCCCGGCCCTTGTCGGCGACGACGGGCAGCTTCCGCCCGCGCAGCAGCGGCACGAGGTGGGTGTCGGTGGTGCCGGCCCCGTAGAACAGGCCGAAGCGCAGGCTGACGCCCTCGATCCCGGCGGCGGTGAAGGCCAGTTCCTCCTTGGTCCGCATGGCGCCGACGTGCCGCTCCAGCGCGGCGTTCGCCCCGCGCGGCCCGAAGCCGTCGTCCTCGCCGATCAGCGCCGCGCCGTGGTCCCCGTACCCGTAGCCGAACATCATCGACTCGACCAGGAACCGCCGCGCCCCCGTCTCGCGGGCGGCGGCCAGCAGGTTCTCCGTGCCCTCGGTACGCAGCCGGTTCGTGGCCGCCATGTCCCGGTGGGCGGCCATGGCCTTGCCGGACAGGGCGGTCGCGGCGTGCACCACCGCGTCGAAGCGCCGGCCGTCGACGGCCCGCAGCAGTCCCTCGCGGTCGAGCAGGTCGGCCCGTACGTCCATCCCCGCGCCCCGGCCCAGCCCGGCCACCTCGTGGCCCGCGGCCCGCAGCGCGACCGCCGTCCGCTGCCCCAGTACTCCGCTCGCGCCCGCCAGCAGCACCAACATCCCGGCCTCCTCCATCGTGTTCTCACTGAGGGGACAGACGGGCCCCGCCGAATGTGACACCTTCCCGGAAAAAACTTCTGATGTCTTCGACGAGCAGCTCCGGCACCTCCATCGCGGGGAAGTGCCCGCCCCTGTCGTACGAGGTCCAGCGCACGATCCGGTCGGTGCGCTCGGCGACGTGCCGCAGCGGGACGAAGTTGTCCCGGGGGAAGTCGGCGAGGGCGGTCGGGGTGTCCGAGACCTCCGGCGGCCGCCCGTGGTAGTCGGCGTGGGCCCGCTCGTAGTAGATGCGGGCGGCCGACCCGGCCGTCCCGGTCAGCCAGTACAGCATCACGTTGGTCAGCATCTGGTCCCGGTCCACGGGGGTCCGGGGGTCGCTCCACTCGGTGAACTTCTCCCCGATCCAGGCGAGCAGCCCGGCGGGCGAATCGTTCAGCCCGTACGCGAGGGTCTGCGGCCGGGTCGCCTGGATGTCGGCGTACCCCTGCCGTTCCCGCGCCCACACCCGGTACCGCTCCCAGGAGGCCAGCGTCCGCTCCCGCTCGGCGGGCTCCAGGGCCGCGAGCTCCGCCTCCCCGGGCTCGGCGGTGGCCCCGGCCCCGGGCAGCAGGTTCAGGTGCACCCCGACCACGTTGCCCGGGCGGATCCGCCCCAGCTCCCGTGAGACGGCGGCGCCCCAGTCGCCGCCCTGCACCCCGTACGCGTCGTACCCGAGCCGCTCCATCAGCACCCCGAAGGCCCGCGCGACGCGCTTGAACTCCCAGCCGGTGTCAGTGGTCGGCCCGGACGGCCCGAAGCCGGGGATGCTGGGCAGCACCAGGTGGAAGGCGTCGCGCGGATCACCTCCGTACGCCCGCGGGTCCGTCAGCGGCCCGGCCACCTCCAGGAACTCCACGAACGAGCCCGGCCAGCCGTGCGTCATCAGCAGCGGCAGCGCGTCCGGCTCGGGCGAGCGGACGTGCGCGAAGTGCACCCGGGCCCCGTCGATGACGGTGGTGTACTGCGGCCATTCGTTCAGCCGCGCCTCGGCGGCCCGCCAGTCGTACTGCTCGCGCCAGTACCGTACGAGTTCCCGCAGCTCGGCCGGCGGCATCCCGTACGCCCGCCCGACGCCGTCGAGCCCGTCGGGCCACCGCGTCCGGCGCAGCCGCAGGTCCAGGTCGTCGAGTTCGTCCTGCGGCACGTCGAGCCGGAACGGCGTCACACCATGATCGTCCATGCCCCCACGATGTCAGTCCTGCGCGGGGTCGTGGACCTGGGTGTTCTGGCAGGCGGTCAGCAGCCAGCGCCCGTCGTCCTGCCGGGAGACCACGTACAGCGGGGCTCCTTCGCTCTCCTCGCCCGCGCCCAGGTACCGCTGGCGCACCTTGACGGCGGCGACGTCGTCCCGGATGAACAGCACGTGCCCGACCTCGTAGCTGACCTTGCCGTCCCAGTTCGCGGCGGGCAGTACCCGGCGGGTGAACTCCGCGATCGCGTCGAAGCCGATGAGGACCTTGCCGTGGGCCGTGGTCCATATCGCGTCCGGGTGGAAGAGCCCGAGGAACTCCTCGGCGTCCTTGTTCTGCTGGGCCCGCTCGACGGTGGCGACGAGTCCGGCGATCGCTTCGAGGTCCGCCGCGCGCGGCGTGGTGTCGTTGTCCATGGGCACCATGCTCACACCTCAAGTCCGGTTGAGATCAAGCGGCATAGAGGTCGAAGGTGGAGCCCCTCCGCGGTCCGGCCACCACGTCGAGGGCGGGGTCGACGGTCAGCATCGCCTGGTGCAGCCGCTGCAACTGGGGCGACGGCTCGACGCCCAGCTCCCCGATGAGCCTGCCGCGCAGCCGCCGGTACACGTCCAGCGCCGCGCCCTGCCGCCCGGACCGGTAGAGCGCCACCATCAGCTGGGAGTGCAGCCCCTCGTGCTGTGCGTGGCGTGCCGTCAGCTCGGTGAGCTCGGCGAGGAGTTCGGTGTGCCGTCCGAGCCGCAGGTCGACGTCGATCCGCCGCTCCACCGCGACCAGCCGGCTCTCCTCCAGCCGCATGACCTCGATCGCCAGCACCGGCCCCACCCGTACGTCGACCAGCGCGGGCCCCTGCCACTGCGCGAGCCCCGCCCGCAGCCGGGCGGCGGCACCCTCGTCGTCACCGCCCTCGAAGGCGGCGAGGCCCCGCGCGACGAGGTCCTCGTACGCGTGGACGTCGACGGACTCCGGCGGCACCTGCAGCAGGTACCCGCCGTGCCGGGTCGTGAGGACGTCCTTCGCGGCGCCCGGCCGGCCCGGCCCCATGGCCGTTCCCAGCCTGCGGCGGAGCTGGAGGATGTACGTCTGCAGGGTGGTCAGCGCGCTGTTGGGCAGGTCCTGGCCCCAGATCTCCTCCATGAGCGTGGGCACCGGCACCACCCGCCCGGGGTACAGGGCGAGCAGGGCCAGGATCTGCCGCGGCTTGCCCGCCGACGGCACGATCGACTCCCCGTCGACCTCGGCACTGAGCGGTCCCAGAATCCGGATCCTCATGGTCTGCCCCTCCGCAGTTCGTCGATGCACCTCGATGACGCCGGAACCCGGGGGCCCGGCTTGCCGTTTCCCACGCCCCGGCCGCCCGCTCCGGGCTCTGCTCGAACCCCGCTCCCCCGGCCGCCGCCGAGGGGACACGCGTCAGACCGCGGTCCCGAGGAACTCGTAACTCCGTTCCCCGTCGGCCTGCCGAACGCCAGTGGAAGCGGCAGCGATCCGGTACTCCCGCACCCGCTCCGCGCCCACCAGGCTCGGCAGCAGCAGCCCCCACAGGGCCGCCACCTTCCGCTGGAGCTCCTCGTACGACAGCCCCGTCCCGGCCAGCACCTCGATCCCGCACACGGCCGCCGCCACCAATGCCTCGGCGCTCTCCCACCGGTCGGCGGCCGAACCGGCGTCTTCCGCACCGTCGGGCACCCCGACGGCCGGCCGGTCCAGCGGCAGCTCTCCCACGTCCCGCGCCATCCGCAACAGCTCGCACACCGCCGACAGCCACGCCCCGTGGAAGTCGACCGAGGCCGGCTGGTGCCCGGCGCACTCCTTGGTGATCCGGAAGCTCGCCGGGATCGCCGGATCCTCGTGCAGCGTCCGCGCCAGCCAGTGCGTCGTGTCGATCAGCGCCTGCAGGGGCGAGGCTCCGCCCTCCCGCAGCACCCGGACCGCCTCGTGCAGCAGGCCACAGCCCCGCCGCTGCACCGCGTCCGCCAGCTCGTCCTTCGAGGCGAAGTGAAAGTACAACGCCCCCTTCGTCACCCCCGCCGCACCGGCGATCTCACCGAGTGTGGCGTTGGCGTACCCGTTGCGGTGGAACAACTCGGCCCCGGCGAAGACCAACCGCCTGCGGGTCCGCTCCGACCTCTCCTGCACCGCTCCGTCTCCCTTTCCCCCCGCTCCGTCCCTGCACCTACCGCTGACCGGCACGCACGGCGCCGGCCGCGCGCGGGTCAGGCCCGTACGAGCCGCTCGGCCCGCGGAACCGCCCCGGTGCCCGCCCCGGCCACCACCGCCGGCTTGCCCACGCCGTCCGGGCCCGCCATCAGGATCGAACGCTGGAGCCTGCGCAGCGCGGTGGACGGCTCCAGCCCGAGGTCCCGTACGAGCGTGGTGCGCAGGCGCTGGTACACGTCGAGCGCCTCGCCGCGCCGGCCCGAGCGGTGCAGGGCGAGCATGAACTGCCCGTGCAGGTTCTCGTGGGTGCGGTACCGGCTCACCAGCACCGTCAGCTCCGCCAGCAGCTCGCGGTGGCGGCCCAGCTTCAGGTCCGCCTCGATGCGCTGGTCCAGCGCGCACAGCCGGGTCTCCTCCAGGCGGCGCGTCTCCATGTCCAGCTGCACCCCGCCCTGCACGTCGGCGAAGGCGGGCCCCGACCACAGGGCCAGCGCCTCCCGCAGCCGCTGCGCGGCGACGGGGTAGTCACCCGCGTCCATCGCCCGGTAGCCCATCCCGGCCAGCCGGTCGAACTCCCGGACGTCGCTGGTACCGCGGTCGCTGTTCAGCAGGTAGCCGCCGGGCAGGGTCACGAGGACGTCCTTCGCCGTGCGGTCCTCGTCGCCGTTCCCCTCCAGGGCGGTCGCGATGAGCGCGCGCAGCTGGAGTACGTACGTCTGCAGGGTGGTGCGTGCGCTGCGCGGCGGCATGGACCCCCACAGCTCCTCGATCAGCGCCGACACCGGCACGACCTGATCGGCGTGGAGGGCCAGGAGCGCCAGGACCTGCCGGGGCTTGGGGGCGGTGGGCGTGATGGAGATCCCGTTCTCCCGCACGGCGAGTGCGCCCAGTACATCGATGTCCACGTCGTACTCCCCTGTCCTTTGGATGAGGTCGCAAGAGTCAGTAGAAAACAGGACGGACGGTTTGTCAATGCGTTGCCGACCGGGCAGTTCTCAGTCTGACGAAATCTCGGCGCCACCCAGAAATCCCATCTGACCTGGGTTTTTGTGACCACGTCACACACCCATGACAGTTTGGAGCCCTTCAGCCGCCTCACAACAGGGGCCATATAACACCCATCGGGGCCCTAAAATCAAACCATTCAGTCTGTTTCTTGCTCCGTGATCGCCGCCCCATCGGGCGCGATCCCCGGCAGCACCACCGTCCAGATCCGGTCCAGCGCCTGACGGGGGGTCCACTCCGGTTCCACCGCCCCCAACGCCTTCAGCCCTGCCGTGAAGGCCACCACCACCCGTGCCGCGTCCTGCGGGGCCAGCCCATCGGCGAGGAGCCCGGCCCGGTCGGCGGTGGCCATCAGCTCTTCCGCCCACAGACGGCACTGCCCGCGCAGATCCACCTGGCTGTGGTGGGCCGCATCGGCGCCCAGCGCGAACCCGGCCCGCACGACGGCGTCCGCCGCCAGCAGTTCCAGCAGCGCGTACGTCGCGTCGACGAGCATCTTCAAGGGGGCGCCGGCCCTCTCCGGTTCGCCTTCCGCTTCGGCGATCCGCCGCAGCGCCCGCGCGGCCCGCGCCTCCACGGCCCGGGCGAGGGCGGGCTTGCCGTCGAAGTGGAACTGGACCGCGCCGGAGGTCACTCCGGCACGCTCGCTGATCGCTGCGATCGACGCGGCGGCGAACCCCTCCGCGGCGAACACCTCCGCCGCAGCGAGCACGAGAGATTCCCGCGTGCGTGCCGCACGCTCCTGCTTGACCATGAGGGGCTCCACACCGCAATCGCCGCATCCGCGGGTCGCCCCACACCAAGGGGGTACGAGATCCTGGGCCACAGTCGACGCCCCCGCCGGAGCCGGACCGGACTCCGGACGGAGCCACCGCCCACCGTTAACGCCGTTAACACCGCCACCAGGCCGGCCACCGTCGGCACCCGGCCCCGCCACACCGGTCAATCCCCACCACCGTTAACGCCGTTAACGCCGTTAACGCCCGGCCCCCGCCCCCGTACCCCCAGCGCCCGCACCACCGGCCCCGTCGCGGCCGTCGTCACCAGCGCCATCAGCACCAGGACCGTGAACAGCTCCACCCCGATCACCCCCAGCCCGAGCCCCACGTTCAGTACCACCAGTTCCGTCGCCCCTCGGCAGTTCATCAGCGCCCCCAGCAGCACCGCCTCCCTCCGCCGCACCCCCGCCGCCAGCGCCGCCGCCGACCCCGCGCCCCACTTCGCCGCGACGGCCACCGCCAGCACCGCCGCCGCCCACCACCAGGCCCCGCCGCCCCGCAGCGCCCCCACGTCGGTCCGCAGCCCGCTCCCCACGAAGAACAGCGGCAGCAGCACCGGCACCGCGAACTCCCGCATCCGCCGCGCCGCCGACTCCACCGCCTTCACCCCCCTCGGCACCACCGCGCCGAAGACGAACGCCCCGAACAGCGCGTGCACCCCCAGCGCCTCCGTCGCGTACGCGGCCAGGCAGACCCCGCCGAACAGCGCCACCACCCCACCGCCCCGCTCCTCCACCCCCCACCGCCCGACCCCCCGGGCGAGCAGCGGCCGCACCCCCCACCACATCCCCGCGACGAACACCCCGGCCAGGGCCGCCCGCCACGGCCCGGCGCCCGCCCCACCGCCCCCGGCGACGGCCACCACCACCGCCAGCAGGCACCAGGCGACCACGTCCACCACCGCCGCGCAGGCCATCGCCAGCGCCCCCACGGGCGTCCCGTACAGCCCCTGCTCGGTGAGGATCCGCGCCAGTACGGGAAAGGCGGTGACGCTCAGCGCCACCGCCACGAACAACACGAACTCCCCCCGCCCCACCCCCTCCGGCGCGAAGGTCCCGTACAACCCGAGCCCCAGCAGCCCCCCGAGTCCCAGCGGTATCCACACGCTTGCCTGACTCACCACCACCACGGCCCGCCGCATCCCCCGCAGCATCCCCACGTCGAGCTCCAGCCCCACCAGGAACATGAAGACGACGAGCCCGAGGTTTCCCAGCTCCGCCAGAACCGGGAGCACCTCACCCGGCAGCAGCCACCGCTGTCCCTCCGGCCACACCCACCCCATGAACGTAGGCCCGAGCAGGATCCCCACGGCGATCTCCCCGACCACCGCCGGCTGCCCGAGCCAGCGCGCCAACACCCCGCCCGCCCCGCACGCGAGAACCACCACCGCCAGGGCGACCAGCACACCACCCGCCACGGCCCAGTACTGCCCCAGCTCCCCTCTCCGAGAACCAGAGGGCATCCGACTTCAGGAGGTCGCCCGCCGCTCCACGAACAGCCCGACCCCGTCGAGGATCCGCTCCAGCCCGAACTCCAGGGCCTGGTCCTGCCCCCCGTGCGCGGCGACGGAAGCCAGTGCTCCCGCGAGCGCCGGATACTCCTCGCCCCTCGTCCCGACGACCTCCGCCAGCACGGCCCCGAGCTCCTCGTCCGGGCCCCCGGCGCCACCCGTCGCCCGTTCCTGCTCGGCGATCCCCCGCACGTGTCCGGCCACCAGCACCACCGCGTCCATCGCCTCGGCCCCGGTCAGCCCGCACCCCTCCAGCGCGGCCAGCGCCCGTTCCAGCCACCCGACCTCCCGCGGCCCCAACGCCCGCGCCCCAACGGTCGCGTCCAGCAGCCACGGATGCGCCCGGAACCCGGCCAGCAGCTGCCGCGCCCACACCCCGAGCCGCTCCCGCCAGCCGTCCCCGGCCACCGCCAACGCGGCGTCCAGGCCCCCGGCCGGATCCGGCATCGCGGCCTCCACCATCAGCGCGACGACCTCCGCCTTCCCCGGCACGTACCGGTAGAGGGCCATCTTGGTGACCCCCAGCTCCCCGGCCACCCGCTGCATCGAGACCCCGCCGAGCCCCTCGCCGTCGGCGATCCCGACCCCGGCCAGCGCGATCTGTTCCAGGGTCAACCCCCGCCGCGGCCCCCGCGCCGGCGTCACCGGCGGCCCCCACAACAACCGCACCGCCGCAGCCCACTGTCCGTCCGCCACCGGATCCCCCAGCCCTCGCACCAAAACCGCGTCTACCGTACACAAAGCGACACAGTAAGCCCGCCCCCACACCCACACATCGCCCCGGCCGCACGACCGCCACGACCCGGCCGCCCGCAGGGCACTCCTCACCCGCGCCTTCGCGACCCTGCCCTGGAGGGTGGGCCCGCTCCTCGACTCCCCCTCACCCTCACCCGTTAACGGCGTTAACGCCGTTAACGCCGCCCCCCTCCCGCCCTCCAGCGAAAAGTAACAACCCAAACCGCCCCAACTGTCCCCAAACCCCTACTCCCAAGCCCCATAAAAGTACTGGTCGACTGGTTTTCTTTCGCCCGCCCCCACTAGATTGACCTTCCCTACAGCGGACGTAACCGGCAATCAGGAGCACACGTGGCGAGGGTCAGGCAGGAACGGGCCGAGATCACCCGGCAGGCGATCCTCGACGGCGCGGCCGTCGCCTTCGACCGCGCCGGCTTCGGCGGCACCAGCCTCAGCGACGTCGTCAAGCACGCCGGAGTCACCAAGGGCGCCCTCTACTTCCACTTCCCCTCCAAGGAAGCCCTCGCCCGCACCCTGGTGGATGAGCAGTTCCAGGTGTCCAGGGACGTCCCCGCCCTGGAGGACCCGGGCCTCCAAACGGTCATCGACCTCACCCACCAGATGGCGTTCGGGCTGCGCACCAACGTCCGCATCCGCGCCGGCATCCGCCTGGTCATCGAGTTCGGCTCGTTCACCAGCCCGGACCCGTCCCCGTACAACGCCTGGATCGAGACCTGTCGCAGCTGTCTGACGCCGGCCCAGGAACGCGGCGACATCATGCCCTCGCTCGACGTGCACGACCTCTCGACCTTCCTCGTCGGCTCGTTCACCGGCGTCCAGGTGACCTCGCACGTCCGCGCCGACCGCGAGGACCTGCACGCCCGGGTCGTCGACCTGTGGAACTACCTCCTCCCGGGCATCGTGCCCGCCCCCCGCGTTCTCCTCTTCGACCCGGCGGGCTCTGCCTCCTGCCGCGCCGAACTCGGCCTGCCCGCCCCGCAGGCCCCCGTCCCGGTCGGCTGACGAAACATCCAGGGCGGCCTCGCACACGCCGTGGTGAACCACGGGGGTGCTCGCTACGGCGGGTGCGAGGCCGCCCTGTCGCTTGTCCGGACGCCCCATCACCCATTTCGTTAGCAAAACCCAAGCGTGGCGCCCACGCGCACCCAAGAACGTTAGTAAAGTCCCTCTCATGACTTCGCCCTCGTCCCAAAACGACCGAGAGAAGGTCGTCTCCAAGCTCCCCCCGTGGCTCCGCCAGGAGTTGAAGATCCGCACTGCCCAACTGCGGGTCGACATCCAGGACGCCGTCCACCAGGGCATCGCACACTGGAGCGCCCTCGCCTCCTCCCCCTCCCCCGTCGACACCTCCGGCGCCGAGTCGTTCTCGACCTGGCTGCCCGCCGGCCAGTGGGAGTCCTTCCGCACCCACTCCAAGGACCGCGGCGTCTCCCTCATCCAGGGTCTCGCCCAGGCGGTGCACCTCTGGCTGGAGCTGAACCCGGCCCCCACCGTGAAGCGCCCCTCCGTCGTCCGCCGCATCGTCGTGTGCAACCAGAAGGGCGGAGTCGGCAAGACCGCCATCACCGCCGGCACCGCCGAGGCCCTCGCCGAAGACCCGGCGAGCCTCCACCCGGTCCGCGTAGCCCGCCAGCTGGCCCGCCGCACCACCCCCGAGGAGACGCACGCCGGGCACCCGGCCACCTCCCCCCTCGACCTCGAAGACCTCCCGGGCCTGGGCATGCGCGTCCTGCTCGTCGACTTCGACCCCCAGGGCCACCTCACCAAGCAGCTCGGCCAGCAGCCGCTCCCCATCGGCGGCGACAGCCTCACCTGCCACATGGCCGGCGAGGCCAAGGGCCCTCTCCAGGACCTCATCGCCCCCATCGAGCACGACCGGTTCGGCGACCGCCTCCACCTCCTGCCGGCCTGCACGGACGCCTTCCTCCTCGACGTCCGCCTCTCCACCGTCCGGGCCCGCGAGGCCGCCCTCGAACGCGCCCTCGCCCCCGTCGAGTCCGACTACGACGTCATCCTCATCGACTGCCCGCCCAGCCTCGGCCTGAGCATGGACGCGGCGATCTACTACGGCCGCCGCCGCGACACCGAACAGCCGGGCGCCTCCGGCGCGCTGATCGTCGTACAGGCGGAGGACTCCTCGGCGGACGCGTACGACCTCCTCACCTCCCAGATCAACGACCTGCGCGACGACCTCAGCCTCGACATCGACTACCTCGGCCTCGTCGTGAACCTCTACGACGGCCGCCGCGGCTACATCGCGACCTCGTCCCTCCAGGCCTGGATGGACATAAAAGATCCCCGGGTCGTGGCGATCGTCCCCGACCTCAAGGAACAGCGCGAGTCCGTCCGCCTCAAGCAGCCCCTCTTCGTCTACGCCCCCAACGGTGACCAGGCAGTCGCCCTGCGCGCCCTCGCCCGGGAGATCTCATGAGCAGCAAGGCAGACAAGCTCGGCGTCTCGGCATCCTTCGCACGGGCCCAGCCCGTCAGCGTCAGCTCCCGCCGCACCGCCATCGCCGAGGCCACGGGCGCCCCCACCTCCGGCGTCGTCCCGCCCTCCGAGGTTCCCATCGAGGCCCTCGCCCACAACCCGTTCAACCTCCGCGAGGACCTCACCGACCTCGACGAGCTGGCCCAGTCCCTGACCGTACGAGGCCAGCTGCAGCCCCTCGCGGTCTCGACCCGGCTGGCCTTCATGGAGGCCCACCCGGGCCAGACCGACGGCCTGGGCCGCGCCCCGTACGTGGTCATCGACGGGAACCGCCGCCTCGCGGCCGCCCAGCTGGCCGGGCTCAAGACGATGCACATCCACGTCAACGACGCCCTGTCCGCCTCGGCCGCCGACATCCTCGAATCGGCGCTCATCGCCAACGTCCACCGGGTCGACGTGGCCCCCATGGACCAGGCCCGCGCCCTTCAGGAACTGGTCGACGTCCACGGCTCCCAGGCCCAGGTGGCCAAGCGGATCGGCAAGACACCGGCCTGGGTCTCGCAGCGCCTGACCCTCCTCAACCTGACGCCCGACCTCCAGGAGAAGGTGGAGACGGGCGAGCTGAAGGTCGAGCCGGCCCGCCGCATCGGCCGCCTCCCCCAGGAGGAACAGACGGCCGCCGCGGAGACCATTAACGCCGTTAACCCCCCGCGCCAGCGCACCCGCCCGACGCCCCCGACCGTTAACGGCGTTAACGCCGTCAAAGCCCCGACGCCCGCCCCCGCCGCCGCGACCCCCCGCATCACGATCTCCACGCACTCCCCGGAGACCATCGCGGACGCCCTCACCGCCCACCTGACCCCGGACGACCTGAAAGCCGTCACGGAACTCCTCATGCAGCGCATCTGAGCTGCCGCACCCCACGCCGGGGGCGCTGACGGCGTTAACGCCGTTAACGCCCCCACGTGCGTTTCATGTGCGTTCAAGCGTGCGATTCACATATGGTGCTCCTGGAGGTAGTACCGATGAGCGAGACGAACGAACAGACCACCCTCTTCGCAGCGGTCGACGCCCTGCTCGAAGAAGCGGCCGCCCAGGACGGGCTCCCCCACCCCGACGAGCGCAAGCGCCTGCGCGAGGCCGCCGGCCTGAGTCAGGACCAGATCGCCAAGGCCCTCTCCGTCCGCCGCGAGACCGTCACCTCCTGGGAAACCGGCCGCACCGCTCCCCGCCCCCCCAAGCGCGCCGCGTACGCCCGCCTCCTCGAAGGCCTCGCCGCCCTCCACCCGGCCCCCGTTAACGGCGTTAACGCCGAGCCCCCGGCCGCACCCGCCGCCGCCCCGACCGTTAACGCCGTTAACACCCCGCCCCCCACCGCCGCTCCCACCGTTAACGCCGTTAACGCCGTTAACGCCGAACCGGCCCCCGCCCCCACACCCCCGGCACCCCCGGCACCCCCCACCACCGTTAACGCCGTTAACGCCCAGCCCCCCACCACCCACCGCCGCCCACCTCAACGCCCCGCCCCCGCCCCCGCCCCCCTGGAGGGCCACGGCCCCCTCGCCGTCCTCGACGGCACCGGCCACGCCCACGCCACCGGCGGCCTCGTCCTCCCCCACCCCACCTCTGGCCTCCCCGCCCTCGTCGCCTGGGCCCTCGGCCCCGACGCCGACCTCCGCGCCCCCCGCCTCCACCACAACGGCCGGGACGGCGACCCCCTCCTCGTCCTCACCGCCCCCGCCGCCGAACAGCTCGGCCTCCCCCTCGTCCTCGAAGACCGCCGCGCCCTGCGCCTCCCGGACGACCACCCCGTCATCAAGCAGCTCACCAAGGCCAAGTGGCAGCTCACCCGCCGCGGCTTCGGCCCGTGGCCCCGCATCTACCGCCCGGCCTCCCCCACCACCGGCCGCCAGTGCGTCCAGCTCGCTGTCCTCCCCTGGGGCGCCCTCGACTCCCGCGCCTGGGGCGAGGACACGGCGGACCTCTCCGCCCCCGAACTCGCCGAGCTGCTCACCACCTACGCCGCCCGCGTCCTCACGCCCCGCGGCTCCACCGCCGTCACGGGCCTGGAACTGATGACGGCCCTGCGTCCGCCGACCCGCGCCGCCCGCAACCCGCGGACCAACACCTGGGAGTCGGCGCCCGTCCCCGGATCCCTCACCCGCCCCGTCGACCCGGCCCCGCCGGAAGCCCCCGACGAGCACCCGGTGGTCGCCGCCCTCTACCCCCGCGCCCACCAGCGGACCCCGGACGAGGTCCTCGACGAGGAGGCGTACGACTGGATCCGCGACCCGGAGCTCCTCACCGACGCCGAGTGCGCCCGCACCCACGCCGTCGGCATCGACGTGAACATGGCCTTCGCCGCGGCCGCGAACCGCCTCACCGTCGGCATCGGCCCGGCCGTCCACACCACCGCTCCCCGCTTCGACCCGAAGCTCCCCGGGTGCTGGCTCGCCGACCTCTCCGGCCTCCCCCTCGACCCCCGGCTCCCGAGCCCCTTCACCCCCCACGGCAAGCCCCCCACCGGCCCCGCCTGGTACGCGACCCCGACCCTCGCCTACGCCCAGGAGCTCGGCCACGAAGTCCGCCCCTCGGAGGCCTGGACCCGCCCTGACAACGGCCCCTACCTCGACGCCTGGTACACCCGCCTGCGCGACGCCTACATGGCGACCATGGCCGACCTCGGCATCACCCCGTCCCTCACGGAGTCCGAGTTCCTCACGGCCATGACGACGTACAAGACGAACGCCTCCCCCACTTCGACAGCGGTCCTCTCCGCCATCAAGTCGACGGTCAAGGGCGGCATCGGCAAACTCCGCGAGCGCCCCCAGGGCGCCGCCTACCGCCCGGGCGAAGCCTGGCCCGCCCTGGAACGCCCCACCTGGCGCCCCGACATCCGCGCCGCCGTCATCTCCACGGCCCGCGTCAACATGCACCGCAAGATGCGCAAGCTCGCCACCGAGGCCGGCCTGCACCCCATCGCGGTCCTCTCCGACTGCGCGGTCTACCTCTCCGACGGCCCCAGCCCGCTGGACTTCCTCCCCCACACCCCCGAGGGCAAGCCCCTCCCGGGCGGCTTCCGCCTCGGCGTCAGCCCCGGCATGGTCAAGCACGAGGGCACGCAGCCCCTCCTCTGGGCCGTGCAGCTCCTCGACCAACACCTCAACCCGGCCCGCCACATCAAGGGCCACGACGCGGCAGCAGACGGCGAGTAACCGATGTCCGACATCTCAGACAGCCTCACCAAGGCCGACGAACTCCACTTCACCCGCCCCATCCCGAAGTCCGCGGGCGCCCAGATGCGCTTCCTCCTCAAGCAGCTCAAATCCACCAAGGCCGTGGCAGCCACCCTGGGCATCTCACAGCGCACGGTCGAGCGCTACGTGAAGAACGAGATCAAGCAGCCCAAGCCGGCCCTCGCCGCCCGGCTGGAAGCCGAAGTACGCCGCCGCTGGCAGCCCCTGGTCCGCAAGCGCGCCCGCGAACAGGCGGCCCGCACCACCGGACTCGTCATCGAGACCCGCGCCCGCTTCGGGTTCACCGCGGCCCCCGGCACCACCGACGACGGCCGCATGCGCCGCATCACCCAGCACCTCCCCCCGGAGTACGCGCAACGCCTCTTCGCGGCCCAGGAGACCGGAGCCACCGAAGCCCAGCTCCGCAGCATCACGGCCGAGGCCCTCCAGGAGATCTACTTCAAGGACAACGGCGCCCGCGCGACATCCCTCCTCGTCGAGTTCACGGACATCGACTACGTCGACTTCGCCTTCTGACGAACACCGCCCCCTCGCTCAGCACCCCACCCCCACATGCTAGCCATGTACATAATATCCATGTACCGTATTTCCCATGAGCACAGCACCCGAGAACGCCACGGCCGGCTTCCTGGTCTGGCGCCTGTCGATGAAGTGGCGGGTGGCCGTCGACCGGGCGGTCGCACCGCTGGGCATGACGCACGCCCAGTACTCCCTGATGGCCTCGCTGTACGGCATGGCCCGCTCCGGAACACGCCCGAACCAGCGCCAGCTCGCCGACCACACTGGCCTCGAACCGCTCTACGTCTCCAAGCTCGCCCGAGCCCTGGAGACCTCCGGCCTGATCGCCCGCACCCGGGACCCCGACGACCCGCGCGCCATCCAGCTGTCGCTCACCGAGCAGGGCCACGACGTCACCAAGCAGGCCGTCAAGGCCGTCCAGCGGCTCCTGGACCAACTCCTCGAACCACTCGGCGGCCAGGACAGCCCCCGCACGTCCCGCTTCACCCGCGAACTGGCCACCCTGCTCGACGCACCTCTCGACCCAGCACCTCTTGACCGGACAACCGAGAACGAGAAGGAGCAGCCATGACCACCACCACCGCCCCCACCCTCAACGCCCGCGTCATAGCCCTCGCCCACCACGCCGCCCGCACCCTCGCCGAAGGCGCCCTCGACCGCCACGGCATCACGTTCCACCAGAGCGTCACGCTCCGGGCCGTCACCGTCGCGGGCGGCTCCGTCCCGCACGGCGAGCTGGTCGCCGAGATCCAGAACTCCCTCAAGACCTCCGAACCGCTCGTCCAGGCCGTCATCGAGGAGCTGCTCACCGCCGGGCTCCTCGCCCAGGAGGACTCCCTCCTGCGCCTCACCGGTACCGGCCGCGACCTGTACGAGACCACCGCCGCCGCGACGGCCGAGATCGCCGCCCGCCTGTACGCCGGGATCCCCGCCGAGGACCTGGCGGTGGCCGGCCGCGTACTGACCCTGATCACGGACCGCGCCAACACCGAACTGGACGCCGGCTGAGCCCCGTCCACACAAAGCCACAGGAGCCCGTCCAAGCCCCTGAAACCCTTTGAGGGCCCCGGGATACCCCGGGGCCCTCAAAGGCTCTTGAAACACCCTCAGAAGCCCTCTACGGGCCCGTCCTCAAGCATGTCACCCAACAGCGTGCAACGTCCGCCGCCGCTTCGACTCCGCGGCCTTCTTCGCGGCGGCCTGCGCCGCACGCTTCTTCCGCTGCTCCGCCAGCTGGTCCTGGTACTCCGCCACCGCCTGGTGGTAGCTGGCGACGTACCCGCGCGCGTCCAGCCGCTCGTCCGGGGCCATCTCGTTCACCGCCGCGACGGCGTCCTCGAAAGAGTTGTACCCGGCCAGCATCGGGTTGATCTGGTACACCCCGTTCCTGACCTTCCGCACGAGCTTGGCCAGCTCCAGGCTGCGCAGGGCGGCGTTCACGCTCGGCCTGCTCAGCTCCAGCAGCCCCCCGATGGTGGCCTGGTCGATGAGGATCCGCCCGCCGGGCTCACTCAGCGAACGCAGCTTCAGCAGCACACGGTACGCGGCAGGCGGAAGGTCCAGGTCGGAGAGAAGCCCGTCGGCGTTGACCGCAGCGAATCGCAAGGTGCTCACTGAGCTGTCCCTTCTTCCTTGCGCTGCGCCCGGCTCAGCCGGCGCGCAGCGCGCTCTTTGGACCGTTCGGCCCGCAATTCCTCGATTGCCTGCCGCATGTGGTCCAGCGACGGGAACCGCACCAGGTCAGGCAGGCTCGTGTCGCTGCGAATCTGCGAGATGGTGCTGTGCTGCTCCACCTTCACG
This sequence comes from Streptomyces sp. NPDC033966, assembly GCF_055575955.1. NCBI lineage: Bacteria > Bacillati > Actinomycetota > Actinomycetes > Kitasatosporales > Streptomycetaceae > Streptomyces > Streptomyces sp. NPDC033966. The sequence goes on along the minus strand of NZ_JBVIRQ010000027.1, from coordinate 1,908 downwards.
AACTCACCCGCCGTCTCCGTCCCCGGGATGAACTCGGCCACCCGGTAACTGTAGGGCGGGTTGAACTGGTACACACCCCGCCGCACCTTGAAGACGATCCCATGAGACATGACGGTGTGCAGCGCCTCCGACGTCTTTGTCCGGCTGACATCCAGGATCGTAGCCATCTCCTCCTGCGTAAGCGGAATCCGCCCTCCCGCCCGCTGGCACGCGATCAGCAGCAGGATGAGCCTCAAGGGCAAGGCTTCCCGGAAGTACTGGGCAATCACCAGGAAGAACTCGAGGCTGTCCATCGAGAACGCATTTGGCTGACTCTGCGTCCCGTAGAACTCCAGCGGCTTGCGCTCACCGTCCAGCGTGAGCTTCCGGCTGGGGTACCGCTTCGCCAGGCTGTCCAGATCCTTGACCGGAGCCAGCGGCTGACTCCACGCCGAGATCGCGTCATCAACGGGGAGATCAGGACGCGGCGCGCGCGACGGACTCTGCCGGCGGCGCTGTGCTTCTGATGACACGAGGATGCTCTCCACTTCGTTGATCTGGAGAGAGAGTATGTCAACAAGGGTGACACTAATGTCACGCTCGTTGACGTTCGGCGTGTCTTGTGTCCCCCCAGGAGGGACACATCTCGGCCAAGGCCCCTCTCGGGCCTCTCTCGGACCCCCACACCCAACGCCTCCCCGCCCCCGCGCAGTTCGGCGACGTATCTCCGCAAGAACGTCAGTATCCCCGACGTTTTGGCCCAAAAAGCGTCAGCCTCGCTGACGTTTTGCAGGAGTTCTGTCCCCCTACCAGCGACACATCCTCCGAGTTATGTCCCTTCTGAGGGGACATAACTTTCCCCGCGCACCCCCTCTGACCTGCGGCGATGCATATCCGTACCCTCTATAGGCCGTCTCCTGCCGCGCTGCGCGTACTCAACGCCGTCTTCAACCCGCGCGCAGGCGCCACTTCCTGACGTCCCGGCACCTCAGCCACCGAACCGACGGCCTCCGGACACCGTGTCCATAACCACGCAGAATCTGACTGATTCCTATCTCTATCCCGACATCACTTTGAATCAGCACCTCATCGACCATTAACGCCGTTAACACCCTGGCCCTCCGTCCACCAACCCTCCAGTGACCCCCAACCCGTTCTCCGCCGGCCCCCGCCAAAAAGGGTCAGGCGTCGAACCCGGGAAGAACACCTGCGCCGGCCTGGAACTCTGCGGAAGCCAGAACCTGAGGAACAGCTGGAACGAACGTGAACCGCGGCCCGAGTAGATGACGAGGGGTACTGAAATCTCGACCACACCGGAGGTCAGCTCCTGGACCAGGACGAGGTACTTGGGCTGCTACACGGACAAACAGAGGTGACGGGTTCCCCGCTCGACTCCACTGTTGGTGTCCGGAGCAAAGCGGAGGACCTTTGGCCAAAGGCAGGTTCTGGCCCGCGAAGCGGGCTCTTACCCGCGAAGCGGGACTCTGCCGAGCACAACGGAGCGGAGTCGCTTCCCCAGCACCTGGCGGACTTAGGTCCGGAGCGGAGCGAAGGACCTCCCGCTAGGTCATCCCGGAAGGAAACACAGGGGGCTTCTGTGTCTATTGCCCGGAACGCAGCGGAGGGCCTCGGTCCGTTGTCTGGAGCGGAGCGGAGGACAAACGGTGTGTTGTCCGGAGCGCAGCGGAGGACCCCGGCCCGAAGGATCGGCTCTGGCCCTCGAAGCGGGCCGCCGGCGAGCGAAGCGAGGCCGGTCCGCGAGCGAAGCGAGCTGGGTCGCTGGCCGGGCGCGCAGCGCCCGGGGTCCCGAAGCGAAGCGGAGGGACACCCGCCCGAAGGGCGGCTCTGGGCCGCGAAGCGGCCCTCCGCCGAGCGCAGCGAGGCGGTCCTCTTCCCAGGCGCGCAGCGCCTGGGGTCCCGCTCCGCGGG
>NZ_JBVIRQ010000026.1:0-52002 GCF_055575955.1 Streptomyces sp. NPDC033966 | reverse complement strand
CGGAGTCGATCGCGCACCGCGACCAGTCCAGCTCGCCTCGCACTCCGAGTTCGTCGAGGACCACACGGTAGAGCCTGGCCCAGACCCGGTCCCGGTTCCACTGAGCGAACCGGCGGTAGACCGTGGGCCAGGCCAGCCCGAACACCGGCGGCAGCTGCCGCCACGTGCAGCCCGAGGTCGCCACGAAGATAATCGCGGCCAGGGCCTCGCGGTCACCCGCTCGGCGTCGGCCCCCACCCTGCGGACGTATCACCACCGTCGGCGGCACCACCCGTCTGAACAGCATCCACAACTCGTCCGGCACCAGACGCTCAACCAGATCCGTCATGCACGGATCAACGAACGATCACACCAAAGGAAACGACGTCCTATTCCAGTTGGGCGCACAACGCACCCTGTGGCCGTTCGCGGCCGCTTCCCCGCTGTCGGGACGGCTGAGCGGCGGTGCCGAGAGCGCCCTTCAGCTCCGCCGAGGCGTCCACGACGCCTTCGACCGCGTGGCTCGCACGCGCAAGCAGGGGCACCTGAGCGGAGGACCGGGTGGCCCGTGTCCGGGGCCAGGGAGGTGGGGGGGCTCAGTACGGCCAGCACCAGTCCGCGACCTCCGGCAGATCGGTTCCGTGTTCGCGGATCCAGTCGTGGTGGCGGGCGCGCACGGCCGCCATGGCCCGGTGCTGCTCCTGCGCCTGTGCGGCGAGGCCCGGGACGCGGTCGATGACGTCCATGACGAGCCGGTAGCGGTCGATGTCGTTGCGGACCACCATGTCGAAGGGCGTGGTCGTCGTCCCGGACTCCTTGTAGCCGCGGACGTGCAGCTGGGCGTGGCCGGTGCGGCGGTAGGCGAGGCGGTGGATGAGCCACGGGTAGCCGTGGTAGGCGAAGATCACCGGGCGGTCCGTGGTGAAGAGGGCGTCGTATTCGGGGTCCGTGATGCCGTGCGGGTGTTCTTCGCGGGGCATCAGCCGGGCGATGTCGACCACGTTGACGACGCGAACCACCAGCGCGGGGAGGTGTTCGCGGAGCAGGGCCGCGGCGGCCAGTACTTCCATGGTGGGTACGTCCCCGGCGCAGGCCAGTACGACGTCGGGGGAGGAGGATCCGTGTTCGGTTCCTGCCCATTCCCAGATGCCGGCGCCACACCCCACGTGGTCGCGGGCCTCGTCGATCGGCAGCCAGTCGAAGCAGGGCTGCTTGCCGGCGACGATCACGTTGACCTGGTCGCGGCTGCGCAGGGTGTGGTCGGCCACGGCGAGCAGGGTGTTGGCGTCCGGCGGCAGGTAGACCCGGACGACCTCGGGGCTCTTGTTGAGGACGTGGTCGACGAAGCCGGGGTCCTGGTGGGAGAAGCCGTTGTTGTCCTGGCGCCAGACGTGCGAGGTGAGCAGGTAGTTCAGTGAGGCGACAGGAGCCCGCCAGGCCAAGCCGCGGGAGATCTTCAGCCATTTGACGTGCTGGGCGACCATGGAGTCGACGATGTGCGCGAAGGCCTCGTAGGTGGAGAACAGGCCGTGGCGGCCGGTGAGGAGGTAGCCCTCGAGCCAGCCCTGGCAGACGTGTTCGGACAGGATCTCCATGACCCGGCCGTCCCGGGACAGGTTCCGGTCCGTGGCCTCCGTCATGCCCTGCCAGGCCTTGCCGGTGGCGGTGTACAGGGCTTCCAGGCGGTTGGAGGCCGTTTCGTCGGGTCCGACCACCCTGAAGTCCCGCCGATCGGAGGTGTCGCGCATGACCTCGGCGAGGAAGTGCCCCAGGACACGGGTCGGTTCGTGGAGGGTGCTTCCCGGCTTGTCGACACGGACGGCGTGCGCGTCGAGCGCGGGTAGCGGGAGCGGTCGCAGCAGTCGGCCCCCGTTGGCGTACGGGACGGCTCCGAGGCGTCGCTCGCCCGGCGGGATGCAGGCCAGTACCCGCGCCGTCGGGCTGCCGTCGGTGTCGAAGAGCTCCTGCGGCCGGTACGAGCGCAGCCACTCCTCCAGCTGCCGCAGGTGTGACGGGTTCTCCCGTACCCCGGCGAGCGGTACCTGATGGGCGCGCCAGGTGCCCTCGACGGGGTCGCCGTCGACGGTCGCCGGCCCGGTCCAGCCCTTGGGCGTGCGCAGCACGATCACCGGCCAGCGCGGGTACTCCCGCCCCGGATCACTGCCCGCGGTCCTGGCCTCCCGCTGGATGAGCGCGATGCGGTCGAGGGCGCGGTCCATCGCCCGGGCCATGGCGTGGTGGACCTGGGTGGGGTCGCTGCCCGTGACGTACAGCGGCTCGTGGCCGTGGCCGCGCAGCAGGGCGTCGAGTTCGGCCTCGGGGATCCGGGACAGCACGGTCGGGTTCGCGATCTTGTAGCCGTTGAGGTGCAGGATCGGCAGGACCGCCCCGTCGTGGACCGGGTCGAGGAACTTGTTCGAGTGCCAGGACGCGGCCAGCGGTCCCGTCTCGGCCTCGCCGTCGCCGATGACGCAGGCCACCAGCAGGCCGGGGTGGTCGAATGCGGCTCCGTAGGCGTGGGCGAGGGCGTACCCGAGCTCACCGCCCTCATGGACGGAGCCAGGGGTCTCGGGTGCCACGTGACTCGGTACACCGCCGGGGAAGGAGAACTGCCTGAACAGCTTGGCCATGCCCGCGGCGTCGCGCGTCACCTCCGGGTAGGTCTCGCTGTACGTCCCTTCCAGCCAGGAGTTGGCCAGGACGGCAGGACCGCCGTGTCCCGGGCCCCAGACGCACAGGGCCTCCAGCGAGCGTTCCCTGATGACGCGGTTGAGGTGGGTGTGGACCAGGTTGAGGCCGGGTGAGGTGCCCCAGTGCCCCAGCAGCCGGGGCTTGATGTGTCCGGGCCGCAGCGGTTCGGCCAGCAGTGGATTGTCCATGAGGTAGATCTGGCCCACGGCCAGGTAGTTGGCGGCGCGCCAGTGGGCGTCCAGCTCCGAGATCGCGTACGCGGTCAACGCGGCCATGTCCGCTCCTGCGGGTGAGGGTCCGGGACGTTCGTCGGCTGAGCCGACGTCCACACCCTGCACCCGGCGGGTGCCGGGACGGCAGGGGCGCACCGGCCCTCGACGAGGGACCGTCGGCCCTTATCCCCCCTGCCCGGCCCGGCGAAGGTGAATACCGGCGGCGCCCGACCTCCCCCGGCGGGCGCCCCGCACGACCGCAGGCCGACCCGATGCCCCGCGCATCAGCACGGAGGACAGACACGTGAAGCCCACCCTCGTCGTCGGAGTGGACGGTTCCCCCGAGAGCGGCGCGGCGGCCGAATGGGCCGCTCAAGAAGCAGTGCGCCGCGACATGCACGTCCACGTCGTCCACGCGTGGCAGTGGCAGCCGCTCGCCCTCCCCGTGATTCAGGACCGGGATGCCGAGGCCCGCCGCGCGCAGGAGGTCCTCGAGGAGACGGAGGACGAGCTCACCCGCAGGCACCCGAAGCTCTCGCTCTCCGCGGAGGTGGCGGCCGACGTCCCCGTGCCGGCCCTGCTGCGTGCCGCCAAGGACGCGGAGATGCTGGTACTCGGCACCCGCGGACACGGCGCCCTTTCCGGCTTCCTGCTGGGCTCCCGCGGACAGCAGCTGATCGGCTCCGCCGAATGCCCCGTGGTCTCCGTCCGCGCCCGCCAAGGCAGCCCGGTGACCGGGCTCGACGAGGGGGAGGTGGTCGTGGGCCAGCATGGCGGCGTGGAGGAGTCCGCCGACGTACTGGGATTCGCCTTCGAAGCGGCTGCCGCACGCCGGGCCCCGCTCCGGGCGGTCCGAGCCTGGAGCCTGCCCCCGGTATTCGGCTACAGCCCCGGCTCCCTGTGGATCGCCGACCAGTTCGGCGGGCTGGAGGAGTTCGAGAAGGCCGCGCTGGAGCAGGCGCTGGAACCGTGGCGGCTGAGGCACCCCGAGGTCGAGGTCGTCGCCCACCTCGAGCAGGGGAGCGCCGGTCACGTGCTGCTGACCACCGCGTCGGACGCCCGGTTGCTGGTCGTCGGCCGCCGGGTCCGCGAATCGCCGCTGGGCGCGCGCATCGGATCAGTCGCCCATGCCGTGCTCCACCACGCGGCCTGTCCGGTCGCCGTCGTGCCGCACCGCTGAAACGGCGCCGCACTCAGGCGGGCCGGCAGGGCGACGCGCGGCCGGCCGGGTCTCTCACGGACAACCCCTGCCCGAAGGCGGGGCCGGGCTTCGGCCGGGAGGGGTCAGAGCGTGACTCGCGATGACCGCGGCCTGGACCCGCCGTTCCACCCCGAGCTTGATGAAGAGCCGCGAGATGATGTTCTTGACGGTCTTCTCCGCGAGATGCACTCGCTTGCCGATCTCCCGGTTGGTGAGCCCTTCACTGACCAGGAGGAGGATCTCCTTCTCCCGGTCGGTGAAGCCGGGGAGCCCGGGCGCCTGCTCCTCCTCGGGCACGTCGCCGCGCATGCGGGCCATCAGCCGGGTGGTGGCGCCCGGGTCGAGCATCGACTGCCCGGAGGCCACCGTGCGTACGGCGGTGACCAGGTCGGTCCCCGTGATCTGCTTCAGGACGTAGCCCGACGCCCCCGCCATCACCGCGTCCAGGAGTGCCTCCTCGTCGTCGAACGACGTGAGCATCAGGCAGGCCAGCTCCGGCATCCGCGAGCGCAGCTCCCGGCACACGCTCACCCCGTCGCCGTCCTGGAGGCGTACGTCCAGGATCGCGACCCGGGGGCGCAGGGCGGGGATGCGGGTCAGGGCCTGTTCCGCCGTGCCCGCCTCACCGATCACGGTCAGGTCGGGCTCGGCGTCCAGCAGGTCGTGCACCCCTCGGCGTACGACTTCGTGATCGTCGAGGAGGAAGACGCTGATGGGCTCCGTCGCGGGGGAGGGGACACCGCTGCCGGTCATGAAGCAACTCCTTCGCCTGGGTCCGTCCTGGACGCACGGACACCGGCATCGTGCCCGTGGAGAAGGGCCGAAGGACAGGGCCGATCGGCCCCCATCCGCCGGGTGCTCCCTGGAGGCGGGTCTTCGCCCACGCGCAGAGGAGGGACCTTCGGCCCTGCCGAATGGACCTGTCGGGCCTTCCAGGGCGTGGCGGGCACCGGATGGACTGGTGGCACACGGGGAACGGCGCGGCCCGGCGGAGCCGCACGCAGCGCGGAGGATGCCATGACGACGACCCTGATCGACCTGAAGACCGTGGCACGCGACGACCGCGATATGAGGATCATCCTGGCCGGGGAGCTCGATCTCCACACGGCCGGGCAAGTGGGACCGCGACTGCGGGAACTCGCCGAGTCCGACTGCCGGAACCTGGTCCTGGACCTGAGCGGCCTCTCGTTCTGCGACAGTGCCGGCATCGGCCTCCTCCTGGGACTGAACCGGCGCTGCCGTGGCGCTGGCGTCCGGCTCTTCCTCTGCGACGTGCCGCCGCTGGTGGCCAAATGCATGCGGGTGCTCGGGGCGGACCGCGACCTGCGGTTCGTCGTCTCGTGATCGCGGTGCGGCCGCTGCATGACGGTCGCGATGAGGGGCCGCGGTGTCGTCCGTGCCGAGGAGCAGCAGGAAGGGCAAGGGCCGAAGGGCTGAGGATCGAGCCGGGCCGGACGCGAGGTACGTCATGGAGCAGCAAGCCACGGAGCGAGTCGCCCGCGCGAGGGGCGCGGCCGCCGCTCGGCACATGCGGGAACTGGACAGGGACGAGGCCATGAGCCTCCTCGCCACGGTGTCGCTGGGACGGATCGTCTTCACTCGGCACGCCCTGCCGGCCGTTCGGCCGGTGAACCACCTCGTCGACGGTGAGGACGTCATCATCCGGATCCACGAGGGCGGGGCACTCGCCGCACTGGCCGGCCCCGTCGAGGGCCCCGGGGTGGTGGTGGCGTACGAGGCGGACGCCATCGATCCCGACACCCACCTCGGCTGGAGCGTCGTCGTCACCGGCTATGCACGACTTGTGACAGAGGCCGGGGCCGTCGAGCGGTACGCGGCCCTGCTGCACCCCTGGGTGGGGCGACCCATGACCGGCACCGTCCGGATCCGCCCGGATCTCGTCACGGGCTTCCGGCTGGATGCCGTACCGCCACCGGTCTCCCCGGTACCGCGCGATTGACGCCGTGACGTCCCTCTCAGCGGACGCCGGGCAGCGGAGCCCGCCACACGAGCCTGCTCCCGCCCTCCTCGGGGGCCTCGACGGTGAAGGTTCCGCCCACCTTCCGGGCCCTTTCCTCCAGATTGCGCAGACCACTTCTCCGCCCCTGCGCGGGGATGCCCCTGCCGTCGTCCGAGACGGTCAGCACGATCTCCCCCTGCCCGGCCCTCAGGCTCACGCCGACGTGGGTCGAGCGGGCGTGGCGGGCCGCGTTGCTGAGGAGCTCGCCCAGCACGGCGACCACGTGGTCGGCGATCTGCGGGGGTACGTCGGTGTCGAGGAGCCCCTCCATGCTCAGGCGTGGGGGATGGCCGAGCGAAGGGGCCGCATCCCCGACGGCTCGGGCGGCGCGTGCTCGCAGGCCGGGCCCGCTGTCACGGTCCTTGGTGCGGAGTCCGAAGATCGTCGACCGGATGATCTTGATGGTCTCGTCCAGGTCGTCGACCGCCCGGCCGACCCGCTCGGCAGCCCCCTCGTGCTCCACGAGCCGGGCAGCACTCTGGAGGGTCATGCCGGTGGCGAAGAGCCGCTGGATGGCGAGGTCGTGCAGGTCGCGGGCGATCCGGTCGCGCTCCTCGAGCAGTGCTATCTGTTCGGCGTCCCGACGGCGCTCCGCCAGTTCCAGAGCGAGGGCCGCCTGGCCCGCGAAGGCGACGAGCGGCTCCAGCTCCCCCTCGCCGAACGCGGGATCTCCGGAGGAACGCGAGAGCAGCAGAACGCCCCGGCCCTCCCCGCCTCCGGTGCCCAGCGGAACCGCCACGGCAGGCCCGAGCCCGTCCCGCCCCGGCTCAGGGCCCTCGGCCGCGTATTCCCCGCCGTCCCCTGCCTTCAGGACCGCCATGGACCTGCCCGCCCGGTGTGCGGCTCCGGAGAGCGTCCCGTCGAAGGGAATGACCAGGCCCTGCCACCCGGGCCCGTCCGCACCGGACGCGAACTCCACGACCAGTCCGTCGACACCGTCCACCGGCACGGCGATGTGTGCGAGGCGTGCCGCGGTGATCTCCTGGGCGCGTCGGGCGATGAGCTCCAGGACCGTCGGACGCGAACTTCCGGAGAGCAGGCTCTCGGTGATCTCCGCGTTCGCCCTGAGCCACAGCTGCTGGCGCTGCGCCCCCTCGTAGAGACGTGCGTTGTCGATCGCCACGCCGGCCGCCACGGACAGGGTGGAGATGACCGTTTCGTCCTCGGTGTCGAAGTCGACCCCGCCCCGCTTGTCGGTCAGGTACAGGTTCCCGAACACCTCGTCACGGACCCGGATCGGCACGCCGAGGAAGGTACGCATGGGCGGGTGATGGGCCGGAAACCCGTAGGAGGAGGAATGCGCCCCGAGATCGGTCAGGCGCAGCGGCTCGGGGTGGTGGATGACCTCGCCGAGCAGACCGTGGCCGGCCGGGAGCGGGCCGATGGCGGTGATCGCCTCATCGGTGAGCCCCACGGTCAGGAACTGCGCGAGCCTGCGCCCGTCGGGTCCGATCACTCCCAGCGCACCGTACTCGGCGTCCACGAGCAGTGCGGCCGCCTCCACGATCCGCCGGAGCACCTGGGCGAGGTCCAGCTCCCGCCCCACCGACACGACGGCCTCCAGCAGGCTGTGCACCCGGTCGCGGGTGCCCCGGACCTCGTCGATGCGTACCTGGAGCTCGTCGAGTAGCTCGTCCAGTCGCATGCGCGGCACCCGAGTCAAGGGATCCCCCACACCCACCTGCTTCCCCTCCGATCGCCGGCCGGCCGCCCCGGCCTGCGGCCAGCGTATCGACACGCGGGTGCCCGAAGGGCGTGGTTGCACGCAGACGCCCGCCGCGCCTGACTTGACGGACACGCCCGGCGAGCCCCGCGTGCGGGTGGCCGTCCCCTCGGCCACGTCCGCGGCCTCCTGCGCCTGCGCCTGCGCATCCGCCTGCGCGCGGCGGCCGGGAATGGTGCAGTCAGATGACTGATGCCACCTCTGTGACTGCGACGGCACTGTGGAGTCGTCCGCGAGAAGACGCGCCGACTCCGGTCGGCGGCGAAAGCAGAGGAGATCAGGATGAAGCTGCGGAGAACGGTTTCGAGGCTCGCGGTCGGCGTCGTGGCGCTGACCGGGGCGGTGGTCGCCACGACGACGACGGCGAACGCGTACATCCTCACCGACATCCAGACCGGATCCGGCAAGTGCCCGGCCAATTGGGTGTGCCTGTGGAGCGAGAACAACTTCGTCCGCGGGAATCCGTCGAGCGGGTACGACTACGGCGCCGTGGGGTCGGACACCAACGTCGCGGACATGGGGAAGTCCATCGCGATGGGCGAGGTGGCCGTCTGGCCGGACTTGGCCAGCTCCAGCATCGCGTCCGCCGCCTTCGCGGCCGACGTGCCTGGGATCGTGAGATCGGAGCCGAGCTCGCGGGCCTTGGCCGCGGCCATCACCATCTCCTGGCCGGACGCGCCGGTGACCGCACCCCACTTCTGGATGGCCCGCTGGTACTCGTTGCACTCCTTGGCTATCTCCACGAGCCCGGAGACGAGGCCGCCACCGACGACGAGATTCCGAAGGTGATGGGCCTCCTGCCGGGCGCCGAGCAGGCCCCGCCGCAGCTGACGCATCGAGGCATCGCCGTCCGCACCGACCTGCCGCAGGCCCCGGCGTGCGGTGTCGGAGTCGGTGGCGATGTCTTGCAGCCCGGAAGCGCCGGAGCCGACGCGGATGCGGTAGACGGCTGAGCAGGCGATGTCGATGTCGTGGTACCGCTTGAGGTACATCTTGATCTTCATCGGGCCGAAGTGGTGGTGCTGCCGTAGGTAGACGATCTTGTTGACGACGTCGGCCTTGGTGGCGTGGGGGCAGTGGTTTGGCTTGCTGGAGCGGTCCCGCAGGCCTTCAAGACCCTCGTCCTGGTATCGGCGGAGCCACTTGTAGAAGCAGGTGCGGCTGATGCCGTAGTAGCGGCAGGTCAGTGCGACGTTCCCGGTGACTTCCTCGGCGTGGCGCAGGACCGCCAGGCGGTGCTGGGCTTGGCGGTCCTGCTGCTGTTGCAGCGAAGGGGGCATGGCAGTCTCCGTCATGGTCGGAGACCCATGTGTAACCAACGTCTGGCAGTTTTATACCTAGGCCTCGCATCAGGGATCCAACCCCACCAGTCGCACCACACGCTCTGCAGAAGTCGCGATCCACGTGGAGAACGGCTTCACCACTGCCCAGGGCAGACCGATCGACCCGACCAACCTCACCCGTCACCTTCACCACGCTCCTCCGCACGGCCGGCCTCCGCCGCATCCGCTTCCACGACCTCCGCCACTCCACCGCCACCCTGCTCCTGGAACAGGGTGTCGAACTCGTCGTTATCAAGGAACTCCTCGGCCACGCCCACATCGGCGTCACCGCCACGGTCTACGCCCGCCCACGTCCGACTCCGCCTTCAGCGCGACGCCATCGACCTGCTCGGCCACGCGCTCGGCCGCCCCTGACAAGTCAGACGGCGGCGGACACCACTGTGTTCGCCGCCGTTGCCGTCAACTACTGCCGTCAGGCGGTAAATTAACCCCGCCGCACACAGCTCGGCGGGGTTAAAATTTGCTACTGGTCACGATCCCTAGCAGCGCAACATCTACTAGCGGTCACCGGACAGCCGGGCAAGTACATCCGCAGCGAGCTCTGCTGAAGCGTGGTCGAGACCTACCGTCGCCGTTCCATCCAGACGTTCGGACATGTAACTGGCCATCGCAGACACTGCATCCGCAGAGGCCACGGGGGCGAGCCACCTAAGCCACTCGCAGACCATGCGCATTCGAAATTCCCTGAGAATTTCTACGCGGTCCAAAGGATCTGACTCCGAGGCCAGCTTGATCACCTTGAACGAGGCGGCAAGGCGATTGTGCGGCATATCGTGAGCCGAAAGAATCAGTCCGAGTTCATCAGACTTACCGAGATTGAAATTATCGGCTACTACAAACTGGGGCAGCGGGTAACCGTCCACGCTTGTCAGTGCTTGCCTGTCGCGTCCGGAATCGATAACTACGTCGACACGGGAAGCAATCCCGGGGTCATCGACAGAGACTCGGATGCGATGCACGCCAGGATCCCCGACGTTCTGCACGAAACGTGACACGCCGAGGATGTCGCCGACTCCGATGGCCCCGTCGTCGAGCACCAGGTCTCCGTCGAACAGGACGCTGCCCTCGGCCGGGCCAGCCCTGTTCCACAGCCTGACCCGGACCAGCCCCACCTGCGCACGTGCGGCGATCTGGACGTGACTCCTAGACGCCACCAGTGGCGCACCGGCCAGAGCCAGAACCTCCTCCGGCGGGGCTGTCGATCCAATACGGATCACGCGATGGTTCAAGTAAAGCTCGGCACTACCAATGAGCATTTCTCCGCCAACTACCCAATCTGAGTTTGATGGTGCGCCCGGTCAGCGCCATCGCCAACCGGGCGCACCCTGACCCCACTACCGCGTATGGCTTGGCAGTAGCTCCGCTAGCTTCTCAGCTGCACTCGGAATCCCTGGCAGCCCCGCAAACGTGGGATCGTGATAGCCGTGATTGCGCAGCATCTGCTGGGCTTTCGATACAGCAACCGCCTGAGTATCACTGCACGTTTCACAGTGAGGAAACAGGCTGCGCGGAAGGCTAGTCGGTCCAATTCCAGTAGACGGCTGGTGGTCACCCGTCATAGTCGGACTGCTCCCACCACAGGAGTGGCATGGCCTTCCCTGCATGGCCGCACTCTGCTCCGAGGTAACGACCGGCCCGGTTGCAGGCACCGACTCATCGGCATGAGGACCGACGCGCAGCGTATTCGCCTCCCTCTGACTCAGCGATACGTTGCAGTTGTGAACCAGGACCGGCGTGGCGCCTGCCAGCACATAGTACGTGTGCAGGTCTGCGACTGTCAGGTTGTAAGTGGCCTGGGTGGTCTCGTACTGGCGAGCCTTCTTGACCACTAGCCGACTGCCGTCGGCTGCCCTCAGGGCTTCGCCAGGCCTGAGGGTTCCGGCTTCAACCCAGAGGCCTTGCGACTCAGACCACACGAGGTGGTGGGACGTTGCAGTGACTGTGCCCGAGCCGCCAGCAGTGTCGAATTCAATATCGACGTAGCTTTTGTCGCCCTCGGTGTAGATGGTGCCGGTTACGGCCTTCGTGTCGGTCGTCCGACTTTCAGGCTCGGAGGCGACCACCTGATCGCCGTTCCGAATGTCCTCGATTGGTTTGCTTGTGCCGTCGGCCAAGAGAACCTTGGTTCCGGCGATGAAGCTGTCGCACTTGCTGAGGGCGGACCGGATTTTGCCCGCAATCTTGCTGGCGCCCTTTTCTGCGGCCCTTGCTGCCCCCTTGGCTGCACCGCCTCCGCCTGGGATTGGCGCTAGGAGAGCTCCGGTCTGATAGCTGTCGCTCTTGGTGTCGACACCGAAGTGCTCCATCAGGCGGTCATAGGCTTCTTCGGGTGTAGGGATTCCTATCATCCGAGCCGTCTGGACCAGCGGCGGGGGCAGTATGAGGGTGGCCGCTTGAGCGACTCCTCGGCCGAGGCCGGCTACGACGAATGACATCTTCTTTCTGATGGCACTCGTGTCGATGAACTTGACGTTCTGGTTCTTGTAGATCTGCTTCGTGATATTGCGTGGCGACCAGTCGTCGCCATTGCCGTTGTTTGATCGAAAGCCGGGAGCGGGTGCGTAAGTTTCGTAATACCTACGCTGGCTGGATATCGGCGCGTAGGTGATTTCGTGGGAGTTGCTTGCGGTGATGACGGTGTGGCCGTGGCAGTCGTAGAGCGTTCCGCACTCTTGGGACCGAAGGCCGCTTGGGTCCCAGTTGCCGATCGGGTTGCCGCTGGCGTATGTGTACCCGTTCATCTGGAGCGGGTCGGTGATGTCGATGATGGGGTCGACGGATATGAATCGGCCGGTGGTCGATTCGTATTCGCGCGCACCGATGTGGGTGAGGGCGGTGTTGGTGTCGTCGATGCCGCTGCCGAGGAAGCCGCGGTTGCCGGGCCAGTTGCCGGGCTGGCCACCGCGGGGGTTGCCATAGGGGTCGGACTTGCGGCGGGTGACGGTCTGACCGCTGCTCTGGTCGATGGTGGTGTTGGCGGTGTTGTGGTGGTCGGCCAGCTGCACGCTCAGGCTGTGGTTGTTGGCCTTGCCACTGGTCTGGCGGATGGTGGTGGCGCCGGGGCCGCTGTAGTAGCGGACGGCGTCGAGGGCCTGGCCGGCCTTGTTGACGGTGATCTCGGCTTCGCCGAGGTAGAGGGTGCGGGAGCTGCCGGTTTCCTCGATGAGGCGGTTACCGGCCGCGTCGTAGATGTAGGTGGTGGTGTTGTCGAAGGCGAACTGCTGGGGTCCGGTGGCGTTGCATGACCACAGCTGGAGGTCGCTGCCGTCGGCGGCGTTGTTGGGGACGTCGATGCACTGGTTTGTGGCCGGGTTGTTGAGGGACTTGTCGCCGGGGCGGTAGACGAACTTCTGCTTGTCGCTGCCGTCACAGGTGGCCAGGACCAGCTTGGTGCCGCTCGTGGTGAGGCACTTGTCCAGGGCCCGGACCGTGTTGCCGGTCAGGCGCCACTGCTGGGCCTTCGTTTCGTTGCAGGGGTAGATCTGTACCGGGGTGCCGTCGGCCGTGCCGCCGGATTCCACGTCGAGGCACTTGCCTGAGGCGCCGATGACGGACACGGCACCGATGCCGGGGCTGCTGGCGGCGGCGACCTTGCCGCGGCGGTCCCAGTTCAGGGTCTGTGTGTCGCCGTCGATGCGTCGGCTGGTGGTGTTGCCGAACGCGTCGTAGGTGTAGTTGGAGACGGAGGTGGCCGTCGACCCCGGGTTGCGGGTGGTCTTCTCGGCCTTGTCCAGGGCGTGGGGCTTGACCTTCAGCGGCGGCTGGGCGCCGTTGCCGGCGATGGTGACGCCGTAGGTGTAGGTGGTCTCGTCGTCCAGCGCGCTGTTGGACAGGTCCTTGTTGATCAGCTTGGTGCGGTTGCCGATGGCATCGAACTGGTATTCCTGCCAGAACCCGTCTCCGTCGGGGCCGGGCGTGACGTCGGCGAGGCTGGGGCCGGTGCAGGCCGAGGTCTTGCCGGTCCAGGCCTTGGTGAGCTGGCCCACCGGGTCGTACGTGTAGCACTGGCGGTCTTCACGTCCGCCGGGCTGGGTGTCGGTGACCGATGTGATGTTCCCGGTCGGGTCGTAGCTGTAGGAGACGTCGCTGATCCGGTTCGGACCGGTCTCCCGGTCACTGATCTGGTTGGTCAGCTGTCCGGTGTTCCGGTTGAACTGGCTGGTGGTCCAGACCCGGTTCGGTGCGTTGCCGGATGTGGTGCGAAGGACTTCGCCGTACGGGCTGTACTTGACGTCCGCGGTGTACCAGGCCAGACCGGACATGCTCTGGGGCATGCCGTCGGCGTTGTAGCGGGTGACCAGCTTCTCGGCGGCGAGGCCGCCTGGTGTGGCGGGGACGGTGGTCGACTGGACCTTGCCCGTCGGCGTGTAGGTGGTGCTGTAGAGGTAGGTGCCGGCGAGGCCCTTGGTGCCGGGCACGTCCGGGATGGTGATCTTCGATCCGGTGGGCCGGTACTCGGCGTCGTAGCCGGTGACCTCGCTCGTGTAGGCGGCTCCGCCCTCGTAGTGGGTGGAGGAGACGGCGAGGCCCTTGGCGCCAGGCAGGGAGTCGAAGGTCCACGAGGTGACGAGGGGGCCGTTGGCCGCGTCGTCGCGCAGCTCGGTCGTGCGGCCGAGCGGGTCGTAGGTGGTGAACTGGGCCCGGCCGGTGGAGTCGGTGCTGGAGACCTTCTGGTTGAGGTTGTTGTAGGTGAAGGTGCTCCTGCCCGTGTCGGGGTCTTCCGACCAGGTCATGCGGTTACGGGCGTCGTAGCCGTAGGTCCAGTTGTTGCCGGCGGGGTCGGTGACCTTGGCCAGGTTGCCGCGGTCGTCGTAGTCATACGAGGTCTTGTTGGAAGTGCTGAGGTCGGTTGCGGTGAAGTTGCGTACCTCGGTCGTGCGGTTGAGGGTGTCGGTCCAGGTTTCGCTGGCGCGGCTGCCCTTGAGCGGGCTGGATCCGTCCGGGGACATGCCGGTGCGGCTGCGGGTCCAGTCCCCGCCGTACTCGGTCGTGGCCGAAGTCTGCTCGATGCCGGCGTGCAGGCTGGTCGCACGGATCGTGCGGCCGAGTCCGTCGTAGGCAATCTTGGTGGAGTTGGGGATCTGGAAGACGCTCTCCGGGACGAAGATGTTCTTGCCCGGGGTCCCTTCGGCGTAGTAGCCGTTGTTGGTCTGGCGGACGCTGCCGTCGGCGTTGTAGAAGGTGTCCGTAATGAGCCGACCGCCGCCAAGTGCTTCGCCTTGGGTCTGGCGCGTGCGCAGCAGTCCGTCGTAGATCGTGACCGAGGCGGTGTACGTGCCGTCGTCTTGCAGGGTTCTGCTCGTGACGGCAGGCGCTTCGTGCTCGGAGATCTGGTAATCGAACGCCTTCGCCGGTTTGTCGGACGTCTTCTGGGACGGCGTCCAGACGGCGGTGGTACGGCCGAGGTTGTCGTAGGTCGTAGTGACCTTGCGTCCGTTGATGTCCGTGGCTTCCAGGGGGTTGCCGCGGGCCGGATCGATCTTGGTGGATCCGGACTGCCCCAACGCGTTGGTGTTGGTAACCGTGAACGCGACCCCGGTGGCGGGGCTGTAGGAGGCGGAAGTGGCGTTGCCGGCCGCGTCGTAGTCCTTGATGCGACGGCCCAGGGCGTCGTACTCGACGCGCCCGGATGCCGCCCAACCGGTTCCGGCGGCGTCCAGCGTCTCCAGCTGGAAGGGAAGCCCCTTGGTCGGGGAGGCGCCGAACGCGTTCAGAGCGTCGTAGGAGGTGCGGATGTCCTTGAGCGCGGTCCCGGTGGACGCGTGGGCGCAGTCACCGGTGGTCTTGCGTACGCGTTGGGGGAGGCCGATCAGGTTCTTGGCCGGGTTGTGGACGTACGTGGTCGAGGTGCAACTCTGCTCGACGGTGGACCAGGCCGTACCGTTGTGTGAAAGGGCGTCGGTCTGGGTGGTGAGTGGCAGACCGTACGTGGTGTCGTATGTGTTGAGGGTGCGGATCATGCGGGACTTGCCGCCGCTGATGGGCTGCACCTCGTCGGTCCGCGCGGTACCGCCGCGGAATGCCTCCAGAGGCGTGGTGCCGTCCCTGGGCCGCGCTGCCGTCTTCTGGCTCCAGGGCCACGTCAGCTCCCGGGAGACGACCGTGCCGCCCGACTTGCTGTAGTTGATGGATTCGGCGGTCAGACCCTGGTACTGCGGCAGGTCTTCGCCAAGTTCCTCGCTGCCGGTGGAGTCCTTGACGGTCACCTTGGCCCGGCCGGCGTCGCCGGACATTCCGCGGAAGTACCGGTGCCGCGACTGCGACTCTTCGGTCGCGTCGCTCTTGCCCGCGTTGGCGGTGACGCCCCGCTTCGTCAGGACGCTCGCGTAGCCGCGCCACTGGCTGTAGGTGCGCAACTCGGGCTTGGTGAACTCGTCGGTGTCCTTGGCCCAAGCCGCATCGCCCTCGTACGTGTAGCTCGTGGCGACGTCGGGCTGGCGGGCGACTCGGTCCTTCTCCACGACCTTGTCGACGACGTACTTGTTGAACCACTCGAGCTGCGGCTTGTCCAGGTCCGGGTCCGGAGACCAGTGCACCGGGAAGCAGCGGCCGGTGTTCTCCTCCGGCTTGGGGTGGGTGGTTCCGACCGGGCACGGGTCCGAGTAGTCGACGTAGGTCTCACTACCGGTTTCGCCCCGGATGGTCTCCACGCGCAGGCGGTCGAAGTCGGGGGTGGCGTCGTTGGGGCCGGTCGCGACCCGGTTGGGCATGTCCTTCACGTTTGCGATGAAGGAGACCGGGGGAAGGGCGGTGGACTCCTGGTTGCCGGCGGCATCCTTGGTGGTGCCGTAGCCGGTGCGGGTGATGGACTCAAGCCACAGCGGTGGGTGGGTGTCTGTGCGCTGTTTGGGGAACGACTGGGCGAGGTTCCAGCGGTCCACCAGCGACAGGGCCGTGGATCCTTCGGTGCGCTGGCCGTAGGTGGTGACCGCAGTCAGGCGCTTACGGGTCCAGAAGGTGGGCGCAGCGATGTAGCAGTCCTTGGCGTCCGCCTTGCAGTGCAGTGTGGAGGGGGTGTCCCACCATGGCTGCTTGTCGCCGTAGTTGTTGCCCTCGAACTCGGCGTCCGAGCACTGGGTGGTGCCTTCCTGGATGCAGCGTTCGGCGACCGTGAACTCGACCTTGGCGGCAGGAGCGCCGGAGAGGTTGTCGCTGCGCAGACCGTAGGTGATCTGGGTCGGGTACCCGCCTCGGGTGTAGGCAACCTTGGCCTTGTACTTCTCGTTCTTGGCGTAGCGGTTGGTCTCCTTGGCCCAGTCGATGATCATGGCGTTACCGTGGACGTCCTCGACATAGTCGAGGTTCCAACGCCAAGCCTGCTCGCAGGAGGAGTTGGCGAAGGCAGTCTGGTAGCAGGGTTCACCAGGGTGGTTGCCGAAGACCGGGACGGTGAAGACCGAGTTCGTGACGGGGCGGGTTCCGGAGCCGTCGAGGTCGTGGCGTCCGAAGAAGTAGCGGGTGCCGTCGCGGGTGGTGACGATCCAGTACTCGCCGTCCTTGGCACCGTTCGGCACCGAGGCGTCGGTCTTGCGCTCGACCTTGGACCCGCTGTCGGACGTCGGAACCCACTCTCCTGTCGCCGTGTCATGTACCAGCTCGGTGGCCCCGCCGCCGAGGGACATGGTCACCGCGTCGCCGGCCCAGCACAGGTCGCGCTTCTTCTTGTCCGTGCTGTTGTCGTTGTTCGGCTTGGAAGGCGTGGCCTTCAGGTCGTCGGCGCAGGGGCGGTAGCGACGCTCGATGTAGCCGGGTTCGTAGTCCCAGCCGTCGCCGATCCATGACGCCTGGCCGTTGGACACGGACGTCTTGCCGTCGACAGCCTGTGAGGAATAGGAGAACGCGACCGACGGCGCGGGCCCCGCCGGGGCTGCGGGCAGGTTCAGCGGGTAGCTCCAGGAAAAGCCGCCGCTGCTACTGCCCGCAGTCCACGAGCCGGAAGGGGAAAGAGGCGTGGCCGTGTACGTGCCACCGGCACCGGAGGCACCATCCGAGGCGGCCAGGACGACCGGACCGCCGCTGCCGCCGGTCATGGTCCTCAGGCCTTCGCTGGGCGCGGTGGCCGGGTCGATGGTGGCGCGGACCGTCCCCGTGGCGGCGTCATTGGTGCTCGGTACGTCCTGGGTGACCGTGCACTCGGGCAGGTCCGGGGTGGTGAGGAAGCACGCCGGGAGTTGCTTCAGCTCCAGGCGGGTCGCCCACTCGGTGCCGTAGAGGTCCTTGAACTTCTTGTAGTCCAGCTGGACGTCGACCGGTGTCGAGCCTTCGGCCGGCGGGGTGACCTTGATGAGGGCGCCGTCGATGCTCGCAGCCTCGGTCGCGGCGCGGGTCTCGACCGCCACCGACCAGGTCCCGGACGGTGCCGGCGGGGTGGGGTTGGCCTCGGTGGGCGAGGCCTTGCCGATGCTTACCGGAAGCGTGCCCGCCTGCACGAGCTGATCACCCGAGAGGGCAACGTTGGCTGCACCGCCGGACGGCGGCGTGACCTGCGACGGCTCGTACTCGGGCGGCGGCTGGACAGGAGCCCCAGCCCAGCCCTCAAGCTTGGCGGCCTCGACCTCGTCGAGCTTGGCCTTGATGTCCTGCTGGAGACCTGGCAGCTGGACGCCGTCACGAGACCCCGGTGGCGCTGCCCAGGCTTGGACAGGAAGCAACGTCGCCACCAGCATCACGGACAAGGTGATCCCGGTACGCCCGGCGAGGCGCGTGCGTCTCGCACGCGCCTTCCTGTTTCCGGGCAGGCGGAAATTATGCGCCGAGAACGGCGACATGTAGACCCCCCACGCTCTGCCCACGATGTAAGACACACGTGTGGCAGGAAACTGACAAATAGCCAGCTGATTCTGTGGTCTGGCGACTCCGAAATCCATAGTCCGATATCCGGTGTGGCCTTTATCACTTTAACCCGTGAATACTTCGCCTAAAGTGCGCTGAAAGCCCCATAGCGGATCATGAAACGCCAGTTCAGGAGGTGACCTTCCCTACTTCATGGTTCATGCTCAGCTCGCGCGACCCGCGCCTGGAAGGTGCTTAAGAGCACGGACCGTTGGTCCTCCAGGAGGAAGTCGGAGCTGTTGTCTGAGTACCGAGGGGCGCGATCTGCGGGCCCGAGGGGGGAGCAGGAAAGAAATGTCGGTCGGCGAATCCGTGGATGAGAATCCACCAATGCCCTTGCCCGCCAAAGAAGTTGAAAACCCGTCCAGCCGCCGCTGGTACCGGCGGCGGCGTGCCGTGGGCGGGCTGGCCGCCCTCCTCGCCCTTGCCGTCGCCGTCCCCGTGGGGATGCAGCTCGACGGACCTGAGCGGAAACCCGAAAAGGAGCCCTCCCCCAAGGCGCACGGCCCGGTCGCCGCCCCCGAAGCCCGCCGTCTGGCGAAGGAGAGCGGCAAGGAGGTCGAGGTCACCGCTGAGGCGACAGCGCACACCACCACGTGGGCGCAGCCGAGCGGCACCTTCAAGCTGCGGGTCTCCAGCCTGGCGACGCGTGCCAAGGTCGGCAACGAGTGGAAGCCGGTCGACACGACGCTGGAACGGGTAGAGGGCGGCTTCGCACCGAAGGCCGTCAACGGACGCGTGGTGTTCAGCGCGGGCTCGA
Organism: Streptomyces sp. NPDC033966; assembly: GCF_055575955.1. Lineage (NCBI taxonomy): Bacteria > Bacillati > Actinomycetota > Actinomycetes > Kitasatosporales > Streptomycetaceae > Streptomyces > Streptomyces sp. NPDC033966. The sequence continues at coordinate 33,241 of NZ_JBVIRQ010000026.1, read as the reverse complement.
AGGCTCAGGCCGCCGACGGCGGGGGAGGCGAGCGGGCTTCGCGCGGCACCTCCCGTGTGGCCCTGGCCCGCCCCGCCGCCATGAAGACGGATGGGCCCGCTCCCGCGTGGAGCGAGTTGGTGCGGCTCACCACGGAAGGGCACGACCTGGTCGTGTCCTGGCCGGGGCCGCTGCCCGAACCGGTCATCTCGGGCCCGCGTGCCCTGTACGAGAACGTCCGGCCGGGTATCGACCTGGTCATGACGGCCCAGGATGGCGGCTACACCCATGTGCTCGTGGTCAAGGACAAGCAGGCCGCATCCGATCCACTGCTGGGCCAGCTGAACTACCGGCTCTCCTCACCGGACCTGACCTTCCACCTGAACGAGGAATCCCGCTCGGTCAGTGCCCAGGACGCGCAGGGCCGGGAGATCGCCGGTTCCCCGACCCCGTTCATGTGGGACTCGGCCGGCAAGGTGGCCGTCACGGAGGGCGAGCCGCAGGCGAAGCCCGTGCCCGAGGCCAAGGACCACCCGACCCTCGCCCTGCCCGGCCTCAACGGTGCGGAGGGCAACCATGCGAAGGCTGCCGGGGCGGCTCTGTCGGCCGAGAGCGTGCTGACGGTGACGCCGAACGCGCAGCTGCTCAACGACGCGGACACGGTGTACCCGGTCTTCATCGACCCCTCCTTCAAGGGGCACAAGCAGAACTGGACGGCGTTCTACAAGACCGAGGGCGGCTCCAGCTTCTGGAACGGCCAGAACTACAACAGCGGCAGCGGCACCCCTGAGGCGCGTGTCGGCTACGAGTCGACGACCGGCGGGACCTCGCGTGCCGCGTTCATCTTCGACTTCGGGACCCAGATCCACGGCAGCCAGATCCGTTCGGCGAACCTGCGGATGCTGCAGACCTACTCCTGGGGCTGCGACCCCAGGGCCTTCGACGTGTACCACACGCCGCTGATCAACAGCTCCAGCACGTGGAACAACACCAACAACGGCACCTTCTGGGGCAACCGGATCGCCGGCGCGAGCACCGGGCACGGCTACAAGAGCACCTGTCCGGACTCCTGGGTCGGCATCGACATCAAGTCGAAGGTCGAGGAGGGTGCCCGAGGCGCGTGGCAGAGCCTGACCCTGGGGCTGCGTTCGCCGAACGAGAGCGACGCCAGCTACTGGAAGAAGTTCCAGGCGAATGGTGAGAGCGCCCCGTACATCGAGGTCGAGTACAGCAAGGTGCCCGACACGCCGGTCCTGGCGAACATGAGCACCTCGCCCGGCGGTGGGTGCGTCACCGGGCAGCCGTACACCAAGATCGGCAAAACCGATGTGGACTTCCGTGCCAAGGCCACGGACGGCGACGGCAATCTGCGCCGGCTGAGCTTCAGGATCTGGTCCGCCGACGGCTCGCCCGTGGCCGATGAGCTCCGCGACACCAACGGCGACGGCGTAGCGAACGTGACCGTTCCGTGGGAGAAGTTCACCCCCGGCAAGACGTACTTCTGGCTCGCCCAGGCCATCGACTGGGACGGACAGTGGTCCGGCAGTGGCCCCATGGACTCCGGCGGTGGCGGCTGGTGCACCTTCACCGTCGACCACACTCAGCCCACGCCGCCCACGATCCGCTCCGAGGACTTCCCCGCCCCCGGCCCGGACGGCGCCGAGTGGAGCAAGAACACCCTCGGCCCCGGCAAGATCACCGTCATCGCGGGCGGAACCAACCCCGCTGATATTCGTGAGTTCCAGTGGTCGCTGAACCACCCCGTCTACGACCAGAAGGCCGTTCCGGCGGCCGGGTCGGACACGGTGACCGTCGACGTCAATCCGGACAACGCCGGACCGAACCTCTTCTACGTCCGCGTCGTCAACAAGGCCGGGAACGTGTCCAACCCGGTCACTTACACCTTCTACGTACGACCGCGCCCGGGCCTCGACGGTCCCGGGGACACCACCGGCGACGGCAAGGCCGACCTCCTGGTCGTCGACGGGGCGGGTGATCTGCGCGTCTACCCCGCCGACGCCATCGGTGACGTGGACGCCTGGATGCCGGCAGCCACCGACAACGGCAAGCCTGTACAGGCCGGCTACTGGAAGGACGCCAGCGGCAAGTCCGCACTGATCGCGCACTCCCAGGACTGGTACCCCGGCGACGGCGTCACCGACCTGATCGCCCGCATGCCCGACGGGAAGCTGTACGTCTACCAGGGCGACGGCAACGGCCGCTTCGACATCAGCAAGCGCACCGAGGTCCTGCTTCCGCCGGGCGCGCCCGACCCGGCCACGTTCTCCCAGATCGTCGTCGTCCCCGACGTGAACGGGGACAAGATGGAGGACATCTTCGCCACCGCCGGGGACACCTTCTGGATCCTCACCGGCTACAGCGGCGCCACCATCACCGAAGCCCGTCAGCTCTCCGCCACCAGCTGGACCAAGCGCGACATCATCGACATCCGCGACATCACCGGCGACGGAGTACCCGACCTCCTCTTCCGCGACGACACCACCCCCGACCGCGGCCTCGCCCTGCGCCGCGGCAAGCCCGGCACCGGCGGCGGAGCCGACATCAACTCCCTCGCCCTCGCGATCAACTCCGCCGACGGCAAGGACCTCACCTACGCCACCACCGGCTGGGACAGCACCACCTGGCCCCTCCTGCGCGGCACCCCCGACGTCAACAACGACCAGATCCCCGACTTCTACGCCACCCGCAACGACGGCACCCTCCACCTCATCAACGGAGGCCGCACCACGGCCGCCGGCAGCTGGCGCGTGGAAGAAGACGACTGGGGCACAGCCCGCGCCGTCGGCTGATCCAGCACCCGCTCCACCAACGAGTGCCCGGCCGGACAACCACCGGCCGGGCACTCGTCCTCGGGCCCCTTCCACAGGGGGCCGCGCCACGCACTGCCATCTGTCTGCCAGGGAGAACCTCCATGCGTCTTCGTCCCGTCCGCTATGCCGTCGCAGCCGCCTACGCGGCCCTGCTCGTCACCTCGTGCAGCGCCGGAAAGGACACCTCACCCCACAGCGACGCCCCGTCGTCACCTGCGGCCGCAGCGCCAGCTCCCAAGCCCTTGAACGAGGAGCAGCTCACCGCCCTGGCCTTGACCCCGCAGGACCTTCCCGGCCACAAGGTCGAGGAAGCGTTCCAGGGGCCGGTCGTCTCCACGGATCGGCCTGAGTGCCGGGACCTGGCCAGCGCCCTCCTCGGCGGTGCGATGACCGGCACCGGTGGCCAGGTGCACACCCAGGCCACCAAGGGCAGCACTACGACAAAGGTGTCCCTGCACTCCTGGTACGGCACGAAGGCAGCGACCTTGCTTGCTGAAATCAAGGCCGCTGGCCTGGCATGCGGCGGCGCCATCAACGTCGTCAACGGCGCCGAAAAGATGACACTCACCAACATTGCGCCCGGCACGGCCCCCACCACTGGTGACGAAGGCACGTCCTTCAGCGCGGAACAGGACCTGAACGGCACCAAGACGCCGATCGAGGTGACCCTCGTACGCAAGGGCACGACCCTGGCGACCTTCACCGCGCACAGCACCTCCGCAACGGCGGAGAAGCCGGCCGAGGTCGTGGCGGCCCAGATGAAGAAGCTCAGCTGAGCACAGCCGGTTCCACCTCCGCGGGGCCGGGGCCCGGCCGACGTCGCTCTACAGCCCTACGACGCCTCTTCTCGGTCAGCCGCACGGCCCCACGCCGTGCGCGGGACCAGACCGATCCGGACTCCGTACCCGTCCGGGCCTTCGGGCACGGCCTGCTGCTCGATGGCGATCAGCTCACAGCCCACGCACCGGACCGTCGTCGTGACGTAGGCGAACCGGTCCCCGCCGTGCTGCTCGTCCCACTTGGCGGCCCGGGTGCCGCACTGCTCACACACGCTGCGCCGGTACGCCTCGTACGCCAGGGCCTTGACCCGGTCCGACTCTGACCACCGTCCGTCACCCGCCCCCAGGAGGAGGGAGTGCTGGATGCGGTAGCGGTCGCACAGCTCCATCTCGGCCCGGAGGCGTTCGTCAGCGATCAGCCTTTTCCCAGCTCCGAGGCCGTCGCACGATTGATCTGCTGCGCCTGCCACGCCGCCGCGAACAGGCTGTTGGACTCCGCGACCGGCCAGCCGTCCAAGAGATCCTGCGCCTCCTGGAGCGTCATGCCGTCGACCTCGCGGCCGTCGTCGTCACGCTCGATATGCGCCGCGGAGACCAGAGCGGCCGGGAAGCTCGTCGGGTTCCAGGCGTCGCCGTCCTCGGCCTGGTCCTCCGTTGGAGGGTGCTGCCGTATCGGCCCGTCCAGCGTCGGCCGGGGCAGCGCCCGGAAGGAGAGCGTGACCGACACTTCGTCGAAGGCGTCCCGCGCGGCGAAGAGCTCGGCCTCCGCCGCCTTCAGCTCCACCTGCTCGCCGCCGGTCTCGGCGTCAGCCAGCCGAAGCCGGGCAACGTCCAGCTTCGCCCGGTCCAGGCGCTGCTTGGCCGCCAGTCGTCGCACAGCTGAAGGACCTGCTCGGGCAGCTGGCGGGCGCGGAGCCGGGCGAGCTTGCGCGCCCAGTGATCGTTTCGGCCGGTGGCCGGCGGAGTCGTCGGGTTGGTGGGGGTGGTGCTGGTCATCGGGAGCTCCGTGGTGGGGGAGGTCCCGGCCGGGCGAAGCGTGCCGCCCGGCCGAGGGAGGGAGGGCGGTTACGGCTTCGGTGCGGCGGCAGGTACGGGCGCGTCCTGAAGCGGCTTCTCCGTGATCGAGAACGCGACGGTGAACTTGGCGGCCTCGTTGTCCACACTGTACTGCGGGGACCGGGAGCCGATACGGACCGGGAAGACATCCATGGACCGGGAGCCGGGAACGTCGCCCTTCCGGAGGAAGACCACCCAGCCGGTGGAGTCCTTCGTGAGCAGCTGCTCGATCTCGTGCGCGACCTTGTCCTCGTAGAAGCCGAGGGACGAGTCGTCGGCCTGGTCCACCCCGGGGATCTTCGACTCGAACGTGGATCCCAGGTCAGGGGTCTCGATCGCCTGGTTCGACAGCGACCAGCCGTCGATCGCGGCGACCGCGTTCGTCAGGTCGGTGCCGGCGGTCAGCTCCGCCCGAGTAGGAAGGTGGCCAGTGTCTTTGACCGTCTTGAGCCACAGGATGCGCGTGACGCCGCGCCGCGAGTATTTCTGGATCTGCAAGGTCTGCTGTCCGATTCCGGGACGGCAGCCGCACGTCAGGGAGGCCCCGTCCCTCGACGATGTCGGGGAACCGGCCCACCCGTTGATCGGGTTGGGCGTCCGCGTGGGGCCTCCGCGGTGAGGGAGCGAGGCTTCAGGCTGAAGCTGAACTCCTAGATCAACATACTGTTGGCGCCGAGGCGGCAAGAGTCCGGCATCGTGCGAATCGTGCCTGCGCGGTCACACCTCCCGCTACGGTGTCGTCTGTGGCAGCTGACGAGCACGAGATCTCACCCGCACCGTCGGTCGGGTCGCCTGTGCGCATGGTCTCGCCTGAGGCCAAACCAGCACCGCCTAAGATGCTTGATTTCCATAGCTTCACCGGCGGCGTCGGCCGGACGTCCCTGCGGCTCCTCCGCGGACCGAATGCCAGCGGCATGATGGCCGTGTTCCAAGCGGCCGCGCTGTGCCTGCGGGCTACGGAGTGGCTTGGCGCCATCGAAGATGAGCGCGCCGCCCGCAGTACCAGGCTCATCGAAGTTGACGGCAAGCTACGCGAGTTCGTTCGCGGTGAAACAACCACATGGTGGAACGCCGACCACGTTGCGCTGGACCCACGACGGCAAGCCCTTGTCGTTGGGGTGCTGAGCGCAGGCGAGCTCGGTGATGGTGCCTGCGAGGCCGGACGTACCGTCCTTGTCCTCTCCTCAGACATACCGTTCCTGTCGGACGCCGACCTGGACCACCTCGAGCGCGTGCTCCGGCACCTTCACCGGATCATCAGGCGGGTTCTGGAACAGCTGCTCGGCGTGACCAGCTACGAGTTCATCCACCATCATCCGCCCGGCGATACCTCACCCTGTGGCGTGGTGAAGTTCCGAGCACCAGAGATGCCTCGTCCCCCGGACCAGGGGTTGAAACACCCCTCAAGGCCCGGATCCGGGCCCGTCCTAAGCGCAGCGGCATAGCCCCAGGTGGGCTGGCCTCCTGCGCCACACAGCCCACCACGAGGACTAAGAAGTGTTCCAGGAACTCATCGACGCGTACCTGTCCCTGTCGTGGCCGGCCCGCCTGCTGGTCGCCGCCCTCATGCCGTTCACGCTCTATTACGCCGTGCTCCTGCCGGAAGCGACGAAGAAGGCCCGTACGAAGTGGCAGGCCGCGGTCCAACGGCTGCGGGCCAAGCTGATCGGCGCGTGGAACGGTTGGCGCAACGGGCCGACCCTCTGAACTCAGCTCGGCGCCTTCGAGACGCAGATGATGGACTAGGACTGCCTGGTCAACCAGTCTCGCGCTCGGAGGCGTCGAGCCTGTACCGCTGGATATACGCCACGACGTCGCCCGCCGACGACTCCCCGACCTCATCAAGGACGAGCTTCCGCGCCCACACGATCGCCTTCGGGACAGACAGCTCTGACTCCCGGCCGCCGGCCGGGGTCCGCGCCAGAATCGCGCGGCGCACGCGGTCGGCCAGCCACTCCGCCTGGTCGATCCGGGCGGCGACGATCGTCACCTGGTCGGCGAGCTCTTCGCGAAGCTGACCACGAGTGGTGACGCTGCCTTCCCGAAGCCCGACGACGTGGTCTGGAAGGAATTCCCCAAGGCACAACCCCCGCCCGGTGTGCGTCTGCCGCACCCCCAGGACACAATGCGCCTCCCTGACGACGCCCTGGGCCGACCCCAGTACTACGACAAGACCACCAACCAGCTCCTGGATCACAGGGGCCTTCCGAAGCAGGACCTCACCAAGGTTCCCAAGGGTCTCGACCGCCCCCTAGCCGAGACCCCCAAACGCCAGAAAGTCACCGCCGGCGCCCCCAACACCCGATCAACGTTGGGCATAGCCCATCCCCCCCAGCGGGACGGGCCACCAGTTCGCCGGTGAAGATGGGCACCTCGGCCGGGCCGACGGCAAGGGCAGCCGTGTTTCGGAGGGCGGTGGCAGAGACATGTCGGGGCCGGGCCACGGCACCGAAGCCGCTCCTGCGGGCCGGGCAGACACCTCGCTGGGCGGCCACTCCCCGGACAACATGCCCCGCAACAGCGCGGATACCGATGCCCCCGTCCACCGGCGGTTCGCATCCGGACACCCCGTCCAGTGGAGGCCATGCCGAGTCCCGAGACGGCACGGACCACGCCGGCGGCCCCAGCGGCCGCGACAGCAGTGGCCCTCACGAGCCCTCGCCCGCAGGAGGCGCCCACCCGGAAACACAGGTCGGGGACAACGTCCCCCACGCAGATTCGGCCGCAGTCCACCGAGCGGAGTACGAGGCTGCCCGCGAGAAGCTGGCGAAGGAGCGGACAGCCGCAGAAGCGGCAGCCGTTACTCGTGAGCATGTTCGGCTTGCGAATGAAGATCCGGCATGGTTTGAGGAGCACTACAGGCCCAAGGATGGCCACCGCCTTGAGGCGGCTGCGAACAGGCGGGCGTCCGTGGACCTCACCAACGCCGACAAGGCATTCAAGGAAGGGCCGTCCACCAAGACCAGGAGAGCCCTCGAGGCGGCGCTTCAACATTACGAGAAACCACTGCGAGGCGTTCCCGACAACAGCAGGATTTCCGAGAAGCTCGGGGAGCGGGCTGCGGCACTGCACGTAAGTCAGAACGAGTTCACGGTAAATAGGCGAATTCCCCTTCCGGAAACACCAACGGTGCCAATGTGTTCGATTTGGCGTACCGGATCGATTCTGACGGCGAGTACCTCATCGTGGAAGCGAAAGCCCCGTCCGGGGACCTGGACTGGTGCGAGGGGCGAGCCGACACAGAGGACCCGGAGGACCCACATATAGGCGATGACGGCGGGGCTCAGGGCGTGCGAGTCAAACAAGGGACGCGGCCCTACGTTCGTGCAATTCTTGCCGAAATGGCAAGCCGCGGTGGAGGCGACGCGGACATCGCGAGAGAGTTACGCAATGCGCTGAAACTCAAGAAACTGAAGTTCGTTCTAGTGAAAGACTCGACAATACCGACTCCACATATGCGGGTGCTCGGATAGAATACCTGGACATCGACTGAAGGAGGGCGTGTGCTCACGCGCATTCCACGCCACGCGTTCGTCACCGACAATGTGGCCGAGGCTATGGCGCCGATCATCAAGAGTGCCGAAGAGGCACTCGCGGGGCTCGGGACATCCGAGGACGACCGCTATGACGCCCTGACGCTCACACTTATCGCAGCCAGGTGGCACTGCCTCGCGGACCCCATTGCGACCCGGTTCACCACGTGGGAGGCCTGGATCCTCGCCATGCAGACCGGCTCCGCGCTGTTCACGGCTGGCCAGGCCACCGAGGGGCCCGTCAGGTGCCGCATCGGCGTCAACCACGAGGAACAGGAGCTGCCGGCGACGGGACCTCAGGAGTACCTGCACGCCGCCAACTGGCTTACCTCCTTCTACCTGGCGGCGATCTGCCGGGAGAACGACCGCATGAACCGGCTCGCGCAGGTTCCCCTGCCCTTCCTCCGCGCGTCCGGGGCGGAGTTCGACGAGTACATCTACTCGTGGGTGGAGACGATCCAGAACCACCGTTTCGGGCGGCAGGAGACGTGGGACAGTCTGGTCCGTGCAGTAGAGGGCACCGACCCCGCACATGTTCGGATCGCCAGCCAGGAGCTGATGCTGAAAATCCTCTACCCGCCGCTCAACCTCTTCCACAGGTATGCGACCCGGGATGAGGAGCGGTTCAACGCGGCCTTGGCCGAGGCCCTCACGTGGCACAAGGAGTACTGGACTGCAAACGAGGCCCGTTCGAGGAGCGGCGAAGGCCTGGTCGCGCTAGGCCCGCTCGCGATCGCCTGCATGGCCCGTGATGCAGGTATGGCGATCAAGGTGGAGTCCGAGTATCTCCCCAAAGAACTCCTGGAGTTCGGCTGGGTCGGTGAAGTGGACGCCTGACAACCGACTCCGGCGCCCGCGCCGGAGTCGCCGGCTCTCTGATGCGCGCCCTCCGCGTCGCCATGTCCCTCGTCCGGCACGTGGATTCGGCCGTCGAGTCCACCACGGATGCGGTCCTCGACGCCTTGCTTCACCACCGCAGTCAAGCTGTCCTCGATCAGTGGCTCCGTGCCTTCCGCGAAGCCGTGGCGACGCCGCGACGGCCGCAGTGCCTGCCTGGCGCCGAGCTGCCTGCCGGGGCGCGTCGCTACCAGCCGCAGGGTTCGGGGCCGTTCGTCTCCGCCTTCGCCGCAACCCCGCGAGCCCCGGCGTTGACCGTTCTCTCTTCTGCCCGTTTTCGGCCCGGTTGGGCAACGGCTCCCCGCACACCATCCGCTGTGCCGCCGGACACCAGAGGGATGCTGGCCAAGGCCACGAACGCCGACTCCACGGCGTCGTCGGGGGCAACCTGACCGGCCTCAGGGTCGAGGACGTGAACCGTGGCCGCGAGGACGCCCGCGGCCTTCACCGCGGCGCTCACATGACTGTCGCCGTGATGTGGCAGTCCGGAGCAGCGAGCATCGGCATGGCGACGGCAGCGCCCTTGGTCCAGAGGAGGGCGGTGCCGGCCGTTCCCCGCTGGACCGGGCGAACAACGGCCCCCACCCCAAGACCGCAGCCCTGCTCACCTCGGCGGGAGCTGTCGGCTGGCGCACTCAAGCTTCGGCAGTGCGGGCCACCGAAACCTGGTCGGCGGGGAGTTGTGCGAACCGAACCGGGGTGCGGGCCGTGGACTCGCCGCGCTGAAGGGGTCATGGGGTGTCGTCAACGCCAGGCGGCTGTGGTTGCCGCAGTCCCTGGAGGAGTAGTTCGATCAATCGGCGCGGGTCGTAGCGGGGGTCGCCGTCCCGTCCGACGCAGAGGTTGCCGATGCCGCGCATCAGTTCGTAGGGCTGTGTGCCGGACCTGATCTCGCCCGCTCCGGCCGCGGCGTCGAGAAGTTGGGCGCAGACGGGCATCAGGCGATCGAGGAAGTGGGTGTGCAGCGCGGCGAAGCGGTCGCTGTCGGACTGGAGGGCATCGGCCAGTCCGTGCTTGGTGACCAGGAAGTCGACGAAGAGGTCGACCCATTGGCGGAGCGCGGCGAACGGGGAGTCGGAGGCGGCCAGCAGCCTCGGGCCGGCCTCGGCGCATGCCTCGATCTGGTGGCGGTAGACGGCGGTCACGAGGTCCGCCCGGGTCGGGTAGTGGCGGTAGATCGTGGCCATCCCGACGCCCGCCCGGGCCGCGATCTGGCGGATGGGCGCGTCGACGCCGGAGGTGACGAACACCTCGGCGGCGGCGGCGAGCACGGTCTGCTGGTTGCGCAGCGCGTCGGCCCGCTTGCTCCGCGGCCGCTCCCCTCCGGGCTGGTCTGCGGTGAGCACCGCAATCTCCTTCCGATGGCCGATGGCTGTTGACGAAACGGAACACTGCTCCATATGTTAAATGGAGCAACGCTCCGCTTCAGGATACCCGAAGCCGGCGCTCCGCACCGCCTCGCCCGCCCGGCTGAACGAGGGCGGCGGCAGAGGCCATTCGAAGGGACACCTCCGTCATGAGTGAACCCGCCAGCACAGCCGACATCCTCAACTCGGCCACGCCCGTCCTCTCGGTCAGCCCGGTGGTGCTCCCGGCTCCCGGCCGCGCGGTGGACCTGCAGGTGCGGGTCTCGGCCCCGGTGACCGGGAGCGACCTGCCCGTCGTCCTCCTCTCGCACGGCCTCGGCTTCTCGAACAACCTCTCCTCGCTGAACGGCTACGCCCCCCTCGCCAACTTCTGGGCCGCACACGGCTTCGTCGTGATCCAGCCGACGCACCTGGACTCCAGGACGCTGAACACGGACCCCGACACCCCAGGAACGCCTCCGCACTGGCGCTCACGGGCCGAGGACATGAAGCGCATCCTCGACCAGCTCGACGTGATCGAGACCGCCGTCCCGCAGCTGAACGGGCGCCTGGACCCGAGCCGGGTCGCCGTGGCCGGGCACTCGATGGGCGGGCACACCGCCAGCCTGCTGCTGGGCGCCCGACTCACTGATCCGCACGACGGAACGGAAGTCAACCTGGCCGAACCCCGGATCAAGGCGGGCGTGCTGCTCGCCGCGCCCGGCCGGGGCGGCGACGCCCTCACCGAGTTCACGGTCGCGAACTACTCCTTCTTCCTGACCACGGACTTCTCCAAGATGACCACACCCGCGCTCGTGGTCGCCGGCGACAAGGACGACTCCGCCTTCCTGACCGTTCGGGGGCCCGACTGGCACACCGACCCCTACGCCCTCTCCCCGGCCCCCAAGTCCCTCCTCACCCTCTTCGATGCGGAGCACGGCCTCGGCGGGGTCTCCGGATACGACGTCGCCGAGACCACCGACGAGAACCCCGACCGCGTCGCCGCGCTCGCGCGGCTCACCTGGGCCTACCTGCGCAGCGAGCTCTACCCCGGGGACTCCGCCTGGCAGACGGCGCGGGACGCCCTGGCGGCCGGCCCCGACCCGCTCGGAGGGGTCGAATCCAAGTAGGCCTAGCCCAGCACGACTCCTTCCACTGCGAGCACAGGGCGCCCCCGTTGCGGGAATACCCCGTCTGCTTGTGGTGTGCGCCGTCCTGCTCGGCCTGTTCGTCATGCACGGCGGCCCCGGCTTCCGCCGCTGACGGCTGCCACGGCGCCATGTCCCGGGCCGCACCCAGGGCGGGCGGCCACGACCACACCACCTACCAGCACCGGATGAGCACGCGCGCTTCGGCTTCGCGGGCCACGCGCTCGGCGGCGGCCGGCGCGACTTCGCTTCCCGCAGCCAGATCGTGGCCGCCCGCTACGACCCGCCATGGCAAGAGGGCTAGGGATTGATCTCCAGGACCTCGTCCACGGGGCGTCGGGGTGTCGCCGGGCCGGGCTCGCCGTATCCGAGGCGTAGCACCATCTGCACGAATCCCGTCGCGGACTGCGGGTCGCGTACGGCCCATCGCAGTTCGGGCCACTCCAGGGCGTGGGAGGTGAGGGAGGTGGCCAGTCCGTCCAGGGTTGCCTGGAGCAGTACGCGCTGCATGGCTTGCCCGGCGGTGAGCCAGTCCTGCGGCTCGTCGCCGGCCGTGCCCAGCAGCGCGAGGTGGGGGACCTTTTCGAACGTCGCGGCTTCCCGGTGTGGCACGGGGCGTCGGCCGGCGAAGTCACGGACCGGGGCGTTGCCGTCCCGCTTGCGGGGGCCGAAGGCGTACGCGGGGATCCCCTCGGCGGGCGTGTCGGCGGCGTCCTCGTCGAGGTGAGTCCAGCGGACCACGTCTTCGTCGACGCCGGGCTGCGCGTCGTCAAGGGCGTCGCGGCCCTCGGCGTCGTGTACGAGGTCGAGGACGGACTCCACATGCCACAGGTCGGGGAAGGTCAGCCGGGCTCCCTCCAGGATGGCGGCGCCGCGCAGGCCGTCCTTGATGGCCGTGGGCAGTTCCTCGTCCGAGAAGGGGTTACGGCTGGTGTGGCGACGGTGGATGGCGGGATACAGCTCGGCCAGGTCGGTCTCGGGATGTACCGGTTCCGCCAGTGTCACTGTCGCGAGCAGCTGTGGGTCCGCCGGGTCGGGCAGCAGCCGGGTGGCCGGCTCCCAGCCGGCGTGAGCGGCGGCGACGCGCAGGTTGAACAAGGCCGCTCCACAGCCGATGTGGAGGGCGCGGCCCGTGGGGTCGGCATGGGGCATCGCCCGATCAAGGTCCGCTCGGACATGGAAGGTGCGGCGGTCGCGGTAGAAGCGGAACTTCCACGGCTGCGCATTGTGCATGGAGGGTCCGGCGACGGCATCGGCGACGAGGGCGGCCACGATTCCCTCCTCGAGCGGCTGAGCTGGCACCTGCGCCTCCCTCCGGGAGCCGGCCCGCCCGAAGGAGCGGGGTCTCCCTCCCACGTTAGTCGCGGCGCGTCCGCACGGCAGTGCCGCCGCTCGGGGATAGCGTCACCCCTGGTTCATTTCCGTAGCGAGCCAGTAGCTCTCCATCGACCGCGTGCACCGCGTCCTGCACAACCGGCAGTACGAAACCGTGCGTGCCCTCGTCCTCGGTCTTGCGCTCATCGCACTGGGGATCCTGGGAACCTTCCCTCCGTTCTTCCAGCTCTTCACGTAGAAGACCGCGACTTCGACCGGCATTGAACCGGGGTGCCTGTGCTGGACGGCCCCGGCACCGCGATCAGGCAGGTCCCGGTGCTGTTCCGAGAGCGGCTCAGCCCTTGCCGAGCATCTGCTCCATCCGGGTGATCTCGGCTTTCTGGATGGTGATGATCTGGTCGGCGAGCTGCTTGGCCGGCTCGTAGGCCCCCTCCTTCTTCTCCGTCTCAGCCATGCTGATCGCGCACTTGTGGTGCTCGGTCATCATGGTCAGGAACATGGTGTCGAAGGCCTTGCCGGACGTCCCGTCGAGGTTGTCCATCCGCTGATCGTCCGTCATCCCGGCCATGGGCGTGCCGTCCGTGCCGTGGTCCATGCCGTTGTTCATGGTCATTCCTTCGGGGACTTTCTCACCCCAGGACCTCAGCCAGCCGGACATGGTCTCGATCCGGGTCCTGCGCCTTCTTGATGTCCCCGGCCAGCGTCTTGACCTCGGCGGAGGCGCCGTGGCTCGCGGCCATGGCGGACATGGCCACCGCCTGGCGGTGGGCGATGCCACGGCCGGTCTCGGAGGCCAGGACCACGCGCAGGGCCCGCGGGTCGGCCAGGTGGGCGAGCCGCAGGCCGGTGCCCACCAGGTGCGGGAGCCGCCGGAGAGGAGCCGCTCGGAGTCCGACACCCCTGCGGAGCCGGAGCCGGAGCCGCAGCCCTGTGAACCGCATGAGCGTCTGCGGGCATGGGGGAGGCGACGGAACCCGGCCACGGTCTCGTCGCGGATCCCGCGGCCCCGCACGGGGCGGGCGCCGCGGAGCGGATCGATTCCAGTGTCCGAAACCCCTGTCTGACTCCGCCTCCGGATGGCAGTCTCTACTTCTCGGAAACGTCGTCCTGGGGGGGATCACGCGTGATGGAGCCGGGTACGGGCATGGGACTGCGGGGCCGCAGCGGCATCCTGTCGCTGGTCGACGCATGCCTGAAGGAGAACCCGGCGGCCGAGCGGCCCCTGACCGTACTCCTCGGCCCCGCGGGCAGCGGAGCCAGCGAGGCGCACAGCGCCCTCATGGAGCACTTCGGGCCCGACTACCCCTTCGCCTTCGTCAACTTCGACGGGGCCCAGTCCCTGCTGCCGCGCTACGCCCTCGGACTCCTGGCCCGCCAGCTCGAACGCAAACTGCCCCGCTACGGCCGTTCCCACTTCCCGCTGCTCAGCCTCGGCCTCCTCGCCTCCGACCAGGAGCTGCGCATGCGCAGCCTTCCCGACGGCCGGCGCGCGGTGCGGCGGCAGCTCGACCGGTTCCAGGAGGAGAACGAGGCCCGCCACGGCGACTACCTGGCCGCCTTCTTCGAAGTGGCCATGGGCGCGGTCGGCATGCCCGAAGGCGCCTCCACCGCCGCGCACGCCCTCTTCCAGGACGCCCTGCGGCGGGGCCGCCGCACCATGCCCGGACTGTTCGGCGGCCGGCCGGGCAGCCGGCTCACCGCCGGGGCCACGTGGTACGGACGCCACCCCATGACCCGCAGCGCGGACCCCATGGAGGCCCTCGTGGAGCTCAACCTCTGGCGCCACGAGGGCGACGAGAACGAGCAGGAGCGGCTCGACCTCGTCCTCTTCTCGGCCTTCCTGGAGGACCTCAGACGCAACACCGCCCGCAACTTCATGCCCCGCTCCTACCTGCTGCTCCTCGACAACTCCCACACCGAGTACGGCCGCCGCTTCCTCGACCTGCTGCTGCGTGCCCGGCACGACGAGACGGTCGTCGCCGGCCACGCGAGTGACCCGCTGACCGTCGTCGCCAGTTCCAACCGCTGGCTGCCCCGCTGGGGCCCGGCCACCGGCGAGTCCTGGCCCTGGCAGCTGCGGGGCCCCGACCGGGCCTCCCTGGCCGACTGGAACGCCCATCGGCCGACCCGCGACAGCGAGGACTCCTGGTGGTATCCGTTACGCCTGCGCGACCTCAACCTGGACGAGGTGCGGATCCGGATAGAACTCCAGCTCGGCGGGAACAGCGATCTGGCCCCGCTGACCCGGCTCACCCCCTTCGTGCACCGCCTCACCGGCGGACTGCCGCGCGCCGTCCACCAGGTACTCGACGTACTCCGCCAGGCCGGGCCCCCTCGGGAATCGGGCCCCCGGCAGGACCGCTGGCTGCGCACCCTGCCGGACCGGCCGCTGCGCGCCGGGGAGGACTCCGCCTCCCTCGCCGACACCGCCCTCGGGCACCTCTTGCGCGACTTCGACGGGACCCAGCGCGCCACGCTCGCCGAATGCGCGGCAGCACGGGACTTCTCCGTCGCCACCCGGCTGCTCAGCCCGGACGACTCCCTGTTCG
The DNA here is from genome assembly GCF_055575955.1 of Streptomyces sp. NPDC033966. Taxonomy (NCBI): domain Bacteria; kingdom Bacillati; phylum Actinomycetota; class Actinomycetes; order Kitasatosporales; family Streptomycetaceae; genus Streptomyces; species Streptomyces sp. NPDC033966. The sequence goes on along the minus strand of NZ_JBVIRQ010000026.1, from coordinate 17,788 downwards.
GCGACATCCGTTCCCGCTGGCTGCTGAACGGGCCCGTCGCCGTCGTCCCCGTACTCCACCCCTGGCTGCGCCGTCTGCTGCTGTGGCGGCTTGCGGCACGTCCGGACAGATGGGAAGCCGTGCACGAACTCCTCGCCGAGTACTACCGCGGCGAGGGCAAACCGGTGCAGGAGATGTACCACCAGCTCGCCCGCGGGCGGACCGAGGAGGTCACCGCCCACCTCGCACGGCGTTTCACCGCCGTACCGGCCGCGCAGTGGATCTCCGAGCTCGACACGATCACCGCCGCGCCGAACCGCCTGCCCGCCGACAGCGGACCGCTGGAACTCCTCGCCGGGCTCGTCCAGCGCAGGCCCGGGCGCGTCATGGACATCGAGTCCGTGATCCACACCCTGGTGACCACCCGCTGGGTGTGGAGCGATCCGCTCGCCGACCCCGCCATGCGGCTGGGCGACCTGATGGCCGACAGCTATACCCAGCTGTCCCAACTGCGGAGGAACGACATCGTGGCCCTGTTCAACGAGGCGGAACGGTACCGTCACTGGCGCGATCCCCAGACCACGGGCTGGGAGGGCTGAGCGCGTGCCCAGACTCGAATGGCCCCTGCACGTCGTCCGCCGCGTCGCCCTCGCGGCAGTGGCCGCCGTCCTGCTGGTCGCCGCGTTCTGGCTGGGGGCCGGCTGGCTGCAGGAACGCCAGGCGAGATGCGGGGACGGAGTCGTCGAACAGGGACCGGACGACGAGTGCGTCGGAGTGACCGACGGCTCCTACGTCTTCGCACCGCACCTCGACGCCGTCAGCAAGAAGATCGAGGAGGAGAACCGCAGGGTCCTCGCCGACGCGGACAAGGAACCGTACGTCAGCGTCGCGTACTTCACCTCCTTCACCACCTCGGCCGAGGACAGCAACTCGGCCGAGGGAGTCCGCCACGAACTGCAGGGCGCCTACCTCGCCCAGTACCGGCACAACCAGGGCGACCTCGCCGCCACCCCCAAGATCCGCTTGCTGATCGCCAACCCGGGCAGCAGGTCCGCGCGGTGGAAGCACACCGTCGACGAGCTGATCGCCCGCAAGGACACCCCCGACCGGCTCGTCGCGGTGGCCGGCCTGGGTCCCAGTACCCAGGAGAACCTCGAGGCCATCCAGCGCCTCTCCGAGAACGGCATCGCCATGGTCGGTGCCACCATGACCGCCACGAACATCCAGGGCATCAACGGCTTCGTACGGATCGCCCCCACCAACGAGGACGAGGCGTACGCGGCCGCCGGCTACCTCAAACGGCGCGGCGTCGCCACCGCCGTCGTCCTCCAGGACGTGGCGGAGGGAAACCTCTACGCCTCGACCCTGGGCACCGCATTCACCAAGGCCTTCCAGGAAGGCGACAAGCACAGGCTCGTCTCCGAGCGGATGACCTACGACTCCTCCGTCAGCAGTGCCTGGCAGAACGAACTGCGCTACATCCCGGGGCAGCTGTGCCAGCAGCGTCCGCAGCTCGTCTACTTCGCGGGCCGCGGCAGGCACCTCACCCACTTCCTCGACGCGCTTTCCAACCGCAGCTGCACCGACCAGCAGTTCACCGTGTTCGCCGGGGACGACACGACCAACCTGAGCGCCGAGCAGCTCGCCCACGCGGCCGAGACGGGCATCGAGGTGCTCTACACGGGCCTCTCCCACCCCGACATGTACCGCTCCGCGCCCCAGGCGGTGTCCGCGCCGTCGGCGAAGAACTTCCAGCCCGGCGGGCTGCTGGACCAGTGGTTCCCGCACGACCCCCGTGCGGACGGCGGGGCGCTGATGGGCCACGACGCGGTCCTCACCGCGGCCCACGGCATCCAGATGGCCGCCCGGTGGCAGGGGCAGGTCGCCGGTGACGCGGTGGCCCGGATGTTCCACCAGATGGACGGCACCCAGCAGGTGGCCGGGGCCAGCGGCTTCATCTCCTTCCAGAACAACGGCAATCCGCGCAACAAGGCCGTCCCGATCCTGCGCCTGACCGGCAAGGGCCAGGTCGAGTTCGTCGAGGTGTCGGCGGCGGACGGCAAGCCGCCGCAGGAGCAGTGACGCCGGTCCTGCGGCCCTCCGCCGACGCAGTGGGTGCCGTATGCCGTATGCCGTATCCCGTCCTGTCTCCGGCCGCCGAGGCCCACGGGCGCCGGCGGAGGCGGGGCTCAGGTCACCAGGCGCAGGGAGGTCGCCGCGATGCCCAGGCGTACGCTCTGGCCCCACGTCAGTTCCAGGGCGTCGGCCTCCATCCCGTCGCCGAACACCACGATCCGGTCCGACTCCACGGTCAGCCGCAGCCCCTGGCCCCGCCCCAGCTCGCCGGTGACCCTCGTCGTTCCGGTCGCCGGCGACGGCCAGGCCTCGCGTACGAACCACAGGAGCCGCCGGTCGCACGGTGCGGGCAGCTCCGCCGTGCTGCCGCGCTCCAGCCACAGGGAGCGCAGCCAGCCTGTCGCACCCGTACCGGTGCCCACCAGCACCCCGGACGACGCCTGTGCCTCGCCCGGGCCCTCCTCGCCGTCGGGGCCCAGGCGGTAGCGGGCGGTCTGGTGGCCGGGCGGGCCCAGGTAGATCTCGTTCAGGGCGAGGAGGCGCTGGGTGTCGTCGGCGACGGCCTCGACCATGGTCAGCTCCTCGGTCCGGTCCCCGGCGGCGATCGCGGCGCCCAGCAGGGCGGCCGCGTCGGCGCTGCGGTGCCGGACCAGGATCCCCGGGTTGCGCCCCGGGTCGGTGTCGATCCCCACCACCGGCTGCCCGAGGAGGTACTTCGCGGTGTTGGCGACCAGGCCGTCCTGCCCGACCACGACCACCACGTCCTCCGGGCCGAACAGGAAGCGGTCCAGGTCCGCCCGCTCCACCCGGGTGGTGCGCCAGGTGAGCGGCACCGCCGCCGCCACTTCCCGCAGCGCCTGCTGCGCGCGGTCGTGGCGGCGGGCCACCTCGTCGATCGAGCGGCCCCGGCTGGAGAGGAAGAACGCGGCCTGTCCGTGCGTCCCGTGCCGCGCGAGCAGTTCCTCGTACTCGGTCGTGCGGTGCACGAGCACCGCCCGCGGGGCCAGGCTCACTGGCCCGCTCCGCCGTCCGGACGTCCCAGCCGGGCGAGGAGTCCGGTGAGGACGTCGGGGGAGAGGGTGATGCTCTCGATCCGCGGCAGGTTCTCCGCCAGCCGGGTCGCCGCCAGGGCGTGCAGCGTGCCGGGGCCGGCCTCGCCGTGCACCCGCAGCCAGGCGGCCTGGGCCTCGGCGCGCGCCGCGCCCGTCTCGCGGGCCGCCTCGGCGTCCGCGCGGGCCAGTCGGACCTTGCGGGCCGCCTCGGCCTCGGTCCGTACGGCGTCCGCCGCCGCCTTCTCCTCCGCCTCGCGGCGGGCGTTGGTGCCGCGCTGGTCGACCAGCTGTTCCTCGCGCCGGGCCAGTTCGATCTGACTGGCCAGCTCGTTCTCGGCGATGGTCCGCTCGCGCTCGACGGCGACGGCCCGCCGTTCGTACGTGGCCCGGTCCGCCTCCTGCTGGATCTGCTCGCGGGCCGGGGTGCGCAGGGCGCGCTCCACCTCGGCCTCGGGGCGTATCGCCACGACCCGTACGGCCACCACGTCGATGCCGGTGGCCGGGAGCCGGGGCTCGGCGGCGAGACCGTCGGCGACCCGCTGCCGCACGGACGCGACGCCGTCCACCAGGGCGGCGGCCAGCGGGGTCCGGGCCAGTACGTCCAGCGTGTGCTGCTGCGCGGTCTCGGTGAGGAGGGTGGCGATCTGCTCCAGGGGCGCGCCGCGCCAGCTCCCGGTGTCCGGGTCGACGGAGAAGTCGAGCCGGTCCGCGGCTGCGGCCGGGTCGCTGATCCGGTAGGTGACGGTGGCCTGCACCGTGACGTCCTGGAAGTCGGCCGTGCGGGCGTGGAAGGCCATGGCCAGCTCCCGGTCGTCGACCGGCACTTCGGAGAGCGCCGCCGACAGTGACCGGTACCAGAAGCTGAGCCCCCGGCCGTCGTGGACCAGCCGGCCGCGCTTGTGGTGGCGGATGTGGGCGGTGGGCGCGGAGCGCAAATGGCGCCAGCCGAGGCGCCGGGTGATGTCGGCCATGAGGGACCCCCTTATTTCGTCAAGGCGACGATAAGGGGGGTGCCGTCATATCGTCAAGGGGACGAAAAGGATCCGGCCCGGCCCTGGCGCCGGTTGCCGTCGCGCGGATCGGCGCCGGCTGCTGCGGCCCGCCGGGAGATACCGCTCATGTCTTCACGCGGTCGAACTCGGCGGCGAACCCGCACCGCTCCGCGATCACCCGCAGCTGGTCGTCGGGCAGGCTGTCCGGGCCGGCCAGCACGGCGGTCATCCCGTCGGCGGTGAGCCCCAGGTCGGAGACGATGCCCAGGTCCCCGACCGGGAGCGCGCCCGGCGCCTCCTCGTCGGCAGGGGCGGAGCCCAAGACGTCCAGTGCCTGCGCGGCGAGCGTGTGCCGGCGCGCTGCCCGCGCGTCCGACAGCAGCAGGGCCGTCCCGTCCGGCGTGACGCGCAGGATCAGGAAGAACGACTCGTCCGCGTTGAAGAACCCGAACGACGTGTCCGAGGTCCCCGCGCCGCGTACCGCGGCGACCGCCTCGGCCAGGCCCGTGAGCGCGGTGCGGTCCAGTCGGGTGCACTGCCGGCGGCCGTCCTGGTGGGTTACGGCGACCGCGTACCGGTGGTTCCTTCGTTCTGTCACGGCCCCACAGGTGCCCCGTCGGGGCCTCCGATAGCCATGGGACGGCCCGCCGTGGCCCACACGGAGCAAGCGGAGTTCCGTCTCCGCGTACGGACGAGCGGGCCCTCCTGGGGCAGGAGGGCCCGCTCCGGGCGGCGGTTCGGGGGAGCCATCGCTTGTGCCCGTGGAGGTGGTAGGCGCGGTTCTGCTTCCCGGACCGGGGTGCGGACACTTCCCTGTTCCCGCGCCCGCGTACCGCCGTCAGCGCGCCACCGGACCGCGGGGCCTGACGGACCCGCGGCGTCCGGGGACGACGGCGAGGCGGGTCCAGACCAGCCAGTCCTGGGTGGAGTCGCCGTCGGCGTCCACCTCCACGTACAGCGTCCGGGCGGCGGGGCCGGCGAAGCGGGAGAGGTCGACGGCCAAGGCGTCCAGGCGGCCGGTGTAGCGCTTGGCGACCTCGGTGAGCAGGACGCCGTCGCAGCCGACCCTGATGAGTACCCCGTTGGTCTGCGGGGGACCCACGGGGCTGAAGAAGCCGTACTCGGCGTCGAGCCGTGTGCCGGCGGCGACCGCGGGCAGGTGGAACTCGCCGCGGATCCAGCCGTCGTCCGTCCACCGGGGGTGGGTCTCCAGTACGCGCTCGCGGCGCGAGCCGTCCTCCATCATGAGGCGGGGGACGGGGTGGATGGCGAATCCGCGCGGGTCGTTGCGGGATCCGCCGAAGGGGAGGCGGCCGGCACCGCTGGACCACACGGCCCGGGGGGCTTCCTCGATCAGGTCGAGTTCCAGGTCGAGTTCCGGGTCCGGGTCCCGGTCCGGGGCCGGGTTCGGGTTCGCGGGCATCGGTCGGTCAGGCCTCCGGTGGATGCGGGGTGAGGAGCAGGGTGTAGCCGCCCGCCGGGCCGTCGCGGCGGCCTTCGACCAGCAACGTGCACTCCTCCGAGAGGGCGAGGTGGACGGGACCGACGCGGCACCGGCGCCCCTCCGGGAACCGGCCGGCCGCCAGGACCTCGCCGCCCGGGCCGTAGAGGGTGGCCGTGGGGTCCAGGTCGATGCCGCCGGCGATGACGTCGATCGTGACGCGGCCGCTCCCGCCCGCGATCCGCCACTCCCGGGAGCGCCCGGCCTGCACCGCGTCGAAGGTGCGTACTCCGGGCGGCAGATGGGGCGGGCCGCCGGCGCGGGCGGGGAGCCGCGCGGGGACGGCCGGACCGAGGGCGGAACGGGTCAGCGGTACGACGGCCGGGGGGCCGGGCTCGGGCGGTGGATTGCCGAGCGCGTCGCAGCCGGGCTCGATCAGCAGCGCCGACCGCTCGGCGCAGGTGAACCGGTGGATCCGCCGGTTCCCGTACGCCCACGCCACGAGCTCCGCCGGGCTGTGCAGGCGCCGCAGCCGGATCCCCCGCCCGGCGCAGGCCGACACGACGGCCATGCCGGAGGCGTCGGCGCAGCAGGCGAGGGCGGTCACCGCCCCGGCCCCGTCGTCGAACTCGCGTACGACCTGTCCGGTGGTCACGTCCCAGACGAGCACGACCCCGTGGTCGTCGCCGGAGACGGCGAACCGGCCGTCCGGTGAGAAGGCGACCGCGCGGACCGCCGCCGTGTGCCCGACGAGGACGCTGCGGCCGCCGTCGTCCGGGCGGCAGAGGGATACCGTGCCGTCGGCGGTGCCCACGGCCGCCACCCGGCCGTCGGGGCCGAGCGCGATGCCGAGCACCGCCGACTCGTGCCCGAAGCGCCGTACGACCGCACCCGTCCGGGTGTCCCAGACGATGCTGCTGGCGTCCTGCGAACCCGACACCGCCAGCCGTCCGTCGTCGCTCACCGCGACGGCGGCGACGGTGTGGTTGTGCGCCTCCAGGCTGCGTACGAACTCCCCCTCGGCCACGTCCCACAGGATCACCCGGTGATCGGCCGAGCCGGAGACCGCGACCGTGCCGTCGGGGGTGAGGGCGACACAGCGGACGGCCTCGGTGTGGCCGCTGAGCAGCCGGGCCTCGCCGGTGCGCAGTTCCCACACGGTCAGCGGGAGGACATCGGTGGCGCAGACCGCCCGGCCGCCGTCGGCGCTGACCGCCAGGCCGTTGGCGTCCTCGTAGCCGCGCCACCGTCCGGCCGCGGTCCGGCCGTCGAGGTCCCAGAGGGTCATGGCCCCGCCTTCGCCGCCCGCCAGGGCGAACCGCCCGTCCCTGGTCGCGGCCAGCGCGCGGGTACCGCCCGCCGTGGGCAGGACGCACAGCACGTCGCCCGTGCCCGTGTCCCACACGCCGGGCTCTGCGTTGCCGCGGGCCGTCCAGGCGCGGCGGCCGTCGGCGCTCAGCGCGGCGGCGGTGGCGGGCCTGCCCGGCCCGCCGAGCCGGTGGACCGCTCCGGTGGGGAGGTCCCAGGTGAGGGTGGCGCCGTCGTCGGTCCTCAGCAGTGCACGGCTCCCGTCGTCGTCGAGGGCCACGGCGCGCACGGCGAGTCCGGCGCCCGCCAGCGGCCGGTCCTGTTCGCCCGACGGGAGGTCCCACAGGATCACCGTGCCCTCGTCGTCGGCGGAGAGCGCGGTCCGCCCGTCGCCGCTGACCGCGAGGGCCCGGACGCGGGCCGGGTGCGAGCCCAGGCGGCGGTGCCGGCGGCCCGGGCCGGTCCAGAGGTGCAGCTGCCCGTCCGCGTCGCCCGCGAGCAGGGTCGCGGCGGTGGCGTCGGCCGCCAGGCAGGTGGCGCCGCCCCGGTGGATCCGGCGCCATTCCGGTGCGTCGGATCCACCGGGGCGGCCGACGCAGACCTCGCCCTCGGCGGTGGCCACCAGGGCGGTGGCCCCGTCGCCGCTCAGGGCCGCCGCGACGACCGCGGCGGGGTGTACGCGGCCGCCCGGATCCGGTGCGCCCGGGCCGGTGGTGTGCCGGCTGAGCACGCCGGCGGCGGACAGGGCCAGCGCCGTACGGGCGTCGCGGCTCAGCATCACGTCGGCGACGGGCCCGCGCCGCCCGCCGGGGTCCGTGAGGCGCCTGGGCGTCCCGTCGGCGGCGTCCCACAGGAACAGGGCGCCGTCCGTACAGCCGACGAGGGCGCGGCCCGCGTCGCCGCTCAGCGCGACGGCGGCCGCCGGGGCGCCGTGGCCGCCCAGTTCGAACAGGGCCCGGCCGGAGCCGGTCCGCCAGGCGGAGACGCTGTGGTCGTCCCCGGCGCACAGGACCGTCTCCCCGGTGTCGTCGAACGCCACCCCGTTGACCGCTCGCCCCACCGCGAACCGGTGGACGAGGCGCTGCCCTTCCGCGTCCCAGACGGCCACGGTACGGTCCGCCCCACCGGACACCACCCGGCGTCCGTCGGGGCTGAAGGCCACGCTCCAGACGCTCGCGGTGTGCCCCGGCGCCGGCCGGGCCGGTCCTTCGGGACGGCCGGTGCGCAGGTCCCAGACGAGTACGCCCCGGTCGGCGGAGGCGGAGGCCGCGCGGCGGCCCGCCCGGTCGACCGCCACCGCCCGGACCGGGCCCCGGTGGCCGGTCAGGGTGCGGCGCGGTCGTCCGGTGGCCGTGTCCCAGATGCGGACGGTGCCGTCCGCGGAACAGGTGGCGGTCACCTCCCCCTGCCCGCCGACCGCCACTCCGGCCACCACGTCGCGGTGCCCGGTGAGCCGGTGCAGGACCCGGCCCGTCCCGGTGTCCCGGACGACGGCCGTGCCGTCGGCGGAGGCGGAGACGGCCAGCCGGCCGTCCGGGGTCAGGGCGACCGCGAGCACGGCGTCCTGGTGGCCCTCGTACCGGCCGAGGATCCGGCCGGTCGTCACGTCCCAGCGGATGACGGTGCGGTCGTCGGAGCAGGACACCGCCACGCCCGCGTCGGCGGACAGCGCGAGTCCGCGTACCGGGCCGCTGTGTCCGCGCAGTGTCCGTACGACGCGCAGCGCGGCCGCGTCCCAGACGAGCACGTCGCGGTCCCCTCCGGCGGAGAGGAGGAGCCCGGCGCGCCGGGCGACGGCCCAGACGGGGGCGGTGTGGCCGTGGCGCAGCTCGTCGCGGAGCCCGGGCCGGTACGCGACCTCGGCCAGCGTGCGCAGGGCCGTGCTCGACGGGTGTTCCAGCCGTCCGGCGGCGAGCGCGAGCGCCAGGGCGGTGGTGGGCTCGTCGTGCTGGGCGGCGCGGGTGGCCCACAGGATGCTGCGGGACTCGTCGGCGTTGCGCCGGGCGTGCCAGGCCTCCTCCTGCGCCCGGTCGAGCCGTTCGGCGCTGGCCCGTACGTATTCCAGGGCGGGGCCGGCCATGAGCGCCGGGCGCTGCGCGCACCAGGCGCGGGCGGCCTCCGTGGTCGACTTGGGCAGCAGGAACTCCTCGCGGCGGTCGTGGCCGGTCCAGAGCTGGAACGCCGGCGCGAAGTCGGCCGCGTACCAGGCGGAGAAGGCGCGGTGGTAGCGGACCCAGTCGGTGAGCCGGGGCCAGGCTTCGATGAGCGCCTCGTGGGCGATCTCCACGGCGGGCAGGCCGCTGACCGGGTCGCCGCGCAGGACGAGGAGTCGCTCGCGTACGAAGGTCGCGATCACGGAGCGTGCGACGGGGTCCCATTCACCGAGCCAGGCGCGCCGGGCGGTGAGGGCCGTCCCGGTGGCGGAGGCGTCGCCGCCGATCTGCTCGGCGGCGACGAGGCGGACGAAGACGGCCGGGGCCGCGTCCCGTTCCTCGTCGGTGAGCTTGTCGCGCCAGGTCTCCTCGGCGGCCCGGTACACGGCCCCGGCGACCCCGTGCGCGGGGTTCACCTCCGCCGAGCCGTCCTCGTGCCCCGGGCCGGCGGCTTCCCCGGCGCCCAGGGCGAGATACCCGTCGAGGGTGAGCACGCCGGTGCCGGCGTCGCGTTTCCAGAGCTGTTTGAGCGTCAGCTCCAGCAAGGGCAGCGCGCCGGGCCTGCCCCGTACGTCGGCGATCAGGCGCTCCGCCAGCTCCGGCTGCACCCGCCGCAGCTGGAGGCGGGCGGGTTCGACGATGGCCTCGCGGAGCTCCTCCTCCGTCATGGGCAGGACGGTGACCTGGCCGCGGGTGAGGGCGTCGGCGAGGCCCCGGTGGCGCAGGGCGCGGCCGTAGAAGTCGGCCCGCAGGGCGATGACGACGGCGGCGCCGTGGTCGCGCAGCGCGAGGAGGACGTCGGTGAAGTGGTCCGCGGTCCGCTCGTCGGTGGCGGCGTACAGGCGCTCGAACTGGTCGACGAGGATCAGCAGTCCGGCGGGTACGGCCCGGGCGAGCGCGGCGGCGGCCGCGTCGGGCGGCATAGCGCCCAGCCGCTCCGGGACGGCCTCGTGCGGCAGTGGACGGGGCCCCTCCGGCGGGCCGGGGTGCGGCGGGGCGCCCGGGCCGAGCGCGGCGGCCAGGCGTACGAGGGCGGCCCGCCCCTGGTCCGTCACGGCGCCGGGCGTCCGGCCGCCCCGCCCGGCGCGGGGTTCGGAGGCGGGGCGGCCGGCGGCGAGGGAGCGGACGAGCGCGGGCAGGGGGTCGCCGCCCGCCACCATGTCGCAGCGCAGCCGGCGGCCGAGGTCGCCCGAGGTGCCGGTGAGTGCCTTGTCCAGGCCGGCGTGGAGCAGGGAGGACTTGCCCGAGCCCGAGTTGCCCACGAGGACGGCCCTGCGCTCCCCGGCCAGCGTCCGGATCAGGCGGCGTACGGCGTCGTCGCGGCCGAAGTAGAAGCGGGGGTCCTCGAAGGCGTCCAGCCCGAGGTACGGGACGTCCGGGGGCAGGCCCAGTCCGGGGCACCGGGCGCGGATCGTGGTGACCGGTCCCATGAACGCCGTACGGGTCAGCCGGAGGCCGGGGTCGGCGGAGACCGGGAAGCGTCGCATGTCGCCCGGTCCCGCGGCGACCTCGCGGACCCCGATGATGCTGGTGACCATGCCCACGGCGACGCCGCGTTCCTCGTCCCAGACGGGGGCGCCGCTGAAGCCGAAGGTCACCTGGTCGCTCTCCAGCACGTGGACCGGGTGTCCGTTCTCCGTGGTGGAGCCCGGCACGACGCGGCACCGGCCCGGAAGGCCCTCGACGGGCTTCGCCGCGGGGAAGCCGAAGGTCAGCAGCTGCCGGTCGGTGTCCGTGGCGAGGTCGCCGAGCAACAGGGCCGCGTCGGAGGGGGCTTCGGGGACGCGGAGCACGGCCACGTCCTCGCCCGTCGGGTCGCCCCACCACTCCTCGACGACGGTCCCGCGCCACCGCGCCCCGTCGGCGTGCCGGACGAGTGCGACCTCCAGGCCGGGACCGGACCCGGCGGCCGCGACCACGTGGGCGCAGGTGACGACGAGCCCGGCGGCCGCGATGAAGCCGGTGCCGTGGGTGGAGCCGTCGTCGCCGACCACGCGTACGATGCCCGCCCGGAGTCGGCCGGCCATGCTGATCCCCTCCCTCCGCCGGCTCGCCGTACTAGGGCTGCGGGGCCGGTGGTTCGGATCCGGGTTCCTGCTCCGGGACGGGATCGGCTGCGGGATCGGCTGCGGGGTCCGGGCCGGGGCCGGCGGTGTGCCCGTCGCTCCGCGCGGCGACGGAGTTCCAGACCAGCCTGACGCCGTAGTTCATCTCGCCGGCGACCTTGGTGATGACGAAGTTCCCCGCCTCCCCGCTGGCTTTGAGCCCGAAGGTGATCTCCGCCTGGTCGGGCGGCACCTCGAGTCCGCGGACGGCGTTGACGAACACCCGGGCGTGCACCGCGAGGACATGTCCGACGGCCCGCTCGAACGAATCCTGGGCGACGGCGACCCCGCCCTCCAGCCGCCCCCTGAGTCCGACCTTCTGGACGCCGGAGAACCCCGCCAGGTCCTCCTTCTCGCTCTCCAGGAACACGGTGGTCCCGTCGGAGTCCTCGAACCGCAGATAACTGGCCATCGGCTCCCCCTGTCAGCGGTAGGACCATGCTATGGAAGCCGGACCGCCCGGGGCAGGGTGGCGGACGTTCCGCCGACCGGCGCCCGGTGGTGCGACGGCGCGCACCGGGGGCGCGCACGGAGGCCGGACGCCAGTGGCGGGGGAACGTTCCGGTTCACTCGATCGGGGGGTGGGACTTGCCCTGCCGGGCGATCTTGCTCAAGGCTCTCATCCGCTCGTCCACGCCCCTCCCCACAGCGCTGCACTCCTGATCGACACGAGCGGCAGCCGGAAGGAAACACGATGTCCCACCCCGCTTCCGACTCACCGCAGCACCGCGTCTTCGCCATGCTGGACCTGGACGGCGATGGTGTCGTCACCCGTGCGGAGTACCTCGCCCGGGTGGAGCGCGTGGCGTCGGCCATGGGCCGCGATGCCGGTGACCCGGTCGTGATCGCCTCACGCGCCGCGCACGAGGCGGTCTTCGCCGACATGGACGCGGACCACGACGGCCGTGTGACCTTCGAGGAGTACCGCGGCTGGGTCGGGCGCGAGGCGTTCGAACAGTTCTGCCGGCCTGCCCTGGGCTCCCTGTTCGACATCGCCGACACCGACGCCGACGGGCGTTTGGACCGCGGGGAGTTCACCCGTCTGCGCAGGGCGGCGGGGAACGCGGAGGCCGACGCCGACGCGGCCTTCGACGCCCTCGACACCGACGGCGACGGACAGGTCGACCGTCGCGCCTACCTGGAGGGGATCAAGGACTTCGTCACCACCGGCAGTTCACCCATGGCCGCCGCGTACGGCACCGGCCGGCCCCTGCTCGACGCGCGCGGCCTCTGACCGGGCCGGCCGTCAGCGGTGCCGCAGGGAGGACGGCGGTACGTCGAAGGCGCGGGTGAACGCGTAGGAGAAGGCCGCCGGTGAGGCGTAGCCGAGCAGGGTCGCGACCTCGGTGACGGTCTTGTGGCGCAGGAGGGGGATCGAGGCGAGGAGCCGGGCCCGGGACCGCCAGGCGGCCGGGCTCGTCCCCGTCAGCTGCCGGAACCGCCTGGTGAAGACGCGTTCGCTCATGGCCGCGGCGCGGGCCCAGTCGGTGTTGCAGACCGCCAGGTCGGGGTGGGCGAGGTAGCCGCGGCACAACGTGGAGAACGGCTGCTCGTGGGGGAGGGCTACATGCAGGGGGACGGCGGAGAGCGCCGCCGTCTCCAGGAGGATCAGCGCGACCACCGCGCTGCCGCGCGGGTCCGCGGCGTAGTCCGTGCCCAGTTCGGCCGCGGCGAGCAGCAGTTCCCGCAGCAGCGCCGGGACCTCCACGACCCGGCAGGCGGTGGGCCACCACGGGACGGCGGACGGCTCGACGTAGAGGCTGGAGGTCTGGGTGTCCAGCATCCGCACCTGGTGGCGGGTCCGCGGCGGGATCAGCACCGCCCGTTCGCCCGGGACCGTCCACGCCCCGTCGTCGGTTTCCACGAGCATCGTTCCGGTCGCGGCGTACAGGAACTGCGCCCGGCGGTGCTCGTGCCAGGCGAGCAGGGTGTCCGGCGGGTAGTCGGTCGCGATCGGCAGCACCTCGGCGGGGAGGTGGTCGACCCGCGAGAGGGGGACGTTGCGCATGGACGGAGCCTATGGCCGAAACTCGAAAGGCTAGGACCGGCAGTCGATCGTCGGCGCGCGCGATCCCGGCTGGACTGGGCACATGAGTGCTGTCGTTCTTGTCGTCGTCGGGATCCTGACCGGGCTGACCACCGTGCTGTTCGGTTTCGGAGGGGGCTTCGTCACCGTCCCCGTCATCGTCTGGGCGGACGCCGCCGCGGGTCCGGCCGCGGCGACCGTCGCGGTGGCCACCTCGTCGCTGGTCATGGTCGTGGCCGCGGTGGCGGCCACCGCGGCCACGCCCCGGCCGGTGCTGCGCCGTCTGAGGGGAACCGGACCGCTGCCGGCCCTGCTCGCCGTCGGGGGGCTCGGCGGCGCCTTCGCCGCGGGCTTCGCGCCGGCCCGGCTGGTCCACTGGGGGTTCGTGGCCTATCTGGCGGTCACCGTCATCGACGTGCTCGCCCGCCCGGGGTTCCTGCGCCCGGCCTCCCCGGCCTCCCCGGCCTCCCCGGCCTCCCCGGCCTCCCCGGCCTCCCCGGCCTCCCCGGCCTCCCCGGCCTCCCCGGCCTCCCCGGCCGGTTCGGCCGCCGGCCACCGGGCGTTCCCGGTACCGGCCTGGCTCGGGATGCCCATCGGCGCGGTCGCCTCGTTCCTCGGCGTCGGCGGCAGCGTCATGACCGTGCCGCTGCTGCGGCGTTCGGGGCTCCCGATGGGCACCGCCGCGGCGCTGGCCAACCCCCTCACCGCCTGCATCAGCGCCCCCGCGTGCGCGGCCTTCCTCACCACCGCCCACGGGGCGGGCACGGGGGTGCTGCTGCCGGCCGTCGGTTCCGTCGACCTCGGTGCCGCCGCCCTGCTCCTCCTGGGTGCCCTCCCGGTCGTCGTCCTCCTGCGCCGAAGGCCCCCGCGGGTGCCGGACCGCCTCCACGCCCGGGGGTACGTGGCCCTGCTGTGCCTGGTGCTGGCCTCGATGCTGGTCCGGACACCCTGAGGGCGTCCGGGGCCCCGAAACGATGCCGGGCCGGCCCCGGGAGGGGGGCTCAGCGGCGCAGGGCTCCCGTGGCGCCCGCGTACAGGGCGCTGTCGCCCAGCTGTTCCTCGATGCGGATGAGCTGGTTGTACTTGGCGGTGCGGTCGGAGCGGGACAGCGAACCGGTCTTGATCTGGCCGCAGCCCGTGGCCACCGCCAGGTCCGCGATGGTCGTGTCCTCGGTCTCTCCCGAGCGGTGCGACATGACCACGGTGTAGCCCGCCCGGTGGGCGGTGCCGACGGTGGCCAGGGCCTCCGTCAGGGTGCCGATCTGGTTGACCTTCACCAGGACCGAGTTGGCGACGCCGGACTCGATGCCCTCGCGCAGGATGGTCTCGTTCGTGCAGAACACGTCGTCACCGGTGAGCTGGCAGCGCGCACCGACCCGGGCGGTGAGGTCCCGCCACCCCGCCAGGTCGTCCTCGGCCATCGGGTCCTCGATCGACACCACGGGGTAGGCGTCGATCAGCTTGACCAGGTAGTCGGCGTGTTCGGCGGGGGTGCGCCGGACGCCCTCCCCGGTGTAGTCGTAGACGCCGTCGCGGAAGAACTCGGACGACGCCGGGTCCATGACCAGGCCGATGTCCGTGCCCGGCCGGTAGCCCGTGCGCTCGACGGCGCCCACCACGAAGTCGAGGGCCTCCTCGGCGGTGCGCAGGGAGGGTGCGAACCCGCCCTCGTCGCCCACGCCCGTGGAGTGTCCGGCGGCGAGGAGGTCGCGGCGCAGGGTGTGGAAGATCTCGGACCCCATCCGCACGGCCTCCGCGAAGGTCTCCGCGCCGATCGGGGCGATCATGAACTCCTGGAAGTCCAGCGGATTGTCCGCGTGCGCGCCCCCGTTGACGATGTTCATCATCGGTACGGGCAGCAGCCGGGCGTCGGAGCCGCCGAGGTAGCGGTAGAGCGGCAGGCGGTGCGCGGCGGCCGCGGCCTTGGCGGCGGCCAGGGAGACCCCGAGGATCGCGTTGGCGCCGAGCCTGGACTTGGTGGGGGTGCCGTCCGCGGCGATGAGGGCGGCGTCGAGGCCGGCCTGGTCCTCGGCCTCGCGACCGTTGACGGCGGCGGCGAGCTCGGTGTTGACGTGGCGGACCGCACGGTCGACGCCCTTGCCGTGCCATCGGGCGGGATCGCCGTCGCGGAGTTCGACGGCCTCGCGGGTGCCGGTCGAAGCGCCGGAGGGAACCGCGGCCCGGCCGGTGGAACCGTCCGACAGCTCCACGTCCACCTCGACGGTGGGGTTGCCCCGGCTGTCGAGGACGCGGCGGCCGGTGACGGCGGTGATGGCGGTCATGGAAGTCCTTCCCGTTGACGCATGCGCGCGGGCTTCGGCTGCGGCGACGGTGGCGCGGGGCCCGGCAGGAAAAACTGTACAGCAATGCTGCGCAGTCCTGCTGTTCAGTTGCACTGTTCAGTTGTGCTGCACAGCTGTGCTGTGCAGTTCTGCTGTCCAGGTCTGCTGCGTTAAAGTGCGGCATGCCCATTCCGGAATCCGCCGTG
The DNA here is from genome assembly GCF_055575955.1 of Streptomyces sp. NPDC033966. Classification (NCBI taxonomy): domain Bacteria; kingdom Bacillati; phylum Actinomycetota; class Actinomycetes; order Kitasatosporales; family Streptomycetaceae; genus Streptomyces; species Streptomyces sp. NPDC033966. The sequence continues at coordinate 2,168 of NZ_JBVIRQ010000026.1, read as the reverse complement.
GTCGCGGCCGAACTGCGCACCGCGATGGGAAAGCTCACGCGGCGCGTGAAGCTGGAGGACCAGATGCCGCTCGGCCAGGCGTCCGTACTCGGCGCGCTGGACCGCAACGGCGCGATGACGACCAGCGAACTGGCGGCGGACCAGCGTGTGCGCCCGCAGTCCATGGCCCGGGCCGTCGGACTGCTCATGGAACAGGGGCTCATCACCCGGCGGGCGCATCCGACCGACGGCCGCAAGAGCCTGGTCGAGCTCTCCGCCGCGGGACACGCGCTGCTGGAGCAGGAGCGGGGCCGCAGGGCCGACTGGCTCGCGCGGGCGATCGAAGCGGAACTGACGGGGGCGGAGCGGGAGCTCCTGGCGCGGGGGATCGACCTCGTGGAGCGGCTCGCTGCGCACTAAAGGTGTCGGGGTCCGCGACTCAGGTGGCCGCGGCGGTGTCGAGGAGGGCGAGTCCCGCCGGGCTGATGCTGTGCCGGGCGTGTTTGCGGTCGCGGGTGACCGCGATGAGGCCGGCCTGGCGCAGAACCGTCGCGTGCTCGCTCGCGCTGGCGAGGGAGACCTTCGTGTGCGCGGCGAGCTCGGTGGTCGTGCACAGGCCGTGGTCGGCGATCGCCGTCAGGACGGTGGCTCTCGTACGGCCGAGGAGTGCGATCAGGGGCGGCGGCACCGCGGCGCCGGTGTGCCGGGCGCCCGCGGACCCCGACCAGATGGCGCTCGCGGCCGGGAGGTCCCGTAACGCCGGGTAGATCAGCAGGACTTGGCGGCCCTCGGGGCGGGCGAAGAGCTGGGGCACCGGGCCGCAGAAGACCGAGGGTGCCAGGACCAGGTCCCGGCCCGCGAGGTGCAGGTCCCCGCTCGCTTGCCAGTGCCGGTACCCCGGGACCTCGAGGACGGGTGCCTTCCACCAGAGCATCGGGTGCAGGTGGCCGAAGAGCGCGGCCACACCGTTGCGGGCGGTGAGCTGTCCCAGCAGTGTCCGTTCGACGTTCAGGTGGTGCCGGATCCGGTCCCAGTACGGGGCGACGGCCACCTCGTGGCATTGCGACAGTGCCCGGGCCATCCTCTCTCCGGCGTCGCCGTCACCCTCCAGGACCCGCCCCAGCCACGGGGCTTGGCGGCGGGCCATGCCGGGGTGGAACGTGAACTCCTCGGCCAGCTGCCGGCGGGGGACGCCCCGCAGGAGGTCCACTGCTTCGTCGATGCCGGCGGCGGGGCCGGTCAGGCTGAACAGATCGACGAGCCCGCCGGGCGGCGAGGCCAGGAAGCGGGCCAGGTCCCGGCCGTCGGCCGGAACGCGGGGGCCGGTCCGGGAGCGCCAGTTGCCGAACACGGCACGGCGGTCGCGCTGCTGGAGGTTCCACAGGGCCAGTTCCGTCTCCGCGAGCGGCCCCAGCACGGTGGTACGGACCCTGGCCAGGTCGGCCGCAGTGAAATGAAGCCGAAGCATCCGCCCTCCTGAGGTCGGCGCCGCGATTCTTCCCGCGCGTCCTCGTTTCGGACCAGACCGAAACGAGTCGACGTGCCCGTACCGGCGGCCGACCCTGGAGGACGAGCGGGCGAAGTGCCCGTGGTCCGAGAACCGGTATCGATCGCAGGAGGATCCATGCGTCTTCGTAGCGTCCTTGTCACCGCGGCCCTCGGGGCGACGGTGACAGCAGGGGTGGCCATGCCCGCGCAGGCGGCTCCGGTCGGCGAGACCGCCGTCACCTGCGGGAACGTGTACTGGCCGCACCAGAACGTGGACGACGGTTCCGGGACGGTGTCCCAGTCCGGCAGCGCCGCGGTGCACACGGGCCCGTACGGGGCGTGCACCACCGTCGGATACGTGTCCCAGGGCGCGAGGGTCTACTACGACTGCTACGTGGTGAACGACTACGGCAACAAGTGGACCTGGGTCCGGGACAGCGGCGGATCCAGTCTCGGCTGGATCTACGGCGCCTACCTCAGCAATGGCGGCGCCACCACTCGCTGCCCCTGACCCCCTGACCCCCTGACGTCCCGCCGCCCACACCGCACGCGCAGGGGCCGGCCACCACCCGGTGGCCGGCCCCTGTACGACCGGCGGGTGCCGCCTACTTGGCGCCGAGGCCGGCGTCGGAGACCTCGGGCTTGCCGGCGGCCTTGAGGACCTTGTTCAGGAGCGTCAGGTCGTAGATGCCGGTCAGGTC
>NZ_JBVIRQ010000025.1:0-53612 GCF_055575955.1 Streptomyces sp. NPDC033966 | reverse complement strand
CGTGGCCAAGAGCTTCGGCGGCAAGTACACCGAGTTCGCCCCCGGCACCGCCGGCCCCGTCAAGCTGGCCCTCTACAAGCGCCGCGCCCTGGCCAGGGACCTCGGAGTCCCCGTCGACGGCACCGGCTCGCACCGCATCGTCCTCGGCGGCACCACCGGCACGTTCACGGACCCGGACGGCTTCGCCTGGGAAGCCGCCGAGCAGTCCGCCCCACGCCGTCCTGACGCACGGTCCTGACCGGCGGCCACGCTGGCGATGAGAGGGGCCTCACCCGCGTGACCAGGCGCGTATCCCCCGCAGGCCCGTCACGCCCCCTGGAAGGCCAGGGCCAGCACCTCGGTCAGGCGCTGCTTCAGCGCCGCTGCGTGGGGCGGGCGCACGGGGGCGGGAGCGCCGTCGGCCCGGACACCCGTGTCAGTGAGGAGGTAGAGCATCCGCAGCGTGCGCATGGCGTTGGAGGTGTGCGCGGCCACGGTGGGGGCGCCGCGCCGGCCGGGGGCGAAGTCCGTCTCGATCACGTCCAGCCAGCCGATGGCCTCGGCCTCGGAGAGTTCCGGCCGGGTGAGCGTGCGGGCGATGCCCTGGGCGAGCCGGTCGTCCTCCTGCTGGGCGAAGAGCTCGTCGGTCGGGGCCACGAGCCGCTCCGCCGCCAGCGCGAGCATCACCGTCGGGTCGACCTCCGGATGGAGCCCGAAAGTGCCCAGCAGGTCAGCGCCGTGCGCGACGGCGTGCAGCCAGCCGAGCCCGGGGTCGTACCCGCGCAGGTCCGTCTCGGCTGGGAACCAGCGCTGGAAGGCGGAGAGCCACGCCGGGTCGAAGTCGCCGCGACCGACGATCATGTCGAGCACGAGCGGGGCGAAGGTGCGCGCCTGGATCTCGGAGTCGTCGAACCGGTCGGTCATGACGGCGCCCAGCCTGGCGCGCAGGGGCCTGCCGATGACGTCCCGCTGGATCCACGTCCGCAGCACTGCGTACGGAGCGCCGTCGCGGATGTCCGGGTCGGGGTGGCGGAGGGCCTCGGCCAGTTCGGCGGCGAGGGCGGGCAGTTCGGACGCCGGCGGGGCGGGGCAGTCGTTCTCGTGGAGGTAGAGCCAGCGGGCCGTGTCGATCGGCGGCCTGTCTTCGGTCTTGATCACCGCCCCACCTTCGGGGAGGGACCCCGACAGGACAACCGATTATCGGATGGATGTAGGGCGTGTGGGCTGCCCGGGCCGCACCGGCCCCGGCGATCGGTCCCGCAAGGGACGTCTCGCCAGGACCGCGTGAGCGGCGGGTGAGCGGGCCCGGCGCGATGGCCGGGTACGCGTCAGAGCACCAGGCGGCGGCCATCACGCATGCCGGCCGGGACCATGACGAGGCTGCCGCCACCGTCTCCCGGCAGTCCAGGCTGCGCCCCCACCGGCCCACCGGACCTCGGTGCCGTGATGTCGGCGTGGTCGCCAGGTGAGCCAGCCCCGGCGGGCCGCCTTCAGGCCGGAGGTGAGCGGTCTCAGCGGTTCCTGCTCGGAGGCGGTGAGCCCGCTTCGGGCGTCCTTGGAGCGGTCGGCGCCCAGGGCACGGCGGTCACTTGCCGAGACTGGCGGCCCACTGGCCGCCCTTGGCCTGCCCGGCGGTCACGGTGACCTTCCCGCGGTGACTGATCTCGACGGCATAGAACGGCCGGTCGTCGGGCACGCCCTGGATGCTGAAGGCGAAGGTGCAGGCGCTGCTCTGGTAGGTGCCGCGCGGTAGGGCACCCGTGGCGATCACCGCGCCCTTGTCGTCGTAGACGGTGACCGACGTCCCGGTGCCGATGTCGTTGTATCCACCCCGGCCCCGGCATTCGTCGATGCCGGCGGAACCGACGTTGTCGCTGCCGACCAGGCGGAACGTTCCCGCGAACGTGAAGCTCTGTGTCTTCGGGGGCTCGGGGTCGCCGGTCGCGGCGTAGACCGCGACGGTTCCGAGGACGCCGACGACGGCACCGGCCACCACACAGGCCGCCGGGACAAGCCACTTCCGGGGCGCCCTTGGGGGAGGGGGCGTCCCCTCGGCCTCCGGGAGGGCGGGGAGCGGCGGGGGCTGGGGGTCACTCAACGGGTACTCCTCGGGTGCGTGCCCGCATGGGGGCATCAGGTCATGGGGGTGCGAGCGGTGAGCGGCGTGCTCGAAGGCAGGACGCGTAAGCCGCCGGCAAGGACAGCCGTCACTGCGGCGCCGGGGTCATCCGGGCCAGGCTGCGAAGGCCGCACCGTAGTCGGGGCAGGGGCTTTCCACGCCGGGGCTCTGGGCCCACTCCACCCGCAGCCGCTGGGCGCGCCGGTCGGCGGCCTCACGACGGACCTCCGGCAGGGTACGCGCTCGACGAGACACGGATTGCCATAGGGGCACCCTGCGCTGCCATGTGGCTGAAACCTCTCTGCCGGAGGCCGACGCGGGGCGCGGCGGCGGCCCGGTCTCGACGGCGTTCCCTCCGGCCCTCCCCGTTCGTCCGCCACCACGTCAACAACATGCCGGGCCGGGTACTCCTTCCAGCTCCCCGACCCGGCCGGAGGAATGCGGCCTCTGCGCGACCCGGACGCCGAGGACGACGAGTAACACCAGCGAGCAGACGGCTCTCGGAGGTTTCCGATCAGCGCCCCGAGATCCTCAATAATCTCCTTCTGAGCACGAAGACCTGGGTCACCAACTGGTTGGGGAAATCCATGCCGAACCCTTCAGGCAGCACCGACGGAAATACGAACGGAAGCCCCACGAGTACGGGGGAAGGTGCCCGGTTACCGGGGTCCGTTCCAACTGGACCAGGCACACCCGCCATGGCTCCGCAGCCCACAGCAGTTCCCCCAACCGCGCCCACGCCGGGAACGGCGTCGGCACCCGCCAGCACGTCGGCCACTCCGCCGCCACCCCCTGACGGGCCGGCCGCACCGCCAGCCACCGGCACCCCACCGGTCACTGGCGGCGATCCGAGTGCGCGCTGGCGGCACACCCCCAACATCATCGCCATGGTCGCCGCAGCCGCCACAGTCGTGGGGGTCCCCCTGTTCATCCACTACAGCAACGACTCCTCCGACAGCGGGCACTCACAGGCAAAGAGCGGTGAGGTACAGGCAAGTACTGGTGTGTCAGAGGCCGAACGCCGGCCCAAGCTGAAGGTTTCGCGTGTCGCTGCCTACATCGAGAACGGAATCGATGGTGCCAGGCAGGACACCGAGGGGGCCGGGCCCGAGAAGGAGAAGGATCCGCACGGGCCGCACGTGGACGTGACCTTTGAGAACAGGGCCCCGGGCCCCTCTCTGATCACGAAGGCGACGCTGCGGCTCCGCGAAGCCGGACAACTACCTGGCTGCCACGTGACGGGCGGAGACCTCGCGGTCTCCATGAACTACGACTTCCCGATGCCGTACGAGCTGCCGAAGGCACCCTACGAGAAGACGAAGGACATCAGCTTCATCGTCGAGGACAACAAGGTCGACCGTCTGACCCTCACCATGGGGCCGGAGACGGTCGGGTGGGGGCCGGCCTGGTACGGGGTGGTAGACATCGTCTTCGATCATGACGGCACCAAGACGACCGTCGGCCCCGTCGCCCTCGTCGATGCAGGGGGTGACGGAGAATTCTTTCCCAAGGGCGACACATGGGTCATCGAGAACGTCAACGACCCCGCCTGCCTGGATGAGAATGCCGCCGTGGCGGACCGCCTCGCGAAGATCCCCCACGTCACCCTTTCGAAGGAATTGCAGTCATTGCGGGAGAAGCTCAAATCCATGGGCCACTGAGCTCTCGCCCGGGGGCGAGCAGACTCGTGAGCGCGGCGATCGCCTCCGGGGATGGCTTGAAGTAGCGGCAGACGTTATCGGGTTTCTCATGCCGGGACTTGGCCATGAGCATCAGCAGCGACGCGCCTTGTTCCCCGCGGTGGGTCAGGGAGGAGAGGCGGCACCCGTGCAGGTCCCGGCCCGTTCCGGGCCGCGTACCGCAGTGTGCTCGTCCAGCGGCGCGCGGGCCTGCCCGGTGCCCGGCGCGACCGCCTACGCGGCGAGCTCCCCCGGAGCCGCCGTGCCGGACGCGGGCCGGGGCGATGTGCCTCCTTGGCCGGTCCATCTGGCGGGCGGCTGGTTCCGGATGGGCGGCGACGATACGAATGCTCATGAGTGACATGTGGTGTTGTGGCGAAAATGTCGGTTTCATCCACCGACAATGATCGGATGGATGCACGGTGGGTGTCCGAGAAGAACGTGCTGCCGCTCCTCGGCCAGCTGCGCGGCTATTCGGCGCGCTGGGCGCGTGCCGACGCGGTTACGGGATTCGCCGTCGCGGTGATGCTCGTGCCGCAGGCTCTGGCGTACGGGCAGCTGGCCGGCCTCGGTCCGGCCGCCGGTCTGTACACCGCGGTGGGGGGCATGGCGGTGTTCGCCCTGCTGACGTCCACCCGGGGGGTGTCCGTCGGCCCTTCGTCGACCTTGGCGATCATGACGTTCGCCGCGGTGAGTGCCCGGGCCGGAGGCGACGCCGACCGGATGGCGTCACTGGCGGCCTGTCTGGCGCTCCTGACGGGTGTTCTGCTGTTGCCGTCCGGGCGGCTGCGGGGACTCACCAATTTCCTGTCGGCGCCGGTGATGCTCGGGTACGCGGCAGGGACGGGTGTGGAAGTCGTGGCCAGTCAGGTGGGCACGCTGGTGGGGGTGAAGACCTCCAGCGACCGTCCGCTGGTCAGGGTGTGGGAGGTGCTCACCCACGTGGACCAGGTGCAGCTGGTGACCGCCGCGGTGGGTCTTGCCGCGCTGGCCGCGCTCGTGGTGCTGAAACGGGTCCTGCCGGCGGTGCCCGGCTCGCTCGTCGTCTGTGCGGTGGCGGTCGTGGTATCGGCCGCGGCGGGGCTGTCGGGGCACGGTGTGGCGGTGGCCGGGCGGGTTGTCGGTGGCTTGCCCGTTCCGGCCTGGCCGGATGTGACCGTCGGGGACGTGTGGGCGTTGCTGCCGCCCGCGGCCGGCATGGCCATGATCATTTCGATCGAGGCGGTGGACGCCCTCCGTGCGGCCGATGCGGGTTCCCGGCAGCAGGCCTCGCTGGCGCGGGAGTCGCTGGCCCTGGGCGTGGCGAGCGCGGGTGCGGGTGTGCTGGGAGGTTTCGCGCCGACGGCGAAGGACCCCCAGCGCGGGGCCCGCTCGCAGTTGTTCCAGCTGGTGGGCGCCGGTTTCGTGGTGTTCGCATTGATCACCGGTGGTCCGGTGATCGGGCTGCTTCCGCTGACGGTGCTGGCTGCGGTGGTCATCGTGTCGGGCTTCCGGCTGATCGACGCCGCGGGATTCGTGCGGCTGTGGCGCGGTTGGCGCGGGGAGTGCGTGCTGGCGTTCGCCGCTGCGGTCAGTGTGGTGGCGTTGGGCGTCCTGCAGGGATTGCTGGTCGCCGTCCTCCTCGCGCTGGGACAGTTGCTCCGCCGCACCGCCTGGCCGCGTGACGCCGTACTGGCCGTCCCCGATGACGGCGGGGTGCCGCGCGAGCTGGCGCCGGGCGAGTCCGCCTTCTCCGACGTGCTGATCTACCGGGTGGACGCGCCGCTCTTCTTCGCCAACATCAACCGGGTCCACCAGCGGGTCCTGTCCCTCGCCGGGGCGCGGGCACCATATCCGCGGTACGTGGTCCTGGACGCCGAGGCGGTGTTCTACCTCGATTCCACCGCGGCGGAGGTCCTGGCACAGCTGACCGCCGACCTGCGGGAGCACGGCAGCGAGCTCGTCCTGGCCCGTCCCCGGGACCGAGTCCTGGCAGCGCTGCGCGCCAGTCCGTTCCGGGACGGTGCCACCCGGCAGCTCCGTGTCTTCTCCTCCGTCCGCGAGGCGTACGCCGCCTTGCGGGAGCCAAAAGAAGGGTGACGCATGTCCGGCAGTCGTATGGGTGGAGGGTGTTGCAGCCCGTCCCGGCCACGTACGGGGGCGCCGGTGGCCGCGCCGCCGTCCGGCGCCGGGCGGGTGTCTCCCGGGGGGAGCGGTCCGGGCAGGGAGCGCGGGATGGTGCGGCTGGACGCGGCGAGGTTCCTGATGGGCGCTGCGGACCAGTGGGTGGTGCCGGGTGATGGCGAGGGGCCGGTCCGTGAGGTGGAGCTCGCGCCGTACTGGATCGACCGGTGCGCGGTCTCCAACGCCGACTTCGGCGCCTTCGTGGCCGCGACGGGGTACGTGACGGACGCGGAGCGGTACGGCTGGTCGTTCGTCTTCGCCGGGCTGCTGCCGCCCGGGTTCCCCGACACCCGGGGCGTTGCCCAGGCGCCGTGGTGGCGTCAGGTCCACGGGGCGTGCTGGCGCCGTCCGGAAGGCGCCGGCTCCGATGCCGCGGACCGCAGTAGCCATCCCGTGGTGCACGTGTCGTGGGACGACGCCGCCGCGTACGCGGCGTGGGCGGGCAAGCGGCTGCCGACCGAGGCGGAGTGGGAGTACGCCGCCCGGGGCGGGCTGGAGCAGGCCGCGTTCCCCTGGGGAGACGAACTGGAGCCGGGCGGTGAGCGCCGGATGAACGTGTGGCAGGGCCGCTTCCCCGGCCACCACACCCGCCCGGACGGCTGGTACGGCACCGCGCCGGTGACCGCCTACCCGCCCAATGGCCACGGCCTGTACAACGTGTGCGGCAACGTCTGGGAGTGGTGCGCCGACTGGTACTCGCCCACCACCTACGCGCGTGGTGGGCGCCAGAACCCGTCCGGCCCGGCCTCGGGTACCGCCCGGGTGATCCGCGGCGGGTCCTACCTGTGCCACGCCTCCTACTGCCGCCGCTACCGGGTGGCCGCCCGCAGCTCCAGCACGCCCGACAGCAGCACCGGCCACCAGGGCTTCCGCTGTGCGGCGGACGACCGGCAGGAAGACGCCCCGCCCAACGGCGGCGGTGTCAGTCGCGCATGAACATGGCGGCGAACTCCTTCTCCAGATCCGCGAAGGGCTCCCCGCTGACGTCCACCGCCACCTGCTCGATCGTCCCGCCGATGAACGGGAACGGCGCGGCGTAGTCGGTGGAGACCGGCTGGCCGCTGTCGCGCCCGACCGTCAGCCCCTCCCCGACCATCGAGAAGGCGCCCGGCTGGGTCTTGATGTCACCCTGGCCGACCTGCCGTTCGTCGATGTGGAGGGTGAGCGTGCCCAGCATGCTGCCCTGGCTGTCCGGCCGGCCGGCGGTGAACGTCGCAGAAAGGAGGTGGCTGCCGGGGCGGACCGGCTCCGAGGAGACGATCTTCTGTTCCACGCTGCCGAGCCAGTTGTAGACGTAGTGCAGGCGCCCGTCCTTGAGGAACAGGCTGTGGCCGCCGAACCGGCCGCCGTGGGCGAAGAGCACGCCCTGTGCCTCGGGGGTGTCCAGGAGTACCTCGGCCACGATGGAGTAGGAGCGTCTGCGGATGTTGACCGCCACGGACTCCGGCACGTCGGAGCAGTCGGGGTAGTAGAGGTACCGCTCGCGCGGCTTTGCGAGCTGGGGCCGCGGGGAGCCCATGACTTCCACGACGCCGCGGTCGTCCAGCGGCAGACCGTTGTACTTGGCGGCCTCCTGCGCCCACATGCGCTTGAGCTCTTCGAGCTTCTCCGGATGCTCGGCGGCCAGGTCCCGGCTCTCGGAGCGGTCCTCGCGCAGGTGGTACAGCTCCCAGACGTCCTCGTCGTAGCGGCCCCACGCCGACGGGACCGGCGGGTGCAGGGCCGTGGCGTGCCAGCCGTCGTGCCAGATCCCGCGGGTGCCGAGCATGACGTAGAACTGCGTCTGCCGGGGCTCGGGGGCCTGCGGGTCCTCCAGGAGGGCCCGGAAGCTGGCGCCTTCCAGGGGGCTCTGCTTGAAGCCCTTCACCTCGGCCGGCGGCTCGATGCCCATCAGGTCGTACAGGGTGGGCACGATGTCGACGGCGTGCAGGTACTGGTGACGGACCTCGCCCCGCGCCTTGATGCCCTTGGGCCACGAGATGATCATCGGGTCGGCGATGCCGCCCTCGTAGGAGGCCCACCGCTTCCAGTACTTGAACGGGGTGTTGAACGCCCAGGCCCACCCCGTCGGGTAGTGGTTGTAGGTGGTCGGGCTGCCCAGCTCGTCGATGTGGCGGAGGTTCTCGGCCATGTCGTCCGGCACACCGTTGAAGAAGTTGTTCTCGTTCAACGAGCCGTCCGGGCCGCCCTCCCCGCTGGCGCCGTTGTCCGAGACCGCGACGATGATCGTGTTCTCCAGCTGCCCGGACTTCTCCAGGTAGTCCAGTACCCGCCCGATCTGCTCGTCGGTGTACGAGACGAACCCGGCGAACACCTCGGCCATCCGGGTGAACAGGCGCTTCTCCTCGGCGTTCAGCGACTCCCAGGGACGCACGAACTCTCCCTCGGGCCACGGCTTCCCGCTGGGACTGGACGCGTCCGGCTCGCCGTGCGGATTGATCGGCGTGAGCTCGGTGCCCTCCGGCATGATGCCCAGCTCGATCTGCCGCTGCAGCGTGAGCTGCCGGTACACCTCGTACCCGTCGCCGAACCTGCCCGCGTACCGGTCCGCCCACTCGCTCGGCACGTGATGGGGAGCGTGCCCCGCGCCCGGGCAGAAGTAGTTGAACCAGGGCTTGTCCGGGGCGATCACCTTGGCGTCCCGGATGAACTGGATCGCCTTGTCCGCCAGGTCCTTCGACAGGTGATATCCCTGATCCGGGAGGTACGGGGGCTCGATGCGGTGGTTGTCGTAGGCCAGGTCCGGGGTGTACTGGTCGGTCTCGCCGCCGAGGAATCCGTAGAAGCGCTCGAACCCGCGGCCCAGCGGCCAGTACCGCTTGGAGGACGCCATATTGGCCTCCTCACCCGGGCACATGTGCCACTTGCCCAGGGCGTAGGTGTTCCATCCCCGCTCGACCAGCACCTCCGCCAGGGTGGCGTTCTCGAACGGCATCCGGCCGTTGGACGCGGGGAACCCGCTGGTGGCCTCCATGACGCAGGCCACGCCGTTGCTGGTCGCGTTCCGGCCCGTCAGCAGACACGCCCGGGTCGGGGAGCACAGTGCGGTGGTGTGGAAGTTGGTGAACTTCACGCCCATGTCCGCGATCCGGCGCATCGCCGGAGCCTCCACCAGCCCGCCGAAGACGTCGAAGGTTCCGAAGCCGACGTCGTCCCACACCAGGTACAGCACGTTCGGCGCGCCCTCGGGAGCCTGCGGCTCCGCGTACGGCTCCCAGTCCGGCACCGACTCCCGGATGTCCTGCTGAATCACTCCCTTGAAGGCCCCAGCCATTCCTGTCTCCTCGGATTCGCGGCGGGCACGGGCTCTAGCACCGTAAGTCCGCCGGCAGGACCGGGCCCCTGCTGACGCCCGCGAGTAGCCCGAGAGGGCACCGGCCGCCCCCGAAGGCCGAACCTCGTACCCCTTCCGGAGCACCGGTGCTGCGCACGTGGCACGAAGGCTCGACGATGGCGCCATGACGCACCGGCTGCGCTCGGAAGACCCGGGGTTCCTCGCACGCGCACCCGTCCGGCAGGCATGCACCCGCGACCTCCATACGCCGGCGGACCTCCTCTTCGAGCAGCTCGCCGGCCGGCCGCAGGACTGGCCGCGCTGGCTCGGTTTCGCGCGGGAATGCCAGTACCAGGGAGCACCCCCGTTCGGCATCGGCACGACGCGGCACCTGCGCGTCGCCGGCGGCCTTCGATTCCATGAGGCCGTCATCGCCTGGGACCCGGGCGAGCGCTTCGCCTACCGTGTCGAGGAGACGAACGTGCCCGGCATCACGGCGATGATGGAGGAGTGGAGACTGACCCCGCTGTCCCGGACGGCGACCAGGGTCAGCTGGACCATGGCCGCCGACGGCCCCCGGCCCGTCCGCCTGATGATGCGCGCCGGCCGCAGCCGTGTGGAGAAGACCTTCGGCAAAGCGATGCGGCGTCTGGACCGCATGCCGCGCTCACCACGACAGGAACCGTGCGGCTGATGCAGTAGCACGAGTACGGGGGCGCGCAGTCTGCCCTTGCCCACTGACAGGCCGTCCTCGTCTCGCAAGCAGAACCATGGTCCTGAAGCAGGCATCCGGGCGTTTCCAAAACGCGGTTCTGGCACAGAGTGCGGTGCCCGGACAGGCATCGGGTCGGCCAGGACGCGTAGGTTGGGGTGAAGCACAGCTCGACCTCGTTTCGGACCGCCCACGTGCGGATTCTCCCATTCAGGCGGGCGGAGAGGTTGTCGAGGATCACGTAGATCGGGGCGCCGTCCTGGCGGCCTGCTCGATCTTCGCGAAGTAGGCTGCACGGGCTTCCTCGTCGATCGGCTGCTCGTTTTCGGCACGCACCCCGGTCCGGCCGTCGACGCCCTCGCGCAGGATGTCGGCGTGCCCGGCATGCCGGATGGTCTCGCCGAGGACATGGACCATGATGGCGAACAGGTTCGTGTTCGGATAAGGCTCCGACCACCAGGGCACGTGGCCGGGGGCATCGAGGGCAAGCTCGTTGATCGTCGCGTCCGAGTGTTCCCACGTGCGCCGGTAGAACCCGACGATCTGATCGCGCGTCTCGTTCTCGGCCGCCCATTGATCGCTGCCGTCGGAGTCCTGCCACCGGCACAGCGGTTCCGGAGAAGGGCGGTCGAAGACCTCACCGAAGTACCTGGCCTCGACCGTGGCCACGTGTTTGACCAGGCCGAGGAGGTTGGTCCCGGTCGCTGTAAGAGGCCGGCGGGCGTCGTATTCGGACAAGCCGTCGAGCTTCCAGAGCAGCGCCTCACGGTCCCGCCGCAGTCTCTTGTGCAGGTTGTCCTTCGCGAACTCATCGATCATGCGACACGAGCCTGCCATGGGCTGCCCATGGTCTCAAGATCCCGTACGCGGTCCGCAACGACCGGCGGAGCCGTGGTCAGCCATGGTCACCGACCTGCTGCAAGGAGCTCAGGAACGTGTCCACGTGAGACAACCTCTCAGCTTGCCGTAGCCATCCAAGAAGTGGTGGACGCTGACTCGGCCCTGCTCCTTGTCCAGGATCGCTGGGGCGTCATCCCGGTAGACGTAGCGAATATATCGGCCGGCGGCTGAAGCAGACTGCCGGGCCTGGGCGGAGTCCGGTGCGAAGGCCGCCGTCGGCAACACGATGACCACCGCCGGTGGCGGCTACCCGGGTACCGGGCTCGTCATGCCGCGTCGCCGCGGCAAGGGAGATGATCTGCCCGGCTGGAAACGGGCACACAACAAGTGCCACACATCGGTTCGCGCCCGCGTCGAGCACGCCTTCGCCCGGATGAGGACCTGGAAGATCCTGCACAACCTCGCCCTCACCGGATGGCCCCACCCTGCGGGGGAGCGGGGGCGCGGGCGGGGTCGCCTTGTTCGAACGGCGTCGCACGGTAGCTGTGCTCGGACAGTGAACTTGGACCGGTTGTCATCGGAGTCGGATCCTGGGCTCTTGTCAGTGGGGTGCGCTTTCCTGTCCTCCATGGAGTTCACCCATTCGATGCTCGACAACCTGCTGGACCGGATCCCCGGGCCGAGCGGGGTTCTGTACCTCTCGCAGGACACCGACCCCCACGCTCTGGTCGAGAAGCTGGCATCCCGTCACGGGAAACCACGGACCTTCGTCCTGGACGGCATCACGGAACCGGGCGTGAGCGAGGCTCATGGCGCAGGTCTCCTCGACCTCCTCGAAGGCCGTGCCGAGACGGTAGTGGCCTGGGCTCATGGGGGACAGTGGCTCGGCGCGGGGACCGCACTGGATGCTCAGGGCGACATCGTGCCGGTGCTGGCGGTCATCCCGCGGCAGGTACACGTGCTGCCTGCGGGGATCGCCGGCCAGGACGAAGACTGGGTCGAGCGGCTCATCGGCATCACCGGCTGGATCCTGCCGCCCCAGCGACCGGACGTCGACTGGGCGCACATCGAGGCGCGCATGGGCACGCCTCTTCCCCGCGACTACAAGCGCATGGTGGAGACGTTCGGGGAGGGCGCCTTCGACGCGTACCTCCGTCTGAACCAGGAACCGTGGACTGACTGGAAGGAAGACGGCCTGCTCGTCTGGGCAGGCACCGAGCACGAGAATCTGTACTGCTGGCAGATCGACGACGGAGACCCTGACCACTGGCCCGTCGCCATACAGACATTTGACGGCGAGAACGTTCCCTTCGACTGTTCAACCGCAGAGTTCGTCTGCCGCATCCTCCTTGAGAAGGACCACCCCTTCACCATGGCCCACTACTTCGACACCCACTGGTTCATGACCTACCGCACGAACGCATGAAGCCTCCCGGCTATCGCTACGGCGACGGCCACGGCCACTCAGGAAACCGGTCCAAGTTCGGTGGCAACCGATCTGGGGCGGAAGGGTACGGGACAGCCTTTAGGGACAAGGTGGTCATCCCTTACCGCTAACCGCTGCCCGATTGATCCCCGAGGCCGGGCCGGATGGCCGGCCGGCTCTGCCGCCAGCCCCAGAGAGGTCTCAGCACAAGCTGCTCCACCTCATGGAGATATATGGGCCGATGCGTCGACCCGCCCTCCCGATACGGGCGGGCCAACCCCTGCTTCGTTGTCAGTGGTGTGTGGTGGGATAGCCGGACTCTGCTGCCGTGACCTGCTGGGAATCCGCCTTGATGCCCGTGTACTCGTCGTTGACTCATGCCTTGGCCGAGGCTCTGGTCGATGTCCTGTGGTTCGTCGAGCGCAGTGAAGACGAACAGATGGATCCGGACGACGCCGTCAAGGTCATGGAGGGCGTCGCCCACTTGGTCAGCAAGCTGTCGAGCGAACAGCGGAACGAGTTGATCGACCTGCTGGGGACGATGGCCGACGCCGAGTCCGACCTGGCGCGGCGCGAGTTTCTGGAGGGGTTCCCGGAAGGCTTCGGGCTCCTTGAGGATGGGGTCTGACCTGTGCCTTAGGAATAGAGCAAGACGCGTTCGCGGAGAAGGGCGAAGCCGGCCCGGCCGAACATCTGGCGTTTGAGCATCTTGATTAGGTTGACGTGGCCTTCGACGACGCCTGAGCTCCAGGGCAGGGTGAGACCGGCGATGACCGCATCGCGGTCACGGCCGATACCTGCGGCGAGTGAGTGGAGGCCGGGGAGGTCGTCTCGCCGGACGGCATCGAGCCACTGCGGCAGCCGTTCGCCCTGGCGCTCAGTGAGCATCTGACCGGCTACGGCGCGGCCTGAGCGGTTGTCTGCCGGGGCCCGAAGGCGCGCGGTGGCGCGGCTGCGGGCCCCGTCGGGGTGCTGCTCAGCGGGCGATGGTCCACTGCTGGCCCTGGGAACCGTCGCAGGTCCACACGCCGAGCTTCTTGTAGTCCTCGTGGTAGGTCAGGCAGTCCTGGTCACTGATCCTGATCTGATAGGTGTCGCCCTTGATGGGGATGACCTCCCACTTCTGGGCGGCGCCGCCCTTCCAGGCGGTGATGGACGCGAAGTAGGTGCTCGTGTTCTCGGTGAGGACCGGACCGAGGCCGTTGGCGATCTCGTAGCGGCCGCCGCCCGCCTCCTTGAACGTCCACGTGGAGTTGGTGTCACCCAGCTTCCCCGCGACCACCGTCGAGCCGGAGGCGGCGTTCGTCGCGGCAGCCCCGAGGTTGTTGACGGTCTTCAGGCGCACCGGGACGCCGACGGGCGGGCGGCCTGATCCGGAGGGCGTCGTTGCCGCGCTGTCGGCGCGGAAGCCGGGACGGGGGCCGGGCTGGGCAGGTACGCCCGGCGTGATGGGGGTGTCGCCGGGACCGGGCGTCTCGCCCTTGGGGACGCCGGGGGTCGTGGCCGGCACCATCGTGGGGCGGAAGTCGACGGTGGAGCCGTTGCGGTCCCACAGGCCGTAGAAGCCCCAGTTGATCCATCCGCCGTCGCCGTGGTTGGTGAAGCTGCCGCCGCCGGAGAAGATCCAGATCCGGTAGGTCTGGTCCTCGCGCGAGGTCGCGTCGTTGTACTCGATGTCGCCCTGGTACGCCACGTCCTTGAGGTTCGCGGTGTAGGGGTGGACGAACCAGGGGTCCCCGAAGGCGTTCTTGCCCTTGACGTCGAAAATCATGATGTTGTAATTGCCGCCGGTGTGGTTCGTCAGCATCTCGAGCAGGCCCTTGACGAACCCCTCGCGGGCCAGCTTCTTGGTCTCACCGCTCTGCTTGGACGCCAGAATGCACCACGACAGCGCGCCGGTGCCGAAAGACCCCGGCGACACGGCGGCCGCGGCGTTGCAGTTCTCGACGGGACCGTTGACCGAGCCGTCCGCGACTGCGGGCTGTGCCAGCCCCCCGACCGCCAGGGCACTCACACAGACAGCGGCCAGAACCGACAGTTTCCTTCTCGAACGCACGGCTTCTCCTCAAAGAGTGGCGAGCACAGCTACGTGCGCCAAGAGCCGTGAAAGGGGCGTCGAGGTACACCCGGTTCCGGACAACCGTCATCCGGCCACAGCGACGGGGGCTGCAACCCGAAGGGAGCGGCGGTGGATCACGAGATGTGCCGGTATCGGGCTGAACTCCCCGGAGCAGAACCAGGCCACGGCCACCGACGGACGCCGGACCGTGTGAGTGACGCCAGCCCGGTGGGGGAGCGGGGCGGGAATCCCGCTAGGGGCAGGCGGCGGCCCGGACGATGAAGGTGGCGCCGGCTTCCGTCCGGAGAGGTCGGCCCCATTGGCCCGACTGGTCCGCAGGGTATTCCCGGGCCCGCCGGTGCGACGGGTGCGACCGGCCCCGCCGAGCCTCCGGATCCATGAGGCTCGGCGGGGCCGGTTCAACTTCAGAGCCTGGTCAGGGCGACGTGAGAGCGTCTCGCTGATCTCCTCGGTGACAGCCATCTGGTGAAGTGAAGGGCGGGACAGCCACACGGTGGCCCGCCAGATGTTCGTCTCCGAGCACACCGTGCGGGACCACCTCAAGTCGGTGTCCGCCGAGATCGTGACGAACAACCGCAGACTGCTGCTGGCCCGCGCACTCGGAACGTGAACCGCGGGCCGCTACCCCGCCTGCTTGACGCAGGTCCGGTCCCTCGCCGGCAGCTTGCCGGTGGCCAGGTACCGGTTGACATGGTCGTCCACGCACGCGTTGCCGTAGCGCCCGTAGAGGGCGTGCCGGTTGGCGCCCTCGAGGGTGACCAGCCTGGAGCTCGGCAGCTGCTTGTGCAGCTCGACGCTTCCCTTGTACGTCGTACGCGGGTCACCGGTGGCGGCGACGATCAGTGCGGGGGCATCGCGCCGCACCCGGGTGGGCTCTTCGCGCGGCGAGTCCCAGAAGGCGCACGGGTTGATGTTGTTGGTCAGAGCGCCGAACAGCGGGTGCGCGGTGCGATTGCGCTCGATGTCCCGCCAGTAGAGCTCGGGATCGCGCGCGGCGGCCACGTCCCCGCAGATGACGGCGGACTGCGCGCCGGTGGGCTCGCCCTCACCGCGCAGCACGTACCGGAGCTCCGGGACGAGCATCGGCGGCACCGTCGTCGGCTGGCCCTCCGCGGCTTCGGCCAGTACGGAAAGCAGCTCGCCGAACGACGCCCGCGCCGGGGCGGTGTCGTCCGCGATGCCCGAGAAGAGGAGGAGCGGCACCTGGCTGTCGTCGATCCGGAAGGCATCGGCGCCGGCGCCGATGGTCAGCGGACCGCGCGTAGCCGCCGCGACGATGCGGTCGACGGCGGCGAGCACCTCGGCGCGGCTGCGGCCGAGGCCGTAGGTGTCGTGGTGCTCCGCGGCCCAGGCGGCCCAATCGGACAGCGCCTTCTCGTTCTCGTGCTCGGTGCCTTTAAGCAGCCGGGGGCGGTAGTCGCTCGGGTTGATCGCCCCGTCCAGCACCATCCGGTCGTGGCGGCCGGGGAACATCTGCATGTAGACCGTGCCCAGGTAGGTGCCGTACGAGTAGCCCAGGAAGGAGATCTTCCGCTCGCCGAGCGTGCCGCGGATGACGTCCATGTCGCGGGCCGTGTTGCGGGTGGTGATGTGCGGGAGCACCGCGGCGTCGGTGGCCCGGCACTTGTCGGCCAGGCTCTTCTGCAGGGCGACCTGGCGGTCGAAGCCCGCCCGGCCGGTGCCGGCGGACAGCCAGGTCATGCCGACGGGCAAGCCGCAGTCCAGCGCGGTGCTGCGCCCGATGAAGCGCGGGTCGAAGCCGACGATGTCGTAGCGCGCGCCGACCTCCTTCATCGACGCGCGGGCCTGCGGCGGGGACTGGAGCGCGGGACCGCCCGGACCGCCGTTGTTGAGGAGGATCGCGCCGATGCGGTGGCGGGTGTCGGTGGCCTTGAGCCGGGAGATCGCCACGGTGATCGTGCGCCCCCGGGGGTCGGCGTAGTCCAGGGGCACGGTCACGTCCGCGCACTGCACGCCTGCCTGGTCCAGATCGCGGCCCGTGGTGTCGTCGGGGCCCTTGACGCAGCTGCCCCAGCCGAGGTGCTGGCGGTAGTACCGGTCCAGTCCGGCCCCGGAGCTGTCCTGGGCGGGGGTCTCGGCGGCCGTGGCCAGGGCGGGGGAGGACGTGAGGCAGGCGGCGAGGGTGAGGCCCACGGCCAAGGCGCGGCGTGCGGCGGGGCTGGCAGTGGTCACGGGGTCTCCTTGAGCATCGTCCGCTTCGTGTGATCGCATGCCCCGAGGCTAGGAACCCGCCCTGGTACGGCACATCGCCCAAGGGCACGAGGACCCCGGTCCTGTGCTTCCCTGGTCCGGGACCTGCGGCCCGGTCCGGCCTCCTCCTCCGGGAGGAGGCCGTCGGCGCGGCTGCGCTGAGGGCCGTCCCGGCCACGCGCCTGCCGTAAGAAGCCGTTGCCATACCGATCATGGACTTGTCGATCGAACGGGAGTCTCGATCGGGTGATCGCGGGCCTTGCCCGGCATGAGAGCAGGGCCTGGCGGTATGCGGGGAAAATCCAGGGGAGCGGACGGCCGCGCCCTGCTACGGTCGGGCGCCATGAGCTGGCTTCCCGATGACTTCGTCCACCCCGTCCTGGTACCGCTGCCGGGCGGTGGTCATCACCTGCGGCCGATCCGGGAGGCGGACACCCCGCTCGACTATCCGGCTGTGATGGGCTCGCGCGAGAGGCTGTGGACTGTCTACGGGCCGGCCTGGGGCTGGCCCGCGGCCACCATGACCTACGAGGCCGACCAGGCCGACCTGTTGCGGCACGAGAAGGAGATCGCCGCGCACCAGTCCTTCAACTACGCGCTGTTCGACGCGGCGGAGACGGTACTGCTCGGCTGTGTCTACGTCGACCCGCCGGAGAGGGCCGGCGCGGACGGCGAGATCTCCTGGTGGGTGGTGGACGAGCTGGTGGGCAGCAAGGTCGAGCAGGCCCTCGACGCGCTGGTGCCGCAGTGGATCGCCGCCGACTGGCCGTTCGAGCAGCCGCGCTTCCTCGGCCTTGAGATCTCCTGGTCGGACTGGCTCGCCCTGCCGCAGCATCCCGACACGTAAGTGACTGCGGCGGTTTCCGCGCGTGGAAGGTGCGCCGGTATCCGTCGGACATGACGGACGCGGAGCGGGCGGCCGCCACGGCGGAGATCATCGACGCGCAGTCAGTGAAGGCCGCGGCCGCCTCACGCGGCTACGACGGCGGGAAGAAGGTGCCGGGCCGCAAGCCCCGTTGAGGACCGTGCGGTCGTCCAGCCGTGGCCGCCCCAGCACCGGCCGGGGCAGCACCGGCCGCACGGGTTCCCACTCGGCATCGGACGGTTCATGGCGGCGTATCACCACTCCACGATCCGCGATCCAGGATCACTTTGACGACAGACCCCAGGCGGCTCCGGCACCTGCGAACCGGTCCCGGACACCGGGCTGTCAGTGCCCTTTGGCAGCATGAACCCATGAGCAAGGTAGTGAACTACAGCATGGCGAACCCCGGCGAGATCGTGCGCTTCGTGCCCGCCCTGGATCTGAGCGCCGACGAATCAGAACGCCTGGACAACATGCGCGTCAGGGCGAAGGCACGTCAGGACAGCCTCGACCACCAGGGCGTGGACTGGGGGCTGTCGGTCCCGGACGCCCTGGAGGAGCTGGTCTCCGGCCGGGCCGACTCCTCCGCCGGTTACGCCGGTTGCGCCTACTACGCGGCCCTCCAGATCATCATCGACCACAACGCGAGCGACAGCTCGACCCTGGCGAGCTACCGGAGCCCCGTCACCTACTTCTCCGCCCTGGACGACGCCCTCAGCTCGGCGGGCGTCCCGGCCGACCTGCTGCCCTACCAGTACGTCTTCAGCGGCCCGCCCTCGGAGATCGGGTTCCACATACCCCATCCCCTGGAGGGCTCACCGGAGATCGGCTGCTGGCCCCTCGCGAAGGCCGGCCCCGCGGTGGAGGCCTACCGTGCGGTGCTGGACCGCGTCGACGCCGATCTCCGGTACGACCTCGGGGAGCTCATCGAGGCCCTCGACGGCTGGGCCTCGGAGTGGAACGAGGGCGAGGGCGCCTGGTGGTGGGCCGAGGACGGCTCGATCTTCTTCTCGATCACCGGCTGACCCACTGAGGGAGCGGCCGACGAAGCGGCCGAGGAAGCGGCCGCTCCCTCCGGGTCAGGGTCAGCCGAGTCCGGAGGGCTTTGCGGAGCCGGATGGAACGTTCCTGCATGGACGACGATGCCGTCCACGTCGTGCCTTCCACCCGTGAGGGGGTGGGTATCGCCTTTAGGTCAACTTCTTCGCTCTATGTAGTTGCATGAACGTGTTGAGTGCTTGCCTGGCTAGGCTCCTTGCAGCGGACACGCCGGGCCCGACACGGGTATCAGGGCGTGCTTTCGCCTTCCCCTTGTGCCGCGAGTAGAGGGCTGGATCCCTGTGACAGCACGCGTCGAAGACATACGGAAGCTTCTCGACCAGGCGGCGGGCGGTGCGGTCGAGATCCCGGTGGCCGTGTTCGCCGACCCCGACGCCGCAGCGCTCGTCTTTCCGGGCGGCACCGTGCGGATCGACGGCGCGGTGTGCGGTTCGCGGACCCTGTCGGTCGGCGGGCAGGCCACGATCACCGCGTCCTCGGCGCCGGTGGATGTCGCGTTCACCGTCGAGGGCGAGTGGGTGACCGGAACGGTGGCCGCGGTCGATCTCGGCGAGGGCCGCAGTCTGGTCCTGGTCGACGGAGCTCCGGACGGTACGTCACTGCCCGCCGGGGCCTGGGCGCTGGCGGACGGCAGGGCTTTGCGGCTGACCGGGCGCAGCCCTGCGCCGCCGACCGACCCCGAGCGCCTGGACGGCCTTGGCCGGGCCCTGCCTGCGGCAGGGCGCCGTGACGGAGCCGCCCGCGACCGCACCGGCCGGGCGCTGGTCACCGAGCACGGCATCCTCACCCCCCGTCCCGGGCCGCGCCGCCGCAAGGGCGTGCGTGTCCTCGACTCCCCGGCAGTGCGCGGATGGTCGCCGATCGGCACCCCGGGCGGCGAGAACGGCTTGAGCGTCGACTACTACAACCCGCCGCTGCGCATCGCCGGCGCGTTGACCGCGCTGCCGGCCGCCCCGCCGTACAAGACGGTGGTCGGCGGGGTGCTGCTGGTGGACACCGGTGCGTTCAACGGCTCCGCGATGGGCGCCTACGTCATCCCCGACGGCACCGGCGCCGATCCGTCGCTGTTCGCCTACGGCTCGCTGGGCAGCCAGGTCGGGTTCGGGCCGCCGCTGTTCCAGGTGCGCGGTATCTCCGCCGGCTTCGGCTGGAACAGCCGGGTGCGGGTCCCGGCCGCCGACGCCCTGGGCAGCTTCCCCTTCCTGGTCGCGCTCGACAACCCGGGTGAGATCGGCGCCGACGACGAGGAGGTCGATCCGCTCAAGGTCCTCGGAGAGCTGATCGGCGGCTCCAACCCGTGGGTGCGCCCGCAGCAGGGCGACCTGTGGTTCGCCGCGGGCCTGGCCTTCGACTGCTTCGAGACCTTCCGCGGCCACGCCATGGCACTCGTCCAGACCGGCTCCGACCTGACGATCAGCCTCCTCGGCGTCGGCGGCACCCAGCTGCCCACCAAGAGCGACAAGAAGATCGCCCGGGTCGAGATCGGCATCGAGGCCACGTTGCGTCCGACCGCCGGGGAGCTGAGTATCGGCGCGGCGTTCACCGAGAAGACGTTCCTCATCGACCCGAACTGCAAGCTGCGCGGCGGCGTCGGCATGAAGTTCTGGTTCGGCAACCACCCGCACGCCGGCGACTTCGCGTTCACGCTCGGCGCGATCCCCGCCGGGCGGGAACTGCCCGCCCGCTACCCCCGCCAGCAGCCCGCGGGTCTGACCTGGGGCGTCGGCTCGACCGTCAACATCACCGGCAACGCCTATGCCGCGTTCACGCCCAAGTCCCTGATGGCCGGCGGCTCGCTGGACGTCGTCTTCCAGTCCGGCATGCTCCGCGCCTGGCTCACCGCCCGGGTGGACGCCCTGCTGGAGTGGAACCCCTTTTACTTCGACGTTGGCATGGGGATCCGGGTCGGGGTCTCCGCGACCATCAAGGTCTGGTTCGTCAAGATCCGGATCTCGGTCGAGGTCGGCGTCAGCGTCCGCGTCTGGGGACCGGCGGTCGGCGGCGAGGCCACCGTCCACCTGTGGTTCATCTCCTTCACCATCGGCTTCGGCGCCGGCCGGCGCAGCCAGGCGCCGGCGCTGGACTGGGGCGGCTTCCAGGGCATGCTCCCGCCGCCCGAGAACATGGTCCGCACCACGGCGATCGCCGGCTACACCGGTGAAGGCGCCCCGGCCGCCCCCGGAGCGGTCAAGCCGTGGCTGGTCAGCAACGGCGGCTTCACCTTCACCGCCGACACCCAGGCCCCTGTCAGCAATGTCTTGTTGAACCAGGGCGGTGACACCATCGAGGTCGCCAGCGACGATCCGGTGGACATCCTGCCCATGCACGTGCGCGGCAAGGGCAGTGAGCTGCGCATCTGGCTCACCTACAACGGGCACGCCTACACGCTGACGCCCTGGGGCCGCGCGGTGCTGCGCGGGAATGTGCCCAACGGCTTGTGGGGGCAGCAGCCGGACGCACCGAACGACGGGATCATCCCCGACCGGATCCTCGGGATGCGGCTGACGTCCCCGCCGGTCGACCACGGCACCTCCACCGGGTTCCTCGACGAGAAGGCCATCTCCTTCGACCCGATCAACCCCGACGGCAACCAGCCGCTTTCCGCCAGCGAACAGGCCACGGGCCCGGTGCCGACGCGGACCGGAGACGTCATCGCCGCGATCCAGGACGGCATCGACACCACCGCCACCCGCGCCAGCCGCACCGCCCTGGCCCAGGCACTGGCCGGTCTCGGTGCGGACCTAGGCGCCCTCGACACCGACCTGAGCGGCTACGCGCATGCCGCGGGCACCACCTTCACCGCCGAGCCCATGCTCGTGGCCGCCGGCTGACCCGGCCCCTGCCAGGGCCGCCCGTACTCATCGTGCGGGCGGCCCGCGCCGCCGCGCGCCCACCCGCGGCACCCATGACCTTCCCGCCCGCCGCGTCCTGTCGAAAGGCACGCCCCGTGACCACCACCTCCGAACCCGCTCCCCAGCCGCGCACCAGCGCACCGGCGGCCGAGCACCGCACCCGGTTCTTCGACCACCGCATCCCCTCCCTGCACGCCGGCCGTTACATCATCGGCAACCGGCAGATCCTCAAGGACGTCGACGGAGCCGACCGAACCGTCGACGCCGCACCACAGCCCTTCGACGTCATCCAGCCGCGCTTCAGCTTCGACCCGACCGGCATCAACGCACAGTTCCCCGTCCCCGACGCGATCGGCACCTACAGCCAGACCCTCGCCCACATCAACCTCGACGCCCCCGGCCTGCCCTGGAACCGCCTCCTCGGCCTCGGCCAGCCGGGCGCCGTCCCGTGGATGGCTCTGCTGCTGTTCCGCGAGGACGAACTCCCCGAAGACCCGGACGCGGTGGGACTCGTCAAGGCCGGCACCGTACGCCAGCTCCTGAACGGTGCCCACGGTGCGGGCAAGCCTCCCGCCCTGCCGCTGGCGAGCCTGCGCCCTGACGAGTACGACGAGCAGTGCGCCACGATCCTCGTTCCCAAGGCCGTCTTCGACGCGGTAAAGCCGCTGCCCGCTGAGATGGGCCACCTCGCCCACCTGCGCGAGGGCGGCCGTCCCGACGCCACCCTCTCCGGCGCCGACCCGGAGCCGGACGAGGGCGAACTCAACGCCGTCCTGGTCGCCAACCGCTTCCCCGCCGCCACCGGCGGGCGGCACGTCGCCCACCTGGTCTCCCTCGAAGGCCACGACCAATACCTCACCGCCCCCGCACCGGCCGAGGGTGTGCGCCTGGTCTCCCTCACCTCCTGGTCCTTCACCACCGAACCCGACTCCGGCATCGGCTTCGGCGACCTCGCCCAGCACCTCGCCACCACCGACGGCAAAACGCCGCGCCCCGCCGATGAACTGCGCCTGCGCGTACCGGCCTCCGGTCCGGCCAATCCGGCGGGCCCGCAGAAGGAGGCCCTGGACCGCATGGCGGGCGGCGCCGTCGCCCTGCCCCAGCGCCTGGAGAGCGGCGAGCGCACCCTTGCCTTCTACCGCGGCCCCCTCACCGCCCAACCCGCACAGGAGCTTCCCGACCCCTCCGCCGGACCCGAAGGCCGTCTGGACTCGGCCGGCGAGGCACTGATCTACCTCCAGCAGTACGGCGTCTTCGACACCGCCTACGCCGCAGCCTTCACCATCGGACGCACCCTGGCCCTGGCCGACGCCGAGTTCCGCACCGCCCTGCTGGAGTTCCGCTCCGCCGCCCGCACAGCCGCCCGCCGTCTCGCCTCCCACCCCGACCTGGCCTCCCGGGCGGCCACGGCGCTCACCGCCCGCCAGGTCACCGCGCCCCTGGCCTACGAGGCGTTCGACCGTCTCCTCACCGTCGGCGGCGACAGCGAAGGCGGGGATGGACGCGGCGGCAGCGCCCGCCTCGTCCAGGCCCTCGACCAGGCGGGCCCACAGCTGCGCTCGGGCCGCCGTCGCACCGCCGCCCGCACCCGGCGCAGCCCCGGCGACGTCCGTGCCGTCCTCACCCAGCCCGGTGTCGCAGGTCTCCTCACCCAGGCCGCCGCCGCCGAGTTCGACAAGGTCACCGGCTGGCTGAACGCGCTGCGCCGTCTGGAGCTGCTGGATCTGTCCCACCTGGTCCCCGACAGCCGCGCACTGCCCGCCGAGAGCATTCGCTTCGCCTACGTCGATGCCGCCTGGGTGCGGGCGGCGGTGGACGGCGTGCTGAGCGTCGGCGTCGGACATGCCCTGGACGCCGATCTCAACGCCCTCGCCGTCGGCGGCGGGCCGGTGCCGAAGTGCGCGGTGCTGATCAACTCCAGCCTGGTCCCGAACTGGCCGAACACCATCGTCACCGCCTACACCGGACCGGACGTCGTCGAACCCGTGCGCGACGCGGTCTACGGCACTGAGATGCGGCTCATGCTCTTCCCGGAGGTGATCGACCGCTTCGAGCTGGCCGAGCCGCCGCGGGGCCTGTGCTTCGGCATCGGCGACGTCGGCACGATCGAGCTGCGCGAGATCACCGGCGACCGGATCGGCCACCCCATGGGCGAGTTCCCGCCCGCCGGGACCCGCTCCGATGCCTCCGGTCGCTTTGCCCGGTTCCTCCGCCCCGGTGGCCGCGACGTCCTCAACGTCGACGGCCCCGGCGATGCTCTGCTGCCCGCCCTGTCCCGAGCGCACGGGGTCTCCCGGATCTCCTCCGCGCAGTTCGCCCTGCAGATGATCAACGCGCCGCAGGCGCAGACGTTCTCCCGGCCTTGAGCCCCGCCACGCACTCGCGCTGACGAAAGGATCCCGGGCCATGTCCGTGGACAACACCCTCATCGTGCCGGTCGAGGTCGCGGCCCTGGCCGTCAACCGGACCACCCGCGACACCGGCACCCCGCATGTCTTCCACCGGTGGATCACGAACTTCAGGAACATCGGCGAAGGCGTCCCCCCGGAGCCGGCCCCGTTCTCCAGTACCGAAGAGTGGACCGGACGCGAGGACCGACTCGGTGTCTACCTGCAGTGGGAGCTTCCCGCCGCCCTCACCCGCGGCCGCCACGACGAGGAGGAGGGCGTCGGTGATTTCCCCCTGGTCCCGAACCGGTGGCTTGTCGTGCGCCACACCGACAGCACTCGCACGCTCAAGGCGTGGATCGTCGAGAGCGACTACCTCGACCCCATGAACGGCAGCGTTTCCTTCCAGGACCCCGGCAGCGCCGAGCCGTCCGCCACGAAGATCGGCAAGTGCCACCAGCTCACCGGCCCCTGGCGCGAGCCGGCCGACGGCCGTGCGCCATTCCTCACCGCGATCGGCCCCGGCCTGCTGACGTTCTCCGTCTTCCAGCCCTACAACACCAACGTCTTCTCGATGCACGACACCCTCCTCGACGTGCCCGAGGGGGAACTGCCCGAGAACGAGCGGCTCAGCTACTTCGTGGCCGGCTGGTATGCCGACCCGGCCAGTGACATCCTCGCGGACCCCGACGACCTCGCAGCCCTGCTGGAGCGCCTGCAGTGGAGGCCACCCGTCGCCTCCGGCAGCGGCATCCGCACCTCCGTCTACTCCGGAACCGTCCTGGGCCTGGACTGGAACCTCAACGGCTCCGTCCCCGACTCCGCCTGCCCGACGCCCGGTGACGTCACCGCGATCGTGTCCAACAGCATCGCCGAGGCCGTCGCCGAACTCGGCGGCCAGGCCGACGGCCCCGGCGCCCTCTCGGCCGACGAGGCCGGCCTGTTCCGGGCCTTCCTCCTCGGCGGCATCGATGCGCTGGAGGAACGCGACCGGCCCGAGGCCGACATCCTCACCGACCGCCGAGCTCACGACACTGCCTTCGGCCCCGTCGCCGGCGGCTACCGGTGGTTCGTCGGCGAACGCGGCGAGGAGACCGGCCGCACCGTCTCCCGCGCGACCAGGGCGGCGGAGGCGGAGACCGTTGCCGACCTCAACCGTCGCCAGGCCGAGCACGACGTCACTGAAGCCGACCTCGACGCGGCCCGCGAACGCCTCTACCACCTGTGGTGGCTCACTCGGCTACAGCGCCGGTCCGACGACTTCGACGCCCGCATCGAGGCCGAACTCGCCCTTGGCAACCCCGATGGCGCCGCAGGGCACGTCGTCGCCCTCGCACGCCGCCTGGCCGAGCAGCGCGCCGCACTGCCCTGGGGCAAGAGCGAGGCCGAGCTCGCGACGAGCATCGACACCCTGCACCCGGCCTTCGGCACCCGCGCCGCCCGCCGCCTCATCCGCGTCCCCGCCCAGGACTTCGAGTACAGCGCCGACCCGGTCCTCACCCTGGAGGGCGCCAACCTGCACGCCCCCCTCACCCGCGACACCGCCCTGCCCTGCCGCACCCCCGAACGCACCGTCACGGTCGCCTCGGGCATCACCACCAGCGA
This sequence comes from Streptomyces sp. NPDC033966, assembly GCF_055575955.1. Classification (NCBI taxonomy): domain Bacteria; kingdom Bacillati; phylum Actinomycetota; class Actinomycetes; order Kitasatosporales; family Streptomycetaceae; genus Streptomyces; species Streptomyces sp. NPDC033966. The sequence continues at coordinate 28,361 of NZ_JBVIRQ010000025.1, read as the reverse complement.
CGTCGCAGCCACCGCGGCCCAGATCGACCTCACCGGCCAGCAGCCGGCCTGCTTCCCCGCCCTGCTCGCCGAGTTCCTCATCCTCGACCGGGCCCTGAGGACCGGCCAGATCCGGGACGTCACCGGAATCCTGCCCGAGTACGGCACCCAGCCGTGGCACATGCCCTGGCAGCCGCTGTATCTGCTGTGGAAGGCCGCGTACTTCCCCCTGCCGTTCCGTGATGGCGACACGGCGCACTGGGACTTCGTCGACGGATCCCGATACCAGTACAACGGCACCGCGGAACCAGGCACCCCCCTGGTCGTCTCCGGCCGCCAGACCCTCGCCCCCTCCGCCGGCCACATCATCGACGGCACCCTGCAGACCTACAGCCGTCTGCGCGACCAGCTGCCCGCCGACGCCCTGCGGCGCGTCCGTTCCCAGGCCCGCGAAGCGAACTACCTCTCCCAGACCCTTGACGGCTTCGGCGCCGCCATCGCCCAGCGCCAGCCCGCCGCCGGCCTCCAGCCCACCGGCGACCTCGCCGACCTCATCGGCAACGGCGACTACCCCCCGCCCAACCCCGGCCCCCTCAAGACCGACGACTGGGACCCCGACCCCGTCTCCACCTTCCAGGACCTGCGCGCCGGCCAGCTCGCCTTCCTCGACCTCGCCGTCGTCGACCGCTTCGGCCGCTCCGTCAACCTCATCACCAACCCGCTGCACTTCCACCCCGAGATGCCCGAGACCATGCGCCCCGCGCACCCCGTCAGCGACTACGACAGCGGCCGCCTGGTCGAACTCGGCCCCCGCCTGCTCCAGCCGGCCCGCCTGCGCTTCGACTTCCTCGCCGCCACCACCGACCAGGACAACGACCTCGTCCCCGGGACCAACCCGGTCTGCGCGTGGCTGCTGCACAACCGCCTCGACAAGTCCCTCGTCGTCCACGCCCCCGAAGGCGCGGCGCTGGGCGAGCTCCGAACCACCCTGAACCGGGAGGGACGGCGGGAGGTGAGCTGGTCGGCCCTGCCCGGCTCCGATGTCGAGCGGTTCGAACAGCTGGAGGCCCTGGCCCCGCATGCCTACCGCCTTCTGAATGCGGTCCGGACCCGCGGCGAGCCGACCTTCGACGCCTTCCGCGCCACCGTCGATCGCGCCCTGCAGACGATCGACCCCGACGGGCCCGCCGACCCCGGCCTCGGTTTCCTCCTCGGCCGCCCCCTCGCCCTGGTCCGCACCCGCCTCACCCTGGACCTGCGCGGACCCCTGCGCACCGACGTCAGCTGGCAGAACCTGTTCAAGCCGTCCCCCTCCAAGCTTCCCGCCCACCCCTGGGGGATCCGCCTCGGCGAAGCCCAGCAGAGCGACGACGGCCTCGTCGGCTACGTCCTGGACGACGACTACGACCACTTCGAGACCGTCATCAACCCCGCAGCCGGCGCCGGAGACTACCTACGGCCCATCGGGGACACCCCCAGCCTCGAACTCGACTTCGGCGACCACAACACCGCGGTCGCCACCGTGCTCCTGGACCCGCGGGCCGCCGTGCACGCCACCACCGACATCCTCGCCACCAAGCGGGTCTTCATCCCCCAGGAGTTCACCGACCAGGCGATCGCCCGGATGACGGTCAACTTCCGCACCGGCCCGCTTCTGGCCGCCACCACCGCCCTGCGCGGCCCGCAGGGCGAGAGCGAGGAGACCGTCCTCATGCCGACCCCGGCCGGCATCCTCGGCACCTGGACCTGGACCGAACCCCGCGGCAATGAGTGGCAGAACCTGCCGATCCTCAGCCAGGACCAGTACGACCTTCCCCTGGCCGAACCCGAGATCCGCTCCGGCTTCCTGTCCCTCGACAACGCCGTCGCCCACAGCCGCACCGGCAACTGACACCACCACCCCGGCGCCGCTCCACCAGGGCGGCGCCGGCCCGGAGCCCGAAGGAGCACCAAATGAGCGTGGTTGTGCACACCCAAACCGTGGAGACGGACGACGCGGCGGACGACCCGTTGTTGTCGTACACCGTCACCACCACCCCGAGCCCGCTGAAGGCATCCCCGGAGAACCCGCAGGTTCCCGAGGAGACCGGTGAGATCGTCATCTCGGTGGCCCGGCAGAGCGGCACACCGGCCGATGTCGAGTGGATCAAGGTGAAGGTCCCGGCCGGAACGATGGCCCCCGACCTCGCCACCGACCTCGCGAAGATCAGCCCCCGGATCAGCCTGAACGGCTGGACCGTCCGCCTGGACGCCAGCGCCAAGGAGTTCGTCTTCCAGCCCGACGCCAGCCACGCACCCATCGGCCCCGACGCCGGCTTCACCCTCCAGCTGTCCGACATCCCGATGAGCCGCAAGGTCGGCACCGCGCCGGTAACCGTCACCGAACGCTCCCGCACCGGAAGCAGCGCGTTCCAGAACCGTCCCACCGTCTTCAACCTCGGCAAGTTCCCCGCCGACTTCTACCTGCGCAACTTCCTGTGCGAACCCTCCATCATCCCCAACGGCGGCGACGTACTCCTCACCTGGGAACGCTCCGCCAACGCCACCTACGAACTCCTCTACGGTGACGTCAACCGCGACGTCACCAACCGCACCAGCCTTCCCCTCGAAGGCATCAAATCCGACACCACCTTCTACCTCCGCGCCACCACCGGCGACCCCACCAACCCCGTCATCCGCATCCTCTCCACCCAGGTCACCGTCCTCAAACCCGACCTCGACATCGGCAACCTCACCGTCAACGGGGTGCTCGACGTCGCCGGCGGCTGGTTCGAGGATTCCGTCGACCTGCCCACAGATCCCACGGGCAACGGCGTCCGGCACTACGTCGTCCCGGACGACGGGTTCTTCGAGGGATGGGTGAAAGTGAATCCCGGCCCGGACGGACAGCACGCGTACCTGCGGGTGTGGAATTCCCAGGGCTACACCAAGGTCTCGGACGCGACCGCGTACAGCCACCCTCAGAACGCGCGCTACGCCTCACTCTTCAGGACGGCCCGAAAGGGAGAGAGCATCTACATCGCCCGCCGCGTCGGGGGCCCCGGCTACGCCGACTACGAGGCGCATCTGAGGTTCACACGGCTCGGCCGCAGGATTTGAACAGCGGGCTTCGGACAGCCTCGCACCACAGTCACCGCCACACCCGAACCCGAAGGAACCCCCTGTGACCGTCGTTGTACGGACCCGGGCTGTGGAGACGGACGCCGCAGCGGATTCTCCGTTGCTGTCGTACACCGTCACCACTACGCCAAGCTGAAGGCCTCAGCGGAGAACCCGCAGGTTCCCGGAGACCGGTGAGATCGTCATCTCGGTGGCCCGGCAGAGCGGCACGCCGGCCGACGTCGAGTGGATCAAGTGAAGCTCCCGGCCGGAACGATGGCCCCCCACCTCGCCCTCGACCTCGCGAAGACCATCCCCCGGAGATGGAGTCCACCCCCGCCCCGTAGGCCGTGAAGACGTACTGAAGCCCGAGCGCCCCTCCACCAAGTGGAGGGGCGCTCGGGCTTCGTGCTCGCAGGTGCCCGGCACCGGCGCGAAGCCGGTGCCACACCCGGCGGGTGCTGGACGGGGTGGTGGTGTGGTGGTGGACTTGGCGGGTACTCGTGTGGACGGAGGAGATGCCGAGTGATGCCGAGGCCGCCGATCTGTACGAAGTCCCCCCGCATGGTGTTGTGTACGCACTGCGGCGCGGGTCCGGACAGGGGTCAGGCGCGCACCCTCAGCGTTGCCGACCATCGCCTGGTCGTGACGTGGCATCTGCTGTCCTGCCCCCACTACGCGGCCGATCGCATCCTCGCCGGAAGCGAAGACTGAACCGGCGCGCACCACGCAGGGGGCCGGGCGGCGGCGCGAGAGCATGGCAGGCGCCGGAACCAGGAGCGCGGGATCTGCCGGACGTGACGGCCGGCAGATCCTGCTCGTCAGACATGGGTGTCCCCTTTCTCTGGCCGGCTCGCTGCCCGCCCACGTGGATCTTTCCATGACCGAGCGTCAGCAGCCGTTCACTCCTACCTGTTGACTGACAATCAGAACTGCAATGGCCCTCCGCCCAGCGCGGGCCCTGAGGATTCCGCACCGGGCGGGCTGACGTGGCGCGTCAGGCTGTCACGATGCCTTCGCCGCGGCCCTGGTCTCGTGGAGCCTGCCTGCCGCGCGGAGCATGTCAGCGGCGGTGCGGTCGCGGGCGGCTGGCCGGGCGTGACGTCAGGGTGCTGTCGCCTTGGCCCGGTTCGCTCCGCCCCAGAGCGAGCCCGGGTTGGCGCGGGTCCGGTAGAGCGCGAGCATCGCCTCGTACAGTTCGGCCGGGGTCTGGGTTTCGGCGTCGAGCCGGTTGAAGTCCGCCAGGTACTGCTTGGTCTGGGCCAGAATCTTCGGGTCGTCGGGCAGGTCCGGGTTCTTGTGGCCGGCGACGACGTAGGCGGGGTCGAGTGCGGCGAGGGTATCGGTGGCGCGCATCCACTCCTCGCGTGACGCGGTGGTGGTCTCGCCCAGGTACTGGTGGATGCCGTTGTAGGCGACGTCGCCGGCCACGACGAGCCGCAGGTCCGGCACCCACAGCGCGGTGCTGCCCTCGCAGTCGGTGAAGCCGGTCTCGACCGCCCGCAGCTCGTGGCCTTCGAGGGTGAACGTGTCGCCGTCCAGGACTTCCGGGAAGACCTGCGGCAGCGGGACCTGCCCCGGAAAGCGCGAGGACCAGAAATCGTCGACGTAGGGCGGTGTGCCCTCGAACCTCGCCTTGGCCACGGCCGCGGCGGTCGAGACCGCCTTGGCCTCGGGAAACGCCTCGAGGAGCTGCTTCACGCCGAAGCCGTGGTCGCCATGGCCGTGCGTGATGTAGACGTAGGCCAGATTGCGGTCGTGCGCCTTCACCCAGTCGACGAGCTGCTGATTCTGGTCGACGGTGAGAAACGTGTCGACCAGCACGGCATCACGCTCACCGAAGATCAGCGTCGCGGTGTTGACCACCCACTGGAGCTCCTCCGGAGTGCCGACCGGCAGGTCGCGGGTCAGACCCGACCGGCGCATGCACAACGTCTCGTACCGCAGTCCTGATGTGGTTGCCGGCATGTCGTGGCTGCCTTCCGCTCTCGTCGAGGTCCAGGCCGGCCCACTGGGCCTGGTCGCCCGCGATGGCCTCGGAGCCCAGGGGCTGGGGACTCGACGAGCCGCCGACCCGATGTCCAAGACCAATCCTGCGGGCGCCCATCCGATCCGCAACACGACGACCGGCCCGCCGCCGTCCGGCGCCTCCGTGTGGAGACACTCAGCTCTTCTGGTTGAGGGCGCGGGTCAGGTCGCGGTTGGCTGCTCGGGCGGCTTCAAGTTCGGCTTGACGCTCCTCGAGCGCGAAGGTGTCTTGGCGGACGCCGAGGGCGTGGCGGCCGGCGTCGTGCCGGGGCCGCGTCCACGCTTGGATGCACCGCGCTTCCCTGCTGGGGGCAGGCCCGGCACACCCGCACGATCCCCACCGGCAGCGCCATCAGCCGGCGCAGCTCCTCCAGGGGCAACCGGTCGGCGCGCCGGTGTCCTCGTCTGCTGTCGTCATGTCCGGCCCAACGAGCCGCGCCGGGTGAGGGTACGCCGTCCGGCGGCCTCCGCCGGGCCCGGCCCGCTCGGGGGCCCAGGCTGGCCCTGGGGCGGTCCGGATCGGCGGAGGAGGGCTTCGGGATGGTGCTGCGGCCGCCAGTGGAGCCGATGCGGGCGCAGGCCGCGGAGCGGCTGCCGGGCCCGGCCGTGCTGCGCGCGGGGGTGGCCTATGTGTGTGCCGCGGTGGTGGACGGGGCCGGCCACCACCCGGACACCGTGCAGTACTCCGCGCTCACCCCGGCGGTGATCACGCACATCGGGATGGCACAGGGCGGCCTGGCCGGGTTGATGACAGCCGGGCAGAAGGCGGCGGCCTACGACCAGCCGCCGCACGCGTCCGCCGTGTACGCCTGCATGGAGCCGGGACAGCCGACATCCGTCCACTGGATCGGAGACTGCCGGGCGTACGACTGGCGGGAGAGCGCCGGGCCCACCATGGGCAACTGGCGGCGCCGGAACGGCGGTGCGGCGGTGCAGCTCGCGGCCGCGAGGCACGACAACTGGTCCCGGCCGGGACTGGCGCAGGCCTCGTCCACGACGTGCCGGCAGGTACAGGTCCCCGCGGAGGTCCCGTTGGTGCTGCTGGCGTCCGACGGGGTCTCCGACCAAGTGCCCCCGGAGATGTTCGCCCGGCCCTGCCACGAGCACGCGGCTGACCCGCAGCTGCTCGCGGACACCTTGGCCGCGGCGGCCGGGCAGGATTGGAGCGGATACCGCGACGACGCCACGTGATCGTCCTTCTCCGGGCAGAGGGCTGAGGGCCGCCCCTGTCCGGGACGCGGCCGCCCGGTAGATGAGCCGTGGCGGCCGATCCTCCGGCGGCCAACCGCTGCGGCGTGTGCGGCATCGGTTGGCGCCGGTAGCCGCGGGTAGCCCAAAGGGAGCCTGGGCACCCTGCTGGTGACCCGCCAGGACGGCCACATGACCCTGGTGCCGAACGGCGTGCCGTGGGCTGGTGCTGGCCTGGTTCGGGCGTTTGGCGGGGTTCCGGCTCGTGCTGCTATGCCAGATGCTTCTTCGGATGGGGTTGGGAGTCGAGGAGTGCCCACCAGGCGTGGCCGTCGTGGTCTGCGTGGGTGCCGCAGGCGTCGACGGTGCGCAGCACCGCCACCTCCGCCGGAACCGCTGCCGCATTGTCGTGGCCGTCGGTCTGGTGGTTGAGGACCATGACGAGGATCTTGTCGTCCTGGTCTGCGAGGTGGACGCTGACGCGTTTGCCGCCGGCTGCCACGGCCGTGCGGACCAGGCCGTGCACCGTCTTGAGGAAGTCGTGCTCGTCCAGGAGCGGGTAGTCCCACTCGGCGACGGCCAGCGCAGCCTGTCCGGCGGCCTTCTTCGCCGCCCACTGGTCCGCACGGAACGCCAGCACCCGGGCCCGCCGGCTGGTGACGACCAGACGGGGCGGCACTCCGGTCAGCGATTTCGGCTTCGTCGCCGGCTGCGGCGCCTCCACAGGCTTCTTCTGCGGCGGCGGCGACTTCGGAGGATAACTCTGCGGAACCTTCGGGCCCTTGGCTTCCACAGCCTCACTCATACCCCGCCACGCTACGCCGTACGGCACCAACCGCGCACCAGCATCGGCCACAGCCGACCGTGTGCGTACGGGGCTGGTTGCCCCGGCCGGTGCCCGGCGGGGGGTCGTGGTCGCGGGCGGTGGTGGAGGCCGCCGACCCCGAGGTGGTGCACGCGGCGCTGCGGGGGCCGATGGATGCGGGGTGGGCGGCGGACCGGCTGACGGAGGCCCTGAGGGAGCCCTTGCGGTGCCGCCCCGGTGTGACCGCCTCGGCGGTCGGCCGTCTCGTGAAGGCCGGTCTGCTGGTCTGCCTCGGCGGGGACGTCGACTTCCCCGACGACCACCCGGACCGGGTCGCGGCCCTCGCGCGCCGCCGGGACCTGCCGCTCTGTGCCGGGCGCGGTGCCGTTGGCGGGCCGCCACCACTCCGGCCGCAGCGACGCCCGGATGGGCCGTCCCATCCGGGGCTCGACGTCTCACCGCTCACCGTGCACGAGCCAGTCAGACGGGGTGCTGGCCGCCGGGGGTCGTCCGCTCGTCGTTCAGCCGGGCCCGCCAGTCGCCGACGTAGCCGTCGGGCAGGGACGCCAGGCAGGCGATCTCCTCGTCGGTGCGCCCGTCGGCCCAGGCCAGGATCCGCGTCACTGTGCGGTTCCGTGCGGCGCGGAAGTCCTTGACCATGGTCTCCAGACGCTCGACCTCGGCGGCTTCGCGGACGAGCTGCCCGTCGACGGCGGAGCGTTCCTCGGCGCGCAGCCGGCGCAGATAGGCGTCCAGGCCCATCAGGACCAGGCCGTCCTGGTGCGCGGCGTTCTGGAACTCCTCGGCGAGGAAGCCCAGCACGCAGTCGGGCACGTCGGCGAGGGACGCCGCTGGGGGTCTGGCCCCCTCCCAGGCGCTCCGGCCCGCCTCCGTGGTCTCCAGCCAGACGGCGGCGTCGGCGGGGGAGCGGTCGCCGCACGCCCGCGCGCGGTAGGCGTACAGGGCGGCGCGGTGGCCGTAGAAGGTGAAGCCCTCCTCGATCTGCTGGCCGGCGGCGCGGCACATCCGCCCCGGCACGCCGCCGTATCCGCTCTCGGGACGGTAGTCGGCGTAGGCGTCGAGTTCCGCGTCGGTGGCCAGGCCCCAGGACGGGTCGCCCAGGCCGGGGTTGGTGGCGAGGAACGCGCCGACCTCCACGCGCCAGGCCGGCACCGGTGTGGTGCGCAGGCCGGGCCAGGGGAACCCGCCGGAGGGGTCGAAGACGGGGGTCGCGGCGTGTTCGATGTCGTCCCAGGCGGTGGCGGCCTCGGCCGACCACTCCAGCTCCTCGTCCGGGCCGACCCGGTGGAGGGAGTCCACGAGCCGCTGCACGGCGGGCAGGATGCGCACGGCGAGCGCGTGCAGCTCTTCGGCGGTGAAGAAGTGCCAGGTGCAGCCGCGCTCTTCGTCGTGGGCCAGGTGGCCGAGCAGCTGCACCATGATGCCCGGCGCCGGGACGGCGCCGTCGCCGAGCGTCCTGCGGGGAGGGCCGGGGAGCTGTCCGCCGAGGTCGTCGCGCGGGGCCCGCCAGTCGACGTCGCCGAACCAGACGGCGCCGTTGTGCGCGTCCACCGCCAGCCACTGGTGGTACCCCGCCCCCGGGCCGTAGCGCTGCTCCTGCTGCTCGGCGTGCTCGTCGTGCCACACGTACTCGGCCGGAGGCGGGTCCAGCTCCACGGCCATGAAGCCGTCCTCGGGGCGGTATCCGGTGAGGACGCGGGCCGTTCCCGGCGGGCTGTCGGCGGCGGTCATGAGGAGTTTCCTCTCGCTGGAACGTCAACCGTCGCAAACGTAGTGTGCTCGTCGGACAGTAGTTTAAGTTTCAGCCATTCTGTCCGATAGTCGGACGGCCCGGACGGGCGGCACCGCGCTTGCGGTCTACGCGCGTGCGGCCGCCGAGAAGTTGGCGCGTTTCACGCGGCTTCCGCCCGCGCTGCCGGAGAGTGGGGGCGGTTGCAGCCGGCCAGGGGTGCTCCGGTCGCCGGTCAGGGGCGGAACCTTCGCGGAAAAAAATGCCTTGACACCCTCCGGTGCACGCAGCAGGATCGCAGCGTGAACCTGTCAGACAGCCAGACAGGTGGCCCCCTTCCGCGGCGCGTCAGCGCGATGGAAGCGGTCTTCGGCCACCTGCGCAGCGCCATCGAGCGCGGCGAGTACGCCATCGGCGACAAGCTCCCCTCCGAAGCCGAGCTCTGCCGGACCCTGGAGGTCAGCCGGCCCGTGCTGCGGGAGGCGCTCCGAGCCCTCCAGGCCATGGGCCTGACCGTCTCCAAGGCGGGCAAGGGCACCTTCGTCATGGCCAACACGGTCGAGGACCCCACCTTCGGCGACTACGCCGCGAGCGACCTGCTGGAGGTGCGCCGGCACGTCGAGATCCCGGTCGCGGGGTACGCCGCGCTGCGGCGTACCCCGGAGGATCTGGACCACCTGGGCCATCTGCTCGACCGGATGGAGCAGGAGACCGACACCACCGCCTGGGTGGCGATGGACACCGTCTTCCACCTGGCGGTGGCCGAGGCGTCCCGCAACCCGGTCTTCCGCCGCGTCATCGAGGAGATCCGCGACGCGCTGGCGCGCCAATCGACCTTCCTCAACGAACTGGGCGGGCGGCGCGAGCAGTCCAATTGCGAACACAGGGCCATCCTCGAGGCGCTGGCCGACGGCTCGGAGCACGACGCGGTGGAGGCCATGTCCCACCACCTCCTGAGGGTCGAGACGACCCTCACCGACATCGTGCGCCCCCAGCGCACGGCCACCCCCACGGAAGGCGGACCCGAGGCGTGAGCGAGCAGTTCCTCAAAGACGAGAAGCGCCCCACGACCCCGCACGTCGACGCCGGCGACACCGGTTACAGCAAGTCCTTGAAGCCCCGGCACGTCAACATGATCGCCATCGGGGGCGCGATCGGCACCGGCCTCTTCCTCGGCGCCGGCGGCCGCCTCGCCGACGCCGGGCCCTCCCTGTTCGTCGCCTACGCCGTCTGCGGCGTCTTCGCGTTCCTGGTCGTGCGCGCGCTCGGCGAGCTCGTCCTGTACCGGCCGTCCTCCGGTGCGTTCGTCTCGTACGCCCGGGAGTTCCTCGGCGAGAAGGGCGCGTACACCGCGGGCTGGATGTACTTCCTCAACTGGGCCACCACCGGCATCGCCGACATTACGGCCGTCGCCACCTACACCCACTACTGGCGCCTGTTCTCCGACATCCCGCAGTGGGTGATCGCGCTCATAGCCCTGGCCGTGGTCCTCACCGTGAACCTCATATCGGTGCGGATCTTCGGCGAACTGGAGTTCTGGTTCGCCATCGTCAAGGTCGGCGCGCTGGTCGCCTTCATGGGGATCGGGATCTTCCTTCTCGTGACCCGGCACCCCGTCGACGGCGCCGTCCCCGGGCCCGCCCTGATCAGCGGCCACGGCGGGATCTTCCCCAACGGCCTGCTGCCCATGCTGCTGATCGTCCAGGGCGTCGTCTTCGCCTACGCCTCCGTCGAACTGGTCGGCGTCACGGCCGGGGAGACCGAGAACCCCGAGAAGATCATGCCGAAGGCCATCAACTCGATCATGTGGCGCGTCGGCCTCTTCTACGTCGGCTCGGTCGTCCTGCTGTCGATGCTGATGCCGTGGAGCAGCTACAGCGCCGGCCAGAGCCCGTTCGTGACCGTGCTCTCCCACATCGGCGTCCCGGCGGCCGGCGACGTCATGAACCTGGTCGTCCTCACCGCCGCCATGTCCTCGCTCAACTCCGGCCTCTACTCCACCGGCCGCATCCTGCGCTCGATGGCCGTCAACGGCTCAGCCCCGCGCTTCACCGCCCGGCTGAGCCGCTCGCAGGTCCCCTACGGCGGCATCCTGCTCACCAGCGGCATGTGCGTCCTCGGCGTCGGGCTCAACTTCGTGGTCCCGGCGGACGCGTTCGAGATCGTGCTCAACCTCGCCGCCATCGGCATCCTCGCCACTTGGGGCATGATCATGCTCTGCCACCTCCTCTTCTGGCGGAAGACCCGGGACGGCGAACTGACGCGCCCCTCCTACCGTCTGCCCGGCTCCCCGTGGACCGAAGTCGTCACGCTGGCCTTCCTCGCCTCCGTCTTGGTCCTCATGTACGCCGACGGAGGGGCCGCCCGCACCACCGTGCTGTGCATACCGCTGATCGCCGCGGCGCTCGTCGCCGGCTGGTACGCGGTCCGCGGCCGCGTGGCCCGCGCCGCCGGCGGGGGGCAGTGATGCGCGGCGGTGCCCGCGCGGACGCGCCCGCGGTCCGCGAGCCGCAGCACGCGCCCGTCGCCCACGTCACCCGCGGCGGCATGATCGAGGGGGTCCACCACGGCTCCGTCGTCGTCCTCGACGCCGCGGGCGGCGTCCGGCTGGCCATCGGCGACATCGAGGCCGCCTGCTACCCCCGCTCGGCCCTCAAGCCGGTCCAGGCCGTCGCCATGGTCCGCGCCGGCCTGCCGCTCGACGGCGCCCTGCTCTCCCTCGCGATGGGCAGCCACTCCGGCGAGGAGCACCACCTCGCCGGCGCCCGGCTGATCCTCGAACTGGCCGGCGCTACCGAGGACGACCTGCGCAACGTCCCCGACATGCCCTACGCCCCGGAGGTCCGGGACGCCTGGCTGCGCCAGGGCCGCGGGCCCTCCCGGCTCGCCCAGAACTGCTCCGGCAAGCACGCGGCGATGCTGTACCTGTGCCGGCTGGCCGACTGGCCCCTGGAGAGCTACCTCGACCCGGGCCACCCGCTGCAGAGGCGGATCGCCGACGCCGTCGAGGACCTCACCGGCCAGCACGTCGCCGGCGTCACGGTGGACGGCTGCGGATCCCCGCTGTTTGCCGTGTCCCTGCACGGCCTGGCCCGCGCCGCCGCCCGCATCGCCGCAGCCGCGCCGGGCACCGCGGAACGCCGCGTGGCGGACGCGCTGCGGGCGTACCCGGAGATGGCCTCCGGCACGGGACGGGACACGGCCGCACTGATGCGCGCCGTGCCCGGCCTGCTGGCCAAGGACGGCTTCGAGGGCGTCCAGGCCGCCGCACTGCCCGACGGCCGGGCCGTTGCCGTGAAGATCTCCGACGGGGCGGACCGAGCGCGCCTGCCCGTGACGGCTGCCGCCCTCGCCCGGGCCGGAGTCGAACCGCGGCTGCTCGCCGGGTTCGCGGGCGAGCCGATGACCGGCGGCGGTCGGCCGGTCGGCGGCATCCGGCCGGTGGCGGCGCTGGACCCCGCCGGAGCCCCGGCCACCGCCTGACCCCCGCCCCTTCACCACCCATGACCCACCCACCTCAGGAAGAGGGCCGCACACCCATGACCGCCTCCGCCCGAAGCGAGCACGACCTGCTCGGGGACCGCGACGTCCCCGCCGACGCCTACTGGGGCGTCCACACCCTGCGCGCCACCGAGAACTTCCCCATCACCGGCACGCCCATCTCCGCCTACCCGCACCTGATCGACGCCCTCGCCGCCGTCAAGGAGGCAGCGGCCCTCGCCAACGAGGAACTCGGCCTGCTGGAGCCCGCCAAGGCGGCGGCGATCGTCGCCGCCTGCCAGGAGATCCGCGGCGGCAAGCTCCACGACCAGTTCGTCGTCGACGTCATCCAGGGCGGCGCGGGCACCTCGACCAACATGAACGCCAACGAGGTCATCGCCAACCGGGCGCTGGAGCTGCTGGGCCACACCAGGGGCGCGTACCGGCACCTGCACCCCAACGAGGACGTCAACCTCGGCCAGTCCACCAACGACGTGTACCCGACCGCCGTGCGGATCGCGACCGTCTCCGCGGTCCGCGGCCTGCTCGATGCCATGGCCGTCCTGCAGGACGCCTTCGCCCGCAAGGCCGTGGAGTTCCGCGACGTGCTGAAGATGGGCCGCACCCAGCTGCAGGACGCCGTGCCGATGACGCTCGGCCAGGAGTTCTCCGCCTACGCCGTCATGCTCGACGAGGACCGCAGCCGGCTGGCGGAGGCCCTCGGGCTCATCCACGAGATCAACCTCGGTGCCACCGCCATCGGCACCGGCCTCAACGCCCCCGCCGGATACGCCGAGTCGGCCCGCCGCCACCTCGCAGGCATCACCGGGCTGCCCTTGGTCACCGCGGCCGACCTGGTCGAAGCCACCCAGGACTGCGGCGCGTTCGTCCAGATGTCCGGCGTGCTCAAGCGCATCGCCGTGAAGCTGTCGAAGACCTGCAACGACCTGCGCCTGCTGTCCTCCGGGCCGCGCGCCGGGCTCGGCGAAATCAACCTGCCGCCAGTACAGGCCGGTTCGAGCATCATGCCGGGCAAGGTCAACCCGGTGATCCCGGAGGTCGTCAACCAGGTCGCCTTCGAGGTGATCGGCAACGACGTCACCATCACCATGGCCGCCGAAGCGGGGCAGCTCCAGCTCAACGCCTTCGAGCCGGTCATCCTGCACTCGCTGTCGAAGTCGGTCACTCACCTGCGCGCAGCCTGCCTCACCCTCGCGGAGCGCTGTGTGGCCGGCATCACCGCCAACACCGAGATGCTCCGGGCCACGGTCGAGAACTCCATCGGCCTGGTGACCGCCCTGAACCCGCATATCGGATACACCGCCGCCACCGGCATCGCCCAGGAAGCCCTCGCCACCGGCCGGGGCGTCGCCGAGCTCGTCCTGGAGCGGGGCCTGCTTCCGGCGGAGACGCTCACCGCGCTGCTGCGGCCGGAGGTGATCGCGGGCACCGGGGCGCCCGGGGCCTGATCCCCCGGCCGGGCACGCGGCCTAGGTGTATTGACCGCGGCGTTGTTCACGCGGCTGATGGGCGGGTGTCCGTCGCGCTGGTGACGGCGGCGATCGAGCAGGTCCGGCTACGGCGGGAGGCGGAGGCAACGTTCTGGGCGGACGCGCGCCCGGTACCTGCGGCGGGACCGACATCGACAGCGAGTCCTACGACGCCGACGGGCGGCGCCTGACCCTCGACGAGGGCGTCGACCGCGCTGCCCGGTCCGAGGTGAGCCTGATTCAACCTGGGTGACTCCGAGGGAAACGCTCGCCCGTGACCGAACGTGCCAGATCCAGGCGACGTGAGCGTGTCCTGGCGCGAACCGGATGGCGGCAGGCTGCCGGCAACGGAATCGCCACCTGAGGTCAAACGGCAAGGCAAGGAAGGCCAAGTCCTGGCCTGACGTCATCTGGGGTGTGCTGCTGCTGGTCGGCGCCGGCTACGAGGCGTACGCCATCCGCAGCCGCGTAACCGGTGACATGCTCTCCGAGCGCCCCGCCACGGCGCTCCCCGCACCCATCGCCCTCCTACTCGTCCCGGCCCACGGCAACCGGCGTTCCCTGTGGGACGCCGGCTGCCGCTTCGGCTCACCGAACCCCGAGCACCGTTAGGCACGTTCACGCGGGGACCTGCGCGAGCGCGGACTCCAGCCGGGCCAGCAGCGGCCGGGCGTTCATCCTGAGGCAGCTCGCCAGGGCCTCCTCCAGCAGTGACCGGGCCGCCCGCGCGTCGCCCGAAGCCATCAACGCGCGGGCCAGCGGCTCCACCGACAGGGCCCACACCAGGCTCTGGCCCGAACGGCGGCCCAGCTCGTCCGCCGCCCGCAGTTCCCGCAACGCCCCCGCCACGTCCCCGCCGTCCAGGGCGATGCGGCCCAGTCCGATCCGGGCCGCGCTCTGCCCGGCGAGGTCACCGGAGCCCAGGGTGTGGGCCAGGATCTCCCGGAAACCGGCTGCCGCCTCGGCAGGCCGGCCGAGCAGCCGCTGCGCGTCGGCGCCCCAGCGCAGCATGCACATCCGGGGCCAGGCCGCGCCATTCGCCTCGGCCACCGCGAGGGCCTCGCGCAGCACCTCCAGCGCGGCCTCCGGCGCGCCGCGCGCCAGCAGCACCTGGCCGATGCCCCGGAGGGAATGGGCCTGTCCGTAGCGGTCGCCCGCCGCCTCGAAGACCGCCGCGCCGCTGCGGCACCTCCGCACCGCCTCGTCCAGCCTGCCCTGGATCCGGTCCAGGTAGGAGATCAGCCAGCCCGCGTACGCCGCCCCGTGCGCGTCCCCCGAGCTCCTCGAACAGCGCCTCCCCGGCCGTGAGCATGTCCCGGGCCGGGGCCCCATTCCTCCCGGCAGGTCCCCGGTGCCGGCCGAGGCCCACCAGCATCACCGCCTCCCCGGTGCGGTCGCCGGCCGCCCGGGCCGCGGCCAGCCCCAGTTCCTGGACGGTCTGCCAGCCGGCCAGGTCGCTGCGCAGGTCGAAGAGGTACTCACCGGCCGCCGCGAGCTCCCAGCAGGCGTACGGGTCCACCCGCGCGGCCTGCCGTACTGCGGCGACCAGGGCCTCGCGCTCGGCGCCGAGCCAGTGCACCGGGTCGGCCCGCGGCCCGGCGAGCACCGCCGGGTCCGGCACGCGGGCGGCCGTACGCCGGGCCAGCCCGGGGTAGTCCTGCCCCTGGTGGGCCCGCCGCCCCTCCCGCACCAGCGCCACCCAGCAGGCCAGGACCCGGCGCACCCCGGCCTCGCCGGGCCCGGCCAGCTCCCGCCCGAAGGCGCGGACCAGGTGGTGCATGCGGTACCGGAGCCGGCCCGCCTCGTCGGGACCGGCCACCTCCAGCAGGTGCGCCGCCGCCAGCGCGTCCAGGGCGTCCTCGGCCACCTCGAGCGGGCGGTCCAGCACCGCAGCCGCCGTCCAGGCGGCGCAGTCCGGGGCGTCGAGCACCGCCAGGCCGCGCAGCAGGGCCCGTGCGTCGCCGGGCAGCGCGCGGTAGCCGATCCGCAGGCCCGCCCGCACCCCGTCGAGCACGTCCAGCCGGGACCGCTCGTCCCCGAGCCGGCCGGCCAGCCGGGCCAGCCCACGGTGCGGGAGCGCGGCCAGCTCGGCGCCGACGATCCGCAGGGCGAGCGGCAGCCCGCCGCACAGCCGGACGAGCTCCCGAGCGGCCGCCGGTTCTGCGGCCAGCCGCCCGGACCCGGCGATCCGGCCGAGCAGCCCGAGCGCGCTGGGTTCGTCCAGCAGCGGCAGCTCCACCAGGAGGCGCGGACCCGGGCCGCCGGCCGGCCGGTGGCGGGTGGTGACGAGCACCGCGCAGCCCGCCGCCGACCCCGGCAGCAGGGCCCGCACCTGAGCCTCGTCGGCCGCGTTGTCCAGCAGCACCAGCACGCGCCGCCCGGCCAGCAGGCTCCGGTACAGCGCCGCCCGCTCCCCGGCGTCGGCGGGCACGGCCGCCCCGTCGACGCCCAGCCCGCGCAGGAAGCCGGCCAGCACCTCGGCCGGGTGGGCGGCGGCCGTGCGGTCGGCGCCGCGCAGGTCCGCGTACAGCTGCGCGTCGGGGAACTCCCCGCGCAGGGTGTGCGCGACCCGCAGGGCGAGGGCGGTCTTCCCGATCCCGGCCGCCCCGGTGACCACGAGCACCCCGCCCCGGCCGCCGAGCAGCCCCCGCCGCAGCAGCTCCGCCTCGGCCTCCCGGCCGACGAACGCTGCGTCAACCGCGGGGAGTTGGGTCGGAACGGGGTCGCGGCGCCCCGGGGGGTGTTCTCGCGGCGCGTCCGCCGCCGCGCCCCCCGCCGGCCTCGGCGCCGCCTCTTGAACCGCGCCCGGCCCCCCCGGGCGGGCCGTCCTGCGATCCGGCCGCGCCGGGGCGCAGCGGCGCCGCCTCCGGCCCGGCGTACCAGTACCCGCGCTCGCGCAGCGAAGGGGAATCGGCGAGGACCGCCGCGTGCAGCGCCCGGAGTTCCGGTCCGGGGTCCAGGCCGGCCTCCCGCGCCAGGCGGCGGCGCGCCGAGGCGAACGCGGCCAGCCCCTCGGCGCGGCGGCCGGAGCGGTACAGGGCCAGCACGTGCAGCTCCACCAGCCGTTCCCGCAAGGGGTGTTCGGCGGTGAGCGCAGCCAGCTCCGGGCAGACCTCCGCATGCCGTCCGAGCGCGATGTCCGCGGCCATCGCCCGCTCGGCGCAGTCGAGCCGCTGCTGAGCCGCTGCTGAGCCAGCCGGGCGGCCGCCGCCTCGAAGGTCCGCCCGCGCAGGCCGCCGAGCGCCTCCGGACCACGCCACAACTCCAGGGCCCGGACCAGCAGGTGCCGGGCTTCACCCGGCTCCGGTGCGTGCTCCGCGGCGCTGCGCAGCCGCGCGAACTCCCGTACGTCCAGCGCGGCCCGGCCCGGATCGAGCAGGAATCCGGCCTCCGTGCGGACCACCGAGGCCCCTGCGTCCGTGAGGCGCCTGCGCAGCAGCCCGGCCGCGTTCTGCAGTTGCTCCCGTGCGGTGGGCGGCGGGTCGTCCCACACCGCCTGCGCCAGCCCGGCGGTCGGCACCACGCGTCCCGCCTCCAGTGCCAGAGCCGCCAGCACCCGCCGGCCGCGCGGCCCGCCGATCTCCAACTCCCGCCCGTCCAGGGTCACGTGCACCGGGCCGAGCAGGGAGAAGACCAATGCCATGACGACTCCGCGGCACTTCGTGGCGGACGGGTGGCCGACGGATGGGCCGCCGGTGGGCGCCGATCGTAACCTCTCGCCACCCGGCCGGAGCAGGGGTTGATCACCCTCCGCTTAGGCCGCCCCTTCGTTCCCCCGAGAGGACGGTTCCCCACGTCCAGCAGATCTCCCAGACGTACGCGCCCTGCCGCCCGCGGTGCCGCGCTGCTGACCGTCGCGCTGCTCGGTCTCGCCGGGCTCACCGCCCCCGAGGCATCGGCGGCCCCCTCCGGGCCCACGGTGGCCGTGGCGATGGGCGACAGCTTCATCTCCGGTGAGGGCGGCCGCTGGCTCGGCAACACCGACCGCTACGCGGGCAGCCGCAACGGCACCGACCGGGCCTGGACCGGCGGGTCGGACTACGACCCGGCGAAGGTCTACGGGGACACCGGCGCGGTCGGCGGCTGCCACCGCTCCGACGTCTCCGAGATCGCCGCCGCTCCGCTGCCGGGCATCGAGGAGCGGATCAACCTGGCGTGCTCCGGCGCCGAGACCGTCAACGTCCTGAGCACGGCCGCGGGCGGGCAGCCGTACCATGGCGAGGCCCCGCAGACCGACCGGCTCGCCTCCCTGGCCCGGGCCAAGCGGGTCAAACTGATCGCACTGTCCATCGGCGGCAACGACCTCGGCTTCGGGCAGATCATCGGCGACTGCGCGTACGACTGGTACTTCAAGCGGCTGTGCTGGAAGAAGCAGGCGCCGGTCGTCGAGCAGAAGCTGCCCGGGGTGCGGGCCAAGGTCACGGCGGTCGTGGACGACATCCGGGCCACCATGCGGGCCGCCGGCTACGCGGACGACGGCTACCGTCTCGTCCTGCAGTCCTATCCGTCACCGGTACCGGGCGGGGAATCCTTCCGGCTGGACCAGAACGACCCGGACCGGATGTTCAAGGACGGCTGCCCGTTCAACGACCGGGACGCGGACTGGGCGGCGTACACGCTCGTCCCGCAGATCGGCGGCATGGTGGAGTCCGTGGCGGCTGCGCGCGGCACCGACTTCCTGGACGTGCGGGACGCGCTGGCCGGGCACGAGGTGTGCGCGCTCGGCACGGAACAGGTGGGCCAGGACGGCCCGGACCCGAGGAAGAACGAGTGGTTCCGCTTCCTGGACCACGCCAACACGCAGGGCACGCTGGAGGAATCCATGCATCCCAGCGCCCACGGCCAGCGGGCCCTGGCGACCTGCCTCGGCCTGGTGGGCGCGGCCGCTCCGGGCCGCTACGAATGCGCGCAGGACTGGTTCGGCAACGGCGACCCGAGCATGATGCGGATCCGCCCGGCGAGCTGACCCGGTGAGCTGCCCGGGCGAGCGGACCGGCCGGGGCCCGGGGGGTGCGAGACCCCGGGCCCCGGCCCGTGAGGGGGCTCAGCGGGCGATGTCCACGACGAACCGCTCCGGCGAGTGCAGGGTGAAGGCCCGGTAGTAGGGCAGCGTGTCGAAGGCGGCGCCGAAGGTCACGTACCCCTCGTAGTCGCCGGTCAGGGCGATGCCCTTGAGCTTGGGCAGGTTGATCTGCTGCAGCTTGGGCCCGAGGTAGACGTTCCCGCCCGCGTCGTCGTGGGCGGCGGCGGGGTTGAGGCGGATCTCCAGGAAGTACCTCCCGGGCAGCGGCACCGGCGTGCCGGACCCGTCGTGGATCAGCTTCGGAACGGGGGTGACCGTCGCCGTGGGGACGTACCCCTGGAGGTCGATGACGATCCGGTCGTACGTGGGGTGCCCGCCCCAGCGGGCATTGACCACGAGCGGCGTCTGGGTCTGGGCCTGGGTGCGGAGGCCGGCCGGGGCGGCCGAGGCCGGAGCGGCGAAGGCGAGTGTTGCGGTGAGCAGGGCGCCGGAGGCCAGGGCCACGATCCGGCGGAAACGTCGGTGGATCATGACGTCCCCTCGATTCTCCTGAGACGGGGACTTGCGACACAGATGAGGACGCCCATACCGGATGCCCCGGTTCCGGCAGGAGGGCAAAGAAAGGCCGGCGAAGAGGGGAGGGGCCCGGCGCGCACGCCGGGCCCCTCCCCTCACACCTGTCCCAAGGGCAAAGGCACAGCCAGTGGCACTACCTCAGCACTCGATGACGTTGACCGCGAGGCCGCCGCGCGCCGTCTCCTTGTACTTGATCTTCATGTCGGCGCCGGTCTCCTTCATGGTCTTGATGACCTTGTCGAGGGAGACCTTGTGGCTGCCGTCGCCGCGCATCGCCATCTTCGCGGCGGTGACGGCCTTGACGGCGGCCATGCCGTTGCGCTCGATGCAGGGGATCTGGACGAGGCCGCCGACCGGGTCGCAGGTCAGGCCGAGGTTGTGCTCCATGCCGATCGCGCCCGCGGCCAGCAGGAAGCGGACCACGCCGTCCTCGTCCGCGCCGGGCACGAAGTTCACGTAGTAGTGCAGGACCGCCGGCAGGACGCCGGCAGCGCCGTTCGTGGGGGCGGTGACCACGCGCCCGCCCGCCGCGTTCTCCTCGTTGACGGCCATCGCGTAGATCGTCGTCCACTCGCTGCGGTGCATCATCGGGTCGCCCTCGGTGCGCAGCTGGCGTGCCGTGGACGCGGCGCGGCGCTTGACGCGCAGGCCGCCCGGGAGGATGCCCTCGCGGGACATGCCGCGCGAGACGCAGGACTGCATGACGCGCCAGATCTCCAGGAGGCCCTCGCGGATCTCCTCCTCGGTGCGCCAGGCCTTCTCGTTCTCCAGCATCAGGGAGGAGATCGACAGGCCGGTCTCGTTGGCCAGGCGCAGCATCTCGTCGCCCGAGCGGAAGGGGTACTTCAGCACGGTGTCGTCGAGCTTGATCCGGTCCTCGCCGACCGCGTCCTCGTCCACGACGAACCCGCCGCCTGGCCCGCGCCCTCGCGGACGTCGTCCTTGGCGAGGCCGGGCGCCGGCTGGCAGCCACCTCGCAGGGCACCGTCCGCTGCGCCCAGGGCCCGCACGACTCGTCCGTGCCCTCTACGAGCGCCTGGACCGCCTTGCCGACACCGCACCCCGGCCCGCCGTCGCGCACCCGGACGAGACCTCCGGTTCCCCGCAGCGCGGCGTCCTTCGGCACCACCCCGCCCCGAGCACCACCCCGACGGAGGGAAACCCTGTGACCACCAGGACTCTCCCGGCGCCCGCCGATGTCGCCGAGCGGGCCCGTGCGGTCCTGGCCGCCTGGCAGACCGGACCCCGAGATGGCCGTCGTTCTCGACGGCTGCGTCAAGTACACCTCCGACACCGGCGACGAGCTCCTCGCGGAGCTGCCGGTCCCCGTGCCGTGGCACGTGGCGGCCGGGTCCGCGGCGTCGTTTTCCACACCGACAGGGGCGCCCAGTACAGTGCGGCCGCCGTCGCCGAGGTCTGCCGCCGCCACGGCATCCGCCGCAGGGCCGCCGGATGTCGGCGGCCAGTGGGCGAGCAAGTGGGAGTTGGGCGGAAGCGGAGAGGAGCCAGATCCAGCGGTCCGCCGCCTCGGGTGAACGTTCGGGCAGGTCCAGCCCAGGGGCTGTTCGAACAGGCGGAAGGTGTGCTCGATGTCGAGGTGCCGCAGGTATGCCTTCCACAGCCGGTCCACTGCCGCGGGGGGGGCGTCGGTTCCGGACTCACGATTACCAAGATCGATAGAGCAACCGCTGCTCAGCGCACTCAGCGCACGAAGTCCGTTACCGTGCCGTGGTTGTCGGGAGAGGTCAGGCCCCAGAGGATCAGCCCCACGACGACTGCCAGCAGGATCAGCCCCGGCACGGTCTCGGGCTCCCAACTGACGGGCTGCCGAACCGGTGGGCCGGGTGTTGCGTCGCCGCGTGCAGCGTCGGAGTCGGCGCGCTGCCAGGGCGCGACATCGGCCTCACCCCGGGCGATCCGCGCTGCCACGTGGCGTACGTCGGCCGCGTGGTAGGTCGGCTCGCGGGTCAGGTCCGGGGAGGGCGCACCCGAGGTACGTACGCTGTTGGCCCGCGCCACCGCCCTGATGCTGCTCGGCCTGATCTGCGGCCAGAGGGCACGGACTTCGGCCTTCGTTAGCCAGCCTTCCCCGTCCTCAAGGTCCTGCTCGTCCGCTGCCCCCATTCGAAGTCACCCCCTCGCTCGCCGATCACCCTTGGCTTGATACCCAGACGGCGGAAAGAGCACCCAGCCGCCACGGGCCGGTGACGGGCGGTCAGGGCGCGGGTGCGTTCCTCCCCATGCCGAGCGGCGCCGGCCGGGGCAGCGGGGGCGTGGCCGCGGCCCCTTCCGGGACCGTGCGGTGCCTCGGTCGCCCCGGCAGCGAAACGGGCCCGGCGGCTGGCCGTGGGCGGTGCTGGGGGAGTGCGCTCGGTCATTGGCCTACAAGGACCACCCGGAGGTGGACTGGCCTGCGCTGCGCGTGGTGCCCAAGGGCTAGCGCTCCCCGCTCGCCGCTCTGCCCACCCCAGGCCGGGGCCGACCGCACACGCTGATCCGGCCGCCGCCTACCCCGGACGGATGAGCACGGGCGGCCCCCTGCGCGGGTCGCCCGTCACCTAGTGCCGTGACCTGAAAGGTTTGCCGGGGTTGGTCGGTCCATCCGCCGTTCGCTTAGCATCTGCGTCCATGTCCGAATCCGAGCATGTCCTTGACTGGTTGCAGAGCTGGTACGCCTCACAGTGCGATGGCGACTGGGAACACGAATGGGGCGTGAAGATCGAGACGCTCGACAACCCGGGCTGGGCCGTCAAGATTGATCTTGAGGAGACGGACTTGGCGGACCGGGAGCATCCCCAACAGCGGGTCACTCGGGGTGAGCACGACTGGGTGATGGCCTGGACGGCCGAAAGGCAGTTTCGTATCGCGTGTGGACCCGGCAACCTGACCGAGGCCCTCACGCTGTTCCGGGTGTGGGCGACGGTGAGTGTCCCGTAAGTGATGTGGCTGGCGAGGCCGCACGCTGCGAGCGCGGGTCGGCCGCCCCATCGGATGCTCTTCTCGCTGCGAATGCGGGCGCGTTCGCGTCGTTGGGCGGCGAGGACGTCGGGGTGGCGGGCGTTCTTGTTCCGCCAGCGCAGGTAGGCGTGCAGGGCCCGGGTCTGGACGGTGCGGTTGGGAGCTCCGCCGGGCTGGCCGCACCCCCGCGCCCGCGGACTTCGGCACCGACTTCCCCGCGCTGCTCACCCGTACCCTGGCCGACCTCACCCCGGACGAACGCCACCTCCTGCGCGCGGTCAGCCTGGTAGACGCCTTCGACCTTCCCCTGGCTACCGCAGCCGCAGGCCTGTCCCACCTGTCCGCGGCCGCCCGGCTGGTTGAGCGGCCTTTCGTCCGGCACGACGCCTTCGCGCTGTGGCCCTACCACCTGCACGCCCTGATCCGCTCCACCCTGCGCACCGCGGACGACGCCACCGACGACCGCTGGACCGACACCGACTGGCAGCGCGCCGTCGCCCGCGCGCTGGCCGCGCTCGGCGTCCAGTGGCAGGCCAGCAGCGGGCCGGACCGGCGCCTGCTGGTCGGCTGCCTGCGCCAGGGCCTCTCCCCGGCACGAGACCACCGGCTCGAGCTGGGCTGGCTCACCGACGCCGCCTGGGCCCACACCGACGACTACGTGTGGGAACCCCTCCCGCTCCCGGCACGCGAGAGCGGGGACGGCGAGCTCGCCACCGCCGCGGACGCGTTGGCCGAGCTCCTGGCCGTGCTGGCCCGGCGCCAGCACGAGCATCGGTCCGTGACCGCCTCCCGGCTCACCCGCATCATCGACTCCGGGCTCCTGCCCGCTGAACTCACCGAGATGGCCGTCCACTACCGGGCCAAGGCGTATCGCGACCTCGGCCAGAGCGACGCCTCCCACGACGGCATGCGCCTGGTCGCCGACGGCGGCGGCCGGCTCGCCCCCGATGCCGCCCGTGGGCTCGCCCACCTCGCCCGCGCCACCGGCGACTTCCCCACAGCACTGTCCACCGCCAGCGTCCTCGGTTGGCGCGGCCGCGGGAACCGGGTGCTCGGCGATATCCACTTCATCCACGGCGACATGAACCAGGCCGCCACCGCCTTCACCGCCGCCCGCACCGACGCCGAACAGCACGCCAACACCGGGGAGCAGGCCATCGCCCAGGCCCCACCTCGCCCTCGCGTACGCCTTCACCAACCCGGACCGCGCCGACGACGAAATCGCCCTCGCCGAGCAGCTCCTGGCCGGACTCGACCAGCGCGCCACGACTTTCATCGTCGTCCAGGTCGCTGCCCTCGCCCGCGAAGCCGGCGCACTCGCCGACCTCGAGGGCGCCCATGCCCTGCGCGCCGAGATCCGCACAGCGGGCATCACCCCGGCCGAGGCCGTCCTCGAGCTCGCCCTCGCCCTCCACCACGCCGTCCTCGGCGAATACGACTTTTCCGGGAGGCCTGGAGCGCGGCACGGCAGGGGACGCAGAGCGGGTTCTCTGGGGGAGACGGTGTGGCGCGAGGCAGAGGAAGGGCGGCTTGTGCAGCTCAGCGCGCGGACCGCCAACGCTCGTCGCTGCAACAGGTGTGGTGCCATCGCCGGTTCGAGTGACTCGAAGAACGGTGGGGTGGGGTGCGGGGCGGGCACGGCGCCGTGGGGCCGCGACAGGACCCCCGTCCCGGTCGCGGCCCCACCGCTTCGAGGAGGCGTCCGCTCGATCAGCTGCCGATGGCTGCCGCGGCGCCGATGGTGAGGGCGGCCGGGCACCCGCGAACGCATCGGCCGCCACCACGGCCTGTGGCGCGACGTCGTGCTGCTGGAGCGGCGCAGCACCCGGGTGGTGTGAGCCGATCCGGAAATTCCGGTTCCCGGCCGGCCGGCGGGCTCCGGGTGCAGGATTCGGCCATGGCCATTTCCATTGCTGACATCGCCTGGGACGTTAGCGAGACCAGGCTGTTCCAGCAGGCCTTCTCCCAGGACGATCCCAAGCCCGGGCAGCCCCGCCTGCGCCTGATGGACAACGACGGAAGCGACACCTTCCGCAGTGTCCATCGCGGTGCTGCGGCCTTCGCGGAGTGCTTCTTCGCCGGGATCCGCAACCCCAACAGCCACGATGACGGACTCCCCGAACTTCCGGAACATGAGGCGCTGGAGCAGTTGGCCGCGCTCAGCGTCCAGGCCCGCTGGGTCGATACCGCGGCTCTCTTGGCCGTTCAGGCAAGCAGTCGCGGATCTGTCGGGCGGCGTCGCAGGCGGGGCGGCCGACGCCGATCAGGGTGGCGGAGGCCGGGCCGGTCCAGACGCCGTAGCCGAGCAGGCGCGGTTCGTCGACGGCCCGGGTGCCGTCGGTGGCGAAGGGGCCGCGGGTGCCTCGCAGGCGCAGGCCAGGCGGGTTGGAATCCGGTGCACCAGATGATCGCGTCCGCCTCCGCTCTGGTGCAGCTCAGCAGCGATGCGGCCCAGCGTGGTCTGCAACATGTGCGGCGCCATCAATGGACCGGGCGACGCCGAGGGCGGGCGCAACCCACGACTTGTGCGACATCCCGTGAGTTCCACTGATCTCGGAGAGCGTCCATCCTGCTGGCCAGGGGGTTCACCCCTCCCTCCGTGGCTCGGGTCCCAGTGAAGGAAGTTCATGATTCAGAGGTAATCTCAGCTTTAACGATGGTTCCACTTTCTGGGGAGCTGAGGGGGCTCGGGTTGGCGCTGGCCGTTGTACGGGATCTGCGCGACTTCAGGTGAGCAACTGGAGGCGTTCGAGACGGACGTGCTCTCCGGCTTCGTGCTGGCGCGGGCCTCGGCAGGGCTGGCAGACGGCACCATCCGCGGGGACGTCGGCAACCTGGAGCAGATGCGCACGTGGTTCGGCCGACCGCTATGGGACATGGAGCCCGCCGACGCCGACGCGTACTTCGGGCGGGTCCTGCGCGGCTCGCCTTCCTTGACCAGTAGCGGCAGTTGCTGCGCATCCCCGCGTGCGGCCTGACCGAGGAGCAGGGCCGGGCCACTCCCTCCGCCAGTAAGCTGAGCATCGCCGAACTGATCAAGCACGCCGCGCGCTGCGCGCGTGGCCGGACGGCCCTCGTCCTGCGGCGCTCCGGCGCCCTGCAGCGGGCGGCCGACGAACGAGTCGGACGACGACGAGTTCCGGCCCGCGCCCGGTGAGACCCTGGCCGGGCTGCTGGCCGACTACGAGCTGGCGACCGGCGAGACCGACGAGGCCGTCGTCGGCATCGCCGACCTCGGCCAGGGCGTTCCGGTCCCCCGGGGTGTGCCGTGGTTCCCCGCCGACGTCGAGGAGGGGTCGGTGCGGTGGGTACTGCTGCACCTCATCGAGGAGACCGCACGCCACGGCGGCCACGCCGACATCATCCGCGAGAGCCTGGACGGCGCCACCCTCTACCCCGCTGATGGCCGCCGCCGAGCAGTGGCCCGAGCCCTGGGAGCCCCGCCGCGCCCGCCGGCTGGGGGCTACGGGCCGTCAGAAGTCGTGCCCCATCGGCCGGACAGGGCCGAGGCGCTCTTGCGGACCGGTTCTACGCTGGAGACATGGCCACCGAACCCTTGCTGAGACAAGGCCCCGACTCGACGGATCTGGTCCTGCGCGCCGGCCCGACCGGGCCGGTGTGGAACGTGCTGGCCTCGGCGGGGCCGGCGCTGTTCGCTCCGCTCGCCTTTGGCGTGCTGACCCTGCTCGTCGCCTTCGGGATGGCGCTGGCCGGGGCGCGGGCGTCGACCGTGTTCGTGGTGGTGGGGGTGATCGCCGGGCTGGAGTACCTGATCGGCTGGCTGGCGGCGGCCTCTTCCCGGGCCCGGGACATCCTGCGGGTGGAGTTCGCGCCGGCCAGGGTGCCCACGTCCCTGCGGTTGGTCCGGGGCGCCGGGCCGGACGTCTGGCTGCCCGCCAAGACCCTGCGCGAGGTGCGGCTGACGCACAAGGTGGTGGAGCCGTACCAGGGGGACTACAAGCCGGCCGTCTCCACGCTCGCACTGGAACTCGTCCTACGGGGCGCCCAGGAGCGGCTCGAGCTCCCGTTCGGCGGCGACCCCCGGCGGCTCGCCGACGCGTTGAAGGCTCTGCTCGGCCCGGCCGGGGTCGTGGTGGCGCTGCGCACCGAGCGCAGCACGCGCGATCGGCCGCAGCCCAACTCCGGCTGGACTTCCGGAGGTTCGGCCTCCGCCAACTCGGGTGGCGGCTGACCCCGGGCTGCCCGTGGCGCTCCCCGGCCGGGAGCGCCCGTCGATGCAACCGGCGGCAGGTGGTGCGGGGCAGCCTGCCGCGACCCGGGCGCTTTTGAGCCGCCGGGTCGACTATTGCGGGCGTTCGCCGGCTTCGGGGCGGCGGCACTGGACGGCTACGCCGGCGCCCTCCTGCTTGAGGATTCATCCCTGCGGCGCGCGGCTGTGGCAGCGATCAGCCGCTGCAACAGCGACGTGCCGACTGCCGCGCGACATGTCCTGCCACTGCTGGGTGACGCGAAGGTCAGGCAGGCGGCGGTTCAAGCGTTCTCGGCGTGGGGAACCGCCGTGGTGCCGCTGCTCCAGGCGGTCCGCATCGACGGTCCCGGGGCGGCGCGCGCGGGTGCTCTGGAAGCCTTGGCGGAGATCGGCGGCGAGGCGGTGATGAGCGCCCGTGACATTGCGGCACCGGAACGGCTGGCCAGGATCGAAATCGCCGGCCCGACACGCCGGTTCCGCTCTCCTGCTGCTTCCTCTCCTGGATCGCGGTGCCTACCGGGGACCAGGCCGGCGTCATGGAGATGCTCGGGCTGTCGCAGCCGCGTCCGGTCCCGTTCTCCGTCGGCGTGTATGCCGCGGACATCGACAGCCACGGGGGCCTCGACGCCGATCCACTCGATGTGTACCGCAGGGTGTTCGTTACTCCCGAGCTCGCCGGCTGGACGCTCGGACAACGGGCGGTGGGGCATGCCTGGCGGCGTCCAGGAGATCGGGGAGAGCATCGCTGGGACAGTCGTACGGGAAGTCTTGGAGGAGACGGGGATCTCTGTGGAGGTCGTCGGCCTGGTCGGTATCTCGACCCCGGGCACGTCATCGCGTTCTCGGATGGCGAGGTCCGCCAAGAGTTCTCGCTCTGTTTCGGGGCCCGTCCGCTCAGCGGCGAAATCAAGGTCAGCTCGGAATCGTTCGAAGTCCGGTGGGTTCCTTGCGCCGAGGTCGATTCACTCGACATGTCCCCCACCAGCCGGTTCGGCGTCCTGGTCGCGGCGGGTGAAGCCGCGGGGCCGACGGGGGCTGACACCTTGCAGGCCGGCTTCGCGCATCAGGCGCTCGATGCGTTTGCGGCCGGTGCTGACTCCTTCGCGCCGAAGGACGGCGTGGACACGCGGGGATCCGTAGGTGCCGTCCGACTCGGCGTGGACGCGGCCGATGTGTTCGGTCAGTGCGGCGTCCTGGCGGACCCGGTCGCAGGGTGTGTGGGCGGTCCGGCGCCAGCGGTAGTAGGTGGAGGCGGGGATGTGGAGTTCCCGGAGGACGGGCTCGGCCCCGAAGCGGTCCTGATGCTGGTCGATGAGCTTCAGTACCGTCGCCGGGTCGGGTCGAGCTGCTGGGCGAAAAAGCCGAGGCGGCCTTGAGGATCTCGCATGAACGCCGCAGTTCGGCGTTCTCCTTCCGCAGCGCGGCCAGCTCCTGCTTCTCCGTCGTGGTCAGCCGGTCGTCGCGTTCGCCGTGATCGGCTTCGTCCTGGCGGATCCAGTTCCGCAGAGCCTCGGGGTGGACCCCGAGCTCTCCGGCCATCCAGCGGATCACCGGCTTCGGGTCCGCTTCGCGGTACATCTGGACCGCACGCCCACGCAACTCGGGCGGGTACTTCATCGGAGCAGCCATCACGCAAGGCTCCCTTCTCACAGCCCATCAGTGATGGGGATCTTTGAAAACGGCTGTGACCGCGCTTCCGTGATGATTACGGCTGGATGAGGTACGGCGTCTACTGTTGGATAGCCCGATGGAACGCATTGAGGCTGAGCTGTTCA
>NZ_JBVIRQ010000024.1:0-54266 GCF_055575955.1 Streptomyces sp. NPDC033966 | reverse complement strand
CCGTTCCCACTCGGCATCACTCAGATCACCCCGCCCCATGCCCACATCAACGACCTGAGCAGGGAGTAGTCACATGATCGGCCGGACAACTCCTAAGCGTTCGTAACGGTCCTCTGCTCGGCATGAGCTACCGGCCGGCCTGGAGCGCAGTATTCGCACGGGTATCTCAGGTCCGCGACAGCCGGGCCGACCTCGTCGTCGAGCACGACCTCGGCGGCCAGGCCGGCCGCAAGACCCACGCGAGCACCGCCCGGCTCCGCTCCGCCGCCTTCGAACTCGTCGAGGATCCGGCGGACGCCGACCCCCAGTATCTGGCCCTGCTGGCGGCCCTCACCGAAGTCCACCGCCCCGGCGCGACCCCGCCCGACTACGCGCGCGCGGCCCTGCGGGTATTGCGGGGGGCCAAGCCGGTTCGTGGGGAGTCTCTTCCTGGGCTCGCCGCCCAGCGGCGGAGTGGGTCGGCGCGTGATCCGCAGTACGGTGTCGGGAGCGTCGTGGTCGGGAAGCGCGGCCTGGTCGGCCGTCAGCTGCCGGTCGGCTGCGATCGGGCTGGCGGCCGGGTGGGAGGCTGGTTCTTGACGGCGCTGCAGGCCAGGAGTTCGGTTCCGGTGGCGTCGAAGTACAGGGTGAAGAACCAGGACCGGTCTGCTGCGGTGATGTTGCCCGTACGCAGGTGTCCGTCGCGGGGCCGGGCGCGGAGGATCTCGACGCTCTCGTCGAGGCCGAGGGTCGTCAGGCCGATCTTCAACGACCGTCTCAGCCTGGTCGCGGAGATGCCGAGAACCATCCACACCGGCGCCTGTCCGTCGTAGATCCTGACCTCGCCGCCGGCGGCGATCGCCTCGCGTGCTGCCTTGCAGGCACTGGTCTGCTCGTTGAGCATCACGGTGATGTCGGACTGCTGTGAGTTCTCGTCCTCGCCGGCCATGCCGCGACTGTAGAGACCGGACGCGGGCATTGCGACAGGATTCTGCGCCGCCTGCGCCGCAGTGTCGTGGCCGCCGGCCATCCGTCGCGGAGCGGCCGGCGCAGCGCACCGTGCCCGTGGGCGGCACCGGGTCCGTCTGGCACTGGAGGGTAAAGAGCCCGGAATCCCTCACGCCTGTCAGGGTTCCTGACATCCTGTCTGCTGCGAGGAAACCCTGACAGCCTTGTGCTGAGGAAGGGGTGTTGCAGGCGCGGGTGCTCTCGATCGAGAGCCTGGTGCTAACGTGCCGCCGCACCTCCAGCTGGCAGTCCGTTCGGTCCAGCAGATTCGCGACGTCGTAGCCGTGTCCCTCCAAGAGAGGCCGTGGATGGTGGGAACTTTGAGCAACTGTCGAATAGTATGTGATCATCCACTGTCCGATAAGCTGCTGTGAGGAAATATGTGGTTCCAGAAGCCATTGTCTGAGAATCGCCGTCTCTGGGCGTTGGATCCGCTGCTGTCCGTAGGACCGCTGCGGTTCGGTATGAATTCTCGCGAGGTGGCTGCGACGCTCGGGGAAGAAGATGGACTCCAGTGGAACGGGTCGGTAATTTTGGCCCGTTTTGGGGGGCTGGGGATTACGGCATATTATTCTGATCGAAGTGACCCCAGGCTGGTTGCCGTGGCTGCGGACTCTCTCCGTGGCCCGCAGGTGAGTTTCGGTGACGAGGGCCTTACAGGCCGACTGCCGTCTGAGCTTGATCCGTGGATCGACCGCATGGCTGACCTCGGTCATGAGCTTCTCTTCACCTCAAACGGGCTGCCTAGTTTTCGTGATCTAGGTATTCTCCTGCAACTTCGGCCGAACGGGGACCGATCCTTGAGTCGACCGATCCTGCTGGGTGGGCAGTGGGCCGAGGAGGATTGGGATTCCCTTCCTATCGCCTGGTGAGATGATCTGTTCTCGGAAGGCTTTTCCGGAGGGGGGCAAATGAAGGCACTGCTCTTTTCAGAGCAGTGCCTTCATTTATTCAGATCTTGTGCAGTCCTTTCCGGTTGCGAGTCCCTTGAGTATCCTGGGTTGTGGCATTTGAGGATAGTGGACGATCAAGGTCTGCCCCTTGCAGAGGAGTGCTGGCACGGCATTTTGGCAGCCCTGGTTTCCTCCGTTCTTCGGGCAGACGTAGTTGGTGTTGATGACGACATCCATCTTGTCCGGGGCCTTGCCCTTCCGCATGAAAAGGGCGAGCTTCGCTTCTACATGATCGGCGGCCCAGACTCCGCCCTTTTCGAGTTCGAAATCCGGCGACTTCCGAAGGATCTCGTTAATCTCGTCGGAGAGGTCGCTTTTCCCGCTCCAGATGGGTTTTTCCCAGAATCGCTTACCGTCGACGACGGCGTATCCCACAGTTTTATCCGTCTTCGGCAGGTCCCACCATGCTTCGAGAACCCACATCTCACAGGGGACGCTGTCCGTGTTGTGGACGAGGACGTCGGTGGTGCCGGTGCTGACGTAGTAGGTGTGGGTGGAGTCGACGGTGAGGTCGTAGGCGGGCTGGAGGCCCTTCCAGTGGCTGGTCTTGCCGATCTGGATCGCGGTGCCGACGGGGGTGCGCAGCGCGTCGCCGATGCGGAGGTCGACGGCGTCGACCCAGCGCTTGCGGTTCTCTGCCCAGTACGGGTGGTGGTCGGTGGAGGTCAGGCCGGAGCCGTCGGTCAGGGTGACGTCGGTGAAGTCCCGGTCGTCGGGGGTGGTGATGGTCTGGGTGACCGGCTGCGGGGCGGTGGCCCCCGTGGTGGGGTTGGTGGCGGTGACGAGGTCGCCGACTTGGATGTGTTCGATGGCCCGGCGGGTGCCGTCGGCCATCAATACCTGCGTGCCGGCGGGGAAGCTATGCGCGGTTTTCTTCTTAGTGAGACAGTCGGGGGTGCGCCGGAACGCGCGCATGCTCCGGACGCCGTCGATTGCGTCATCGACCTTGGTCAGCAGCTTCAGCTTGCCGACCGGCAGGGCGCCGGCGGCAGCCATCGTGCAGCCGAAGAGTGTCGGAGTCTTGATGCAGGCCTTGACGTCGTTGAGGCCCGTGAGTTCCCAGACGATTGCACGGAGCGTGGGGTCGATGTCGGGCATGCGGATCTCGGAGTTCTCCGGGTCCGCCGCGCAGGCCATGATCGGAGCCATGGTTTCTCGGGTGGGGTGCGGGACGCAGATCCGCTTGGGCTTCGTCTGCTGCTGCCGCTTGCGGTCTTCCTCGGCCTGGCGGCGTGCTTCGGCCTCTTCCCGTTCCCGGACGATCAGTACAGCGGTCCAGGCCTGCTGGGCCTCGGCCTCAGCTGCGTCCTTGCTCTTGCCCGCGGCGGTCGCGGAGGCACGCGCCTGGTCTGCTGACTTGTTCGCTTCGTGGGCGGACTGGCGGGCATAGCTGGCGGAGAACTCGGCCTGTGATGCGGAGCCTTCCGCTGCGGAGGCGTCGGCTTCGGCACGGCCGGCGGCGCCGCGTGCTGTGGCGGCGGAGTTCGCGGCCGCGGTGGCGCTGGCGGCCGCCTTGTCAGCCGAGGCCTTCGCCGAGGCAGCGTAGCCGGACGCTTGGCTGGCGGACTGCTGGGCCTGGACGGCTGCATCGTTGGCCTCCGCGGCGGCCTGCTTGGCCCTGAAGGCTGCTTCGGCGGCCTTCCACCGGCTCTCCTGTGCCTTGGCGGCGACCGTGTCGCCTTCGGCGAGGAGGGTTTCGACCTGGTTCTTGTGATGGTTGGCGAGGTCGTCCTTGCGCTGGGCCATGTACTGGCCGGTGGCGACGAACTCGTGGAGCTGGTTGGCCGGTCCGGCCATGGCGATCTTCGCCGCGGCCCTGACCTCGTCCCCGCCCGCGGTGGCGAGCTGGGCGGCGATGACCCTCTCGTCATCAAGTCGCTGCGTGTACTGGTTGATCTGGAGGAAGGTCGCAAGGGCCTTGCCGGTGCCGTCGGCGAGGGCGGCCTTGGCACCCTCCTTGACACCGGGGCCGCCGGTGTTGGTCAGGCGGGCGACGTCGACCCGCATATCGTCGGCGCCGGCGGCGTACTGGCCGGTTGTGTAGAAGCCCTGGATCTGCTCGGGCGCGCCCTTGAGCGCCTCGACGGCCGCGGCACGCACCCCGGCATAGGGGCTCTGCGTGCTGAGGTTGACGACGCGCTGGCGCACGTCTTGCTGCTCGGCTTCCTTCCAGCGCGTACGCAGGTAGTCCAGGACGTCCTGGTCGGTGCCGGCGAGGGCGCGGGCGGAGGCTTCCTGGTGCCAGGGGCCCAGGAGCTTCATCGCCTGCATCGCCAGCTCGCGACCCTTCTTGGCCGCGGCGGCGACATCGACGTCGGGCCGGGCCGCTTCCTGGGCGAGGAGGGCGGCGGTGTCCTGCAGCTCCAAGGCGTTGGCCTGGGTGGCGGCTGAGACGGAGATGGCCTGGTCACTGGCGGACTTTGCCGAGCGGGCACGCTCGATGGCTGCCTCGGTGCGGGTGGCCAGGTCGGCGGATTCGGTCTCGTTGGCGAGGTCGAAGACCTCCCTGGCCTTCTTCACCGCGGCCGTGGCTGTCTCTGCCGCGGTCTTGGCGGCGTCGGCGTTCTTCTTGGCCTGATCGGCGTAGGTGGCGGCGTTGCCGGCCTGGCGGGCGGCTTCCTCGGCGAAGTCCGCGGCGTTGTCGGCGTGCGTGGCCGCGGAGTTCGCGGAGTCCTTCGCGCTGTAGGCCGCGCTGGCCGAGCGGCTCGCCAGCGAGGACGAGCGGTCCGCAGCGGCACGCGCGGCATTGGCGTGGCGGCGTGCCTCACCGGCGGCCTGCCGGGCCTCGCCCGAGTGGACGCCCGCCTGGTCGGCGTATCCGTTCGCCTCCTCGGCGGCGGCCGCCGCGGCATCCGCGTTCGCCGCCGCGCCCTTGGCCGCGCTGGACGCCACACCAGCAGCTGTGGAGGCCCTGCCCGCAGAGTCCGCCGCGGCGGCGGACTGCCTGGCGAACTGCGCTGCGGCACGCGCAGTGGCGGCAGCGGCCCGGGCGCCTTCGGCCTGTCCGGCGTTCCCGGCCGCGGCAATCGCGGCGTTGTAGGCCCTGTTGGCCGCGTCGGCAGCTGCGGCGGCTGCCGAGGCGGTCTGGGCCGCGGCCAGTGCGGCCCGGCGCGCGGCGCGGTTGGCGGCATTGGCCGAACCGATGGCCTCCTGCGCGGCGGAGGCCGCGGCCCGGGCGGCGTCGGCCGCCTGCCTGGCCTTGACGGCAGCGCGCTGCGAGTCGTTCTTGGCGGCCTGGGTTTCCCGGGCGGCGTTCTGGGCAGCGTTCTTGGCGAGCTCTGCCGCGGTGACGGCCTTGGCGGAGGCTTCCTCGGCGAGCTTGGTCGCGCCCTCGGCCTGCTTGCCGGCCTGCTTGGCCTGCTCGGTCAGCTCTTCGATCGAGGCGTGGACCTGGTCGCGGCTGCGGGCGGTGAACTGTCCGACCTCCAGGAACTCGACGATGTCCTCGGGCGTGCCTTTCAGCGCGGCCTTCGCCGCGGCCTTGACGTTCGGGCCGCCGGTGTTCGTCATCCGGGCGACGTCCACCCGGTTGTCGTCCTGCTGGGCCGCGTACTGGCCGGAGTTCAAGAACTCCTCGCGGTTGGCGAAGGTGCCCTGCAGTGCTGCCTTGCCGGCGTCGCGGACGCCGGGACCGCCGTAGGTGACGATCCGTGCGATGTCGACCCTGCGGTCGTCATCCAGCGGAGTCTGGTAGCCGTCCAGCAGGAACGTGCGCAGGCTGGCGGGCGTGCCGAGCATGGCGTCCTTGGCGGCCTGCCGGACGGCGGGGCCGCCGGCCATGGCCATCCGGGCCGCATCGACGCGGTTGTCGTCGTGCTCGATGGAGCCGGCTTCGTCCAGGAACTTCTTGATCGCCTCCGGACCGCCCAGCAGCGCCTGCTCGGCGGCCTCCTTGATACCCGGGCCGCCGGTCTCCCAGAGGGCGACGATCTCCGCCCGCACCTCCTGCGGTGACAGGGGCGGCGCTTCCGCGGCCGCTGCCGTTGGCGTCGTACCCAACAGCCCGGACAGCAAGCCGGCCGCGAGAAGTCCCCGCAGACCGAAGTTGCGTACGGAAAAACTTTTCAATGCTCCCGAATCGAATGGTCGGGAGGGTATTCTCCGTCTCATGCGACTCCCCCTTTGAAATGTCGAAATTAATCCCTTCAAGGCGGCATGGAATTGACCCGAGGAAATAGGATGGACGGAACTCTGGGTTGATGTGAGCGCCTGGGGTCTGCCCGTCATGCCGTTCGAGAGGGCTTGGTCTCGAAGATCGTACAGCCGCGACCGACCTCCTCCGCACCTTGTCCGCTCGTCGCCATAGTCCATTGACCTGCACTTTCAGCCATATGATCTCAGCCATCAGTGAGCGCGTCGGGGGGTTGGGTCCCGGTGTTGACAGGGTCGTTCATCTGACCACTCGTCAGTAGTGCCAACGGTTGTACTGCGATGCGAGGTTTTTTTTGAGATGTTGATCATCGCTTATTCGGCGGAGTCTTGATCAAGGTTGTGATTGGCTTGCGGGAGAAATTTATTGGGGGCTTGAGTCCCCTGTATCCTGCTTCCCGGAAGGTCCGTAATGGCTGTATCCCGCGCGCGCAGATATCTGATAGTGAATGTTCCGTCAGCGCTCGCATTGACCACCTTGTCTCTCGCGGCCGCACCCCCGGCGAGCGCTGACGCTCTTCCAGGGGTGGACGCGATGTCGTACGCGGTGGAGGACTTCTCCTACCCCGGCGCGGCGGCCATCCAGGCGGAAAAGGGCGTCACGCTCAAGCGCGGTGACGGCAACCTGATGCTGCAGGCGTGTGACGGTACTCAGGACGTGATCGTCAACACCCGTGGCCTGAAGGACTACTGCTTCGACGTCAAGGCGAAGCCCGCCTACCTCTCCCTTGAGCTGCCGTCCGCGTTCGGGATGTGGACCGGGAACTACCCGGTCAAGACCACCATCGAGACCAACGGCACCAAGACCGTCATCGACGCCCCCGCCAACGACTTCACCGGCTACGGCGAGGCGACCTCGGACCGCGTCAAGTCCGCCCTGATCGAGCTCCGCGTCACGGGCGAGAACACCAACCCGCCCGCCCCCGCAGGGGACACCACTCTCGCTTTCACCGGAAAGATCACTATCGGCGAAGGCAAGCGGTCCTGCACCGCCACCCTGGTCGACCCCCGGTGGGTCCTCACCGCGAAGCACTGCTTCGCGGACAACCCCGCGGACACCAGCACCGTGACGGCGGGCACGCCCAAGGAGAAGACGACTGTCACGGTCGGCCGCACCGATCTGACCACGTCCGGCGGCCACACCGCGGACATCGTCCAACTCGTCCCCCACGCTGACCGCGACCTGGTCATGGCACGCCTGGACAAGCCTGCTTCCACCGTCACTCCGGTGGCACTGTCCACGGCCCCTGCGGCAGCGGGCCAGGACGTCACCATCGCGGGCTTCGGCCGCACGAAGACGGACTGGGTGCCCTCCAAGCTCCACTCCGCGACCTTCACGACGGGTGCCTCCGACGCCAGCGGCGTTCTCCTCGCACCCAAGGAACCGGCCGACGCCACCGTCTGCCAGGGCGACGCAGGCGGCCCGGCCGTCCGCACGGAAGCCGGCAAGCCGGCCCTCGTCGGCATCACCGCCCGCTCCGGCCAGACCGGCTGCCTGGACGCCGCCAGCACCACCACCGGCGCCTACACCGTCCGCGTCGACGACCTCGGGCCGTGGATCAAGGCCAACGCCACCGAGCCGGGCCCCGACACCAGCAACCTGACCGACCACCGTGCGCTGGCCGACTTCAACGGGGACGGCAAGGCCGACCTGGCCGCCGTTGACAAGAACGGCACCCTGCAGGTCTACCGCGGCCGCGCCGAGGGCACTTTCGAGCCGACCCCGACGGCTGTCGGAACCCCGGGGGTGTGGAAGACGGTCCAGCGGGTCTTCGCCGGTGACTTCAACGGCGACGGCAAGCGCGACATCGCCGCCGTCTGGGAGAGCGACCGCATCCTCCTGCACGCCGGCAAGGGCGAC
Organism: Streptomyces sp. NPDC033966; assembly: GCF_055575955.1. Lineage (NCBI taxonomy): Bacteria > Bacillati > Actinomycetota > Actinomycetes > Kitasatosporales > Streptomycetaceae > Streptomyces > Streptomyces sp. NPDC033966. The sequence continues at coordinate 46,316 of NZ_JBVIRQ010000024.1, read as the reverse complement.
GGCACCTTCTCCACCACCGTCACCCTCAGCCCGCAGAACGCCACCTGGGCCCAGCTCAAGCACCTGACCCGCTACAAGCTCGACCCCGCCAGCCCCAAGGACGGCGTGCTCGCGACCCGTCCCAACGGCGACCTGTACGCCTACAAGGTCGGCAGCAACGGTCAGCTCGATTTCGGCGGCGGCAAGAAGATCTGGCCCGACGCCTCCTTCCAGAACGTCATCATCCTCGGCACCGGTGACTTCAACGGCGACGGCCGTGACGACGTCGTCGGCGTCTGGGAGAACGGCGCCCTGGTCCGCTGGACTGGCAACGCCAACGGGACCCTGGACTCCGGCGGTCTGGCCGCGGCCGGCACCTGGACGGACCTGAAGATCGTCACCGGTGACGTCGACGGCGACGGCAAGCTCGACATCGTCAGCTGGAAGGGCAACAAGATGTCCTTCCACCGCGGCAGGGGCAACGGCACCTTCGAGGGCGTCCAGCCCTGACCCTGCTGCCCGCCGCGGCACGCACCAGTCGGGACACCTCCTGCGGTGCGGCGGCGCCCATTCACCGGATCCCGGCGGCTTCGGCTGATAGCAACGCCGGGATCCGGGCGTTCTCCCGGACGGGGGCGCCCTCGTGGCGCCTCCGTCCGGCGTTCTTCAACATGATCAAGGATTGAAGTGATCTCCACCCTGATGCGGCGTGCCAAGGGCGCGCTCGCAGTGACCATCGCCACCGGTGCCCTGCTCTCGGCCACGGCTCCCGCTCAGGCCGCGCCCGCGCCGACCCTCACCGCGGCCGGCGCGATCGTGATCAACGGCACCAACGGGGCCACGCTCATGGCCAAGGACGCCGACACCAAGCGCCCCATGGCGAGCACCACGAAGATCATGACCGCCGTGGTGGTCACTACCCTGCCGGGTCTTAACCTCGACCAGAAGGTCACGGTCAAGCAGGAGTACCTGGACTACGTCTACCGCCAGGGGGCGAGTTCGGCACAGCTGAAGGCAGGGGCAACGCCGACGGTCCGTCAGCTGCTGTACGGTGCCATGCTGCCGTCTGGCTCCGACGCCACGTACGCCCTCGCCGACACCTTCGGATCGGGTACGACCATGGCGGCCCGCACGGCGGACTTCATCGCCAAGATGAACGCCAAGGCGAAGGAACTGGGTCTGACCAACACCGAGTACGACTCCTTCGACGGCATCTCGCCGACCGGCAAGAACCTCACCAGCCCGCGCGACCTGGCGAAGCTCACCCAGCACGCGATGACCATCCCCTTGTTCCAGACCCTGGTGAAGACCACCAGCTACAGCACCGGCGGCACCGCCAACGTCGCCGCCTGGAGCAACACCAACCTCCTGATCCAGCCGCGCCCGACCGGCTACGCGTACCCGGGCGCGATCGGCATCAAGACCGGCACCACCACCCCTTCCGGCAAGTGCCTGGTCTTCTCCGTGACCCGCAATGGCAAGACGATCATCGGGGTCCTGCTCAACGACGAGGAGCGGTACATGGACTCCATGGCCCTCTCCGACTGGGCCCTCGGCCCGGCCGCCGGTTCGAAGAACGCCGTCCAGCGCAGCAACACCGAGCCGATCCCCGACGTCCTCGACTGATGTCCGTTGTCCGTTCCCACCTCGCCGGGCTCTTGCCTGACGGCCGGCGAGGTGGGGGTCAGTGTGTGCCCCCGGGTCCCGATGTACGCGGGGCGGACAAGTGCTGATCAGACGGCGTGCGTCTCTCGTCGGCCCACGTCCTCCCCCGCATACCTGAACGAAGAGATCTGACCATGAGCTTCGGCGACCCGAACAACCCGTACGGCCAGCAGCCCCCGCAGTACCAGCCGGGGTACCCGCAGCCGGCCCCGCAGGGCGTGCCCCCGCAGTACGGGTACCCCCAGCAGCCTGCCGCGCAGTACGGCCACCCGCAGCCGGCTCCGTACGGCGCCCACCTCGCTCCCGGTGTGCCGGGCGGGATGCCCGAGCTGGCCCACTGGGGGCTGCGCGTCGGGGCGGACCTGCTCGACACGCTGATCGTCCTCGGCCCGATGTACGCCTTGCGCTTGGTCGACCTCGCCACCGCCGCCGACCCGGACACAGCCGAACCCGGCGTCTTCTTCGTGGTCGGTCTCGTGTACGCGGTCGCCATGGGCTTCTTCCAGCTCTTCAAGGAGGGCTCCACCGGCCAGTCGATCGGCAAGAAGGCGCTCGGCATCAGCCTGCGCCGCGAAGCCGACGGCAGCACTCTCGGATTCGGCAGGGCCTTCATCCGCAAGCTGGCCCACATCCTCGACAGCCTCCCCTGCCACATCGGCTGGCTGTGGCCGATCTGGCACCCCAAGAAGCAGACCTTCGCCGACAAGGTGTGCAGCACCGTCGTCATCCGCGTTCGCAAGGGCTGAGGCACCGCCTCACCACCGTGCGGGGGCAGCCGCGGTGAGGTCACGGTCGTGCGAGGTCCGCAGCTCTCGCACCGCCAGGGGCGCACGCTCAGCAGCTCGTCGAACAGTGCCGTCTCCTCAGTTCCACGTACCGAGTATCCAGGGGGAAGGCCGAACGGACATGTTCCAGACGGCACATGTATGCGCGAATCGAACAGCACACGCAGTGGGGGGCGCAGTTCCGCCCGCATGGCCCAGGCCCGCTCCAAGCGCCGCAGGCGGCTCCGCCGCTCGGTCCTGGGGCTGGTCTGCGCGGCCGGCGGGGCCGGCGTCGCGGTGGTCCTGCTCCGGGTGGACCCGCCTGTGGACGAGTCCGGGGCCCAGGCGGCCCTGCGTCCGGGGCCGTCCTCCCCGGCCCCGCCGCTGCCATCCACGTCGCCTTCTGCGAAGCCCACGCCCGAACCGAGCCGGACCTCGCACAGCGACGTGCCCCCGTCGGGGGCGGGCACCTTCACCGCCGCCAAGGTCTCGGCCGGCAAGCACGGCAACGGGCCCGTGCGGCGCTATCGGGTGGAGGTCGAGGACGGCTCCGGCCTGGACGCCAACCAGGCCGCGCGGGAGGTGGACACGGTCCTCGCGGACCGGCGGGGGTGGATCCGGGACGAGCGGTACGGCTTCCAGCTGGCCGCGCAGGGCACGGTGGACTTCACCGTACGGATCGCCACGCCGCAGACCACGAACCGGCTGTGCGACATCACCACACCCGAACTGGTCGGAGAGACCAACTGCAGTACCAACCACACGGTCGTGGTCAACCTCAAGCGGTGGCAGCGGGGTTCGCCCCAGTTCGACGGACCGGTCTCCGAATACCGGGCGCTGATCATCAACCACGAAGTCGGCCACGAGATAGGCCGCGGCCACGAAACGTGCCCGGCTCCGGGCAAGCCGGCCCCCGCGATGATGCAGCAGCTCAAGGGACTGGCAGGCTGCGAGGCCAATGCATGGCCCCACGACCGCAAGGGCAGGTACCTGTCGGGCCCGGCAGTGCCATAAAGAGCGTTTTCGTCACCGCGGGTCCGGCCGCCGGAACGGCGGCGCCAGGCTGGGCCAGGAGCGCGGCGACCGCCCGGTCGACACCGACACCCTGGCGGTGCGCGGCGGTCAGGAATCCGGCGACATCGACCCCTCGTTGGTCGAGGAGCGCCATGTCCGGCCAGGCCGGGGAGACCAGCCTCGCGTCGCGCACCAGGCCCTCGGGCATCGTCTTCTTGAGCAGCTTCACCCACCGGTCGGTGCCCACCGCGCTGATGCGGGCCCGGTTGGCCTCCACCGCCTGGTGCACGCTCCTGGCCGCCCGCCCGAGCCGGAGCAGAGTGACCGGGCACCGGCACGGTAGAGGCATGAGCCCCGGCCTGCGCGTCATCGCCTACCCGCCCGACGCCCAGGGCAGCTACCGCGTCCGCGTTAATGGCGAGAGCCTCGGCCGCGCCCTCGGCGAGGCGGACATCTTCGAGTTCCTGCGCTGGGCCGGCCTCGACGACGTCGACCTCGACCTCGACAACACGCTGCTCATCGAATGGCGCGGCGGCGGACCCGCCGTACGGAAGCTCGGCAGCATCCCTCACGGCGGCGGATGGCGGGCCGTGGGCCGAACTGCCGGGGACCGCAACCGGCAGGCCACCACCACCGAGCGCAAGAGCTCCACACCAGTGATCGGCTACAGCTACGTCCACTCCGCCGTCGACGACCACTCCCGCCTGGCCTACAGCGAGGTCCTGGCCAACGAACGGCAGGAGACCGCCGCCGGCTTCTGGCAGCGGGCCAACACGTTCTTCCAGGCCCACGGCATCACCGTCGAACGCGTCCTGACCGACAACGGCGCCTGCTACAAGTCCAAGCTGTTCACCCGGACCCTGACCGCGGCCGGCATCGCCCACAAGAAGATCAGGCCCTACCGGCCACAGACCAACGGCAAGGTCGAACGCTTCAACCGCACCCTGCTCGACGAATGGGCCTACCTGCGGCCCTACACCTCAAACGACGAGCGGACAGCGGCTCTGGCAGACTTCCTCCACACCTACAACCACCACCGCTGCCACACCGCACTCGACGGACACCCACCCATCAGCCGCGTAAACAACGCTACAGGTCAATACACCTAGGGGACGTCGCCCCGCCACACGAACCGGCCGACGTCGCCGGAGCCGGAGACCGGTTCGGCCGGCGCGTACTCGGAGCGGCCCCCGGGGCCGAACCACCCGTGCTCCGACATCAGCAGCGCCCCGTCCACCACCTCCTGTGGCGGCCAGCCGGTCACGTCCAACAACATCCCGTCCAGGGGACCGCCCACCAGTTCCACGTAGTCGTGACCCGGCCGCGGCCCGCTCTCCGGCTCGTCCCGCTCCGACCCGAACACCCACCGGTCCCACCACACAGCATCCATCCGCGCAGCCTCCCACCCGAGGCCGGCGGCCGGGCGGGGGACACCCAATCCAGCCCCGGAGGGGTGAACTGCGGCTACCGGCCGCCCATGTGGAACATGGTCGAAGCCGGGGCCGTAAGTTCCTTCGCCAGCTGCTCGCTGCTGGTGGCGGCTGCCCGCAGCTGCGCCGAGGCCTCGGCCGTGAACGTCCCCGGGTCCTCGCCGGTGTCCATCACCACGAGGTCCCGGGCAGCGCTGCGCTGCCCCCATCGAGCAGCACGCCAAGCGCGCCCACGTCTGCGGGGCAGGCCCAGCCCGACAAGCGGTCCTCCCCGGCCGCGTCCTCGGCCAGCGCCAACGCCGGATCCTCCAGCCGGAACAACCCGAAGGCTGAACCGGTCCCCCGCACCACGACCGTCCCCGTCGGCAGGGCGGTGGGCACGGTCAGCTTCCCAGCCGCGCGGGCGGGGCCTTGCTCGGGCGCGGCTGCCTTTCGCTGCGTGCCCGGTTGCCGCTGGGCCACTCAGGCGAATCGGCTCCTCAGCCGGTCGATTCCCCATTACGGAGCGTGCGTTGCGAGCGTTGGTGGCGTCATGGCTCACTCCGGATTCGGGTCGCCACCTTTCGGCTCCGGGGCGCAGTCGGTTCGGTCAATGACACGGTCCGGGTCCTTCCCTCGGCTGGCCATTCGTCCGTGTCCAGGCGCAATCTCACCTGAACGGCAAGGCGGGTGGTGCGATCCAGGGCACGTCCCGGCGGACTTCCACATGAGAGAAAGGCTGATCATGATCACGCAGGTGTTGAAGCGGCGCGCCTCTGCCTTCGGAACCGTATTGGGGCTGAGCATGGCACTGACGTTGGGTGTGGGGGCTGCTCCCGCGTCGGCGGATCCCGTGCTGCGCATCACCAAGACCCACGTGGGCAACTTCCCCAGAGGCGGGACCGGCGAATACACGATCACGGTCTCCAACAACGGCGACATCTTCACCGAGCACGGAACGACCCTGTCCGACAATCTCCCGGAAGGTTTCACCGTCCGCGACTACGCGGTCGCCCTACGCGGCACGGAAAGCGTCACGTGCATCGGTTCGGGGACCAGCCTGTTCCGGTGCAACAGCAGCCGGGTCTTCGCGTCGGGCGGCGGTTACACGGTCGTCCTGACCGTGGACATCGCACCAAATGCACCCTGTTCCGGAACCAACGTCGCCACCGTGAGGGATGACGACACACAGCAGGCAGCCAGTGCCACCGACCCCACCACCGTGACCGGGGGCAGCTGCAACGGAGCGGACGGAGGAGATGGAGACGGCGACTCTCTCCTGCCCATCAGCCTCAGCGGACTCCTCCCGATCTACAACAACACAGGCAGCAACGTCTTCAGTCCCGGCGCGACCACAGGAAGCAACGAGACCTCCAGGGTGAACAACACGCCCTGAACGATCGCCTCTCACGCCACGCAGGGGTCCGACCGCCACCCGGCGGCCGGGCCCAGCACCTCAGCCGACAGCCCCCGCACAGCGCACCAGGCTGTCCCGGAAACTCCTCACCGCGGCCGGGACACTTCGCCCGGCCCCCTGCGGCCGGCACCGGGGAAGCGGGACACCGAGCGCGTCGGACAGCCGGTCCGCCGCCCGCCCCGCGCCGACTCCGCGCAGGACGGCGCGGACCGCCTCCGCCTCGGCGGCCTCGTCCACCGCCCGCGACCAACGCCCCGGCCCGGCGTCCGCCGGCGGGACCAAGCCCGTACCGGCCGCCCACCGCCAGGCTGCCACCGGCACCCGCAGCCGGCTCGCGGCCTGCCCCTCGTCGTAGACCTCACGTACCGAACGCGTCATCCAAACCACACTCCGATCGCACATTGGCCGGCCCAACCACCGGACCGCGCCAGAACTATGACGAAACATCACAACAGAGTCAATAGGCCTACTTTCAGGGCGAGTTGGACTTTCGCATCCTTTCTGGGCGTGCGTACGCGTGGTGCAGATTCACCCTCCGGGAGGACACCGCGGTGCGGCTCACAGGGCGAGGCCGGCTCGGAGCGGGGCGGTGTTGTCCGCCGGGGTTGCGGGGCTAACCCCCGCGTCGTGCAGCCTCATCCGGCGACGTGAGAGGGCTGCGTCAAGTCCTCGCGAATCCGCGTTCCGCAGGCCTCCGGGCAAGCCCGGGACGGATTTTCGCGAGAACTGGGCCAGGCCGGTCCGCGGCCGCACTGTTGCTCTCGCTCACCCGCTCCGGTCCCTGCGCCGGTCTTCAGAAAGGAACCACCATGACCACGACGACCAGCAGCACCGCCACGGCGCCCCAGGGCTCCGCCGCCACCGGCGCCAGCGCCAGCGCCGGCGCGGCCACCGAGGAGCGGGCCGAGGTCGCGCGGCTGCGGCTCCAGCGCGACGTCCTGTTCGTACTGCTGCTCCTGGGCATCGGCGCCGCCCTCGGGGGCGGTGCGGGTCTCGTCATACGGCTGGCCCCGTCCTGGGCGAACCCGGCGCAGGTCGCCCTCGGCACGCTCGGCGTCTACGTCGGCGCGCTCGCCGTACTGGTGCCGTTTCTGCGCCGCCGCCGGTAGCCCGCACACGGACTGCCCGCCCCGCCGCCGCGGGGGCGACCGGGCGGGCACGGGCCCGCCCGGGGGCACCATGGCCGGGCGCCGTGCCCCGCCCTGGCCGAAGGGCGGGGCGTCGCCCGCCGCCACTGACCCTGCCCACCACCATGCCGGGCGCCGGCCATCCCGCCCCACGGGAAGCCGGCGCCCGGCACAACCCCTCAGCCCACCCGACCCCCGCGCACGACGAAGGGCCGCCACCCTCGAAGAGGGGCAGCGGCCCTTCAACACATCCGGTCACGGAGCGGGGGTGAACTCCACCTCCGTACCGCCGCAGCCCGCCGCGATGTCCCACAGCCGCTCCCGCTCCGCCTCGTCCACCGCCAGGCCCCAGCGCAGCTTCGTCGCGGTCCACTCCGCGCCGTACCGGCACAGCGCGTCCGGGGCCGGCGGCAGCCACTGGGCCGGATCCTGATCAGCCTTCGACCTGTTCGACCGCGCCGACACCGCCACCAGCGAAGCGTCCTGACCGAGGTCGTTCGCGTACGCCTCCCGACGCGCCGCCGTCCAGCCGGAGGCCCCGGAGTCCCACGCCTCGGCGAGCGGCACCATGTGGTCGATATCGAACGCCCGTGCCTCATTGGTCAGCGTGCGGTCGTAGTAGCTCCACCACACGCCGCCCGTCAGCGTGCACCCTGGACCGACCTCCGGCGCCTGAACCGCCTCCGCGATCAGCACCTCCATCCGGGTGTTGCAGCCGTCCGAAGGATTCGCACCCGCATTCCAGTGCTTGAAGGACGTGCGCTGGTAGCCGGTCCGGTCCTCGACCGCGACCGGCAGCGCGGTCACCGCGACACCGATCGGCAGAACCTGCGGCACCACCCGCTCTCCCTCGGCGGCGTCGGCGGTAGCGGCGGGCAGGGACAGACCCAGGGCAGCAGCGGCCGCGACGGCGGCCCGCATCATGATCATCATGAGCCGGTTGTATCCACTGCAACACCGTCAGCGACAGTCACACCCCGCCCGGTTCACCCTCCCGGGGCTCACCATTCACCCGCGAAACGCCACTGCACACCCGCCGGCCCCAGGCCCTGACCGCGCGCACGCCCCATACTGCTGCCGGAGGCACCTGTCCGGTAGCCGGGCCCCACCGCGCTCTGGTCAACGCGCGGCCCCAACCTCTACACCTCGTCCGGGCACCGGTCCGCACGTGCGGCGAGCGCCGGCTGGTTCATGCAGAAGGGCCGGCCGTCGTGACGGCCGGCCCTTCGAGCGAGCCGCGCGTCAACACGGTTTCGCTGCAAAAGCCCTGGTCATTTGGTTGCACCCAGTAGGCAGGGCCATGGGCCACCGGGGAAATACCCCCGGCGGGCTCATTCGCGTCCCAACCATGCCCGTCCGGGCGTGCAGTCGGCAATGTCGCCATGCACGGAAATGAACCAATCCGCTGACCACGGGGTGACCAGCAGTGCCATCAGCCCCGCCTGGGCCGGACTCTGCCCTTCCTGCCGCCCCACAGCGTCAACTCCCCGCAACGCGAAGATCTTTGGGCGCGGTTGAGCCAATCATCCGGCAATTCAGACAAAGAGGCTATTTGATCACTGATCTGTATTACCGCCCTCACGGACTGTGCTGGGACACTCATGTCTTGCCCGTACACGGCAGCGTCAACTGCCGTGAGAACGCGCGGGTTGCACCCAGTAGGCGAAGGGCGCCGGCCCCCGGGCCGGCGCCCTTCCGAAGACACCTTCGAAGGGCACCACCGTGTCGAGGAACACCTCCACCCCGCACAGCAGCAAGCCCGAGACCCCGAACCAGGGGCCGGCCCGCATCACCCTGCCCCACGTCCTCTTCGGAGCGACCTGGCCCACCCTGGGCACCGTCCTCCACCTCGTCGGCCACATGCCCACCGACGACATCCTCTACCTGCTCGGCGGCTGCGCCGCCATCAGCGCGGGCGCCGCCATCGCCGTCACCGGCGGCCGCCGCATCGCCGAAGGCTTCGCCACCGCCATCGCCCACGGCCTCCTCAAGCTCACCGAGAAGCAGAGCTGAGGCCGTCATGGGACGCAAGGAAAACCCCATCCAGAACCGCGACGCCCTCGGCAGGCTCGCCTGGCTGCTGCGCCTGACCCGCCGCCGCTCCGGGCTCACCTTCCAGCAGATGGCCGACCGCAGCCACCTGTCCGCCGCCACCCTCAAGAGGGCCGCCTCCGGCACCACCGTGCCCAGGCCCGCCACCATCGAGGAGTACGCCCGAATCTGCGGCGCCACCCCTCACCAGCTCGCCATCCTCCTCGGTCTGCGCGTCCAGGCCCGCGTCGAGGCCCGCGGCGTCCTGCCCACCCTCCGCGCCCCCAAGGTCCACCTCATCGGCGACCGCCGGGACCTCAGCAAGGCCCTGGAATACGTCTACGAAGCCGCAGGCGCACCCTCGTTCCGCGAGATGCAGGAACGTAGCGGCAACGCCCACGCCCTCCCCATCAGCACCATCAGCCGCATCGTCGCCCGCGAAACCACCCCCGCCGACGAACGCCAGCTCCTCGCGTTCGTCCACGGTTGCGGCATCCACGACCAGGACAACGCCTGGAAGGCCGCATGGGCAAAGATCACCACCCCCGACCCCAGCGAACTGCACTCCTCCAGCTGGTTCCGCCTCCCCCAGCCCGAACCGCTCTACAGCAACTTCGAGATCAAGGTCAATGAGTACGTGGTGAGGTAGCCCCCATCAGCCAGAACTGAATCCCTGGGGCCCTCCGGGCCCCGACCCAGCCTGATCGCAGCCGCCGCCCGGATCACATCCCGGGCGGCGGCTGCCGCCTGCCGACGGGCAGCGGTGGCCCCGCAGGACTGCGGATCCGGGAGGACCGAGCTTCCTTACGGCGCCGGGTCGGCCGTGAGGCCGTGCAGGACGTCGAGCGCGAACTCCCACGGGTACGCCTCGACCCTGCCGTGCTTCGGGGCGTGCGGGGTGAACCCGCCGGCGTGGCCCTGGTCGTCATCGAAGAGGTAGCGGACGCCGGCCTTGCGCAGCGTGGCCACGGCGGGGGCGGCGGCGGTTCTTCGGCGGGGATGGTGAAGGCCGCCCGGCTGGGGGTTGCGGGGCTAACCCCCGCGTCGTGCAGCCTCATCCAGCAACGGCAGAGGGCTGCGTCAAGTCCCCGCGAATCCGCGTTCCGGAGGTCTCCGGGCAGGCGCAGGACGGATTTTCGCGAGAACTGCGCCGAGCCGGTCCGCGGCCGCACTGTTGCTCTCGCTCCCGGCCCCTGCGCCGGTCTTCAGAAAGGAACCACCATGACCATGACCACAACGACCAGCAGCACCGCCACGGCGCCCCAGGGCCCCGACGCCGCCGACGTCGGCGTGGGCGCCGAGGAGCGGGCCGAGGTCGCGCGGCTGCGGCTCCAGCGCGACGTCCTGTTCGTACTGCTGCTCCTGGGCATCGGCGCCGTCCTCGCGGGCGGTGCGGGCCTCGTCATACGACTGGCCCCGTCCTGGGTAAACCCGGCGCAGGTCGCCCTCGGCACGCTCGGCGTGTACGTCGGCGCGCTCGCCGTACTGGTGCCGTTTCTGCGACGCCGCCGGTAGCCCGCACGAGGTGCCCGGCCGCCGCGGGGGCGGCCGGGCCCACGGGCCCGCCCCGGGGCCGGATGATCGAGCGCCGCCCTCCTCAGCCAGCGGCCGCGGTCCCGCCCTGACCGAAAGCCGGAACGTCCTCAGCGGCCACGTCCAGGCGCAGCGGCTTGAACCGGGCCAGATGCCCGAGCCCACGCCCGACGGCGCCGGAGTGGGCTTAGGCCGGCCGCGCAGCCGCCTGTGGCGCCCCGCCCGCACCGCCCTCAACCTCACCGTCGTCGGGGCCGTCGCCCTGGCGTTCTACCGCGAGCACTACGCCGACCCCCTCGCCGTCGCCATCGGCGGCGCCGGCCTCATAGGCGGCAGCTTCCGCCGCCACTGACCCGCCACCCGGCAGTAGTCGGCCATCACCAGCCGACTACTGCGCGAGGGGGCATCTCATGTCTGGCTCCGCTCTGTGCGCGTCGCCGATCGAACAGGAAGCGCCGGTTCCGATCACTTTCGTTCGCGAGGAAAGACCGGGCCGCTGTGGGCGTAGGAGTGGCGTGGCGCGCTTGTGCGTCACGGTGGAACGATCTTGTTGGAGAGCAAATGACAGCGCTGGATGTTGCCGGGGTTCTCTCGGCTGCGGCCGGTGTGGTTCAGGCGGTGGTCACCGTCTGCTGGGTTCTGCGCGGTCGTCGGAACCGCAAGGGATCCCCCGCGCGTGGCCGGGAGGTCTGCGCTGGTGAGGTCTGCGAGTGCCGGCAAACCGTGGTGATGTGCCTGGAGCTTCACGTTCAGGTCAGGGTGTGGGCCATAGCATCCGCTGCCTGCGGAACGTCGCCCTCTCCTGGAGGGGAGCGGGGCCCGTGGTAGACAGCGCGCCCCCACAGGGGCCGGACGAGCGCTGGCGCCGGGAAGTGGACCAGCTCTTCGGCAACCCCGAGGTGTTGGAGGGCTGGAAGTCGACCCTGGCCGGGCACGTCAGCCGCCACCATCCACGTCTGCGGGATCACGCCGAACACATGGCGGCCGAGGCTATCGGCCGGGCGTACGAGAGGTGGCTGGACGACCCGGGCAAGGCCGGCCGCACGGTCCTGCCATACCTCATGACCACCGTGAACAACATGGCCAAGGATGCCTACAAGGTTCCGTCGCGGCCTGCGGACGAGAACACGATGCAGGACATCGAGCGCCACATCCTTCTGCGTCCCGGCAGGACCTCGGACCTGCCGCTGTCCTTCGGCTGCCTGGCGCCGCACTCTCCGATCGACCCGATGGAGGAAGTCCTCAAGCCCGCCATCTCGCGGATGGAGCCGACGCAGCGCAAGGCCGTCGCGGAGATGCAGAGCCTCGGCATGGACGACCAGGCCATCGCCGAACGCATGAACCGCGGCGTGGCCGTCATCCAGACCCTGAAGAGCAAGGCAGCGCAGGAACTACGGGCGGATGCCGAAGTGCGGCTCCACATCCGCAAAGAGGAACCCAGGAAGACCCGGAGCCAAGAAGAGGGCGAAGGTGAGTGATGTGAGCGTCAACGACAGCGGACAGGGCGGGCTCCGGAGGGCGATGCCTTCCGCTATCGCCGCCCTGCTGTCCGAGGGGAAGGGAGCCGACTTCTGGGACCGGCCCACCGGCGACTGGGGCAAGGCCCAGGTACGGCGGGCCGCAGAACGCGAGCAGCGCAGGCACGCGAACTCCTGCTACCGGCTCGGCTCGGCTGCGCTGCGCGCCGGGGATCTGGAGCTGGCCCGGAACTGGCTGCGGCGCGCGTTGGACGAAGGGCACCCGGGAGCGGCCTTCCGTCTTGCGGCAGCCCTGTGGCGGTCGGGGCCGCACACCGCCAACGAGGCTCTGCCGGTCCTGGTCAGTGCCGCCCGCTGGGGTCACGGAGATGCCCGGATCCTGCTGCACCAGGCGGGATGGGACCTGGCCGATATCGGCCTCGCCTCCCACAGCGACGATGGCACCGGCAGCCGGCAGGACGCGGAGTTCACGGCCGACATCGAGTCGCTGCTCCGGGCTGTCCGCCCGGGTCTGGGCTCGGCGGGGGCCGCTCGGGTTCCCCGCCCGCGCGGCACCGTCGCCGACACGGTCGAGTCGGCCGTCACCGAGACGGCAGAGCCCTGGGCGGACACCGTAGTCCGTCGAGAGGAGAAGCCGGGCGATAGCGATCCACTTCCGCGACCGGATGCGGGACCGCGGTATGCACCGGGCCCATTGAGGCAGGCGTCGCTGATGGACCTGGCCCAGCAGGTTCCCGGGGCGGGTCGGCCGGCTCGGCGGTGGCAGTCGGCGCAGCGGGTGCTGGAGGTGCTGCACATCATCGCCAGTGCCGGAAGGTCGGTGAGCGAGCGGCATCTGGCGCAGGCCACCAGCCTGTCCCGCCCCGCGGTGCAGCGGCTGCTGGTCTGGCTCGGCCAGCAGCAGCTCGTGCAGCCCACACCGGACGGCGGCTATGTGCCGGGAATCGCGCTGCGGCTGCTGGCCGCGCCCGACCCGCAACGCCGGGGAGCAGTGATCGAGCAGGTCCTGGCGGCGCTGCGCGATGCCGTCGGTGCGGCCGTCTACATCGGCATCTACCGCAATGGAGAGGTGGAGATCGCTGCCTTGGCGGACGGTCCTTCCACCCCTGGGGTGCGGCAGGTGGCGCCGTTCGAGGAAGCCGGGCACGCCACGGCCTTGGGCAAGAGCCTCCTCGCGCAGCTCGACTTCAAGCAGCGCATGGACCACCTCGCCCGGCGTCGGCCGATCATGCTGACCCAGCGGACCATCACCGACCGCGCCTCGCTCTTCCACAGCCTTGACGGCTACGGCCCCCACGCCTCCCAATTCGACCTGTTCGAATACTCGAACGGGGCCCTGTGCTTCGCCGTCCCTCTGCGCATCGGCAACGAAATCGGCTGCGTGGCCCTGTCGCTTCCCCGCGCACAGCACCGCCGCCTGATCCAGGCAGCCAGAACGCTCTCCAGCCGCTCGGCGGGCCTGCTGCTCTCCCTGCTGCTGGCCACCGCCCCACCCACCCTGGAAACCGGCCGACACGACGCCAACCTGTCCCGGCAAGACGGGGACGCTCTGACCCACGGGCACCCTGACTTCTCCCAGCAGCCGGACCCGCGCATCGGCGCCGACCACTGGCCGAGCTACACGCCCCAGTACAGCTTCCTCGTGGAGGCGGAAGAAGAGGAGGAAGGACTGGACGCGCAAGTGATCCAGTTCCCGGTGCGAACCCAGGAACCGCCACTCCTCCCGAGCCCGGAAGTCCTCCACACCACCAGCCTCTACCTCGCCCCGGCCGTCGCAGGGAGCCGCCACTGACCCTGCCCACCACCATGCCGGGCGCCGGCCATCCCGCCCCACGGGAAGCCGGCGCCCGGCACAACCCCTCAGCCCACCCGACCCCTGGGCACGACGAAGGGCCGCCACCCCCAAGGAGGGGCAGCGGCCCTTCAACACATCCGGTCACGGAGCGGGGGTGAACTCCACCTCCGTACCCCCACAGCCCGCCGCGATGTCCCACAGCCGCTCCCGCTCCGCCTCATCCACCGCCAGACCCCAGCGCAGCTTCGTCGCGGTCCACTCCGCGCCGTACCGGCACAGCGCGTCCCCCGCCGGCGGCAGCCACTGGGCCGGATCCTGATCAGCCTTCGACCTGTTCGACCGCGCCGACACCGCCACCAGCGAAGCGTCCTGACCGAGGTCGTTCGCGTACGCCTCCCGACGCGCCGCCGTCCACTCATCCGCCCCAGCTGGCGGGGAGCGCTATTCAAAGCGTGCGGTATTCCCCTGATGTCGGTACGACTCCCCTGGGCAACGACGTCGGTGTCTGGGAGGGTCGGGAGCGCACACCCCACGAAGCCAGGCATCAAGTTGACGATGTCTCTCGGGAAGGTGTTGGGGGTCCAGAGTCGACTCGAAGCTCGCGGGACGGTTCAATGCCTGGGTGGTGAACTGGGCACAGATGTACGACTGTCACTCTGACGTAGATCGCGTCCCTGAGCTTCTCGCTCGGGTGGAGCGTGAGTACGAATCGGAAGCGTGGACGGAGCTGGGACACCGGCTGATCCTCGAGCATGACCTGGTGTCGCCCGCCAGCATCGCTGCCCTGCCCTTGCTGGTGCGCCTCGCATCGGGGAACAGGGAGGCACGCCACCTGGCCGGCGAGATCATGGAGCGTGCGGCGAGCCACCATGGCAGCGACGAACTGCTGGTTGAGAGCGCCGACGTGATCGCCAAGTTCGGCGCTCTCCTGGACCGGCACCTGCAGTCGCGGCCATCCGATTACCTGGTTACCTTCCGCGCACTGCTTGCGGTCGAGGAGCAGTACCACTGGGCCAACGTCCTGGGGGACTTCGCGGACGACTTCTACGACCTGCAGTGCCCTCACTGCGGTGTGGAGGTGACCGTCGCCATCGGCGACTACGGGCGCTACTCGGCGATCCGGGACTGGAACCTGGGCGACGTGGACCGGCGTGATCTTCGGCCGAGGCCCGGCGAGGAGCTCACGGGCGTCGGGCGGTGGATGCACGAGATTGCTGTCCGCGATGAGGAAGTCGCACTCGCTGAAGGAATCGCGCATCTCTTCGGCAAGGCCGAGTGTCCGAGATGTGCCAGCGTCTTCACCATCGCGGACGAGTATGAGGCTGCCAACTGCCCAGTCCTGCGCTAGCGCCATTGCTGCATTGCCTCTGCGCCCCCACCGGAACCGGCTGAAGCGGCTTCTCCTCTCACGCCGCTTGTGAGAACTGGATGACCGAGGCCGGCAACGATCACGGCCCGGACGGTGGTCGTCTGTCCGCGAGCGCGCGCTGGCGTGCCTGGAGGTAGGCGGTCCAGTCGGTTGCGGCTCGGCGACGCCAGTGCAGCGCGGTGATGACGTGGAGCCCGAGGAGCGGGGCCAGGACCCCGGGCGGCATCTCCTCGGCGAGCTGGACCAGGGCGGTCGCGCGGGAGGCACGAATGGGGATGCCGTGTCTGGTCAAGGCTCGGGCGAGGGAGCTGGCGGAGCGGTGGGTGCCTGGCAGGCTGCCGGGAAAGAGCCAGGTGCCGGGCGTGTTGCCGCGCCATCCCTGCCTGGGCTGCTGGTCGATCAGTCGGGTGAGAAGGGTGGCAAGGGGCTGCGGGAGGCGGATGGGGGTGCTGTCGAGGCGGATGGTCTGGTGGCTGTCCTGGTGGTCGAGGTGCCCGGTGGTGAGGGTGATGATGTGGGTGAGGTGCTGGCCGAACAGCAGGAGCAGGGATCCAGCCGCCCTCACGTCCAGGGGGAGGTCCTCGTCGTGGAGGCACTGCTGGAGGAAGTCCCAGTGGGTGTCCTCGTCGATTCCCTCTGGTTCGGCCTTGCCCCGGTGAGGAACCAGTAGGTCGTCGCTGTGGCCGCGCCTGGCCGTCCAGACCAGGAAGTCCCGCACCTCGTATCGGGTGCTGGCCCCTACCGGGCCAGGCGGAATGATGCAGCCAGCGCAACATCGCCTACTTGGAGTCCCACGCCTCCGCGAGCGGCACCATGTGGTCGATATCGAACGCCCGTGCCTCGTTGGTCAGCGTGCCGTCGTAGTAGCTCCACCACACGCCGCCCGTCAGCGTGCACGACGGCCGCGGGGAAGTCCCCCAGCGGGCCGGAGACCCTGGGGTGCGGCATGGCCTACCACACCCAGGGCCACCGGTCAGACCCTCACACGCGGCGCCGCCACGTACTCCCCGCCCCACTCCGGCGGGATGCCGACGCGGGCCAGGGCTTCGCACAGCCCCGCTGCGGCCGCGTCCCCGGCCTGCAGGGCGTCCGCCTCACGGGCGTCGCGCTCGGCGCGTTCCTCGCGGGTCGTGGTCATCTCTCTACCTCCGCGGTCTCCAGCAAGGTGCAGGGCCTGGCCGGCCAACGCCCGGGGCGCGACCGCCTCGACGCCGGCTGGCCAGCCGCGCCCGCCGAGCCCGCATGGGGCTGCGGGCGGTCGGGCGCCCTGAGCAGCGAACGCAGCAGAGCCCGCTCACCCACGTATCCGCCCCGGCTGGCCGCCGGGCCCTCTCACAGAGTTCCCGGATAGCTGGGGCGGCCGTGCTTGTCCCAAGCGATTTGATCGGCTGGTACACGCACGATGGGGGGAGCAGCAGGGTCATTGCCTGTTACGTACCGCTTTTCGTAGGAGGAGCCCCGACTGGGCGCTGTGACCCGGAACGTGTAGAGCTCTTCCCCGGTCTCGCCCGAGTAGGCCGGCAGTCTTTCCTTGTACTTGGCCCCTTCCGACGAGATGATCAATGCGGCCTGAAAGGTGCATGATTTTGCGCTCGAAAAGAATTCGATTCGAATCTCGCGCTGGTCTCCTTGATCGAGGGTGACGCTGACGTTCTCCGGGGGGCCAGGGAGGCCGTCATCGCCCAGTTTCCGGGTGACCGGGCGGGCCGCGTCAATGTTCATCGCATACTCCGCCGGCCTTTCGAGTGTGCCGCCGTCGCCGATGGGCGGGACCTTGAAGAGGGCGCCAGCTGCGGGGTCTGCACATTTCAGTTGAGAGATTTCAACGCCTTGAACCAGTACGGTGTGCTTATGCTTACTCAGAACGTTTACTGCGACGCCAGTTGAGTTCAGCGGAGTCCAGTGCTTCCGCAGCCACGGAAATGACGGCTTGCCCGGATCGGTCGACGCCATGTCGAAAACTTCACCTTCGTAATTCCGTGCACTTTCGGCCGACGCATACCAGGACGGGCCATAGTAGGATTCTCCGGGCGTGAGTTTTACGGGCGAGCCGGCTTCGAATTCCTGCTCTTCTTTATGGTCTGTCTTTTCTCTCTGGTTTGTCTCTTCGGCCGGACTGAGGGCGCGATATGCAACGTACCCGGCCACAATTGTCGCGATCAGTGTGGGAATGCCGAGCCAGAAGGTGAGCCGCAGGGCCCTGCGGCTTGTCACGTGGGCTGCGCGGGCAATCTCGTTCGCATCCCGCGGGTAGCGATCCGGATCGGGGGGTACCACCCACACATGCGGTGCCCCGGGCTGAGGCCCGGGCTGAGGCCCGGGAGTGGGAGTCGCCCCGGGCTGAGGCCCGGGAGTGGGAGTCGGCCCCCCGGGTAAGGGACCCCCGTTGGGTGGCTGCTGCGGGGCAGGGCCCCCAGGGGTAGGCGGTGGCGGTGTGGCCATCGGTGCTCCTTTCAAGTGCACTGCTGGTCAATGTAGTTGTAACCCCACCTGGCTGTCGGCGGCTTGTGACGGTCTGCAACGTTGCCCCCGTTCTTCAACGGCCCGTCTTCACTTCGGTTCCGGACACCTGGCTCGACACCGCCGCACCCGCCTCCACGAGACTCTCTGTGCGCACGGTGCGACCGGATGAAGTGCGCCGATTGCGGGGTCTGCTGCTGCGCCGCGAAGTGCCCCACCTGCGAGGGTCCGCTGAGCACGGCGTACTACGTGCATACGGGTGGTCCCTGCTGGTGCTCCTGCGTGTGTTTGGCGCTGGTGATGGAGCGGGAGTCGGCGGACGTGGATGCCTGACGGGGCGCAGGTCTGCCGGCGGCAGGGCGAGCACCGCGCCCCGGCCGCCGCCTGGGTGGAGCGTCAGGGCTGGGGCGTCGCCCTGCTGGTCTCGGGCCAGGTGTCCCAGGGCCAGAGTCCGCCGATCGCGTAGCGGCCCTGGGCGTCCGGGGTGACGCGCTCGGCGCCGGGCTCGTCCCGGTAGGTCGCGTCCCAGGTGAACGTGAGCGTGCCGTCGTACTCGAACGCTGCGGTGAGACCGCAGCTGTCCCGGTGCAGGTCTTCGACGATGCGCTGCGCGGTCTCGCCGGTGAACAGGTAGATGTCGTACGGGGAGCGCGTCGCTGTGGTGGGTTGCCCGGGGTAGGGCCCGTACTGCGTTCCGTCGACCGTCAAGAGCTCAAGAGCCGCGGCTGGGGCGGGCGTCTGGGGGGGGTGGGCTCGGTGCGGCGTCACCCGGGGCGTCTCCGGTGCGCAGGCCGGCCGGAGCGGGCACGACCGTCACGCTGTGGGCCGGGACCGCGTAGCGGGCACGGCCAGTACCTCCCGTCTCGCGCGGACGGGATGTTCGAAGGACGTCGACGGTGATCCGTCCGGTGGGGCTGAAGCTCTGGACGACGCCTTCCACCATCTCGGTCGAGTGGGCGCTGCGGCCCCACTTCCGGGGGAAGAGGACGTGGGCGCAGTGCGTGATCGGGGTTCCTCGCCAGTCGAGCATCCAGGCCATGGGGTACCTCCTGTGGGTGTGTGTTCGGACCGGCGGGGTGCCACTCCCCGCCGGGGCGGGGGTGGGGCGGCACGCCCCACCCCCGCGGGTGGTTGTTCGCTCAGGAGAGGCGGACGTGCATCACCAGGTGCTTGTAGCCCTGACCAGCCATCTCGGGGCCGTCGGTGAAGAGGCCGGGCTTGCTGATCTGCCCGTCCTTCATCTCGCCCAGGTGCAGGGTGATGGTGTCGCCGGCGAACGTGCCGAGCGCGTCCAGCAGGAACCCCGGGTTGAAGGCGGCGAGGCCTCCACGCAGACCTTCGCCGGTGCCGTGGGTGATGGTCGTCGGAATGGACATGCCCTTGGTGCGAGCCGTTCCTTCGGCCGTGTCCATACGGGGGGCGAGCGTGAGGTTGCCGTCGGTGTCCCAGGCGAACCTCACGGGAACGTTCTTGAGTCCCTTCGCGTTCAGAACGGCCTGGCACTTCTTGACGGCCCGGACAGTCGTAGCGCGGTCGAGCCGGACCGACGTCTCGCACGTCTCGGGGAACAACTTCCCGTACTTGGGGAGGCTGCCGTCCAGTGAGCGCATCGTGATGGTGATGGCGCCCAGCGACAGCGTGGCGCGGGGAGTGGTCCACGTGGCCACAGGCTCCCCTTCGGCGTGGTTGTCTTCGAGGACGCCGATGCCCACGGGCCCGTCGTGGCTCTTCAGTCGCTTGGCCAGGGCGGAGAGGGTGGCGGCCGGGATGAGCGCGGCCAAAGGCTTCTCCGGCGGCTGCACGGTGTGGGTAACCGGGACTTCCGCGACGGCGAAGCGGTAGCGGTCCGTTGCGGCCATGGTGAGCGTCTCGCCATCCAGCGTGACCTGGATGCCGGTGAGTACGGGCAGCGTGTCGTCGCTGCCCGCCGCGGGCAGTACGCGGTTGAGCTGGCCGAGGAAGGCCTGCGCGTCCATGGTGGCCATGGCGGGCACGGCCTCCAGCGGCTGGGTGTACTCGTGGATGTCGTGCGTGGTGATGGGCACCGTGAGGTGCTCGGTGGCCAGCAGGTCTCCGGCGAGCGAGACGCGGGTCTGGGCCGCGACGGCCTTGGTCTCCCCGGCGATCATGGCCGCGAGCATCTTCTTCAGCTCCGGGAAGTCGAGGAGCGAGGAGCCCTTCCCGGCGGGCGTGGCGGCCGGAACCATGACCGACACCGCGGTGTCGAAGTCGTAGGCGCTGAAGACGATGCGGTTGCCGCCGGTCTCGATCAGCACACCGCGCTGAGCGGGCGGCTGCGCCTTCATCAGTGCCTGTTTCTGAACCCAAAGCCACAGGTCGGCAAGGTGAACGGGGAGACCGGGGGGGCTACCCGCGTTCGTGGAACAGTCACAGTGACGGTTCCACGAACGCATCGGCCGTGGGGTGCTGCTGACGGCCGAAAGGGCCCTGCTCCAGGCGTAGTGAGAGCCCCATGCCGGGGTCGGTGCCTGTCCTCTCGTGGCTGGCCTTCTGCTGTGGCTGCTGGCCTGCTCGGGTGGTTCGCGCTGGTCGACGGCGAGGCGACAGTGCCCAAGGCACCCGTTCCCGCTCACGGTGTCTTCCGAGGCTGGAGGTCGCCGATCCGGGAGGGTACGAAATGGGCTCGGTGCGGTGGCGGTTGCGGGCCGTAGCGCACGGCTTGACCGTGGTCTCGGCCTGTCTTCTGGTCGCGGCCGTTCTCTCATGGGACCGAGTGGTCAGCCTCGCCGCCCGCATCCCGCTGGTCCCGCTCATCTTCGTGATCGGGGCTGTGGGCTGTGCCGCCGTATCGGACCAGATGTACAAGCGTACGCAGCCAGAGCTCCAACGGCGGTTCGCCCCGCGTATCCGCTGGTGGTGGGTGGCGCTTGCATTCGCGGCTGTGCTGACCGCTGTGTGGGCGACCACGGCCCTGCTGCTGCCCCAGATCACCGATCTGCAGCCAGAAAGCGAACGGTCGAAGCAGCGGATCGAGGCGGTGCGTACCGCTCTGGCCGCTGGGGCCGGCGTGGGCGCTGCCATTACGGTGCTGCTGGCTCTTCGTCGACAGCAGCACCACGAGGAGGCCACCGAGAGAACCGAATATGACGCGAGCGAACGGCGTATCAACGAGCTTTACATCAAGGCCGTCGAGCAGCTTGGCAGCACTGAAGCCCCGGTGCGTCTGGGCGGGCTGTACACGCTGGAGCGGCTCGGCCAGGCGGCTGCCGACCACCGGCAGACCATCGTGGATGTCATCTGCGCATACCTACGCATGCCCTACATGCCACCCCCGCCATGGTGGCCAGTGTCCCGTTCCCGCCAGGCTGCCCGTGCACTCTTCGGCAGGAAGGCGGACAGCCAACGGCACCAGGAACTCCAGGTGCGCAACGCCGCCGAGTACATCCTTGTTATCCACCTCCATGACTCCCGCGCGCCGGACCAGCGAGAGATCACCCCTGTCGATTACGCGTTCTGGGATGGCATGGGTGTCAACCTCAACCACGCCACCTTCACCTACTACGGATTCGGCCAAATTCACGTCACCTGGGCAAGCTTCACAGGCGCGATGTTCACCAATCCGGCCTTGTTCGACTCCGCGACTTTCAGTGATGGCGCCGTGTTCGATGACGCGACGTTCACCAGCATCGCCTCCTTCGATGACGCGACGTTCACCAGCATCGCCTCCTTCGATAACGCGACGTTCACCAGCACCGCCTCCTTCAATGGGACCACGTTCAAACAGAGTGCCTCGTTCGATGGGGTCACGTTCAACAGCGCCACCTCGTTCGCTGGCGCGACGTTCCAACAAGGTGCCTCGTTCGCCGGCGCACGGGCGCGGCTGACAACGCCGGATGGCACCCCCTTGGCGCATTCCTGGCCGACGGGATGGGAAGTCCGTCCCACCGCTAACGGCTGGGCGATTCTTAGTGAGACCTGAGGTTCACTTTGCGGGGCCCTCCCTTGTCCCAGACCTCGGCGAGAGCGGTCCGAGCCAAATACTGAACGACGTTCACCTCCATCGCCAACTGCTATGGCGTTGGGATTCCCGCCCCCACGTGTGAGGCGCCAACGCCCCACGCTCTTGCTGCAGGGCGGCCCAAGAGAGAAACTGCGTCCGGCGAGCTTCTCTCCCGGCGGCTCGCGGTGCGCACCACCACAGAGACCGTGCGTGCTGCCCTGAAGCAGGGGGCGCGCGAGCCGGGTGGCCCTCCGGCGGACGCACGCTCACGCGTCGACGAGCTCAGCCCTCGAGCTGGGCAGCGTGCAGAACTCTCGGGCACCGCGGAGGACCGTACGCAGCCGCTTCTGGGTCGTCCGGCTGTCCAGGCGTACATCGAGTCCGCCCGGCAGGGCGCTTTGCGCCCGCAAGCCCGCGCGCAGTCGGGAAGCGTCCAGACCGTCGCGTCGGGCGATGAGGGTGCCCAGCTCGTGGCGGCTCACCGCGTCGGCCCCGCCCAGGTGCTGGATCCCGGCAGCGTCGCTGTCCGCCAGCTCCAGCAGGGCAGCGGCCAGGTCCTCGACGAACACTGGGCACCGGACGTCGTCGGTGTAGAGGGCTCCGTCGCGGCCGGCGGTGAGAGGTCGTTTTCGTCCGATGTTTCATCCCAGAAGCGGGTGTTCTGTGGTCTTCTGCGGGTCGCGCCAGGAGATGGTGTTCTCGCTGGTGAGGCGGCGGGCCATGAGGTCGGTCATGGCGATGTGGATCATGTCTGCGGAGCGGGTGGGCAGGGTTTCGTAGTCGCGGGCCAGGCGTCGGTCGGCGCCGCAGTCGGGGCACCGCTGATACCGGTCTTGCCTACTACCGGAGCGGCGCCCAAGGGGACCGCCAACCGAATGACGCCCAGGCACCAGCCCGCGATCTTCCGCCACGCCTCGAACCCTGCCGACCGGACGTCACAAACAGCCCCACCATGAACCACCGGCACCACCAAAGGCCCGGGAAGATCAAAAACGCGTACAGGATCACTGCTGCTGCGCTAGGGGCAGGGACCGGGCGCGGCATCTGCTGCCGGCCTCACCGGTGCAGCCCCGGGCTGCCGGCGCCAGAAGGACAGGCTGAAGGGATGGACCGGGCGCCTTGGGTGGGTGCGGCGCCTGTCGGGGATGAAGGGCTGGACTGCCAGGCACGGGGAGGTCACCCCTGGCAGGCATGGCGTGAACCGATCGGCCGCCGCGGGTCGACTGGTGTACTGCGCACGTGACAGATCAGAAGCAGTGCACGGTGGTCCGAACCGGACAGTACGAGGGCATCCAGGGCGGCACCTTCGGCACGGGCGTCAGCGCGCAATCGGCCGGGGCCGAGCGGTTGTGTCTCCATCGGCTGGTGATGCCCGCGGGCACCCGGGGCCGCCCGCACCTGCACGAGGGGCACGAGTCGGCCATCTTCATCCAGTCCGGGCAGGTCGAGGTGTGGCACGGGCAGGACCTGGCCGAGCACACGGTGCTGCGCGCGGGTGACTACATCTACATCCCCCCAGACACCCCGCACATGCCGGTCAACAGCGGCGACCAGGACATGGTGTGCCTGGTCGCGCGGACCGACCCGAACGAGCAAGAAGGCGTCCGCCTGCTGCCTCTGCCGACCCGGCTCGAGAACCGGCTCGGCCTGCTGCCCGTCGGAGCCGGCTGAGCCAGACCAGCTTCCGGACAGAGGAGAGGATGCCGCCTCGAGGGACAGATGGGGGCGGAGTGCGGAAGCAGCCCTGCATGAGCGTGTGTCCGAATCCGGCCCCGCAACAGGCAGCAGCCCGGCCCATCGCTGCTCAGGACGCCGATCGCGCGCTTCGCCACCGCGCCCAGCAGCGGAGCAGGGCCCAGATCGCCGCGGCGTTGATCAGGGCGCCCACCAGGATCGGGATGTAGAGGCCGAAGGCGTCCCACATCTCGGGCTTGTCGGCCACGGACGTGTGCGGCACCCAGTCGGAGGGGAGCGCATCCGACGGCGAGGGGAAGTCCGTGGGCAGCGTGGTCGGCGGCTGCGCCCCGTAGGAGGGCTCCACGATCGGTACCGGGGTCAAGCCCGGCTCCAGGGCGCCCGACGCGGCTCCGAAGGCGGCCACCAGTAGGAGGCTGACCGGCGCCGTGGCCAACATGGGCCAGATGGCGCCCATGCCGACGTCGTGCCCCGTTCGGCTGGCCACCTCCAGCCAGACCATCATCGCGGCGACCAGCGCCAAGTACCCACCGGGAACCCACATCTCAGGCTTCGACCAGCGCTGTTCCATCACGTTCCCCGTTCCCATCCGTCCTGCAGCAAGTCTCGAAGCTGCCGGGCCTGGGCACCTGAGTACGCCTACTCACCTCGCGGCGCCTTACGTACCTGGTCAGACCGCGCACGGGTCCAACGGGAGGGAACACTCCATGACGAACCACTCAATTCCCGGCACCGGGGGGGTGCGAACCGGTCCGCCGCCACGGCGTCGCGACCGGCTCGACCCGGGCCGGCTCGCCGCCCTTGCCCCCTCGGAGTGGAGTGGGCCCAGCCGAGTTGGCGCCTGTTTCGGACCGCAGCCGCCGCGGCCTCAGCAGCCTCTACATGGCAAAATGAATGACAGAACGTAGCGACTTAATTACACAGAGGTGGATTCATGGCAGGCAGTCAGGGACCGAAGGACGAAGGCCAGCTCATCCTCCGGCCGGCCAAGGGCAGCAAGGCCAACGCAGGCAAGCTCAGCCTGCGATACCAAGACGGAGTGCCCGTACTGGCCGTCACCGGCGGAAGGGAGATCCCCACCGAGCTGTTCCTCCTCAACGACGAGGGGCAAGCAGTCGCCGTCTACAACCTCAGCTACGAACGCCCAGAACGGGCCCTCGCCATGTCGACCCTGCCCGCGGAGCAGATCGTCGTGGGCCACAACGGCTTCTTCCCGTGCGACGTCAAGGTCGAGGTCGGACAAGCCGTCAAGTAGTTGCGCGGCGCCCTGAGGGCGCTGCTGAGCGAGGCCCGATAGGCGGCCTCCGCGCAGCGCCAGCAGGGCCCCGTCTGGTCTCGGGCCGCCACCAAGTGGTGGTGGCCCGCGCGGGGGTTCCGTCAGGGGCGTCGCAAGCGGCGGACCGCGGGACGGTCTTGCGTCGAGGCGGCGGTTCGAGGCGAGACCGCCGCCCGCTGGCGGAACCCCGCAGGGCCGGGTCGCGGACTCGTGGTGGCATCGGCGAGCCCCTGCCGAAGCCCGCCGGGTCTCCAACGTCTCGTCCGCCTCAGCGGGCCGTCAGCGGACGACGCGGGCGTTGACGTCCTCGCGGTCGAGGTCGCTGTGGTCGGTGGCCGAGATCTCCACGACGACGCTGGACAGGTTCGCGCGCAGGGCTTCTTTGCTCGACGCGAAGATCATCCTGTGCTTGACCGGACTGGAGTCGGGCAGCCAGTTGAACAAGACGATCTTGCTGGTCTTCTGGCCGCCGGTGGTGGTGAACTCATAGTCGTGGACCGCGTACCGGGGCTCGTGCTCCGGCAACGCCTTCACGAATTCGTCGTACGTCATCGTGCCCTTTCGCTCAGGCACGATCGTGCTGAGGTCATCGCTCAGCCGGTAGACGACGGTATTGACCTTCCGCGCGGTCAGCTCCTTGTACGCGCTCAGGCAGCTGTCCTCGATGGCAATGCCACTGCTCATTGCAGACTCCTCAGTCCCAGACCGACACGCGCCCGGCCCGCGCGCGACCGGTCCTCCCGGGCGTAGGGGCCCCCACGCATCGCTGCCCGGCGGGCCCGGCAACCGCAGAATGCTCTCACCCGGGCACCAGCCGGCAGCGCCACGCCGGTCGGCGCCGTGGGCGTCCTACAGGACGGCGACAGTGAACGGTGCATCCACGGGGGAGCAACCCCGGTCGCGCGCCGTCTGCGGAAGGGGCGGGGCAGGGAGGTCAGGGAACCAGGAGCATGAACGGGTAGTCCGCCGCGCCGCTGTTGCTGCCGGTGAACACGGTCAGCGTGTTCGCCACTCCGCCGCACGCGATGCTGGGCTGGGTGTTGACGGCGCGGTCCGTGCAGTGGATCCCGCCCTCGATGTGGTCCTCGCTCGCCCGACCGTCGGCCGGCCGCAATCGCCGCGTGCGGCCGTCACGCAGCCTGCGGCTCCGCCGGGTCTGTGCGAGCGGCTGTTCCCGCCTCGGCCGACCTCCGGCCGGTACGTCGATCACCTCCGGCAGGGCAGCGATGTGGCAGTCAGCAACTCCTGGGCGGCGCGGGCGATGAAGTGGCGGGTGTTCTCCGGGTTCATCGCCTTGGCCTGGAGGTAGTCGTACATGACGCTGTAGTGCTGTACGTCGGACCGTTTCTCCAGATAGAGGTCGCTGGTGAAACGCTCCAGATAGACCGTCCCCGCCTCGCTGTCCGGGAAGCGGAGGATGGAGAACTGCCCCGAGACGCCCGGATGGGCTCCCGCCTCGTGCGGCAGGACCTGCACGGTGACGTGCGGCTGCATGCCGAGACGGTTCAGGTACTCAAGCTGTTCGCGCATGACCGCGGGACCGCCGACCATACGGCGCAGTGCGGACTCGTCCAGCACGGCCCATAAGCGCAACCGCCGGGCCGGGTGGTGGGCCCGGGCCTGGCGGCGCAGCCGGACCTCATGGCGCACCGCGATCTGTTCCGCGGTGGCCAGAGGGATCGTTTCCTCGATGACGGCTCGGGCGTAGGCGGGGGTTTGCAGCAGGCCGGGGATCACCAGGGGCTCGGTGGATCGAGGAGGCTGCCGTTTCCAGGCCGATGTAGACGGCATACGGGACGTCGCCGCATTCCACCCACCAGCCCTGCCGGTCCGCTTCGGTGGCCATCCGCATCAACGAGTCGATGACCTGCGGGTCTGTGACTCCGTAGAGGCCGCACAGGTCCCGCACACGTCAGGCCACAGGCCAGGCGGAGCCGGCGCAGCTCCGCGCCCAACCGACGTCTTCTGACGGTGGGGTTTCCGTTCGCCACCACGGCGGTCTGCCTCCGGCTCGGGACTCTCTACCAGCCGCGGGAATGCCACGGCCGGGCCCGGGTGAACGCATTCGCCATGCAGTCATGATCAACGAGCCCTGCTGGAGAGTGTCACGTTGCGCAAACAGGCTGCGTGCACAGCCCGAGCACAATTCACCCAGACGCCACACTTTCCACCTATCTGCCGCAACAGCCCGCCTACCTGCTTGAACGACCCGCTGCTCATCGAATGGCGCGGCGGCGGGCCCGCCGTGTGGCGGCCGGATACCGACGGAGCCTGAGCGCGCAGCAGTGCGGGCCGCCACCCCTTGGGTGGCGGCCCGCACTGCTGCTCTCTGCTTGATCTGCGGGTTTCTCAGCTCGACGTACTCAACTCGCTGGTCAAGGACCAAAGACAGGCACTCACTTGCCCGAAGGCGGGATGTCGATCTCCCCGACGGCGTAGCCCACGTCGTCCGGGTTGGGCTCGCTGGCAGCCGCCTTCCCGGCGGAGAGCAGCTTGACGCGGTGGGCCCGGCCGGACTTGTCACCGTTCTCGAACTTC
Source organism: Streptomyces sp. NPDC033966 (assembly GCF_055575955.1). Classification (NCBI taxonomy): domain Bacteria; kingdom Bacillati; phylum Actinomycetota; class Actinomycetes; order Kitasatosporales; family Streptomycetaceae; genus Streptomyces; species Streptomyces sp. NPDC033966. Next base: position 18,805 of record NZ_JBVIRQ010000024.1, on the reverse strand, counting down.
ACCCGCAGGCCCAGTTTCAGGTCGTTCGCTGAGAAGCCGGTCACATCCTGGATCCCGAATAGGTACCTCTTGCCGTCGTCCCCAGCGATCTCGGCATTGGGCAGAATCTTGTTGATCTTCCCGGTCAGTTCCATGGGAACCTCTCTCTTCGTCCAGAATCTGAAGCAGGCAGCCTTCACGGCCACATCAAGCGATCCTGTGCGGGCCGCCGTGGCACTGCATCGCGGGACCCTGCTCGGTCCAGGGCCGATTGCGGAATGAGTCAAGAAGACCATGGCTGCCCCCGCCGACTCTGCGCCACGAGGCAACATGGCGCACGCGCTGTCATGCGTCCGGGTGACCTGGACAGAGCCGGATGCGGATCTCCGGAGACTCCGGCATGAGGCCCCTTGTCTGACACCTGCACCGCCACCGTTCAACCTCCAGGCTGTCCAGGCGGCACGCCACCACCGGCACCACCCCGTCGTAGCTGCGGTAGCCGTCCCGCCGCCCGTCCACCCCGCCGGTGCCGGCGGCGTGCCACCGGCCCCGCCACACCGGCTCCGACAGCTCCGCGATCCCCCGCATACAGGCGTCCATCGCCTCCGGCCCCATCTGCTTGGTGAACACCAGCGCCACCGGCGGGGGCGGCTGCTCGCGGCCTTCGTCCGATGCGGTCCACACCGACCGCCACAACGGCCGCTCCCGCCCACCCGCCGCTGCGGCCCGGCTTTTGTCCGCCCGGGTGAAGAACCGGGCGTAGCGGTGCAGTTTGTCGGCGACCTTGGCGCGCTCGGCGTGTACATCGCCGCGCTGGTCGTGCTGGTGCCCGTTCTCCGGCGGCGCCGGTAGGCGCACGAACGGCCCAGCCACCGGCGGGGCAGTCGGCCCATCGGCCCGCCCCGGAGCACAATGGCCGGGCGCTGTCCCCGTCAGCCAGCAGCGGCAACCCCGCCCTGGCCGAAGGACGGGACGTCAGCCGCCTCCTGGTCCAGGCGCAGGCGCTTGAAGCGGACCGGGTGGCGGTAGACGCCGCCGCGGTCCACGGCCCGGTCGGCGCTGACCTCCACCACCACCTCCGGCCGGACCAGGACCACGCCCAGGACCTCGCGGGACCCCCACGCGGCCGCGAACCGCATCCCCTCCCAGGGGTGGCCGGGGTCGGCCAGGGTGAGGTGCTCGCCGACCTGCCGCGCCTGTTCCGGGCGCAGCGCGACGGTGCGGCCGACCGCGCGCAGCCGGCCGTGCTCGTCGTTGCGACCGAGGACGAGGAGCTGCGGGCGGGCGGGGGTGCCGGTGAACGCGCCGATGATCGCTTCGGTGGTGTCGCGTCTTCTGATCTTGGTCCAGCCACGATAGGACGGTAGATATTTGCTGTTCAGTGGCTTACAGACGATCCCCTCGACGCCGGACACGTCTGTCCAGGCCTGGAGCCACTCCCGGGCCTTCGCCAGGTCGGTGGTCATCGGGCACAGCGTCCACGGGGCCGTCAGCCCGTACTCCTCGAACAGGGCCTCCAACAAGGTGCGGCGCTCGGCATACGGGCGGGTCAGCCGCTCCTCGCCGTCCAGTTGCAGGACGTCGAACGCCACGAAGTAGGCCGGGAGCAAGGCGGCGAGGACAGGGGCGCTGCGGCCGCGGGCGGCGGCCCGACGCTGCAACGCCTCGAAGGACAGCCGACCCGCATCCGGATCCCAGACGAGGAGTTCGCCGTCGAGGACCAGGCCCCGCGGCAGCTGCGCCTCGGCGGCCGCCACCAGGTCTGCGAACCGGTCCTGGGCAAGCGACCCCCGCCGGGTCTGGAGCAGCACCGCCCGCCCGGGCCTGCCGGGGTGAACAGGAGCGCGCGGTGCCCGTCGAACTTCTGCTCATAGGCCACCCCCGCGCGCAGCGCGGCCGGGCCCGGGATCGCCTCGGCGGCCTGTGCCAGCCTCGGCTCCACCGGCGGCCGCAGCACCATCCCGAAGGCCTCCTCGCCGGTCCGCACTGCCCATCGCGCCCAGCCTGGCCCCCGCGACCGGGCTCGGTATGGCGGGTGAGGCCGGACGGCGTACCGTCCTGCGCTCGGCCTCGTTGGGCCGGGCATGACGACGACCGAGGACAGCAGCGCGCCGACGGCGCAGGAGCTGCGCCAGCTGATGCCCCTACCGGTGGGCATCGTGTGAGTATGCAGCACCTGCCGGCAGCAGGGGCACATCGTGCACCCCGAGCGTGAACGCGGCCCGGCACGACGCCGGACGCCACACCCTCGCCGTCCACGGCGACACCATCGCCCTCGCGGACATCGAGCTGCGCCTGATCGACACCCACGATGTGGGCACCCGCCGGCAGCAGCGCCACCCGGACGCCCGGGTACGGACCCTCCTCCCGGTCAAGGACGCCACCTCGCTGACTGTTGCCCCCTCGGCTACGACTTCAGATACCTCCGGGGTCAATCCTTGTTAGCGGAGCCCAAAGAGGAGGAAGTCTATCAATTCGGATACCTGCCTTGGTTAATCCGCGCAGACTTCTCGACCTCCGACGTAAAGCCTTGACCCACTTCTTCGTTACTAAATTGCGGTAGACACCCACGCGGGGCACCGCCACCGAGGCGGTGCCCCGCATCTAACTTCAGACCGCAGGATTCAAGCTATTCAATCGGAGGATTGAGAAGCGTCCCATTGAAGTTACCTTCCACCCAATTGACACATTCCGGCCGATCGCCGGTCCCGGCCTTGCAGAATTCTTCCAAAGCTGCACGTAGTGTCGGGATCGGGAGAGCGCTGATTCGATGAATGTATGTCGGCACCCAGGGGTCGCTAAGAATCTCCGGATCGAACTCTGGCGGGGTGGGGTTCATGGAGACCCAGATGGAATCAGCGAACTCTTCGCCCCTGGTGTTCATCAAGCGCTTGGCAGTGTTTCCGTCAGCAAACCACGCAAGGCCGCCGTATCCGTTCTCGTGGTTCACCGATACGGTAAGTGAGGCTTCTGTGCGTGACAGGTTGGTCTCCTCCCTGTAGAGGAAGGAGGTGGTATCACAGCCGAGACTGCTGATCCGTTCCGTCAGCGCACGGTTGACCGCCTCAAGCGCCTCGGGCTCGCCAGCAAGGACGAGGGGTTCATCGACATGAACAAACAAGATCATCGCACCGGATTCTTTCTCTTGCCGACCAGCGTCTTGGGCGAGCCGTCGCCAGGGTAGTACACGTGCAGCTTGTGTCCTTCGGGCAGATCGCCTCGATCGCCATGCTGCAGTTGAGAGCCTTATTGCAGACACCTTCGCTGTTATTGATCACGACGGATGCTTCGCTGATTCCGTTTTCTGCCATCCAGGCCGCATATTTTCCTTCCACATGCGATGCCGGCGGATACCCTGGGATGACTTTGCTGGGCCTCTTGAAGTCACCGGCATCCGAGGTGTAAATCATTTTCTGGGCCTTCACGTACCAAGGGTCAGGACTGCCGTCCCGAAGGACTTCCCCGCTGATTGCTTCGCGGAGCTCTTTCGGGAGATTGGGGAAGTGAGTTCCGTCCGGAGCGCGGAGCTGTCCCCTAGTCTTGTCAGCTTTAGTCGCGCTAGTTCTGGTCCACTTAGAGCGCCTAACACAATGAGATGGATCGGCCCTGGTGGCCGTGTCCGGTCTGCGGGTTCGGCGTTGTCCGTGTCATGGGGGCTTCGCCGTGGATCGTGTCGGATGACCTGTGGCAGCGGATTGAGCCGCTTCTACCGAAGCGGGAGAGACGGTTCAGGTACCCGGGTCGCAAGCCGGTCCCGGACCGGCAGGTGCTGTGCGGGATCCTGTTCGTACTGCATACCGGCATTCAGTGGGAACACCTGCCCCAGGAGCTCGGCTTCGGGTCCGGCATGACGTGCTGGCGTCGACTGCGGGACTGGAACGAGGCAGGGGTCTGGCAGCAGCTGCACGAGGTTTTGCTGGCCGAGCTGAACGCGGCGGCCCGGCTCGACTGGTCGCGGGCGGTTGTCGACTCCAGCCACGTCAGAGCGCTGAAAGGGGGCTCCAGACAGGCCCGTCGCCAGTTGACCGGGGACGAGCCGGCTCCAAGCACCACCTGATCACCGACGGACACGGCACCCCGCTCGCCGTCATCCTCACGGGCGGCAACCGCAACGATGTCACCCAGCTCATGCCCCTGCTCGATGCCGTCCCACCAGTCCGCGGCAGGCCCGGGCGGCCTCGCCACAAGCCTCAGTAGGTCTTCGCGGACCGCGGCTACGACCACGACATCTACCGCGACCAGGTCCGGGCCCGTCGGATCCTCCCCGTCATCGCCCGCCGCGGCACAGCGCATGGGAGCGGCCTGGGCGCCTACCGATGGGTGGTCGAGCGCACCTTCGCCTGGCTCCACGGCTTCAAACGACTTCGTGTCCGCTGGGAACGTCGAGCCGACATCCACGAAGCCTTCCTCAAACTCGCGTGCTGCCTGATCACCCACCGCCAGGTGCTGTCCTTGGCCGGCCCGGCAAACTGATCGCATGAACCGCGACGCCCTGCAATCCGCACTGTCCCAGGACGGCAGCATCTCAGCACGCGCAGCCCTGGCCGAGCTGGAGGCAGGCGCGGACTTCCAGGTCTTCCTGAACCAAACGGCTTCTGCTCAACAGCTCTGGGACATCTGGTCCTGGCGGCACGAAGTCATGCTCGAAACGGGCGTCACACCTCGGCCCGGACTTGCCGAAGCCATCACCGGACTCCAGGCCGCAGGAACAGCTCGGGTCTACATGGCGACCGTCACTGGGTCGCAGAGGCGATTCATCCTTGTCCTGTCGGAAGACCTCACCCAGTGCGTCGCCTGCTGGTGACTACCTCATTGTGTTAGGACCTCTTAGGCAGCTGGTCTTGGATGTCGGATACCCAGGCGGGACAGGGCCCGTCGGTGTTGTGGACCAGGACATCGCTGGTGCCGGTGCTGACGTAGTAGGTGTGGGTGTTGTCGACGGTGAGGTCGTAGGCGGGCTGGAGGCCCTTCCAGTGGCTGGTCTTGCCGATCTGGATCGCGGTGCCGACGGGGGTGCGCAGGGCGTCGCCGATGCGGAGGTCGACGGCGTCGATCCAGCGTTTGCGGTTTTCTGCCCAGTACGGGTGGTGGTCGGTGGAGGTCAGGCCGGAGCCGTCGGTCAGGGTGACGTCGGTGAAGTCCCGGTCGTCGGGGGTGGTGATGGTCTGGGTGACCGGCTGCGGGGCGGTGGCCCCGGTGGTGGGGTTGGTGGCGGTGACGAGGTCGCCGACTTGGATGTGTTCGATGGCCCGGCGGGTGCCGTCGGCCATCAATACCTGGGTGCCGGCGAGGAAGCTATGCGGGGCTTTTGTCTTCAGGAAGAAGTGGTGACTGGGCAGGACTACGCGTGGGCTCTGAACTTCGTCATCGAGTCAGCCCTTCAGGCGTCCCGAGCGGATGCGGTCCTGGAGCTCGTCAACGCCGGGGCTACCTTCAACTGGAATGCCCAGTTCGACCGGTCACGTCATGAGCACTCGGTCATGCGCCGCTGGGACGGGCCGGCCAAGGTTCAGGCGTCCTCTGGCTCCGGCGAAGTAGACGATCGCGATTCTCCGGACGCTGGCGAACCGGAGGCGACTGCCGAGTGAGGAGGAGCCGAGAGGCCCACCCAGCGGGGTGGGCCTTCTTGTTTACCTCGAATCGGCGCCTGGGGTCGCCTTCAGACGATGGCGGCTGCGTTGTCGAGGTCGAGGACGTGGAGGAGGGATTCTCCCCATTCCGCCCAGCGTTTGAGGTCGTAGGTGCCTATGCGGTGGATGTTCTGGGACGCTGCGAACCGGCAGGCCGGTCGGGAGTATAGGCCGTTGGTGACGACGAGGGCGATGTCGGCGCCGTGTACTGGGCGGGCTGTTCCGTTGAGACGTTGGAGGACGGGGGAGCCGACGGTGGTGGTGCGGGATCGGACGTGCTTGCACTGGATGACGATTTTGCGGCCGTCGGGTGTGGTGGCGATGACGTCGGCTCCGAGGTCGCCGGCACCTCCGCGTTCTCGCTGGATGGTGAGGCCGTCTCGTCGGCAGAGGGTGGCGATGGCCTTCTCGAATTGGAAGGGTGTCATGGCATCGATGTCGGAGATGGTGATGCTGTTTGGTGTCTTGCGGAAATCCTGGTACTCCGCCTCGGCGTGGGCGAGGGCGTGGACGGCTTCGCGGTGTTGGCGGAGGGCGGCTTCTAGGCGTTCGCGTGCTTCGGCGAGCGCGTGGCGGACCTTGACGGCGTCGTCGAGGGGTGACGTGTAGGGTTTGGCGGCCTTTTTCTGCTGGTAGCGGGGGATACGGCCGTAGAGGTGGGTGAGGGACTCCCAGGCGGTGTAGGCGTCTGTCAGCAGGTGTTCCGTCTTGGCCATTTCCATGGTGAGCGTGGTGGCGAGTTCTGAGGCTGAGCTGCTGACGGCGTCGCTGGTCGGTGTCCTGTTGGTCATCCAGGTGTCTGCGTCCCAGAACAGGCGGGTTCGCGTCTGGCTTTCGTTATGCTCGCGTTGCAGGCGTTTGAGGTGGCTGTTGCATTCGTGCCAGATGTCGGCTGCGATGCGGCCTTCGGCTACGTAGAGGAACGCAGCGAACAGGTCGTCCTGCTCGGTTCTGGCGATGGCCTTGCCAATGGCGTGGCGCAGCCATGGGTCGGCGTACTTGGCCGGGCTGATTCTGGCGTTCCGGTCTATGCGCATGTTCAGTTCTCTCGACTCGTGGCGGGGGCCGGTCGGGAGGCCAGGATCTCTGGCAGGGGTGTGGCGTAGTGGGTCCAGGCTATGAGGTCGTCTCTGTCGCAGAGTCTGATGTTTGAGGCGGTGGAGTGTCTCTTGGCTGCGGGTGTGAAGCGGGCGTTGCTGACGACGACGATCGTGACGAGGCCGGTGTCGGGGTGGGGGTTGCAGTTGAGGTGGTGGATGTCGTGGAGGGTGGCCTTGTTGTTGTCTGTGCCGCTGATCCACGTGGCGTCTTTCTTGGGGAGCCAGTAGAGCGCGATGAAGTGTTCGTCGGGCAGGCAGGCGAGGGCGTCGGGCCCTGATTCGGTCAGGTGGGAGAAGTCCTCGTATCCGTCGCGTTCGAGGCAGGCTCTGGCCAGTGTGGTGAATTCAGCCCGGGAGAGGCCGTCGATGCCGGGTGGGAGTCTGACCTGGGCTTGTTCTCTGAGGGCGAGGGCGTGGAGTCTGTCTCGGTCTTGGTTCAACAGTGTGCTGAGACGGGTTTGTGCTTCGTCCATCTGGTCCCAGAGCAGTGCGAGTCCGTCAAGACTGGTGGGTTCGTCAGTCCGCTGTGGGGTGAAGCGGCGGGCTCGGTGGCCGGTGCCCAGTCCGCGGCTCATTGCGTCAACGACCTGTTCTGCCTCTTCGACCGCGCTCTGCGCTTCTTCGAGTTCGGGTACGAGTGCCCGGAACAGGAGGGCATGGGTTTGCAGTAGTTCTCGGGTTAGAGGGTTGGTTGAAGGAAGGACTGCACGGTGCCTCTTGCGTCGTTCTGCTTCGTCGATCTCCCGTTGGACGGTAGTCCGGTGGAAGGTGAGGCGGTCCAGGATGATGCGGGCCAGGCGTCCTTCCGCGACCCAGAGGAAGGCAGCCAGCATGTCGTCCTGGTCTGCCTGCTCGAGTTGTTCGCGGAGCAGCTGGTTGAGTGTTTCGTCTTCGAAGGCCGGCAGGAGGGCTTCGGTGTCGCTGTCGATCATCACGGCCGCAGACTAACCGGAAGCAACGACACCGCTTACCGCGTACGTGCGGCTGAGAGCCGAGGGCGCCGGGCCGTGGGAACAGACCAGGAGTGGAGTGCTCCCGGGGTATGGCCAGCGGTCGCCCGTGAGACGTTCCAGGCGTGCCTCTGCCAGAGGAGGCTTCGGGTCGGTGTTCTGTGCCGTTCGCGGACCGGCTGTCTGCCTTGACCGTCGCGATGTCCAAGGGCGGCGGTCTCAGTTGGAGCGTTGTGTTTTCGCCAGGTACTCGTTGTGGGTCGATGGTTTCTAGCCGGTCGGCGTGTGCTGGCTGGTCGGGGGCGTAGCATCCGCTGGTTCTTTCACCCCGGGGGAAAGGCCGAGCGATGGGGACGTCGGAGACTGAGCTGGAGACCTGGTTTTCGAGGGCTGAGCACCTCTTCTCTGCGCCGGATCCGGAAGAGATCTACTACCGGTGTGCGAGTGCCGCTCTGCGTGAGGAGAAGGCTGCTCGGCTTCTGGGCCGGCGCGAGGGGATCGATCACGCCGCAGCGCTGGAGCGCATGTGCGCGGAGCCGTATCGCGGAGAGGTGATTGGGCGGTGTGCTGATCGGCTGCGCACTCGGAGCCGTTTTGAGAGGGCTTGTGCGCAGTTAGATGAGGCCGCGCGTGTTCACGAGCGCGTGGTCGAGGGGGCGCAGTGGCCTTGGCCGCCGGTCTGTGTGTTGCTGGCGGTCGGCGTTTTCACCTTGGTCGTGTGGGGTGGTCCGCTGATTGCGCCGGTCGTGCTTGTGCTGGCGGCGGGGGTGCTGGCCTGGTTGCACTCTCGGGGTAGCACGGTGTGGGTGAACTTGTGGCAGTGCTTGCGGGCGGGAGCTTCGAAGTACCGCTGGCTGAGGTGCCGTGTCAGTGCAGGGTTTCGCGCCGTGGAATGGGCCGGGACTCTGGAGAGGGAGGGGACTGGGCCCTCGGCTGTGGTGCTGGTCCGGGAGATGCTGGGAGAGGATCTTGATTCCCTCCTCATCCGCGGCGAGGACGAAGACGGTCTGCGTACGCCGCGAGCCGCCCACTACCTGGTGGAGAACGCTGCGCTTCTGCAGCTGAAGCGCAAGGTGCAGCAGATCGACGGCGGGACCATCGCCGTCTGTGGTCCGCGGGGTTCGGGGAAGACCACGCTCCTGGAGGCAGCTGTCAGGCAGGCGGATTTCGGCGTGCTCGCTCAGGCGCCGGCCTCGTACACCCCGCATGACTTCCTGGTGTCGCTGTCGGTGCGCCTGTGCCAGGCGTACATCCGCAAGAGCGGCAAGCCGGTGCCCGAGTTCACGCGGCTGTCGCCCCTCTCCCGGCTTGGCCGGCGGGTCAGGGCCAGTGTGAAACGTGCGGGGCTGTGGGCTCTGTTCGCGGTGCCGGCTGCTGCGTTGGTGGTGGTGTCTTCGGCAGCGTCGGTGCGTTCGGTGTACGCCGACAACTTTGCCGCCGGGGCTCATCTTGTAGACGTTGTCTTCAGCCGTCTGAGCCGCGCTGGGGTACAGCTGTGGCAGGGGCACTCGGTGGCCGGCAGTGTGCTGGTTGCGGTGGCGGGGCTCTTGTGGTGGCGGGGACGGCGGAGGGCTGGGGTCGTCCGCGTTCTGCTCCAGGTTCCCGTGGTGTTCGTCGGCGTGATGGGAGTTCTGCTGTTCGCCCTGCTCGTCCTTGACCTGGTCACCGACAAGCAGATCCTGTTCGTGCTCCGGCATTTCGAGATCCGCACCGCGCTCATCCTGGGAGTCCTGTTCCTGGTCTGGGAGACCTGTCGTGCAGCCAAGAAGTCAGACGCCACGGTCTGGATCAGCTACTGGGAGATCTCGGCCAGGGCTGTCTTCCGCCCTGCCACGTATCTCGTCGGCGGCTTGCTCGTCGTCCTTCTCCTGCGCAACGACCAGATCCGGGCCCTGCTCGCCGACTCTGAGAACCCGCTGCGGCTCGTCGGATTCGTGGTCGCGGTGCTGCTGATGAAGGTCGCGCTGTGGAAGCCCCGCCCCGCGGAGTCCGCACTCGTCGAGCGCTGCCAGGACTACCTCTACCGGCTTCAGACCGTCCAGTCGTCGTCGAACGCGGTGAACAGCGGGGTCGCCCAGGTCCTGACCCTGGGCACCGCCCACACTTCTTCGCTCTCGACGGTGCCGGTCAGTTTTCCTGAGCTTGTCGATGACTTCCGGCGCCTGCTGGGGCTCATCGCCGCGGAGAAGGCCAGGGTGGGGGAGGTCGTCGTGATCGCCATCGACGAGGTCGACCGGCTGGGGTCCGATACCAAGGCACTCGCGTTCCTCAGCGAGATCAAGGCCATCCTTGGCGTGCCGGATGTCTACTACCTGATCTCGGTGGCGGAGGACGTCGGGGCCGCTTTCGTCCGGCGGGGCCTGCCGCACCGGGATGTCACCGACAGTTCCCTCGACGACATCCTGCATGTCCAGCCCAGCACCCTGAAGGAGTCCCGGGAGATCCTCTCCAGCCGCTCAGATACGCTGACGAGCCCGCACGCGGCGGCGCTGGCCCACGCCCTGTCGGGCGGGGGCCTGCGCGATCTCCTGCGCTACGGGCTGCAGATCCTGGAGATGCAGGAGAAGTCTCAGTCGTACGAGCTGACCGAGATCTCACGGCACCTCATCCTGGAAGAGCTGGCCGAGACACTGGCCGGCTTCCGGACTCTGCTGAGCAAGCACCAGTTCTCACGCAGCACGAGCACCATCCTCGGTTCGTTCGGCGCACTAGTCCGAGATCTGCAGCTTCCGTGCCCATGCGCCGAGATCAGCCTGCAGCCCAGCCTCGAGCGGTTCGCCTTCTACGGCAGTGCCGACCATCCGGACTCCAGCGCCGACCCCGACCTGGTCGACACGACGCGCCAGCTCATCGAGGAAGCGTCCGCCTACGCCTACTTCTCCCTGACCCTGCTCGACATCTTCAGCACCAGCGGCCTGGACCGACGCACCCGCCTTGCCGCAGCATTCGGCCGCGAGGGCGACCTCCAGCGTCTGGCCGACGCCCGGCAGGAACTGGGGATCTCTCCGTACAGCGCGCGCACGTTGCTGGACGGCATCCGTGCGGCCTGGACACTGCCGCTGCAGCCGAGGAACAACGGGAACATCCCTCTGCAGCGAGCCAGTGACTGCTCCATTCACACCGCCTGACGGCGTCCAACTGTCCTGTCGGATGCTCATGGCTGGCTGATGGGTTCCGCGGGCGGTCACCGGGGCTGGCCTCCTCGACGAGTCTGGCTGCTTCGTTTCTGCAGTGAATCCGCCGGTCCGATCGGGTGACGGGCGGGCAGGAGCCCGGACTTCAGGCGATCGGTGGGGCTACAACCGGCCCCGTGATGATCACCGTGATGCGTACGGCCGCCGCCCTGGCCCTGGCCGTGCTTCCCCTCTCCCTGCCCGCCCCCGCCCAGGCGAAGATGCTGGAGCCCGAGGTCCTGCCGATCGGCGTCGCCGTGTCCGCCCTCCAAGTGGCCGACGAGTCCCGGACGGGCTACCGGCGCGAGGCGTTCAAGCACTGGAATGCCGGCGACAACCCGAGTGACGGCTGCAACACCCGCGCCGAGGTCCTCCTCGCCGAAGCGGTCGAGGCCCCGACCGTCGGGGCGCGCTGCGCGATCACCGGGGGCACCTGGTGGTCGTACTACGACGGGCAGACCGTCACCCCGGCGAACGCGCTCGACATCGACCACATGGTCCCGCTCGCCGAGGCCTGGGACTCCGGGGCCTCCGCCTGGACGGCGGCCCGGCGCGAGGCCTACGCCAACGACCAGGGTCAGGCCTCGTCGCTGATCGCTGTCACCGCCCGGTCGAACCGGTCCAAGGCCGACCAGGACCCGGCCGAGTGGCTGCCGCCGGCCCCGGGGGCGCTGTGCCGGTACGTTTCGGAGTGGACCGCCACCAAGCTCCGCTGGGATCTGGCCGTCGACGCCGCCGAGCAGGACCGGCTCCTCGACATCGCCGCGGGCTGCGGCACCGACACCGTCACCTATACCCCCGCCCCGCAATAGCCCCCTGCGCTCTTCAGCCGTCCTCGTCGTGCCCCGGGGCCAATCCGCCCGGGGGCACGACGACGAGTCGGCCGTCGATGACCTTCTTCACGACCTCCGGCTCCCCGCCGGGCGAGGCGACGGCCGCCCGGTGCAGGGCGGCCCGGGCCGCGGGGGTCGGTTGGTGCTCCTGCCAGTGCGGGTGGGCGCGGATCCGGAAGGAGAGGTCGAGCAGCCGGCGGTCGAGGGCGGCGGGGTCGGGAGGGGGAGGCGGGGTGGAGAGCCGGTTGTAGGTGCGGATCCACTCCGCTCTGAGCTGGATCAAGTCCTCCGGGAAGCAGGTTTCCGCCATGGCTTGATTACACCACGATGTTCGAACGCTAGTACGATTTGTGTATGCCGTTCGACTTCCCGCCCCGCCTTCAGGCCCTCCAGGCCCAGCTCCACCGCGTACGCGCCGACTACAACGCCTACTGCAAGGCCCTGCCGCGGTCCGCGGAACCCCACCCGGGCTGGCAGGCTGCCGAGGGCGTCTACACGCACCGCGGCAACGTCCCGCCCAGCCCCGGCTACACCGACGAGCAGCGCCGCCGGAAGACCGCCTTCGAGCGGCGGCTGCGCCGCCCGGCCGCCGCCGTCGGCGACCACCCGTTCTGGGAGTCGGTGGAGCGCGAGCAGGTCGTGGCGGCACGGATGGCGCTCAAGCGGGCCCCCGAGGGCGGGGAGGCGTAGTCATGGACCCCGGTGATGAGCCGGCCTGGCTCCCGCCGGACCTGGACCGGCTGCGCACGGTCGAGACCCTCCTCGCCGTCCTCCTCGACCAGACCCGGCGCCGGATCGCCGGCCTGGAGGAAGCCGAGCGGATCCGCGCCGACGCCGCCCGGCGCCATCCGCCGGTGGTGGAGTGGGTCATCGAGTACGGCATCAGCGCCCAACGACGGCCCGAGCTCGTCCACACCGGCGACTGCCGCATGGCCTCCGGCCGCTCCCGCCCGGCCACCCGCGCCCAGGCCGTCGAGACCCTGCAGAACACCCCGGCCCGCGCGTGCGAGATCTGCCGCGCCGACTCCGCCCTCGGACTCCTGGACCTCTGACCGCCACGGATGCGATCACCGCCCGGCGGGGCTGAGCTGAAGGTGGGGGATGAGCGCTGGAGGTGTGGGTGATGGCCAGACCCGTCTGGGCAGGAAACCTGGCATTCGGGCTGGTCAGCCTGCCCGTCGGCCTCTACACCGCGACCGACAGCCACACCATCCGCTTCCACCAGCTCCAGCGCGGCACCTCGGACCGCATCCGCAACCGGCGCGTCAACGAGCGCACCGGTGACGAGGTCGACCTCGGCGAGATCGTCAAGGGCTACGACACCGGCAGCGAGTACGTGATCGTCGAACCGGGCGAGCTCGACGACATCGCCCCGGGCCGCTCGCGTTCACTGGAGATCGCCGGATTCGTGGACCTGGAAGACGTGGAGCCGATCTTCTTCGACAAGACGTACTACCTGGGCCCGCGCGGCGCCGAGTACGCGAAGGTCTACTCCCTCCTGGAGCAGGCGCTCGCGAAGGCAGGCAAAGCCGGGATCGCCACCTTCGTGATGCGCCAGCACGAGTACCTCGTCGCCGTGAAGGCCGAGAACGGCATCCTGACCCTGCACACCCTCCACTGGGCGGACGAGATCCGGGACCCGAAGAAAGAGATCGACACCCTGCCCGGCAAGGCGAAGGCCTCCGAGAAGGAGCTGCGCATGGCCGAGCAACTGATCGAGGCCCTGAGCATGACCTGGAATCCCGAGCAGTTCCACGACACCTTCCAGGAGAAGGTCGCCGCCCTCATCAAGGCGAAGAAGGCCGGCGAGAGCGTCGAGAAGGCAGAGCCCGCCGCCAGGGCCACCGGCGCCGTCGACTTGATGGAGGCCCTGCGCGCCAGCGTCGAGCCGGGCCCGCAGCCCCAAGGACACCCAGGCCAAGGCCACCGCCAGCGGCACAACACCCGGGAAGAAGAGCCCGAAGAAGCGGATCCGCTCCACGCCGAAGGCCCGGGATCTGACCTCGCTGACCAAGGCCGACCTCTATCAGCGGGCCGCGGCCGCCGGTATCCCCGGCCGCTCGGCCATGACGCACGACCAGCTCGTCGACGCCCTCGCGGGAGGCGGGAGGCGTCGGTCCTGAGGGCGCGCGTCCGGGTGACGGTGCTGATGCCTCGACGCGGGAAAGGGGTGGGCGTGGCTGCGGGATGGAGGAGCCCTCGGGGGCGGGCGCAGCGGGGCGGCCGGGGGAGGAGGCTCTGTGATGTCCGGTTTCGAATCGCGCTGATCGAATTTGCTCGATTCGACGTTCACTTCATCGCTTTATCTGAGAGGTCCGCTGGACCTGCACGTTTCTTCCAGCCGCAGGTCCGGATTCCCGCCCGGGCCGGGTTAGGGTCGCGATGCAACTGCCCCCCGGCAGGCCGTCAAACCAAAGTCCGGGGGGCAGCTGTTCCACATCAATTCGAACGTCGCACAAGGAAGAACTATGTCCGCTATTCGAATTCTCACCCAGGGCCTCACTGCCGCTCTGAGCTGCGGTTTCGACCGTAACATGCGCCCGTGCAAGGCCTCCTATTCCGCAGAGCGGGTTGACAGCCATGTCAACGCGCAGGTGATGCCGTTCATCGGGATCCTTTTCGCGGGAGTGATCCTGATCCGTGAACCCCAGCTGGCAGAACCGCTGATCGTGCTCCTGCCGGTCCTGGTGACGGCCGGACGCCGGTCTGCCTGGGGATTCTCCCGGACCCGGCACCGGTTCGCCGGGCATCCGCCACTGGCTTCCACGTCCTGAGTCACACCATCCGCTCCCGGCTGCAGGCAGATTCCCCGCGGCCGGGAGCCCCCTTTCTCCCACTCCGCCCTCTTCCCGGGGGGTCCGGGCGACAGATGACGAAACTCCGCACGGACCCTCCCTCGGGGCTGTTCCCCCACCACTGCCGAGGAATCGATGCCGGAAGCCGCTGCACGCCCTCTGACCTGTCGGCACTGCCACAACACGTTCGACCGCCCCAAACTGACCGGCCGGCCGCCCTCGTACTGCTCGACGTCCTGCCGCAAGGCGGCCTACCGCGGACGGCAACAGCCGACAACACGCCGCTCCTCCGCCGCCCACGACGCCGACGTGAAGCAGATCGCCGAAACCCTGCAGAACAAGGCCAGTACCGCCCTGCAGCTCAGCAAGCGCCCGCTTCCCGCCCGCCCCCTCGACCTGATCGCCGAGGTCCGGCGTATGGAACGCGACCTGAACGACCTGAAAGCGGTCGCGGTCCGCCAGGCCCACGAAATGGGCGCTCTCTGGTATGAGATCGGCAAGGTCCTCTCGCTCGACCCCGGCACCGCCCGCAACCGGTTCAGCAACGAGAAGGTGGCCCGGGTCCTGGCCGTCCGATCCAGCCTCGGGGCCGGCCCGATGCCGCAGCCCGCCGTCCGGGCACCGACCCTCGCCCGCGGCGACACCCGTCTGGCCACCGATGACAATCCGCCCCCCGACGCCTCCTTGCCCGGCCACCCCGGCTACCAGCTCTCCACCGCCCTGTCCCACCTGCAGCGGTCCGCGGGCATGACCGGCCGCGCCCTCGCCGCCCGGCTGGGGATCTCACCCTCCCTGCTCTCCCGGATCCTGCTGGGCAAGCGCCCGCCCAAGTGGCGTGTGGTGAAGGAGTTCGCCGAACTGTGCGGAGCCGACCCCGACGACCTGCGGCCCCTGTATGAAAAGGCCCAAGGCCTGCGCGTAGTCCCACCCCCAAGCCCCGAGGACTATCCCCGCACCGCACGGGCCATGCAGACCACCCTGCGCGGAATGCGGCTGGCCGCCGGATACCCGGACACCGACACCCTGTGCCGCAACGGACGCTTCACCCCCGAACAGATCACAGGCGCCTTAGAGTCCGACAACCCGGCCGCCCACCTCGCGGACTGGTCATTCGTCGCCCGGCTAGCCGCCGCGCTGCGCGGCAGCCCGGACGATCTCCGCGCCCTGTGGGAGCAGATGAACGCCGCCCGCTCACTGGCAGCAGCACCCCTCCGGCCGTCATCTCCCCCAACGACGGCACCCCGGCCCGCCGAGCCCCGCGAGGGTTCCAGGCCGGCGCCCATCAGCGACCTGAGCACACAGGCCGCCGTCGGCTGGGCGGCCCCCGCCGGCCAGCCCCGCAGCGGCCCAGGCCGCTGGGACTGGGTCCTGCGCACCATGGAGGTCCTGCATGCCCTCGGGCAGAATTCCTCCCCGCTCACGGACACAGACCTCGCCCGCTCGGCCGGCCTGCTGGCCCCGTCCGTACGCGAACTCCTGGTCTGGCTCACCAACGCCGGACTGGCCAGGGAACTCAACGACGGCACCTACCTTGCAGGCCCCCTGCTGACTGCCATCCACAACGGCCAGGACGTCCCCTCATGGCTCCTGGCACAGCTAAGCGCCGATACCCACGCCGCGGTCTACCTCGGCGAATACGTCGACGGCGAACTCGACGCCACCCGCTCCTGGCACAGACCCGACACCCCGCCCGTCCACGAGTACGTGCCGTTTCGCGAGACCGCCCATGCCAACGCCCTCGGCAAAGCCGCCCTCGCACAGCTCAACAGCGAACAGCGCAAGGAACACCTCACCCGCCACCAGCTCATCGAACTCACGGCCAGCACCATCACCGATCTCCCGGAGCTGGAGCGCAGCCTGACCACCACCGGCCAGCGCCCTGTGTATTACGACCGTCAGGAGTACAACGACACCGAGAACTGTGCTGCGGTCTCTCTCGCCCTCCCCGGCCGCAACGGATGTGTCGGGCTCTCCCTGCCTCCTTCCGCCCACTCCCGCATCGGCGATACCACCCGTCTGCTGAGCGGCCGTTCCACCAGGGCCTTGCTCGCCCTCGTCCTGACTCTCACCCTCCAGACCGGAACCTTCACCGGCGACTCCGCCCCGACCCAGCCTGTGAACCTGCCCCACGCAGTACCCCCGCCTCCACTGCGCACAACCACCGGCGACCTCTTGGCATCCTGAGAAGCAAGGCCTCCACAGTTCAGCACGGCCCGTCACGAGAAGCCTCCGGCGGGCCGCCGGGGTGTTCCCACCCCACATGTCGGGCGCAGGGTAAATGTCAGTGCCGCGCAGAGATATGTCAGTGGGTACGCGCCCGGTGACTGGGCCAGGCGGCCATCTTCCGCAGCCGGTTGTGGGAGGCCTTCCACAACCCGAAGTGCTCGGGCAGGTCCATCCATGGTGTTCTGCGCGGTACTCGAAAATGAGCAGCTCCGAGCATCAGCGAGAGCACCGGACTGCTTGATGGGGTTACGGAACAACCGCCGCACACCACCTGCTCGCGCTATCGGACCCGGCCGCCGTCACTGGTCCTGACCGGCCTCGACTCCCGCGAGCAGGTCACCCGATGCCTGCGGCTGCGCGTCGGCGGTTACCTCGCCAACGCCGTGCGCACCGTGGCATCGCCCTGGCACCCTCCTCCGCGCAGCACCTGGTGCTGGAGATCACCACGGCCACCGGTACCGTGCCGGCTGCGGGTTGAAGTGACCCGTTGGCTGCAGCGTGTGATGCATGCGTGGGGACGTGTTTTGGGCCACTGTGTGTAGCGTGAGCAGGGCGACAGAGGCCATGGGGCCAGCGGTGATCATGCTGGGTCTGGCGGCGACGGCCGTCGAGTTCGTCCTCTTCGGCCTGACCGATGCATGGGGCGCCCTGACCTACGCCGGACGGATCTGCGGGGTGCTGTTCCTCCTCGGGGCCCTCCTGGTCGCTGGCGCGGCCTCCGCGACTCCCAAAGCGCTCTCCCCGGAACCGTCCGGGGATTCGGCGGTTCTGGTCGTCTCCGGCGTGATCGTGTCTCTACTCGCGAACTTGCTCTTCCTCGGCCTGAACATCGAAGCCGGCAGCCGCACATCCTTCGTCTGGTTCTGGGCCCTGCTGTTGCCCTGGGGCCTCTGCGCCCTGGCGGTCCTCCACCGGCACGGCCTGCACCGGCTGGTTCCGCGTATGCGTGGATTCGCGGCCGGCGCGGGTGTGGTGACCGCTCTGGTCGGACTCGCCAACTTCGCTCAAGCCCAGGTGTACGCGCCGTACTCGCAGATCGCTCAGGTGGTCACCACGGTGGAGCTCCGCTCGGTCGTGGACAGGTCCGGCAGGGTCGAGGCTGTAGTGCGCGTGAGGGCCAGGAACACCGGAAAGGTTGGGCTGTACGTTCTGGGGTCGCTCTACCAGGTCAGCGGCCGGAAGGCTGCGCCAGCGCCGGGGGCGAGACGGGCCGGGGATTGGAAGAAGGACCTGGCGGACCAGCAGCGGGATTTGCTGCGGGAGACGGAGGTACAGGGATTCGATCTGCTCGCGCAGGGTCCGGTCCTGGGGCGGTCCGGCGCGGTCGCCGTCCTGGAGCCGGGCGCAGACATCACCACCGATCGCGTCGTGCACTTCCCGCGGTCCGCTGGCTATGACCTGCTGGGAGCCTCGGCATCGGTCACCTACCTTCGCCGGGACCGTGCCACCTTGACGGGCGACTGGGCGAACTCGGGACGCACCGTGGTCTGCGGCAAGCCCCCTGCTGTGCTGTGGCGTCGCTTCTCGTCCCGGCTGGCTCACGGGACGGCGGTGCTAGAGCACACTCGGGCGCCGCAGTACATGTCGCTGTGGTGGAGGGCTGCGGAACCGGTGGGGAAATCACCCTTCGGTCCCGACATGGTGCCCGCCCTGGCCACCCGGCGTCCGGCCGAGACGCCGACCTGCGGTCACACCCCCGAGTACCCGACCGCGACCGAGGCCCGGACATTGCGAGACCGCTACGGGTTGGTCCAGGCACCCAGCGGCTACGTGCAGCATTCAGTGGCCGCACTACCGGCCTCCTGAACCAGCGAGGTGGCGGGCCCCGCCGTGGCTGTGCAGGCGCATCAACCGTGAACCGTTCCCGTGCGAGAAACGGGTCACCCGCGGCGACATCATCGACCGGTTCCACGACAACGTGCTCTACAGCTTCCAGATGCTTCCCGAGCCATCGTGGCTTTAACGCTTTGGGTCGGCCCCACTTTTCCGGTCTGAGATGGCTCCACTGAGAGAGTGCGTTCGCCGTGAGCCTTCGCCAACTTGAAGTAGCAGGTCAAAGGGCTGGTGTGACCGGTCCCCGGGGTGCTCGCGCTGGTCGTGGGCGGGAGTCTGGGGAGTA
>NZ_JBVIRQ010000023.1:0-54279 GCF_055575955.1 Streptomyces sp. NPDC033966 | reverse complement strand
GTCTCCACCGCGGCTCGGGCGCCGCCACCCGCCAGAAGAAGCTCCAGGCCGCGCAAGGACAGACCACGGCCGCGTGACCAACCGGACGGACCACACGCCCGGGGGGAGGGACGGGAGGCGGGACCGACCGGATTCGAACCGGCGTCCTCACGGTGTTGGAGACCGCGCGCGACGACCCCTGCGCTACGGCCCCGCCCCGCCCGGCAGCCTACCCGCCGGGGATGATCTGGCTCTCCCTCGTACCGGGCTGCTGCTCGACCACGCTGGTGCCGCTGTCCTCCTGGGACCCCCACGTCCACGTCTCCTCCAGGCGGAGCCGCCCGTCGGGGAGGTCCGTGCCCGGCCCCGGCCGGGTGGATGTCCGGGTCACCCTGAAGGGCCGTCCGGCCGCGGCGGCCGATGGGAGCAGTGGGAGCTGCGGATCCGGCGGGAGCGTGGTGGCATCGGTCGTATGAAGGATCCCTTCGGATGTGACGAGCCGGCGCTGCCGGCCCGGCCGGGCGCCGTGGACCGGGCCGCCGCCCGCCGTGCGGTCGCCTCGCGCGCCATCGGGGCGGAGGACCTGGAGGCCCTGCTGGACATGATCGGCCTGTGGCCCGACGACGACCCGCCGCCGCAGGAACGGTGGCGGAGCCGGCCGGCCGCCGGGTGAGGGGAGGCCGGGCGCGCGTACGGTGCTCCCGTGATGCGTGCCGGGCGACGCGCGGACCCCCCGGGCCCGCCGGTGGCGATCGTCCACGCCTGCCCGCGCGACGCCGGGCCGGCCCGGCCGGCCCGCCGTGCTCGCTCAGGAGCCGTCGCCGTCCGGGTGCTTCCGCTCGTCGCGCCGCCGCCCCTTCTGCTCGGCCCGCCTGCTGCGGGCCGGAGTGATGGGCTCGGGGTGTACGGGGTCCTGGCTGGGCGGCTGCGGGCGCCCGCGTTCCTCGCGCGGTTCGCCGGGCTCCTGGCGCTTGTCCTTCGTACCGCCCATGACGGGTGACTCCTCGGGGCCGGGGATGCGGATTCCTCGTGTTCACCCTGACACGCATCGCCGCGGGCCGCGCCCCGTCGGGGCGAGGAGCGTGGCGTGGGGGTGATGTGTTCCTCCGGTGCGGATGTGCCGTGCGCGGCGTGTCCATTCCGTGACCGTCAAAGTGCGGACCCCCGCTCCGACTTGGGGACCGGCACCCCGCGCGGACGCGCCACGGTGCCGAAGGGTGTCCGGACCACCCTCCCCTCCGCTGTAGGGTGACGTGCGCCCGTCAAGGCGGGCCCTCCTGCTCACTGATATTTCAACGGGGTTCGAACGTGAAACTTCGCCATGTCCGCGCGGTCGCAGTATTCGGTATCGCCGTCGTCGCACTGACCGGAGCCCGTGGCTCGCACGGTGCCAGCTGCGGCGGTGGCAGCAGCCACGGCTCCAGCTCCCACTCGGGCTCCAGCAGCACCAGTGGCGGCAGCACCAGCGGCAGCACCGACAGCAGCGGCACCACCGGCAGCACCAGCACCGGCACCAGCAGCGGAACGAACTCCAGCACCACCACCGGCTCCGTCACGGGCGGTTCGAGGGACAAGGCCGAGCGCGACATCCGTATCGACGGGTGCAAGCTGGACAGCTCCGGCAAGAACCTGGTCGCCAAGCTCACCGTCACCAACAGCAGTTCCCTGGACTACACGTACAACATCACCATGAAGTTCCGCGGCGACGCGACCTCGAACGCGATCCCCGCCACGGCCATGGTGAGCAGCCTGAAGGTCAAGGCGGGCGCGTCCCAGCCGGCCGAGGCCACCACCCTTTACACGGGCAAGGGCAACGGCAGCGAGTACAAGGAGTGCGTCGTCGTCAGCGCGTCGAAGAGCTCCTTCTGACGCACCACGGACCGCTCACCGCGGAGCCCCGCACACCGTCCTGCCGACGGTGTGCGGGGCTCCGCGGTTTCGTGACATGCGACACACGGTCCTCGCCGGCCCGGCGGGCCCCACCGCCACGGACAGCGGGCGCACATTTCGCTATTTGTCCCTGTTTGGCGTTGACATGCCGCACTCCGCCAGAAACGGAATTTGGGGCTCCCATTTCATCGCCGCCAACGTTCCTGATGAGAGGCGGTTCTAGCGGCGCGTCAGCTGCGCCGGGACGGGCCCGTGCGGAGGTCATGCACGATCTTCCCGCCCTTTCAAGCCGGAGCCCGGGGCACTCGTGCATCCGGCCCGCGCCGGCTTGCCATGCCCCTGCGGCCCTTCTAAGAATGGCGACTCCTCCGGCGCCCCAGCGGTCCGGCGCCGGGAGCTTCGCGATCACCGAGTGAGGTCCCGCATGAAGAAGCACCGTAAGAAGACGCACTACAGGAAAATAGCGGTCGCCGTCGGCGCGCTGGCCGTCGTGGGCCTCCCCACCGCCGCCATGGCCTGCCTGGACACCCAGGACACCGGCCGGGCCCGCCCCGCCGCGGCCCAGCTGGAGGTCCCCTTCGACGCGTCCGGGGCCCCCCTCCCGGAGCAGGCCCCGGTCCCGGCCGGCGCGCCCGCGCTGCCCGACGCCGATGCGGCGGCGCCCGTAGAGCCCGCCGCGGAACAGCCCGCCGAACAGCCGGCCGAGCCGGTCCTGGAGGCCGCGCCGCCCGCGCGCCCGCAGCCGCAGCAGCCCCGGCGGGAGCCGGTGGAGTCCTCCGTCGAGCCCGCCGCCCCCGCCGCGCCGCAGGCCTCCGGGGCGCTCTCCGACGCGCAGACCAAGGTCCTCGAACTCGTCAACCAGGCGCGTGCCGCCGCCGGCTGCCCGGCTCTCACCGTCAACGAGAAGCTCACCAAGGCAGCGCAGGACCACAGCGCCGACATGGCCGCGCACAGCAACATGTCCCACACCGGGTCCGACGGGTCCGACGCCGGCCAGCGCATCACCCGCGCGGGCTACGAGTGGCGGACGTACGGCGAGAACGTCGCCTACGGGTACAGCACCCCCGAAAAGGTCATGGAGGGCTGGATGAACAGCCCGGGCCACAAGCGGAACATCCTCGACTGCTCGTACAAGGAGATCGGCATCGGCCTCGCCCAGCCGGGCCAGTACTGGACGCAGGACTTCGGCGCGGCGCGCTGACCCGGCTCGCACGCCGTCGGCCCGGGGCGCCCGTCAGGGTGACGTGGGGTCCGGGCCCGGCGTCCGGTCGGGGTAGGCGGCCGTGATCAGCGCCGGCGCGAGGTTCTCGTTGCGCATCCGCTGGTCGACGTAGAGCAGGGAGACCACCAGCTGCGGGTACCCCAGCTGGAAGAGGGCGCTGACCACGACGCCGGCCAGCAGGCAGACCGCGTACACGACGACCCCGAGGACCATCGTGGCGGGCGCCGCGTCGCCCGATCCCGAGTCCAGCAGGGCGGGGAAGAGCGCGAGGACGCCGACGAAGCCGAACGGCAGCTGGATGGCGTAACCCCCGGCCATCCCCACGACGTACGCGAGCAGCGTGACGCCGAAGACGCGCCACCAGCTGCCACTGACCAGGCGGGCCGACCGCCGCAGCGCGGCCACGGGGCGCAGACCCTCGAACACCACCGCGGCGGGCGCGAGGCTGAACCGGGTCGCGAGCCAGGCCGCCACGGGCATCCACGCGAAGACCGCCGGGATCAGCAGGAACACGCCGGCCGGCGGGCCGGAACCGTCCCAGGACATGATCGCCAACGGGAAGCCGATCGCGTAGATCAGGAGGATCGGCCCGCCCGCGATCAGCCCGATCAGCGAGACGGCGCCGAGCACCGAAGGCAGCCGGGACCAGCTGCGGCGCCACATGGCACGGAAGGTCGCGGAGCGGCCGAGCACGGCCTCCTGCACCACCGCGGGGCACAGGGCGCCGATCGCGGCGGTGCCCAACAGCATCACGAGCAGCAGGATCACGCCCCCCGGCAGCAGGGCCAGGAACACGGTCGCCACGTCCGCGCTGTCGGGCTGCGACCCCGGGTCGATGTCGAAGACCTCGGAGAAGCTGGCGCTCGCCGCCACGACGCCGATCACGATCGCCGCCGTCACCAGCAGGAATCCGGCGCCCTGCACCGCGAGCATGACGCCGACCAGCGGCTTCCAGTACTGGCGGAAGGCCCTGAAGGCGCCGCCGACCATCTCACCCGCGCCGAGCGGCCGCAGGGGTATGACCCCCGGCTGCGGGGGCGGCTGGATCCAGCCGCCTCCCCACTGGGGCACGGGCGGCTGCGGGTGCTGTCCCCAGCCCGCGTTGTGCGACATCACTGTTCCCCCTCTTGACCTGGAGGAACAAGGTATCCCCTCGCACCCCGGGCGGGGTGCGAGGGGGCCGCCCGCAGGCGGCGACGCGGCCGGCGCCGCGCCCTGGTCAGGCGTTGATGCAGGTGTTGGCGGCCGCCGGGTTGAGCAGGCCGATGATGTTGATGGAGTTGCCGCACACGTTGAGCTGGGCGTGGATCGGCACCTGGACGACGTTGCCGGACAGCACGCCCGGCGAGCCGACGGCGTAGCCCTCGGCGTGGGAGTCGGCGACGGCGGAACCGCCGGCGCCGAGGATGCCGGCCGCGGCCAGGACGGTGGCGGCGATCGCAGTTCGAATACGCATGTCACTCCAAGGTCGATGACGGAACGTCGAAGCAGGATCACACCGCCTCCAGGGCCTTCATGCCCGGCATTCACCTGACCAACGGCGTGTTACGGCGCCCAGGGTGACCGGAGCCGCCCGATCGGGTGCCGTGGCGGCGGGGAACGGCCACCTCGGGCCAAGGCCGTTGTGTCACGTGTCACGTGTGGCGCCCTTGGGTCCCGCGCCCGCCCCGCGTCGACGATGGGGCCATGGAGATAGGCATCGCACTGCCCCAGTACGGCACCCACGCGCAGGCCGCCCGCATCGCGGGCTTCGCGCGCGACGCGGAGCACGCCGGGTTCGACTCGCTCTGGGTGGGGGACCGCTCGCTGACCCCGGTCGAGCCCAGCGACATCTACCCGGGCCACACGCCCGAGAACCCGTACCCGCCCGAGTACCGGACCTTCCTCGACCCGCTCACCGTCCTGACCGTCGCCGCCACCGCGACCCACCGCGCCCGCCTCGGCACGAGCACCCTCAACGCGCCCTGGTACCCGCCCCTGTTGCTCGCGCGCAGCCTCACCTCGCTGGACCAGGTGAGCGGCGGCAGACTGGACGCCGGCTTCGGGATCGGCTGGCTGCGCGACGAATACACCGCCGTCAACGCCGACTTCGGCCGGCGCGGCGAACGGCTCGACGAGATCCTCGACATCCTCCAGGGCATCTGGACCCAGGAGGAGTTCGAGCACGAGGGCCCGCACTGGCGCATCCCGCGCGCCCACGTCGGCCTGCGACCGGCCCAGCGCCCGCACCCGCCCCTCTACTTGGGCGGCTTCTCACCCGCCGCGATGCGCAGGGTGGGCCGCCGCGCGGACGGCTGGGTCGGCGCCGTCCTTCCGTCCGCGGCACTCGCCGGACTGTGGGCCGTCGCCCGGCGGGCCGCCGAGGAAGCCGGACGCGACCCCGACGCCCTGCGCCGCAACATCCGCTTCAACGCCAAGCCGGGCATGCCGTACGAGGAGATCGCGGCGGTCCTCGCCGGCATCCGGGACACGGGCGCCGACAGCTGCTTCATCGACCTCCAGCAGTGCGTCCGCGAACCGGACGAGGCGCTGGAGCTCGGCATCAAGGTCCTGGACCTCGTACGCGCCGGCTAGGCCCTGTCCGGCCACGCGGCCGGGCCGTTCGTACCGCCCGGCCGCGTGCCGTATAGTTGATCTCGAGCTCGCCGCCGCGGAACGCGGGGACGGGACGATGCGTTGGTGGTCCAAGGAAAGACACCCCACTTCCCGTGGGGGAATGCAGGTGCAAGGCCTGCCCAGCGCTCGATCAAGGCCCCGGCCTCCTCACGGAGACCGGGGCCTTTGTGTCGGCCGCGGTCAGACCTCTCCCCGCCAGGCGCCCGTCTCGAAGCCGCGCGCCTCGATGAACAGCTTGAACCGCTTCAGGTCGCCGGCGACCTGGCGCTTGACGAAGCCGAGCTTGTCGGCCGCGGTCTCGGCCAGCCCGTCGGGCACCCAGTTCATGTGCAGCACGACCTTGGTGGTGCTCGCGTCGATGGGCTGGAAGGTGACCAGCCCGGCCTGGCGGGCCTCCCCGTCCACCGTCATCCACGCGACGCGCCGGTCCGGGAGCTGCTCGGTGATCCGCGCGTCGAACTCGCGCTGCACACCGTTGACGTTCGTCACCCAGTGCGTGAGGGTGTCCGTCCGCTGCTCGACGCGTTCGACGCCCTCCATGAAGGCGGGGAAGTCCTCGAACTGCGTCCACTGGTTGTAGGCCGTACGCAGGGGGACGTTGACCTCGACGTACTCCTCGACGTGCGACATGTGCACCCCTTCCCCGTCCCCGGCAGCCCCGCACCCCTCGGTGCCGGTCGCTCCGTCAGGACGTCCACGGGCCCGGCTACCCCCCTTCGCGGTACCCATGCGGCACCCCCGGCCCGGCAGCGTGAGGGTGTCGGCCGTCCTCGTCGGGGCAGGGGCGTGGAGATCCGGGCCGTCGCCGTCCGCCCCGTCCACACCGCCGAGGAGCCGAATTGAACGCCGCCGTCCGCCCGCTGACCGTCCTGGGAGCCGCGATACTGCTGACCGGTGCGGCCGGCTGGGCCGTCGACCTGCTGCTGCGCCGGGCCGCCGCGCGGCACCCCGAGACACCCCTGTGGAACTCGCTGCGCCGCTGCCGGCCGGCCCTCCAGATCGTGCTCCTGGCGGCGCTGCTCAGAGGGGCCCACCGGCAGACCGCGTGGCGCCCGCTCCAGGAGAACGAGGCCGTCGTCGGCCGGGCCCTCTCGCTCGCCCTGATCGGGGCCGGTGCCTGGCTCGTCGTGGGCGTGACGTCGGCCGTCGTCGAATCCGGTTACGCCCGCTACGCGACCGGCACCCGCGACCCGGCCAGGGTCCGCCGGGTCCGCACCCAGGTGTCCCTGATCATGCGGGTCGTGACCGCCGTCGTCGCCGTCGTCGCGGCCGCGGCGATGCTCCTGACCTTCCCGAGCTTCCGCGCACTGGGCACCTCCGTGCTCGCCTCCGCCGGGATCATCGGCATCGTCGCGGGCGTGGCCGCGCAGTCGACGCTGGGCAACCTCTTCGCCGGGTTCCAGATCGCCTTCGGAGACATGGTGCGCATCGGGGACACCGTCGTGGTCGCCGGCGAATGGGGTGTGGTGGAGGACATCACTCTGACCTTCCTCGCCGTCCGGACCTGGGACGAGCGCCGGATCACCATGCCCGTCTCGTACTTCACCACCCGCCCCTTCGAGAACTGGTCCCGGGGCGGCGTCCAGATGACCGGCACGGTCCTCCTCCACTGCGACCACGCCGCCCCCGTGGACCTCATACGCGGCAAGGTGCACGAGATCCTGGACCGGTGCCCGGAGTGGGACGGGCGCGGCTGGGACGTCGCCGTCACCGAGACGACGCCCTCGACCATGGTGGTGCGCGCGATCGTCACGGCCAAGGACGCCGACGACCTGTGGACGGTCCGCTGCGCGGTACGGGAGCAGCTGATCGGCTGGCTCTCGGAGAAGCACCCGGAGGCCCTGCCCCGACTCCTCCTCGCGCCGCCGCCCGGCGGCCCCGGAACCTGAACCCGCCTCAGGACCCGTCCGGTCGGAAACTCCACCGCGTACGGGTGTACACCCGCCGGCGGGGACCGACTCAGGCCGGGTAGGCGAGGGAGCCCAGCGGCGGGCCGGGGACGAGCGCGGCGCCGGCGCCGGGGCGTTCGGTGAAGGCCCGGGCCTCGGCGGACCGCTGGCGCCGGTAGTCCAGGTCGTCGGCGTGCCGGGCGTCGCGCCGGGCGCGGGAGTAGTCCCACGTGTCGTCGATGAGGCTGAGGGCGGTGTTGCCGGAGCTGCGCTGGAACTCCGCCTTCACGGCGGCCTGCTGGAGCGCGGTCTGGATCGCGGCGAGGTCGATGCGGGTGATCAGGACGCCCGGGGTGTGGGGTTCCCGGGTCGGCAAGGGCGCCTGGGGGAGCAGCGACACCCCCGTGTCGAGGCGGTCGAGGTTGTCGACCGTCGCGTCCTGGGCGTCCCTCACCATGGTCTGCATCTCCCGGTGCAGCCAGAAGAACTCGTCGAGGTCGCCCTCGGTGACGCGTATCCGCCGGTACAGGGCCTGGAAGCGGGGATCGTGGTGCAGCGGGAGCACGGGGCCGGCGTGGAGTGCCACGCAGTCGTTGAAGCCGGCCGTCACCGCGGCGTCGAGGTGGAAGAGGACCGGCTCCGCCTGTCCGCGTGCGAGGGCCATGCCGGCGAGGCTCGCGTGGCCGGCGGCCACGAGCCAGGCGCCGGCGGGGCCGAGCGCCGTGGCGCGCGCGATGACGTCCTGAAGCCCCGCGGCGACGTCGACGCGCGGGGGGAGTCCGGGGAACCGGCTCCCGAGGGAGGCGAGGAGGTCCGGCTCCGGCGCCATTGATGCGGCACTGCCGGTCAGGTGCGCCACCAGCAGCTCGTGAAGACGGGCGGCAAGTGAGTTGACGGTGTCGGCCATGGATCTCCTCGGACGTCGGTGGTGGAGCTCGGCGCTGTGCGGCTACAGCATCGCCGACGACCCCCGCCGACGGCGACCGGTCCCCGACGTTCCGATCTCCGCCGGCCCGGCCTTCTCGCGTGCGCCCACGGAAGGTTGACGCACCGTCACCATCACCGCCGCCTCGCGCGCCGCGAAGAGCGCGGCGGAGAAGGCGGCCAGGGTCACGACGAGGTACCCGGTGACGGGGCCGCGGGGCGGGGTCAGCGGAAGGCGGGGGCGGTGCGGGCGGCCCACTGTGCGAAGGTGCGCGGCGCCCGGCCCAGGACCCGCTCGACGTCCGGGCTCGTCCCGAGCTCGGCGGGCAGCGGCCGGCCGAGGATGGCGAGGGTGCCCTCCACCACCGGCTCGGGCATGAAGGCCAGCATCTGCGCGCGGGCCTCGGCGGGGGTCTGCTCGATGAACCGCACGGGGGCGCCGAGGGCGTCGCCGATCGCCGCGGCCCGCTCGCGCGGGGTGACCGGCGCGGGGCCGGTGAGGTCGTACGTCCGGCCCGCGTGGCCACCGTGGCGCAGTACGGCCGCCGCGACCTCGGCGACGTCCGCCGGGTCGACCATGGGCAGTCCGACATCGCCGAACGGCGCGGAGGCCGTCCGCTCGGCCCGGACGGACCCGGCCCAGGCGAAGGCGTTCGAGTTCAGCCCGCCGGACCGCAGGACCGTCCATTCGAGGCCCGAGCCCCGTACGGCCTCCTCGAAGGCCACCGGGTGGCGGTAGACCTCCGGCCGCGTCCCGGCGCCCTGGGAGGAGAGGAGTACGACGCGCCGCACGCCGGCGGCCCGGGCGAGACCGAGGATCCCCTGCGGGTCCTCGCCGGCGACGAGCAGGAACAGTGCCCCGGCCCCGGCGAGGGCGGGGCCGAGGGCCTGCGGATCGCCCAGGTCGGCCCGTACGTGCCGCACGCCGTCGGGAAGCCGACCCGGCCGCCGGGAGACGGCGGTGACCTGCTCGCCGGAGTCGACGAGGATCCGCACGAGCTCCTGGCCGACGTTCCCCGTGGCACCCGTTACGACGATCATGAGAACTCCTGGAAGAGTTAGTTGGCTGACTGAGAAAAACGTAACCCATGTCCGGGCGCCGCGTCCATAGTCAGTCGGCCAGCTGACTTGAGTGGGGGCGTGGTGGGCGGCCGCGGCCCCGTACGGGGGAACGGGCGGCGCGGGGAGGCTCCCGCGCGGTGAGGATCGGAGCATGGGCTTCCTCCTGCCGGTCCTCTTCGCGGTGTTCGCGGCGTTCAGCAACGCGCTCGCGACGGTCCTCCAGCGGCGGGCCTCGCTCACCGTGCCGCAGAGTGACGGCTTCCGGTTCGGGCTCGTCCTCGACCTGCTGCGGCGGCCGCTGTGGATCGGCGGGATCCTGGCGGTGATCGCGGCCGGAGCCGGCCAGGCCCTCGCGCTCGCCACGGGCGCCCTGGCCCTCGTACAGCCCCTGTTCGTGCTGGAGCTGCCGCTCGCCCTGCTGATCGCCTCGCTCCTGGCCCGCAGCCCGCTGCCGGGCGCGCTCTGGCTCGCCGTGGCGGCGGTCGTGACCGGACTCGGGATCGTGCTGGTGGCCGCCGCGCCCGCCGGGAACCGGACCCACGTCCCGTTCGACCGCTGGGTCCTGGCCCTGGCGGCCTGCGCGGCGGCGGTGGCCGTACTGGCCGCCGCCGGGCTGCGGCGGCCGCCCGGCCGGATGCGGGCCGGGTGTCTCGGCGCCGCCACCGCCGTCTGCTACGCGCTCACGGCCGCGCTGATGAAGTCCGCCGTGCACCTGCTCCAGGGCGGCGGCATCGGCGCGTTCCTGACGGCCTGGGAGACGTACGCCTTCGGCGCGAGCGGCGTCTGCGCCCTGCTGCTCCTCGAACACGCCGTGCAGGGCGGCCCCTTGGTCGCCTCGCAGCCGGCACTGACACTCGGCGACGCCGGCGTCAGCATCGCGCTGGGGGTCCTGCTGTACGAGGAGCACCTGCGGGCCCACTGGTGGCTGCTCCCGCAGCTCCTGGGACTGGCGCTGATCTGCGCCGGGGTGCTGGCCCTGGCCAGGACCGAGGCCCCGGCGGAACCGTCCGCGCCCCGATGAGCCGCCGTCCGGCCGCGATCGGACAACAGTTCAAGATCCGCTAGGGTGTTCGACGTTCGCGGCGGGGTGCACCCGCCGCGGGAAGCACGCGCGGGTACCCGGGGGACGAGAAGTGAGCACGACCAGACCACAGGTGGGCAGCGACGCGTCCGAAGGACCCTTCGGCGCGCTGAACGAGTTCTTCCGCACCTTCATGGGCGACCACGCCCCCGGACCCGACGAACGGCCGGACGACCGCCTCATCGGCGCCCTGCAGGTCATCCGCACCCTCCTCGGCATGATCGCCGCCGTGTGGATCGTCCTGGCCTATCCGCTGAGTTCGGGCCGGCAGGATTTCGTCCTCGGCAAACTCGCCGAGCTCGGCCTCGCCTGCGCCATCCTGCTGCTGGGAAGCATCATCGGCATCACCGCCTTCCTCGTCGCCGGCACCCCGGACCGCCGCCGGGCCTTCACCCGGCGCCTGATCGGGCCGATCGTGTACATGCTGGCGCTCGCCCTGGGCCCCGCGCTGATCTGGCTGTCCCTCACCACCGTCAAGGGCGACCTCGTCAGCGGAAGCGACCTGACGGACTTCTTCTCCGGGATCTTCGGCCGCGGCATCCTCTGCTCCCTGTTCAGCTTCATCGTCCTGATCGTCGGCTGGCTGGCCGCCATCGTCCTGCTGATCGCCTCCATCCCGTACACGGTCCTCGCCGCCTACGTCTGCGTGGCCTCCTGCTTCCGCGCCTCGGACGTCCACCAACTGCTCCCGGCACTGCTCTCGCCGCTGCTGGTGTGGTCGCTGTTCGCCTTCCAGGTCTTCAACGGCCCGGACGTCGCCGCGCCCCCGGAGGTGCTCTACACCTTCCTCCTCGGCGGCCCCCTGTCGGTGACCGCGCTCTCCGTCTGGGAGGTGCGGCGCCTGCGCAGCCGCTACGGGATCACCCTGCGCGGCGCGCTCGGTCGCTGACCCCCGCCGGCCGTAGAGCCGCCCGCCACACAGCGTCACCCCTCCGGCTGCCCCGGGACAACCGCTCCGTTCGGGGCAGACGTCCCACAGGGAGCGCACCGGCGCTCCGGGACCGGAGAGGTGGCCATGCAGTCGACTTCTGGTGGGACCCGCGTCCAGGACGGCGCGCCGCGTACCGGGATCGTGGTCGCGGCCCGGGCGGGACTGGCCACGCGCGGGGTCCTGTACGTCCTGGTCGGTGCGATCGCCCTGCGCATCGCCTTCGGCGAAGACCCCGGACAGCAGGCGGACCGGCAGGGGGCGCTCGCCGGGCTGGCGGGCGGCCCCCTGGGCCGGGTGATGATCTGGGCCGTGGGGGCCGGCCTGGTCGCGATGACCTTGTGGCGGCTGTCGGAGGTGGTCTTCGGCGGCGCCGGGCCCGACGGGCGCAAAACCGGCAAACGGCTGGCGGCGGCCTGCCGGGCGGTGTTCTACGCCGTGGTCGGCGCGTCCGTCATCGCCTTCGCGGCCGGGCAGGGCGGCGGGAAGTCCAGCGACGAGCAGTCGCGCGACGCCACCGCGAGCGTCCTGGAGTGGCCCGGCGGCCGTTGGCTGGTGGCCCTGGCGGGACTCGGCATCGTGGTGGGCGGAGTCGTGATCGCGGTCTCGGCGGTACGGCGGAAGTTCCGCGACGACCTCGCGCTGCCCTCCCGGCCGGGATGGCTGAGCGGTGTCGTCGACGTGCTCGGCGTGGCGGGCGGCCTCGCCCGGGGCGCCCTGTTCGCGGCGGCGGGCGGCTGCGCGTTCTACGCGGCCCTGCGGTACGACCCGGCCAAGGCCAAGGGCGTCGACGACACCCTGCGTGCCTTCGCCGACACCCCCGCGGGACCGTGGCTGCTGGTGGTGGTGGCGGCGGGCCTGGTCCTGTTCGGCCTGTTCTCGTGGGCACTGGCCGCCTGGCGGCGGGTCTGACCGGCGGGTCTGATCGGCGGGCCCGACCCGGGACGGCCCGTGCGGGTCAGCCGGTGAGCGTCACGCAGGGAAGGCCCACGCTGGCTCCGCCGCGGAAGCCCTCCGCGCACAGCCTGGTGCCCGCCGGGAAGTGGCGCTGGGGGTAGGCCTGATCGCGGTAGGTGCGGAATGCGGCGACGTCCTCGGCCTTGGTCCGGGCGCTCCATCCGTTCGTGGTCCACACGCGCGCGGAAATCCTGTTGGGCCGGTTGGTGTTGGTGACCGACACCTCGACCCTGCCCAGATAGGTCCCCGTGTCGTACGTCTCGATGCAGACGGAGTGGTTGCACCACTTGCCGGCCGCGGCCGCGGGCGGTCCCGAGGCGAAGACGACGCCGACCGCCGCGGCGGCCGCTCCGACGGTAGAGATGATCTTCCGGAATGCAGTCATGCCCGGTCAACGAACAGGTCCGCGCCGTGTCACGCGCCGCCGCCTTCCGGTCGTGACGCGGTCGGGGCCGCCTCGTGCCGCCCCGTGCCGCCGCGTGGAGGCACGGCCCGGGGTGCCCGTACGCGGCCGATCGGCTCCCCGGGCCGTGTCGCCGCGCCCGTCACCGGTCACGGCGTGCAACCGTCTCCCCATGACCGAAGGCTTGACACCTCACCTCTCCCCGGCGCGCATCACCGTCCTGGGCGTCCAACCCGGTACCCCGCCCTTCCGGATCATCGAGCTCGACGGGGAGGTCGTCGGCCGGGCCCAGTCGATGACGGACGTGCTGCTGGTCGCCGCGGAGGCGGGGATCACCATCCACGACCTCGACGACCTCGACGAGGTCCGCTGGGTCGGGGGCGGCAAGTTCACCTGGACCCACCACTAGTGCTGTGGCCGGGAAGGCTTGCCGGGTCGCGGTGTCCGGTGCGGTGCATCGCAAGGCGGAGGGCCGCGGCTCGTACTGGACGTACTTGCGCGGTCCGACAACGCGGCGAGGTGCCGTGCCGGGCGCCGCGACCCGGTGGACCTTTCCGGCCACAGCACTAGGTGGTGTCTTGCGGATCAGGCCGGGCCCGCGGGCCGTGCACCGCACCGCCCGCCGGCCCGTGGCCGGACGGCCGGGGGTCAGGCCCCTTCGCCGAGGACGGTACGGATCAGCGTCCGCTGGTCGTCGGACAGGCAGGGGTCCTCCACGTCGAGGACCTCGCCGTCGACGGTGATGCGGTAGTGGTAGCCGTCCGCCACGGACGAGACGGCCCGGTGGGCGAGTTCCTCGAGCCGTGCCGCGTCCTGCCGGCCCGTGGTGTCGAGCTCGCGGAGCTTCTCGGCTCCGGTGAAGCCGCCGGTGCGGGTGACCGTGATCAGCATGATCGTTCCTCCGGTTCCTGTGTGCCGGCGCGGGTTCCGCGCGGGGCGGCGCGCCGCCGCCGTCTGCGCGGGTGCCCCCGATGCCGGCCCGTTCCCCCGGGGCGGCGGGGAACGGCCGGAAACCATCGCCGTACGGGCGGTCAGGCGCGCGGAGCCGGGCGGCGGCCCCAGGCCGTGAGCATGCCGGGGCCGAGTTCGGCCAGGCCGGGGGAGTCCAGGTAGGCGAGGGCCTCGTCGAAGACGACCGGTTCGAGCCGGCCCGGCGCGAGCAGGTCCGTCCGCATCCGCTGCCACGTCTCGCGCCAGAAGGCGGCGAGCGGGGTGCCCGGCGTCAGGGGCGGGCAGACCAGCTCGGCGGCGACCTCGGCCAGACCGGCGGCGCGCAGGACGTGCGGGTAGTCGAGCACGGCCGCGACGTCGGTGCCGATGGTCTCCGCGAGCGTGCGCCACATGGTGTCCAGGGTGCGCCGGTACGCGGAGCGCGCGTCGGCGGGGTCGGGTACCTCCGCCGCGTCGCTGAGCACGAGGTACCCGCCGGGCCGCAGGCGCTTCGCGAGCCGGTCGACGAGGGCCCGGCGCTCGGGGAGGTGCATCAGGACGAACCGGGCGTGGACCAGGTCGAAGGAGCCGAGCTCCGCCTCGTCGTCCAGCCGGGTCAGGTCGTCGGTGAGCACCCGGAGCCGGGGTCCCGCGAGCGGGGCCAGCCGGCTGGTGTCGCGGTCCAGGGCGACGACCTCGTCCACGCCGGCCTCCTCGGCGAGCCACCGGGCGACCGTGCCCGTACCCGCGCCCACCTCCAGGCAGCGCCAGCCGGGACCCACGCCGAGCGCGCGCAGCCGCTGCCGGGTGAGCGGGTCGTAGACGAGGGCGGCGTGGTCGATGCGCTCGCCCTCACCGGGCGCCTCGGGACGGAACAGCGCCTCGCCGTACCCTCCCGCGTGTCCCGCGTGCACCGGGCGCTCCTCGGGGGATGCTGCTGCCACCGCGACTCCTTCCGCCGGACGGCGCCGTACCGCCTGGCCTGCAGGATCGCCCGCCGGCCACCGGGACACCGGCATTGGGCCGGTCGGCGGCGCGCCCCCCGTCAGCCCGGGGCCACCCCGCTCAGGCGGTGGCGCGCCGCGCGGTGAGCAGCAGGTACTCCCACTCCATGGCCCCGTCCCGCATCGCGCCGGCCGCCAGGTCGGCGAGGGCAGCGTCCAGGGCCGCGGTCCGTTCGGGATCGTCGGCGATGTTCCGGTAGACCGCGATCGTCGGCCCGTAGGCGGCCTTGAAGAACTCCCTGAAGTCCTCCGGTTCCCGGAACGTGTCCACGCGGAGCGCCCGCCGCTGCGCCTCGACGCCGGTGACGCGGTCGCCCAGCAGCGTCCGTACGTGCTCCTCCTCGCCCCACAGCGGCGGCGGCTGCGCTCCCGGCGGGGGCGGCGGCGCGTACGGCTTCATGGTGGCGAACATCTGCCCGATGAAGCCCTCCGGGGTCCAGCTGAGCAGCCCGATCGTGCCGCCGGGCCGGCAGACCCGCACCAGCTCGTCGGCGGTGGCCTGGTGGTGCGGGGCGAACATGACCCCGACGCAGGACATCACCGTGTCGAAGGCCCCGTCCTCGAACGGCAGGGCCTCCGCGTCCGCCTCCTGCCAGCTCAGCACGGCACCGCGCGCCTCGGCCTCCTTGCGCCCCACGGCCAGCAGTTCGGGCGTGAGGTCGGAGGCCACCACGTCGCCGCCGGCCAGCGCGGCCGGGATCGCGGCGTTGCCCGACCCCGCGGCGACGTCCAGCACCCGGTCCCCGTCCTTCACCCCGCAGGCCTCCACCAGCGCGGGCCCGAGCCCCGCCACGACCCGTGTGGCGACCGCCGGGTAATCGCCGAGCGCCCACATCGTCCGGTGCTTCGCCTTGAGCACACGGTCGGCCTCGCGCGCGTCCGCCGTCTCGGTCATGCCACCCGCCTCCTCGTCCGTAAGGTGCCTTCGGCCGTCCTCCTTCGAGCATAGGAACCCGGCGGGCGCCCGGCCCGGCGGGAGCGCCGTGGCTCCGTTCGGGTGGAGTCCGGGTGAAGCTCCGGCGCGCCGCGGGCACCGCCGCATCCGCAGAAACGATCAGGCCTTGGTACGACGGGCGCGTTCCCGTTCGACCGAAAGGTGCCCGCCATGCCCCCCACCCGCAACGCGCCGGAACCGGCGGCCCTCAGGCCGCCCCGACCCCGCCGCCGCGGCCGCCTCGCGGCGCTGCTCTCCGGCGCCCTGCTCGC
Organism: Streptomyces sp. NPDC033966; assembly: GCF_055575955.1. Taxonomy (NCBI): domain Bacteria; kingdom Bacillati; phylum Actinomycetota; class Actinomycetes; order Kitasatosporales; family Streptomycetaceae; genus Streptomyces; species Streptomyces sp. NPDC033966. The sequence continues at coordinate 38,188 of NZ_JBVIRQ010000023.1, read as the reverse complement.
CGCCGTCCTGCCCCTGGCCGCCGGCGCGCCCCAGGTGCAGGCGGCCGTGAACCTCGTCGAATACCCCGTCGTCAACCCGAGCACCCCGGTCGGCATCACCAGCGGCCCGGACGGCAACCTGTGGTTCACCGAGGCGGCCGCCGACAAGATCGGCCGCATGAGCCCGACGGGCACCCTCATCGCCGAGTACTCCGCGCCCCCGTTCAGCACCGTGCACGACATCACCACCGGACCCGACGGGAACGTCTGGTTCACCATGCAGACCTTCGACTCCAGGGTCGGCAAGATCGCCATGGACGGCACGGTCACCGTGTACCCCCTGCCCGAACAGTTCGTCGAGCCCACCGGCATCACCGCGGGCCCGGACGGCGCCCTGTGGTTCACCGAGCAGAACGCCCACCGGATCGCCCGGATCACCACGACCGGCGCCCTCACCGAGTTCCCCCTGCCCGCCGGCTCAGGCCAGCCGTCCTACATCACCACCGGGCCGGACGGGAACCTCTGGTTCACCGAGATCGGCGACAACCTGATCGGCCGCATGACCCCGTCCGGCGTCGTCACCGAGTTCCCGGTCCCCGACGGCGGGGGCCCGACCGACATCACCACCGGCCCCGACGGGAACCTCTGGTTCACCGTGTTCGGCGGCAACCGGATCGGCCGGATCACCCCGGCCGGCATGATCACCCAGTTCGACGTCCCGTCGGACGGCGCCGCTCCCCAGCCGCAGGACATCGTCGCCGGGCCGGACGACAGCCTGTGGTTCACCGAACGCAACAGCGGGCAGATCGGGCGGATCAGCACCGCCGGCGTCATCGCCGAGTTCCCCCTGCCCTCCTCGGAGCGCGGCCCCTGGGGCATCACCAAGGGCCCGGACGACAACATCTGGTTCGCCGAGGCCGCCGGCTTCATCGGACGCATCGCCCTGACCGACGCCGATCTCGCCGTCACGAAGTCCGACACGGGCTCCGACCCCGTCGTGGAGGGCCAGAACGTGACGTACACGCTCACCGCGTCCAACAACGGCCCGCAGACCGCCGAGGGGGTCGTCCTCAAGGACACCCTGCCCGCCGGACTCCAGTTCGTCTCCGCCTCCGCCGGGTGCACCGCGGCCGGGTCCGCACCGGACGTCGTGACCTGTGACATCGGCACGCTCACCGCCGGAGCGAGCGCCGCGCGGACCATCACCGCACTGGCCACGACGGAGGACGTCGTCACCGACACGGCTGCCGTGGCCGGCGCGGTCTCCGACCCGTCCCCCGCCAACGACGTCGCGCAGGAGACCACCACCGTCGACGCGACCACCTGCTTCGGCGAGCAGCCGACCATCACCGGCACACCCGGCAACGACCTGATCAACGGCACCCCCGCCCGCGACGTCATCCTCGCCCGCCGCGGCAACGACACCGTCAACGCCGCCGCCGGCGACGACCTCGTCTGCGCCGGCCCCGGGGACGACTCCGTCACCGGCGGCGCCGGCGCGGACCGGATCGCCGGCGGCACGGGCAACGACGTCCTGCACGGCAATCCGGGCAACGACACCGTGACCGGCGGAGACGGCGACGACTTCCTCTTCGGCGATGTCGGCAACGACAACCTCGACGGCGGCCCGGGCACCAACGCCAACGACGGCGGCCCCGGCACCGACGTCTGCGCCAACCCCGCGACGGGCACCGGCTGCCCCTGACCCCGACGGGGTGCCGACGTTCGCGCGAGCGCCGGCACCCCGCACGCGCTCACCCTTCCAGCAGCCGCCACGCGGCCAGCGCCAGCCCGGCCCGGGCCAGCCCCGGAGCCCCCGTCAGGTCGAGGTCCAGGATCCGGCCGATCTGCTCGATCCTGCGGGCCACGCTGCTGTGGTGCAGGTGGAGCAGGTCGGCCGCCCGGCGCAGCGACCCCGTGGCGCAGTAGGCGTCCAGCGTCTCCAGGTCCTCCGGGCTGCCGGCCAGCCGGGCCAGCGCCGCGACGTCGGCGTTGCCGCGCAGGACCTCCCGCGGCACCTCCGCCAGGAGCGCCAGCGCGCCCAGCTCGGCGTAGCGGACGACGGGTTCGCGCGCGGTGGCGAACCGCAGGGCGGTACGGGCCTCCCGCCACGCCACGTCGGGCCTCTCGGCGGCGCCGATGCCCGCGTACGCGCCCTCCGGAAACCGGTCCGGCTCCACGGCCGCGGCCAGGATGACCCCGACCCCGGCGACCACCGCCCCCTTCACCGGCCGCCCCGGACAGACGAGCCCGCCCACCCGGTCGAGCGGCAGCCGCCCCGGCCGCACGGCGGCGACCCGGACCGGCGGACCGGCGGCGAAACCCAGCAGCCGCAACGCCCGGGCCCTGGCCGCCTCGTCGGTACCGGCACCGATCACCAGCTCGACGAGGGCCGGATCCGCCATCGTGGTCCGGGCCGGCCCGTACCGTTCGACGGCGGCCGCGACGGCGATGGCGAGCCGCTCCAGCAGCACCTCGTCGAGCGGCCCGGCCGGGCCCGGCCGCTCCAGCCACACCGAGCCGATCTCCTCCTCGTCGAGGACGACCGCCACCGAGCCGGACACCGGCGCCGGCGGCGCCACCTGCGAAGCCTCGCCGCCGTCGGACGAGACCCGGATCGTCCGCCCCGTGCCGTACAGGCGGATCCCGGCGACGCACTCCGCCAGCCCCGCCGAGGCGCGGGCGAGCGCCGGCAGGTCCACCCGCCTGCGCATCAGCGTGTCGTAGAACGCGACGATGCGGAGCGCCCCGTCCACGTACGGATCGAGTCCCGACAGCCGTACGGCGAGTGCCTCCATGGCGCAAGCATAGAAGGCCCGACCGGCCGGCCGGGGGCGCCGATCGGCGCGCGATCGGGCCGGGATCCCCGACGGACGGCGGACGACCCGGGCCCGCCGGCCCCGTCAGGATGTCCGCCATGGACCCCGAACTCGAAGCATTCGTACCCTTCTTCCCCCGGACCGACCTGAGCGACCCGGTGGCCGCCCGCAAGAGCTTCGCCGAACTGGCCTCCGCCGTACCGGCACCGGACGCCGCGGACATGGAGGTTGAGGACCGCACCGTCGCCGCCGGCCCCGACGTGCCCGTACGCGTCTACCGCCCGCACGGAGCCGAGGGCGCCGTCGTGTGGATGCACGGCGGCGGATTCACCATGGGCGACCTCGACACGGAACACCCCTGGGCCAGCCGCATCGCCGCCGGCTCCGGAGCGGTGGTGATCTCGGTGGACTACCGACTCGCCCCCGAACACCCCTTCCCCGCCGCCCTGGACGACGCGTACGCCGTCCTCGCCTGGACCGTGCGGAACGCCGCAGGCCTCGGCATCGACCCGGCCCGCATCGCGGTCGGCGGCCACAGCGCCGGCGCGAACCTCGCGACCGCGGTCGCACTGCGGGCCCGTGACCACCACGGACCGGCGATCCGCTTCCAGTTGCTCAACCAGCCGGGTCTGGACGACCGCCAGGACAGCTGGTCGGCCCGGAACTTCACCGACACGCCCTGGTTCTACCGCGACAAGGCCACCGCCGGCTGGCGGCACTACCTGGGCGGGCAGCCCGCGACCCCGTACGCCGCACCGGCCCGGGCGGCCGACCTGTCCGGCCTGCCCCCGGCCTACATCTCCACCGCGGAGTTCGACCCGAACCGCGACGAGGGCCTCGACTACGGGCTGCGCCTGCTCCGGGCGGGCGTACCGGTCGAGATCCACCAGTGGCCCGGCGCCTTCCACGGTTCACAGGCCCTCCTGTCCGCCGAGGTCTCCCAGCGCCAGAACGCCGAACTCGGCGCCGTCCTGCGCCGCGCCCTCGGCGGCTGAACCGCCCACCGCCTCCCGAAAGGAACAGCACCATGCCGATCCGACCGAAGCTCCGCCTCGCCCTGTGCGCGGGCGCGGCCGCACTCGCCACCGCCGCTGCCACCGCCGTACCCGCGGTGGCGGCCCCCGCCCCGCACGGGACCACGCCCGCCCCGCACGGGACCACGCCCGCGACCCCCGCGCAGCTGCGGGCGGCCATGGACGCCGTCCACCGGGCGGGCATACCCGGGGTGCACGGCGAGGTACGCGTCGCCGGCCGGACCTGGCGCGGCGCCTCCGGGGTCGCCGACGTCACGACCGGACGCCCCGTCACCCCGGACATGCGCCACCGCGTCGGCAGCGTCACCAAGACCTTCACCGCCGCCGCCGTCATGCAGCAGGTCGAGCGGGGCCGGATCCGGCTCGACGCGCCGATCGGCGACCACCTCCCCGACCTGGTGCCGGGAGAGCGCGGCAGGAAGATCACCGTGCGGATGCTCCTCAACCACACCAGCGGCCTGCCCGACTACGTCTCCTACGCCTTCCCGTCCCTCCAGGCCGGCTCGCCCGCCAGCCTCGACGACAACCGCTTCCGGCGCTTCCGCCCGGCAGAACTGATCGAACTGGGCCTGTCGGCACCGCCCGCCGGCGAGCCCGGCGGCCCGACGGGGGTGTACTCCAACACCAACTACCTGCTGCTCGGTGAGCTCCTGGAGCGGGTCACCGGCACCCCCGCGGAGGAATACATCACCCGCAACGTCATCCGGCGCGCCGGTCTGCGGAACACCGGGTTCCCTTCCGGCCCGGACATCGAAGGCCCCCACCCCCGCATGTACGAGGCCGCGTTCGGCCTGCTCGACCCGCCGCGCGACTACAGCGTCTACGACATGTCCTGGGCCGGCACGGGCGCCGCCCTGGTGTCGACCATGGCGGACCTCAACCGCTTCTACGCCGAGCTCCTCGACGGCAGGATCGTCAGCCGCTCCTCACTGGAACAGATGCAGCGCACCGTCCCGGTCCGCGCGCTGGACGGCACGACGGTCCAGTACGGCCTGGGCCTCCACAAGGTCACCGTCCCGGGCTGCGGCACCTTCTGGGGCCACGACGGCTCGGCCTGGGGAGCCGGAACCATGTCCCTGACCCGCGCCGACGGCAGGCGCCAGATGTCCGTGGCCGTCAACCTCCAGCGCTGGAGCGCACCGGACCCCACCGGCGACCGGCCGCCCCACCCCATCGACGACGCCCTCCGCAAGCTGTACGGCGAAGCGATGTGCGACGGGACGACCACCGCCGGACCCCACCCCGCGTCCTAGCGCGCGGGGCGGCGGCCGCCCCGCGGTCAGGCGGCTCCGGCCGCCGGAGCGCGGAGGCGGCCGCCCAGCACCGCGTGTCCCAGCTGGAGGACGCTCAGGCCGAACATCAGCACGCCCAGCGGGACGTGCAGGGACGCCACGTGCGCGATGCCGAGGACGACCTGCACCGAGGCCAGCGCCAGCATGCCGGCCGCGTACAGGACCGGTCTCACCGACCCGCCGCCGGGCCGCCACCCCAGGACGGCGGCCAGTACGTACAGCATCGACGCGGCGTACATGCCCCGCGCCCCCGCCCCGTGCAGCGCCTCCCCGTACTCCGTCGACAACAGCATCCCCGCGGTGACCGCCTGGAAGAAGATGCCCGCGGTCTGCAAGCCTGCCGCGATCCGCATGAACTTCCCTGCCGACGTCTGCTCGGGCATGGTGAGCCCCTCTCCGTTTCCCGACGGTGTTCCGGGATCGCCCCGCCGTCTCGTCATGACGACGACGCAGCCGCCGCAGATGTGAGGTGACGCACCAACCCGCCCCTCACCTCGGTGTTTCGCCGAGGATGACCTCCGAACGGAAAGTCGAACGAGGGAGCCGTCGAGGGCATGACCACAGACCTGAGCCTGAGTGACATCACGGGGGAGCGCACCCGGCTGACCAACCTCGCCTACCGCTTCCTCGGCTCCCTGTCCGAGGCCGAGGACGCCGTACAGGAGGCGTACACCCGCTGGTACGCCATGCCGCGGCAGAAGCAGGAGGCCATCGAGTCGCCCGGCGCCTGGCTGACGACCGTGGCGAGCCGCGTCTGCCTCGACGTGCTCGGCTCCGCCCGGGCCCGGCGCGAGAGCTACGTCGGCCAATGGGTTCCGGAGCCGCTGCCCGACCGTACGGAGTGGATGGACGCCCACCGCGACGCCGGCGCCGACCCGGCCGACCGGGTCACCCTCGACGAGTCGGTCGACATGGCCTTCCTCGTCGTGCTCGAAGCGATGACCCCGGCGGAAAGGGTCGCGTTCATCCTCCACGACGTCTTCCGCTACCCCTTCGCCGAAGTGGCCGACATCGTCGGCCGCTCCCCGGCGGCCTGCCGCCAACTGGCGTCATCGGCCCGCCGCCGCATCGGCACCGGGCGCCCCCACGCGGGCCCGCCCGCCGGCCGGGCCCGGGCCGTCAGGGACTTCAAGCGGGCCTGGGAGGCCAAGGACGTCGCGGCCCTCGTCGGCCTCCTCGACCCCGACGCCGCGATGATCGCCGACGGCGGCGGCCTGGTCAGCGCCGTGCTGCACCCCGTCGTGGGCGCGGAGCGGATCGCCCACTACATCACCGGGACCGCCGGGAAGTCCACGCCCGGCATGACCCTCCTGGAACGGTCGGTCAACGGCACCCCCGGACTGGTGGCCCGGTTCGGCGGCACCACCGTCACGGTGGCCGCGTTCGACCTGACGGGCGACCGGATCACCCGCATCTGGGCGGTGCGCAACCCGGAGAAACTGCGGATCTGGAACTGACGGACACCCCGGCCGTCCGAGGGAGCGGCCACGGGTTCGAGCCAGCCGGCCCCACGCCACCGGAGCGCCTAGTTCCGCAAGGTCGGTCCTTCCGAGATGATGTGCGCCCGTCACCCCCGGCCGAAAGGATCGGAGCATGGCCAGCCTGTGGTCAGTGCAGGGCGTACTGCGCCGCAAGCCGATCGAGCACATCGAAGAGCCCGAAGGTGCGCCCAGCGAACAGCTCGTCCGCACCCTCGGCCTCTGGCAGCTCACCGCCATCGGCGTCGGCGGCATCATCGGCGCCGGCATCTTCACCCTTGCCGGGACCGTCGCCAACGGCGTCGCGGGACCGGCGGTGCTGCTCTCCTTCCTCATCGCCGGCGTGGCCAGCGCCGCGGCCGCGTTCTCCTACGCCGAGTTCGCCGGCCTGATCCCGAAGGCCGGCTCCGCCTACACCTACGGGTACGCCGTCCTCGGCGAGCTTGCCGGCTGGTTCATCGGCTGGGACCTCCTGCTGGAGTACACGGCCATCGTCGCGGTCGTCGCCATCGGCATCTCCGGCTACTTCAACTTCCTCCTGGAGGAGACCGGCGCCTCCCTCCCCACCTGGATGCTCGGCGCCCCCGGCACCGGCGAAGGACACCGCTTCGACCTCATCGCGGCCGTCCTGTGCCTGTTCACGGCCTACCTGCTCACCCTCGGCATCAAGAACGCCGCCCGCTTCGAGACGGTCGTGGTCGTCCTCAAGGTGCTGGTCGTCCTGCTGGTGGTCGTCGTCGGCTTCTTCCACGTCAAGTCCGACAACTACACGCCGTTCTTCCCCTTCGGCGTGGGCGGGGCCTTCACCGGCGCCGCCACCGTCTTCTTCGCGGTCTTCGGCTACGACGCCATGAGCACGGCGGCGGAGGAGTCCAAGGACGCGCAGCGGCACATGCCCCGCGCGATCCTCTACTCCCTCGCCATCGCCATGGTGCTGTACGTCCTCGCCTGCCTGGTCCTGACGGGCATGCAGAAGTACACCGAGATCGATCCGGAGAGCGGCTTCTCCAGCGCCTTCAAGGCGGCCGGGCTGCCCGTCGTCGCCGACATCATCGCGGTCGGGGCGATCATCGGCATCCTCACCGTCATGTTCACCTTCATGCTCGGCGTGACCCGTGTGTGGTTCTCCATGAGCCGTGACGGACTGCTGCCCGGCTGGTTCGCCAAGACCCACCCCACCCGGCACGTCCCCACCCGCGTCACCTGGATCGTCGGCGTGGCCTCGGCCGCCATCGCGGGCTTCGTGCCGATCGGCGAGGCGGCGGAGCTCACCAACATCGGCATCCTGCTCGCCTTCGCCGTCGTGTGCACCTCGGTCATCGTGCTCCGCTACAAGCGCCCCGACCTGCCCCGTACCTTCCGCACCCCGCTGATGCCCTTCACCCCCGCCGTCGGGGTCGTCGCGTCGATCTGGCTCATCACCTACCTCCGCGTGGAGACGTGGCTGCGCTTCGTGGTCTGGTTCCTCATCGGCCTGGCCGTCTACTTCGGCTACTCCTACCGCAACTCCAAGATGGCCGGACGCACAACCCCCGGCCGGTGAGCGCGCGGTGAGCCGCCGGTGAGCGCTCCCCCCGAGAGTGACGTCACCGGGCCCGCCGAGGGGCACCGGGCGGACGCACGACAGGGGAGCACGGACATGGGCGAGCAGCTGACCGGCAAGACCGCACTGGTGACCGGCGGGTCGCGCGGCATCGGACGGGCCGTCGCGCTGCGGCTGGCCGCCGAGGGAGCGCTGGTGGCGGTGCACTACGGAACGAACGGGACCGCCGCCCGGGAGACCGTGGCGCGGATCGAGGAGGCCGGCGGCCGCGCCTTCGCCGTCCGGGCCCGGTTCGGCGAGGCCGGCGCCGTGGACCGGCTGTTCGAGGGGCTGGCCCGGGGGCTGGCGGAGTACGGCGCCAAGGGCCTCGACATCCTCGTCAACAACGCCGGCATCATCTCCGGCAACTCGATCGGGCAGGTCACCGAGGAGGAGTTCGCCACCCTGATGGCCGTCAACGTGAGCACCCCCTTCTTCGTCGTCCAGCGTGCCCTGCCACTGCTCACCGACGGCGGCCGCGTCATCAACATGGGGTCGACGGCCAGCCGCTTCGCGGTCTCCACCCAGATCGGCTACACCGTCAGCAAGGCGGCCCTGGAGGCCATGGCCCCCTCCCTCGCCAACGAGCTGGGCCCCCGGGGCATCACCGTGAACACGGTCGCGCCCGGGGCCGTACGCACCGACCTGACCGTCGGCTACACCGCGATACCGGAGGTGGTCGCGGGCCTGGAGGCGATCACCGCGCTCGGACGGATCGGCGAGCCGGAGGACGTCGCCGACGTGGTGGGCTTCCTGGCCGGCCCCCAGGGACGCTGGGTCACCGGCCAGACCATCGACGTGTCGGGCGGCACCTGGCTCGGCCCCCTCGCCCCCACCGGCTGAACTCCCCCGCCCCGCCCGGGGGATAATCGCCGGCATGTGGTTCGGCATCCTCGGTGAGACCCAGGCACGGCGCGACGACGGGACCGAGGTACCGCTCGGCGGCCCCGCCCGACGCGCCCTGCTCGCGCTGCTGCTGATCAGCCCGGGCGGTGTCGTCCCGGCCGAGCGGCTGGCCGAGGAGATCGAACCGGGCGGAGCCGTCTCCGCGCACGCCCTCCAGTCGCAGGTCTCCCGGCTGCGCACCGTCCTGGGGCGGGCGGCCCCCATCGAGCGGGTCGGCACGGGCTACCGCATCACGGTGCCGGAAGAGGCGGTGGACGCGGCCCGGTTCGAAGCGCTGGCCGCCGAAGGGCGCGCCGCGCTGGCGGACGGCGACCCCGCACGGGCCGCAGCCGTACTGCGCCGGGCGCTGGAGCTGTGGCGCGGCCCCGCCCTGGCCGGGCTCGACGGAAGCGAAACGGCCCGGGCCGCGGCGGCGCGGCTGGAGGAGGCCCGCCTCTCCGCCCTGGAGGACCGGATCGAAGCCGAGCTGCGGCTCGGCGAACACCACGGGGCCGTAGCCGAGTTGCGCGAGCTCGTCGGCCGCCACCCGCTGCGGGAACGGCCGTCCGGGCTGCTGATGCGCGCACTGTCCGCCCAGGGCCGGCCGGCCGAGGCCCTCGTGGTGTTCGAGCAGACCAGGCGGCACCTGTCCGAGGAGCTGGGCGCCGACCCCTGCGCCGAACTCGCCTCACTGCACGCCGAGTTGCTCGACACCGCCCCCGCCCCCACCGCTGCCGCACCGCCCGCCCAGCTGACCTCCTTCGTGGGCCGCGAGGAGGAAGCGGCCGAGGCCGTCGCCCTGTTGCGGGAGTCCCGGCTGGTCACCCTGGCCGGTCCCGGCGGTGTCGGCAAGACCCGCCTGGCGGTGGAGGTCGCGGGCACCACCGCCGCGGCCGACGTCTGCTTCGTCGAACTGGCGGCGCTCCGGGACGGCGGCCCGCCCGCACCGCCCTCGACGGACGCCCGGCCGGGGCAGGCCGCCCGGAGCGTGCTGGCCGCCCTCGGCCTCCGCGAGAACGGCCTCCAGATGGGGGACGGCCCGCCGCGCACGGCGCTCGACCGCTTGACCGCGGCCCTCTCCGACCGGCCGCTCCTGCTCGTCCTGGACAACTGCGAGCACGTCGTCGACGAGGCCGCCGCCCTGGCGGCCCGCCTGCTCGCGGCCTGCCCCCGGCTGCGGGTGCTGGCCACGAGCCGCGAACCCCTCGGGGTCATCGGCGAACACGTCCAGCAGGTCAGACCGCTGGACGAGGCGTCCGCGGTACGGCTGTTCACCGACCGGGCACGCGCCGTACGCCGGGGCCCCACCGGCGACCCCGAGCTCGTACGCCGGATCTGCGCCGCCCTCGACGGCCTGCCCCTGGCCATCGAACTCGCGGCGGCCCGCCTGCGCACCCTGGAACCGGACGACCTCGCCGGCCGGCTGGACGACCTCCTCGGCATCACCGCCCGCGGCAGCCGCACCTCCGCCGAACGGCACCGCACGATGCGCTCGGTGGTGGCGTGGAGCTGGGAGCTGCTGTCGGAAGCCGAACAGCGCGCCGCCCGCCGCTTCACCGTCTTCGCGGGCGGCGCCGGAGGGAACAGCGCGCTGGAGGTGTGCGGCACGGACGCCGACACCCTGGACTCGCTGGCCGACAAGTCCCTCGTGGAGGCCGTGGGCGCCGGACGCTACCGGATGCTGGAGACGATCCGCGCGTACGGCACCGAACGTCTGGAGGAGGCGGGCGAGGGCGAGGCCACCCGCCGCGGCCACGCCCGGCACCTGCTGGAGCTGCACCGCCGCGCCGGCCCGCACCTGCTGCGGGCCGAGCAGCTGGAATGGCTGCCCCGCCTCGCGGCCGAGCACGACAACCTGCTGACGGCGCTGCGCTGGGCGGTCGGCGCGCGCGAGACCCGCACCGCCCTGGAACTGCTCGCCGCCGCCTCGACGTCGCTGTGGATCCGCGGCGCGTCCGCCGCCGCGGCCCCGCACGCGCTCGCCCTGCTCGCGGCGGACGGCGACGGACCCGCCCGCGTCGTGGGGGAGGACCTCGGCGAGGAGTACGCCGCCTGCGTCCTGCTCGCCGCATCCACCGCGGCGGGCCGGCCCCTCTGGCAGCGCCACCGCACGGCGGCCCTCCGGGCACTGGCCGCCGCCTGGCCGGGAGACCGCCCGGGCCGCTACCCGGTGGTCCCCTTCCTGTGGATGATGCGGACCGCCGGGGAGACCGACGGACCGGACACCCGGCACGCCCGGGACGCGTTCGCGCTCGTCTCCTCCCAGCACGACTGCCCCGACCCGTGGGCGCGCGCGGCGGCCCGGTACGTGTCCGGGTACGCGACCCTCGGCGAGGGCGACACCGACGGCGCCGAACGGGCCTTCGACGCGGCCGCCGGCCGGTTCCGCGAGCTCGGCGACCGCTGGGGCACCGCGCTGGCCCTCGACGCCCTCGCGGGCCTCGCCGCCGCCCGCGCCGACCGCGTACGGGCCATCGGGCTGACCGACCGCGCCCTCGCGCTCACCGCGGAACTCGGCGCCGTGGAGGACTCCGCCGACCTCCTGGTCAACCGCGGCGACCACCACCTGCCCCACGACCCCGCCGCGGCCCGCGAGGACTACGCCCGGGCCGCCGCCCTGGCCCGCGGCAACGGCGGCCCCGCGGCCCTCGCCGCCGCCCTGCGCGGCCTCGGCGACATCGCCCTGCTGGAGGGACGTCCGCAGGAGGCGGAGCGGCTCTACGCGGACGCCCTCGACCGGATCGACCCCCACTGGGTCAAGAGCCTCGGCAACCGGCTGCGCTGCCTCGGCGGCCTCGGCCGGACCGCCGAGGCCCGCGGCGACAGCGCCGCGGCCCGGACCTACTACGACAGCGTGGCCGCGGCGGTGTCCGCCCTGGGCCCCTCCGTACCGGACGCCCTGCGCCTGCTGGGCCTGCCGGAGGAGCTCGTCACGGCGGTGGGCGCGCGCTGAGGACCCCGCAGGGCGTGCGGGTCAGCGCAGGCGCCGCCAGAAGGGCGGGACCTCGCCCTCCCGCCGGTTGGGGTGCGGGGTGACCTTGCGGGGGGTGAGGGACCAGGCGCTGTCGTACCGGACGATCAGCAGCCGCGCCCCGCGCGTCAGCGCCACCGTGCTCCGCCCCGGCCACCTGTCACCGCTGTGCAGGGTGCGGCGCGAGGCGCTGCGCCGGAGGGACTCCAGCTCGAACCAGGCGTCGTCCTTGCTGTTGCGGTACCTGACGGCGAGGTCGACGGCGGGCCCCGAGTAGGCCAGGACGTCGGAACCGACGCCCTCGACGCGCTCGGAGGCGTCCCGCAGCACCGAGACCGGGCTGACGGTGATCTTCCACTCGCCCCGCGCCTTCACGCGCAGCCGCAGCGGTCCGTTCCCCTCGTGGTCCACGATCCCGCGCCCGGTGAAGTCCTCGTTCCAGCCGCTGAGGGCGGAGGGGGTCTTCTCGCGGTTGCGGTGGTTCAACGCGTGGACCTCCACGAAGCCGTCCCCCAGGCGGACCAGGTCGACCACCGCGAAGCCGGCCGCCGTGGCCGCCTCCACCCGGACGACCTCCTCCCCCCTGCCCTCCTGGGTGAAGACGGGGAAGTCCGGACCGAAGTCGGTCGGGAGGCTGTTGATCCGCCGGGTGATGGTGCCGAGCAGCGGGGCACCGGACTTGGAGACGGGGACGCCGGCGGGTACGCCGGAGGAGGCCGTGGCGGCCGCAGCCCCGCCCTCGGCCGGGACGGACACCGCAGGAGCCGCAACCGCCCCCGCCGGAGCCGCTGTCGCCGGGAGCGGCGGGGCGGGCGGCGGAGCCTCGGGCAGCGCGGGTGCGGGCGGCGGACCGGCATCCGGCTCCTCCGCCTCGGCCTCCGCCTCGTCCTCCACCGTGAACCCGTAGTCCTCGGCCAGCCCCGGAAGCCCGGAGTCGTAGCCCTGCCCGACCGCGCGGAACTTCCAGCCCCCGTCGCGGCGGTAGAACTCACCCAGCACGTAAGCCGTTTCGGTCGCCGCGTCGTCGTCGACCGAGTACACCACCAGCCTCCGTCCCGTCACCGCGCTGACCGCCTCCAGGTACAGCCCCGGTATCTCACCGAAGGTCGCACCCTCGGAGGAGGCCGCGATGACGATGCGCTCCACCTCCGCCTCGACCCGGCCCGGGTCGATCTCCAGCCAGTCCGCCATCCGCCCGTCCTCGCTCCGGGCGTTGCCCAGGAGCTCCACGGCGCTGGTCGCGTGCGAGCGCTGGTTGTAGAAGATCAGGTCGCTGCGGCCCCTCACCTTTCCGCTGTCGTCGAGCAGCAGTGCCGCCGGGTCGATCTCGGGCACACCCGGCCCGGCCGCGCGACGGACCACGGCGACCCGCATGGGCTCGCCGGACATGGGCAGATTGCCCCCCTTGATGATCTGCGTCATGACGGCATCGTCGCAGGCCAGTTGGCCACAAGTCGAGCTTTTGATCTGCGGTGTGACGATCCGTCGGGTTCCTCCTAGCACACTCGGCCCGGCCGGGGGCGGACCTCGGGCATGCCCGCCCCGGCGCGCACGGCTCTGGCTAACGTGCTCTGGACGGCCGGGCCCGCGCGGTGGCGGCCGGGGGAGGAGCGGGCGGATGGGGACCACGGTGGTGGGGTTCCGGCTCGGCTGGGACAGGAAGGGCCGGCAGGCCACGGTGGTGCTCACCCAGGCGGGCGTCCTGCACCACAGCAGCGGCCTCCTCGGGCTGGCGGCGCGCCCCGCCAGACCGCAGGCCCCGCCCGCCCCGGATCCGCATCCGGTGCCGCGTCAGGCCGCCACCCTGCAACGGGTGTACGCGGGGCTGGTCGACCAGGGCTACGGCCGGGAGCTGATCCCGCCGGTCTGCGTCCGGCTCGACACCGACGAACGCCCCCTCCACGCCCGCCCGTGGGGCGAGCACGCACCCCGGGCGCATCCGGAGCTGATCGCCGAATTCACCGGCGCCGCCCCCTCCGGCCCCGGAACGCTCGACGGTGCCCTGACCGCCTTCTACGCCGCGATCGGCCTCACCCCGCGGACGCGCACCGCCGCCCTCCCGCCCGGCCCGGCCGGCGTCCCCCCGGCGGTCCGGCAGGCGCTGGGCGCGCTCGCCGAAGGCCGGACCCTCGCCTCCCGCCCGGGGCGCGGCGCGGGCTGGAGCGTCACGGGAGCGGGAGTGCGCCTGCACGCCGGTCCGTCGGGCGAGGACCTCACCCACCGAGAAGTCGCCGAGCTCCAGGCCGCCCTGACGGCATGGCTGCGCCACCGTCGGGTCCCGGGTGCGGGGCCCGGAGCGCGCTGACCCCCCGTCGGACCCCCGTCGGGCACCCGGCCGCTCCCGTCTCCCGTCACCCGGAACGCCCAGCGGTCCCGGGCGTTCGCTGCGGGGAGGCCCGGGCGTGTGGTTTCCTGGGCCCGCTCCGCTCCGCACCGTGGTGGAGCGGCTACTTGGAGTGAAGGGGATGGTGTCGTGAGCGTTCTGGACATCAAGCTGGACCGGTCGTTCGACGTCTTCGACTCGGACCGCGACGGGCGGCTCGACAAGTCGGACGTCATCGGCCTCTCGGACCGGCTGGCCGAGTCGCTCGGCCTCACCCCGGACGACGTGGCCGGGCTCCGGGATTCGCTGGCGGAGCTCTGGGACACCGTCTTCCAGCGGATGGACCGCGACGGCGACGGGGGAGTGGACCGGCAGGAGTTCCGGGCGGCGTTCCGGAAGCGGATCGTCACCGACCAGAACCGGATCTGGGAGCGGATCCGGCACATGAGCAACGCCTGGACCGAGCTCGGCGACCGCGACGGCGACGGCATGCTCAGCCGCGACGAGTACACCTCCCTGCTCCACGGCATGTTCCAGCTGCCCCGCCAGACCTTCGACGAGGCCTTCGACCGGCTGGACGTCGACGGCGACGGGCAGCTGAGCCGCGAGGAGATCAGCTCCGCGATGAAGGAGTACTACACGAGCGAGAACCACGCGGCCCTCGGGAACCAGTTCTTCGGCCGCCTCTGAAGGCCGCCCGGGGCGGTGGCGGGCGCCCGCGCGCCCGCTGCCGCCCCGCCGCCCGCAAGGGCTCCTCCGCAGCCGATTCGTATCGCCTCCCCGCTCGTTGACCGGAGCGGAAGCCGATCTTTCGATATTTTGTGGAGGACCCCTTGATGGCCGATGCCGCACTGCCGGTGATCGTTCTGTCCGACTCCGATCCGCTCCGCCGGCACGAGACGGCCGAGCTGGTGCAAAGCTGGTACCGGACGTCGTTCCGCGTGCTCCAGGTCGGAGGACCCGCGGAGGTGGTCCGGGCGCTGAACTCGCTGGCCGACCGGAAGGTGCCCGTCGCCGCCGTGCTCGCCGACGAGGCCCCCGAGCCCGGTGCAGCGCACCCCGGCGTGCGCTGGCTGCCCCTGGCCCGGCGCTCCGGCGACGCGCCCGGCGCCGACGAGGGCGGGCTCCGGGGCGGGGAGCACCCGGCCGAGCACCTCCGGGAGGCGCTCGACGACTCTCTGTGCACCTGGAACGCCGACTTCCAGGGCGACCTGCCGACCGCCGAGGTGCGCGGCAGCCGCTTCTCGCCCGCCGCCTACGCGGTACGGGACTTCCTCGGCCGCAGCGGCGTGATCTTCCGCTGGCTGCCCGAGGAGGACGCGCGGGACGCCCCGGTGACCGTCCGGCTCGGCGACGGCACCGAGATGGCGGACCCCTCGATCAGCGAACTGGCCGAACGGCTCGGCCTCATCCGCCCGGCCGGCCAGGACCACTACGACGTCGCCGTGATCGGCGGCGGCCCCGGAGGTCTGTCCGCGGCGGTGTACGCCGCCGCCGAGGGCATGAGCGTGGTCGTGATCGAGGACGACGCCCCCGGCGGACAGGCGGGATCGACCTCGCGGATCGAGAACTACCTCGGCTTCCCCGTGGGCCTGACCGGCGGCGACCTCGCCCAGCGCGCCCTCCAGCAGGCCCGCCGGGCCCGCGTCGAGTGGCAGCCCACCCGGGTGGCCAGCCGGGTGGCCCCCACGGGCACCGGCGACCACAGCATCGAGTTCGTCAAGGCGGGCACCGAGGAGACGGCCTCGGTGACCGCGGCGGCCGTGGTGGTCGCCACCGGGGTGGACTGGAACCGCCTGACGGCCCCCGGCGTCGACCGGCTCCTCAACTCCGGCGTGTACTACGGGTCCTGCCTCTCCGACGCCCCCTCGACAGCCGGAGAGGACGTGTACATGGTCGGCGCGGGCAACTCCGCCGGACAGGCCGCCCTCTACTTCGCGCGCTACGCCCGCTCCGTCACCCTGCTGGTACGCGGCACCGACCTCGGCGCGTCCATGTCGAGCTACCTGGTGCAGCGCATCGAGCGGACCCCCGGCCTGCGGGTCCTGCTGGGCACCGAGGTCGCCGAATGCCTCGGCGGGGACACCCTCACCGGGCTCAGGCTGCGCGAGCGCGACGGTGGCGAGCGGACCGTCGGCGCACACTGCCTGTACGTCCTGATCGGCGGCCGCCCGTCGACCGAGTGGCTCGGCGGCACGCTGAAGCTCGACGACCGCGGGTACGTCCTGACCGGCAGCCGCGGGGCGGGCCCGGACGCGCTCCAGATGGAGACCAGCGTGCCCGGGGTGTTCGCCGTGGGCGACGTCCGGTCGGGCTCCGTCAAGCGGGTCGGCGCCGCCGTGGGCGAAGGCGCCGCGGTCGCGCAGTCGCTGGTCGAGTACCGGCGCCGGCACCCCGACCGCTTCCGGGACGCGCGGGCGGCCTGCGGCTTCTGACCGCCACCGGGCCCTGCCGCCGCCCGGGCGGCGGCAGGGCCCGGGTCCGGGGGCGGGCCGGGGGGCCAGGGGGTGGCGTTCGGCTCCGCGACGGTCGAGGCGGGGGTGTGGCCACGGCTGGGGCCCCGATAGGGCGTGTTCATGTCGGGGCGGGGAGGGTGGCGCTCCGCCCGGCGATGCGCCCGCGCGCGGACGCGTTCGGCCGGTTCCCGTCGCCGCGGGGCGGTCCGCCGTTGGAGTGAGGGCCAAACGATCCGGCGCCGGCAAGGGGTTCTGGGGCGGGCGCGGATCGCGGGAGCATGCCGCTGACCGGCGGGTACGCGCCCGCCCCCATCCCCGGAAGGAAGTGGTTCACCGTGGCTCTGACGACCGCGACGATCGCCGCCGAGCTGGAAGCGGCGAGCAAGGTCGGCGATCCGAAGGCGGACGAACTGGTGTCGGACCTGATCGACAACAAGGAGATCGACGGGGTCAACGCGCTGTTCCGCACCATCGGAACGCTCAAGCCCGGGATGGACACGTCCAGCCTGCCCGTCAGGCTGGCCGAGTTCCTCCGGGAGGCGGCGGCCCCGCCGACGGACTGGTCGGAGGCGGACACCAAGGCCGCGGAGAGCTTCTTCGCGCACCACCACGGCGAGGTGTCCATGCTCCAGGGCACCGTCGGCCTGATCGGCACGTACCTCTCCCCGACCGGGGCGTTCACCCTCCGCTCCACCGGCAGGCTCGGCGGTGTCCAGGGGCCCGGCCGGCGCCTTTCGCAGTCCTCCCGGCTGTTCATCGACATGGGCAACAAGAACGCCATGCGGGACGGCACCCTGGCCGCCAACGTCACCAAGGTCCGCCTCGTGCACGCCTCGGTGCGGCAGCTGCACAAGAAGGGCGGCGAGTGGGACTACGCCAAGTGGGGCGAGCCGGTCTCGCAGAAGTACACCGTCGGCGCCGCCTGCGTCTTCTCCGCCCAGATCCTCCAGGCCATGGACCGCCTGGGCATCGACGTCTCCGAGGACGACGCCAAGGGCTTCATGTGCGCCTGGCACTACGTCAACCACTACCTCGGCACCCCCGACAAGTGGCTGCTGCCCAAGGACCCGGACCTGGGCGGGGCCCTGTGGAACCAGGAGCGCGACAAGGAGTGGAAGAAGACCGACGACGGCGTCTTCATGACCAAGCAGGCCGTCGACTTCTACCGGAAGTTCTACCCGGGCCCCACCCACGACGCGTTCGTCGCGATGGTCCGCCACGCGCTGTCCGACAAGTACGCCGACATGGCGGGGCTGCCCAAGAGCGTCCTCGACGCGGCCGCCAAGCCCCTCGCGGCCGGCCATGACGCGATCAGCGGCATCGGCGGCGGGCTGCTGGGCGGGGGAGCGAAGAAGGCCACCGGCGTCAACCCGTACAAGGAGATCGTCGGCGTCGCCTCCAAGGGCTTCAACGAGATCCAGAAGTTCGCCCTCACGCACAACGAGGACGACCAGCCGCAGATGCACCAGGAGCTGCACGACAACCGCTGACCCGTCCGCCGGAGCCACTGCCCTCCGTCCGGTGCCCGGGCGGGCGGCAGGCGGCCGGCGCCGCGGGGAATACGGCGGCGGCGCCTTCCGTTCCAGGTATGGTTGAATCGTAAACGATCTTGGAAGGGGAGCCATGCAGTTCGGGATCTTCACCGTCGGCGACGTCACGCCCGATCCGACGACCGGACGCGCGCCCGGCGAGCACGAGCGGATCAAGGCCATGCTCGCGATCGCGCAGAAGGCGGAGGAGGTCGGCCTCGACGTCTTCGCCACCGGCGAGCACCACAACCCGCCGTTCGTCCCCTCCTCGCCGACGACGATGCTCGGCTACATCGCCGCGCGCACCGAGAACCTGATCCTCTCCACGTCGACGACCCTGATCACCACGAACGACCCGGTGAAGATCGCCGAGGACTTCGCGATGCTCCAGCACGTCGCGGACGGCCGCGTGGACCTGATGACGGGCCGGGGCAACACCGGACCGGTCTACCCCTGGTTCGGCAAGGACATCCGCGACGGCATCGACCTCGCCATCGAGAACTACGCGCTGCTGCGCCGCCTGTGGGACGAGGACGTGGTCACCTGGAAGGGCAAGTTCCGTACGCCCCTCCAGTCCTTCACCTCGACCCCGCGCCCGCTCGACGGCGTCGCGCCCTTCGTGTGGCACGGCTCCATCCGCTCGCCGGAGATCGCCGAGCAGGCCGCCTACTACGGCGACGGCTTCTTCCACAACAACATCTTCTGGCCGGCCTCCCACACCAGGCAGATGGTGAACCTGTACCGCGAGCGCTACGCCCACTACGGGCACGGCACCCCCGAACAGGCCATCGTCGGACTCGGCGGCCAGGTGTTCATGCGCAGGAACTCTCAGGACGCGGTACGCGAGTTCCGCCCGTACTTCGACAACGCGCCGGTGTACGGCCACGGACCGTCCCTGGAGGAGTTCACCTCCCAGACGCCCCTGACCGTGGGCTCGCCGCAGCAGGTCATCGAGCGGACCCTCTCCTTCAGGGACTACGCCGGCGACTACCAGCGCCAGCTGTTCCTGCTGGACCACGCGGGCCTGCCCCTGAAGACCGTCCTGGAGCAGCTCGACCTGCTGGGCGAGGAGGTCGTGCCGGTACTGCGCAAGGAGTTCGCGAACCTGCGCCCGGCCGGCGTGCCGGACGCGCCGACCCACCGGGCCCGCGTGGCCGCCGCCGGCGACACCACGACGCGGGAGGAGCGGGCATGAAGCTCGTCGTCGTAGCGGCGGGGCTGAGCTCGCCCTCCTCGACCCGGCTGCTCGCCGACCGTCTCGCGGCCGCGACCCTCGGGCACGTGGCGGCTGGTCCGGGTGCGGGCGAACCCGAGGTGATCGAGCTGCGGGACCTGGCGACGGAGATCGCCCAGCACTTCGTCACCGGGTTCCCGCCCGCCCGGCTGGCCGCCGCACTCGACGCGGTGGCCGCCGCGGACGGCCTGATCGCCGTGACACCGGTGTTCGCGGCCTCCTACAGCGGCCTGTTCAAGTCGTTCTTCGACCTCATCGACAAGGACGCCCTGACCGGGAAGCCGGTGCTCCTCGGGGCGACCGGCGGTACCGCCCGGCACTCCCTGGTCACCGAGCACGCCCTGCGCCCGCTCTTCACCCACCTGCGCGCCCTCGCCCTGCCGACCGCCGTGTACGCGGCCTCGGAGGACTGGGGCGAGGAGGGGCTGGAGCGGCGGATCGCCCGGGCCGGCGCGGAGCTGGCGCGCTTCATGGCGCCCGCCGCCGGGGCCGGCGCCCCGGACGTCGACACCGGTGCCGCGATCGCGCCCCGTTCGCTGACGGGGGCGATCACGTCGGTGGACCCGGAGGGCGGCTTCACGGTGGTGCCGTTCGAACAGCGGCTGGCCGCGCTACGGGCCGGCTAGACCGTCCTTCGAGCCGGCTGGACCGTCCTTCGGGCCGCCGGCCGGCGCCCCGGGGAAGGCCGGGGCCTGCTCGGCGGCGTGGGCGATGTTGCGGGCCATGCCGCCGAACACGGCCGCGTGGAAGGGGCTCACGGCCCACCAGTACAGGTGGCCGAGCAGGCCGCGCGGGTGGAAGAGGGCGCGCTGCCGGTAGCGCGACCGGCCCTCGTGCGCCGGGTCGGGTTCGGCGTACATCTCCAGCCAGGCCAGGCCCGGCACCCGCATCTCGGCGCGCAGCCGCAGCAGCCGGCCCGGCTCGATCTCCTCGACCCGCCAGAAGTCGAGCGCGTCGCCCACCCGCAGCCGGCCGGCGTCGCGGCGGCCGCGGCGGATGCCGGCGCCGCCCGCCAGCCGGTCCAGCCAGCCCCGGACGGCCCACGCCAGCGGGAAGGAGTACCAGCCGTGCTCGCCGCCGATGCCTTCCACCACCCGCCACAGCGCAGCCGGCGGGGCCGCCACCGCGGTGCTGCGGTGGTCGGTGTAGAGGCTGCCGCCCGCCCAGTCGGGGTCGGTGGGCAGCGGGTCGCTGGGGGCGCCGGGCAGGGAGGCGGAGGACCACCGGGTGCTCACCTGGGCCTCGCGGACCCGCTGCAGGGCCAAGGCCAGCGCCCGGTCGAAGGCCAGCGGCGCGCCGGGCGGGTCGGGCACCCAGCGGGCGATGTCGTGCTCCGCGCACACCACCTCGTGGCGCAGGGACTCGGCGAGCGGCCGGGCCAGCGCCCGGGGCACCGGGGTGACCAGGCCGATCCAGAGGCTGGAGAGCCCCGGGCTGAGCATGGGCACGCGCAGGATGCGCCGGTGCGGAAGCTCGGCGACCGCGGCGTAGCGGTGCATCATCTCCTCGTACGTGAGGACGTCCGGCCCGCCGATGTCGAAGGTACGGCTGACCGCGTGGGGCATGCCCGCGCTGCCGACGAGGTAGCGGAGGACGTCGCGGACGGCGATGGGCTGCACCCGGGTGCCCACCCAGCTCGGCGTGATCATGACGGGCAGCCGTTCCGTCAGGTAGCGCAGCATCTCGAAGGAGGCCGAGCCGGAGCCGATCACCACCGCCGCCCGCAGCACGGTGCAGGGCACGCCGGAGGCCAGCAGGATGCGGCCCACCTCGTCCCGGGAACGCAGGTGCGGCGAGAGCCGTTCGGGGGGCAGGCCCGCCGGGGTGAGCCCGCCGAGGTAGACGATGCGCCGCACGCCGGCCAGCCGGGCCCGCTCGGCGAAGAGGCGGGCCGCGGCCCGGTCGCGCTCCTCGAAGCCGGGACCCGCGCCGAGGCCGTGCACCAGGTAGTAGGCCACGTCCACCCCGCGCAGGGCCGCGTCCAGCGAGTCCGCATCGGTGACGTCCCCGCGCACCACCTCGGCGCGGCCGGCCCAGGGGTGGTCGCGCAGCCGCTCCGGGGAGCGGGCCAGCGCCCGGACCCGGTAGCCGGCGTCGAGGAGCTCGGGCACCAGGCGGCCGCCGATGTAGCCGGTGGCGCCGGTGACCAGGCACAGGCCCCCCGGCGCGGCTCGTCCCCGCTCGTCACCCGCCATGGACTGCTCCTTCCCTCGGCCCCGCACCCTCCGAGCCTGGACCGGGTGCGGGGCGGGCGCAAAACGCGTCGGTCGTGCGTCGTTCCGCCTACGCGGTGTCGTCCGGGCGGAGTGCGGCGCGGACGCCGGTGATGACCACGGCGAGCAGGCAGAGGGCGATGACGGTCTCGGCCCACAGGAAGGCGAACCAGTCCAGCACGCAGCCGATGGGGGGCGTGCCGGGCGCGGTGTTGCGGAACGCCGCGAGGGCGAACAGGGTGGCGGCCATCCAGGCGAGGGCGGGCCAGACCAGGCCCTCGCCGCGGGTCGTCAGGTACCAGGCCCCGATGAGCACGGACGCCGCCAGCGCCCACATCACGCCCATCATGAAGACCGCGAAGACGAGCAGGCTGCCCGACCGGACCAGTTCCACCCCCAGGACGGCCTCCTGCCGGACGTCCGAGGGCGTCACGGACACCGAGAAGAGCGGGTCGTTGTCGGAGAACAGCATCCGCACCGGCACCTGCCTGCCGCCCAGCTGTGCCCAGAACTCGACGTCGGTCCGGTACGTGTCGAACGGGTAGTCGCTGATCGACCCGTCGCCGATCGCGACCTGCACGTCCCTGGTAGGGATCCGCTCGTGCGCCTTGAACGCCAGGTCGCCGAGGGTCGCCGCGGAGGTCTGGAGGCTGAGATCGGCCACCGGCGCGGTCCCGTCCTCCTCGCCCAGGCGCCCGCGCGGGGTGACCCGGACCCGCAGGACCAGCTCCCGGGAGGAGGCGTCCACGCGTTGCACGGTGGCCTCCACGTCCACCCGGTCGACGGCCGCCGATCCGACGGTGTGGACCGTGTCGAGCGCCTGCCGTTCGCTGAACTGCAGCCACGACCCCACCCCCACCGCCACCACGATCAGGACCGCGATGGGGAGCAGGACCGGCAGGATCGACGCTCCGGAACGGCGGGGGCGACGTGGGTCCCAGGTGGGGGCCATGGTGACTCCGGCGGGATGGGGAGGGGCGGTGACCGCGGTGTGATCCTCGTCCACCGGCCCGGCGATCCGCCGCATCCGGCGGGGCGTGTCGGCGCCGCTGCGCCCCGACGCCCCGGCCGGCGCCGGATGGCCGGTCGGGTAGCCTGGCGGGGCCCGGCCGGGGGACCGGGCTGCTTCACCGTCCCCCGTATCGACCACACACGGGGACCGAACACACACATGTCTGCTGCCTCCTTCCGGCGTTCGGTGTGCGCGGCGGCGGCCGTCCTGACGCTCGCCACGCTGACCGCCTGCTCCGGCGAGTCCACCTGCAAGATGCCCAAGGGCGTCAAGGCCTGCCTGACCACGCAGGAGGTCAAGGACATGGACACCGTGCGCGCCGCGGGCCAGGCCCTGCTGGATTCCCCGGGCCTGGAATCCGAGGTGCTGCTGACCCCGCCGAAGGACCTCCTCGGCGGCTCCCCGAGCCCGATACCCGGCACCGGCCGGTACCGGGGGGACCGGGCGGAGGCCGCCGTGGGCGGCTCGTACGACATGGAGTTCACGGAGGACGGGCACACCGACGCCGCCCGGTACGCGGGCGGGCAGACGTACGTCCGGTACTGGAAGGCCGTCGACGACCGGACGGGAAAGCCGGCCTGGGTGGCCCGGTCGCAGGGGCAGCTCGCGAGGAAGGGCGACGAGTGGAACGTCGTGGCCGAGCGGGCGCGCGCCGCGAACCCCCTGATGACCGCACGGCTGCTGGCGGCCTTCACCCCCGGAGGCCCGGACGACCTGACCCGCTCCGGGCCCGACGGGCGCGAACTGCACCTCTCCACGAGCCACCTGAGCATGCCCCAAGCCAGCTACGACATCCTGACCAGCACCTTCCCGGACCACCGCCCGGAGGAGGTCATCGTGGACCTGCGTCTGGACGAGCAGAAGCGGATCACCTGGTACGAGGCGACCATGAAGCTCGTGCACATCAGCGGCACCGGCGTCCAGGTGCGGGTCATGCACACCTTCAAGCCCGCCGCCGCCCCCGTCACCCTGGGTCCCCCGGAAGGCGTCCTCAACCCTCCGAAGCCGGCCCCGACGGGGAACTGATCCCCTCCCCGAGCCCGATCCCGTGGAATCGCCGCGCCGCCGAGCGTGTGGCCCGGGCGCGCCGCCCGTGAGGGTGTTTGCTGTGCGCAGGCCCGCCCGCCAAGGGCGCGGCCCCGCACCACGGAGGAGCCGGAATCATGAAGTTCGCGCAGATCATCGACTTCGAGACGGAACGCATCGACGAGGTGCGCGACCTGCTGCGTGCCTACGAGGAGCAGGCCCGCTCGCAGGGGCGCAACGGCACCCCGGTCGCCCGCACCCTGCTCAAGGACCGCGCCAACCCCAACCGCTACCTCGCCGTGGTGGAGTTCGCATCCCATGACGCGGCCATGGCCAACAGTGCCGCGCCCGAGACCAACGAGCTGGCCCAGGCGCTCTCGGCGCTGATGACGAGGCCCACCGCCTACACCGACTGCGACCTCGTGGACCACCAGAGCCTCGGCTGACCGACGGCGGCTGGACACACGGCCCCCTGTCGTAACAGTATTGGTTACGACAGGGGTCGGAGGCGTTCGGGCGGGAGGTTCCATGAGTGCGAGCAGCCGGATGACCGTGGCCACGCACACGCTGACCTGGATGGCGCGGGTCTGCCCCCAGCGGCCCGACGGCATCGTGACGTCCGAGCAGATCGCCTCCAGCGTCAACACCAACCCCGTGGTCATCCGCCGCACCCTCGGGAGCCTGCGTGACGCCGGGCTGGTGGAGTCGCAGCGCGGGCAGGGCGCGGGCTGGCGGCTGGCGCGCGCTCCGGAATCGATCACGCTGAGGGACGTCCACCTCGCCGTCGAACCGGAGCCGCTGATCCCGCTGCACTCCTCGCCGCCCAACCCGGCATGCCCCGTCGCGCGGGGCATCCCGGCCGTGCTGCGCGGGGTCTACGACCGCGCGGAGGAGGCGATGAGGGCCGAACTGGCGGCCGTCACCGTCGCCGACGTGGCAAGAGCGGCGGTTCCCGGAGCCTGAGCGACCCGTGATCCGATCCGGCCGGTCCACCGGGACCGGCCTCCTTTTCGGCCGTTGTCGTAACCATTCCTGTTACAACCGAACTGTCCGGACTCCGACCGTCCGGCCGTCCCGTCGACATGAAGGACCGTACGAAAGTGATCACCACCGAACGCCTCCGACTGCGCCCGCTCACCGAAGCCGACACCGACTGGTGGGTTGACCTCCACGCCGACGAGGAGGTCAACCGGTTCGTCGGCGGCTACACCCGGGAGCAGGCCACCGCCCGCCTGCGCGCGATCCAGGACCAGTGGGACCGGCGCGGTCACGGCCTGTGCGCCGTCGAACTGCGCGGCACCGGCGAGTTGATCGGACGCAGCGGCCTCAACTGGTGGGAACAGTTCGACGAGACCGAGATCGGCTGGACCTTCGCCCGCGCCCACTGGGGGCGCGGCTACGCCACCGAAGCGGCCGAGGCGGTGCTCGC
The DNA here is from genome assembly GCF_055575955.1 of Streptomyces sp. NPDC033966. NCBI lineage: Bacteria > Bacillati > Actinomycetota > Actinomycetes > Kitasatosporales > Streptomycetaceae > Streptomyces > Streptomyces sp. NPDC033966. The sequence continues at coordinate 12,926 of NZ_JBVIRQ010000023.1, read as the reverse complement.
GTGGGGCTTCGGGACGCTGCGGCTCCGGCGGATCACCGCCATGATCCACCACGGCAACACCGCCTCCACCGCGGTGGCCTCGCGCCTCGGCTTCACGCGCCTGCGCGAGGACACCGTGCTGGACCGCCCCTGCACCGTCTACGCCCTGGACCGGGACGACTTCCCGCCCCGCTGACCGCTACCGGTTCGGGTCGAAGGGGATGTCCGCGGGCTTGGCCTTCGCCAGGTGGGAGGCGAAGGAGCCGTCCTTCAGGCCGAAGTGCGCGCTGCCGAAGTCCGCCTGGCTGAGCTTGTCCCTGAGCGTCGCGGGGTAGCCCGACCAGCCGACGAGCGCCGGGAACTGCCAGGTGCCGCGGTGGTTCTCGGGCGGCTCGTCATTGGTGTTGGCCGGACGGAAGCAGTGCGTGCCGGCGCCGTCCTTGTGGTAGACGATCTTGGGGTGGGTGCCGTCCCAGCGGATCTGGTCACGGCTGTGGATGCTGAAGTCGCCGTGGGCGGAGGTGGAGACGTACTTCGCCTCGTTGCCCTGGATCCACACCACCACGTGCTCCCAGTCGTGGCGGTGGCCGCCGAGGCTGATGCCGGGGATGGCCTGGTCCTTCTCGAAGTACAGTGCGTACACCACGGCACACCAGCCGTTGTTGCAGGTGGCACGGGAATAGCCGTTGGTGTTGGCCAGGTCCGAGGCGTCGTGGCAGTTCCCGTTGAGCGCGCCGGTCGGGTTCAGGCCGCCGTTCAGGACCCCGGTCGGGCCTATGGCGGGCGTCGGGTAGCAGCCGTCCGTGTCGTAGTCGTACGCCGGCTGGAAGGTCAGCTCGACGGCCTCGGCGTTCACGGGCAGGGCCGGGGGCGGAGCCGCGAAGGCCACCTGCGGTACGGCGACGACCAGGGCGAGGGCGGCGCCGACGGCGACCGAAGTCCTCCGGATGTGATGACTCGTCCGCAAAGCAGCCTCCGGCTGGTCGGGGTTCGGTGTGGCGCGGAGCCCGGCCGGTCCTCCGGCGGGCGCGCCGCAAGCATCATTCGCGAACCCCGACGGCACGACAAGAGCCATGGCACCCCCTCTTCAGCCAGCGCCCGGGTCGTCAACTTTCGGTCATCCAGAGCGAGTTGGGGTGCAATGCTGACGGATCGTGCGGCGCCGGCCGGAGGTGCGCCCGGGGAGTCCCGGGCGCACCTCCGCCGTCGGTCAGGTCCGGTAGCGGTACATGATCCGACCGCGGGTCAGGTCATACGTGCTGACCTCCACGAGCACCCGGTCGAACGGGAGGATCCTGATGTAGTTCTTCCGGATCTTCCCGCTGATGTGCGCGAGCACGTGATGCCCGTTCTGGAGCTCCACCTTGAAGGTGGCGTTGCGCAGGCACTCGACGACGGTGCCCTCGACTTCCAGGCCCTTCGATGTTCTTGCCAATGTCCCTCGTCTCTCGGATGGGGGTGCAGGTGTGGGTGTGGGTGTGGGTGTGGGACCGGTGGGCCGGCGCGGCGTCAGCGGCGCACCAGCTCCACGTTGCCGCCGGTCCGGCGGGCCCCGATGCGCTCGAGCAGCGTGATCGCGGCGGTGTCGGACTCGTCGGCCTCGGCCCAGGCCGAGCCGGTCCCGGAGCGGTGCAGCGAGCCCAGCGCGTGCGCCAGCAGCGCCTGGCCGATGCCCTTGCGCTGCTCGTCGGCCCGTACGGCCACCAGCCCGATCCGCGCCCGGCGGGGGACCGGAGCCACCCGCACCAGCCCCACGTACGCGCCGTCCCGGACCGCGACCGTGTACCTCGACGGGTCCAGCGGCAGCGGCCCGGCCGGGCGGGGCAGGACCTCGGCCGGCATGGTCCGCCATCCGGCTCCGGCCTCGACCTCCTCGCGGATCGTCCGGTCCAGGGCGCGCAGCAGCCCTTCGTCGGCCTCCGCGCCGGGCAGGATCCGCACACCGGCGGGGATCCGCGACGGGTCGAGTCCGGTCTCGCGCGGGTCGGTGGACAGGACGTACTCCCGCTCGCGTCGTCCGGGAGTGAAACCGGCCCGCTCCCAGCGGGACTTCAGGCCGAGGTCGGTCTCGCCGACCAGGGTGTGGAGAGGGGCCGGCAGGTCCGCCAGCATGGCGGCGGCGAGCCGGTCGAAGGCCGTGTCCCGCCATACGTCGATGCTGACGAAGAGCCGCCCGTCGGGTCGTCGTGAGACATCGCCGTGGCCGACGATCCGGCCGTCGGCCATCGCCTGCCACCGGGTCTCGTCCACCCGGTCGATCGTCACGGGGTCCATGGTTGTCGCCTTTCAGGAGTGCCTGGTTGTGCAGGGCGCTCCCGACGACGACACCTAGGTCAGTCGCACACCGTGACGGAAGTTGGGGAGCACCCACCTCGATACAGCCTTCATGGGTCTCACCTCCTCGCGTCCTGTCACGGCGTTCCGCACACTAGCAAGCGGCGGCCGCACGTCTCATCAGATTTATTTCCGGACGGGCATGTCCGGCCTGCTCCTGCCGTGAACCGGTCTAGCCTTCGGCCCGGTGCGATGCGGAGGGAGCGGTGGATGAACAGCACGACGGGGTTCGACCTCGGACCACAGGCGGCCGTCGTGGCCCGCCTGGTCGCCGGTGTCCCCGACGCCCGGCTCGCCGGGCCGACACCCTGTCCCGCCTATCCGGTCGGCGAACTGCTGGGCCACCTGGCGGGCCTGGCCACGGCCTTCCGCGACGCGGCCCGCAAGGACCTCGGCCCCACGACCGACACACCCCCGGGCGCGACCGCGCCCCGGCTGCCCGACGACTGGCGCGAGCGGCTGCCGGAGCTCCTCGGCGAACTCGCCGGGGCCTGGCGGGACCCGGCCGCCTGGACCGGCATGACCCGCGCGGGCGGTGTGGACCTGCCCGGTGCCGTCGCCGCCGCGGTGGCGGCCGACGAACTGGTCGTCCACGGCTGGGACCTGGCCCGGGCCACCGGCCAGGACTACGCCCCCGACCAGGCCGCGCTGAGGGTCTCGTACGACTTCCTGCTCGCGGCCGCCCAGGAGGACGACCGCGGCGGGGGCATCTTCGGCCCCGTCGTGCCGGTGCCGGACGACGCCCCGCTGCTGGACCGGACGGTCGGGCTGAGCGGCCGGGACCCGGCCTGGACGCCGCCCGCACCCTCCTGACGCGCCGGGCGGCACTGACGGAGAGGAGTCACGGCCCGGGCGGGAACGGTTCAGCCGTTGGTCATGATCCGTTCGTATGTCATGTGAAATATCACATGACATACGGCATCCTCCGCTCGTGCGGGCGGTGCCCCATGACGACGAGGAGAACCCCTGTGAACCGCTTGGCCCTTCTGGCAGTCGGCGCCGCCGGCCTGACCGCCCTCACCGGCACCCCCGCCTTCGCCGCCGCCCCCGCGGCCGCCACCGATACCGTCACCTCCTGCGGCAGCCCCGGCCTCCAGGCAGGTCTGACCACCCGGGTGTGCGCCGACGTCACCGGGACCACCGTCGTGGTCTACGGCAAGGTCGGACTCGCCGGCCCGCCCTCCCCGGGCAGCCCGGCGCCCCAGCCGAGGGAGCTGTTCACGACGCTGTCCGTCGAGGTCGTCGGCGGCGAGGCGCCCGTCACCCAGACGAGGCCGGTCATCTTCGCCTCGTCCAGCCTCGAAGTGCGCGGCCCGGTCAGCTCCGTCCCGTGCGGGTCGACCGTCCGCGCCGCCTTCGGCGTGGCCTCGTTCCCCTGGGCGGCCAACCCCGTCGTCCACGAGGTCACCGTCACCTGCTGAGAGCCGCCTGCCGAGAGCCGCCCCTACCCCCGGCCGCCCGCCAGGGCCCGGACGCCGGCGGCGCATCCCTCCCGCAGCGCGGCGAGTTCGGCCGGGGGCAGCCGCAGCGAAGCTCCCCGCCGGCCGGCGTCCAGCCGCGCGGCACCCGCGTCGAGCCACTGGGGGAGGGGTTCGACGCCGATGTAGCCGGCCAGCCTCGCGAGCTCCTCGCGGGGCCGGTCGAGGAGGTCCTCGTAGGCGAGCGTGGTGCGCATCGGCGCGGGAACCCCGCCGAGGTGCGCCACGCCCCGGACCACGATCTCCGACCACAGCGCCGCGAAGCCCGCCACCGGCAGCTCCCGGTCCAGCACCAGCGCGGGATCGAAGCGGTCCGCCAGCAGCCGGGACAGCTCGGGCGGCAGGGACCGGACCTGTTCCGCGGTCAGGTCCTCCACCCGCTCGGCGCCCGTCCGGGCGAGGATCTCCCGCATCAGGAAGATCAGCCGGTAGCCCGTGTGCCTGCTCATGGACAGCGCGCAGTCCGGCCCGTCCCTGAACAGGTGCACGAAGCGCGCCTGCGGGAAGGTCCGGCGCAGCAATGGCACCCGGTCCGAGGAATAGCCCGACCGTTCCACCACCGCCGTGGACCCGAACCGCGCGCACAGCAGGCCGAACAGCGCCTCGTAGTGGCCGCCGGCGGTGCGGACCGGCCAGCCGCGCACCTCCTTCTCCAGCTCGTCGAACAGGCCGTCCGGGTCGTCGGTCAGATGCGGGAGCACCATCAGGGACAGGGCGGGGATGCCGGTGGTGTCGGTCGCGAAGCGCCCGGGACGGCGGGTGTAGACGAACTCCGGCATCGGCGCCCCGCTGCGGATCATCCGCTCGAACAGCGGATGGGGATCGGCCAGCAGCCGCCAGAATCCCTCGCCCGTGACGGGGCCTTCGGGGAATCCCCGGCTCTGCACCGAGGACAGCAGCTCGTTCAGACTGAGCACGTCCGGGTGCAGGTTGACGATGCCCGACAGCGCGGTCGACCCGCTGCGGCCCGTACCCACGACAAAGGTCAGAGTGCGCATCCCGTCCAACTCCTCCGGCGACGACCCGTACCGATCGCGACCAGCCTTCCCCCGGCACCCCCTCCCGAAGCCGACGGCCGGGGCCGGACGCTTTTACCACGCGGGGGCATGGAAGTAAGGTCTCCGTTTAATCGGACTGGCTGGATATGATCGGCATCCCCACCCAGCAGGGCCGTGCCGGCAGTTCCCCCATGCCCTCGTCCGGGCCCGTCCCGTCTCCGCCGCTCCCGAGGACCGATGTCTGCGATGGCCCCCGAAGGACCGCCAAGCCCGCCGCCCCCCGCCCGGCGCCGCCGCACCGTACGCCTGCGTACGATGCTGGTCTGCCTGGCCGTCGTCCCGACCGTGGCGATGGGGGCCCAGGTCACCGTGACCGTCCAGCGGTTGCTGGCCCGGTCGGAGCACCTGCACGCCGACGTGGAGGCCGGTGAACGGATCGGCGTGCCGCTGGTCAGGCTGATGACGGAGCTGCAGTCCGAGCGTGCGGTGACGGCGGCGCGGTGGGCGGGATCCTCCGTGGCCGACGAGGCCCTGCGGGAGAGGCGGGCCGCGACGGACCGCGCCGCGGCGGAGTTCCGGCGGCTCTCGGGCGGCGGCGACACCTCGGGGCACCCGGGCCAGGGCGAGGCGCGCCTCGGCGCCCTGAACGGGCGGCTCGACCTGCTCGCCTCGTACCGCAAGCGGGTGGACGCGCACAGCGGCAGCGCGGAACAGGCCGTCGGCTACTACACCGGTGTGATCGACGACATCATCCGCGCCTACCAGGATGAATTCAGCCACGCGGAGGACGCCGAACTGGCCCAGGAGAGCAGGCCCGCCGTGGCCCTGTTCTCCGCCTCCGAGATGGTCGCCCGCGAGGACACGGCCCTCACCCTCGCGGGGCCCTCCCGCGAACTGGCCGCCACCGGCTTCTCCCAGTTCCTCGACGCCGTCGGCACCCACCGCTACCTGTACGACACCTGGATCGTGCCGTACCTGCCGCCCGCCGAACTCGCTTCGTACGACAAGCTCACCGGCTCCGACGCCTGGCAGACCAAGCTCCGCGTCGAGAACGCGGTCATCGCCAACCACAAGGACACCGCGACCGGCGTGAAACTGCCCGCCGACGTCGACGACTGGCCCGCCGCGCACCACACCTTCGCGCCACGGCTGGCCGAACTCAACACGGCCCGGGCCAAGAACGTGCTCGCGCTCGCCGACGCGAAGGCCGCCGCGCTCCAGACCGAGGTCTACTGGCTCGTCGGGGCCAGCGGCGGCACCCTGTTGCTGGTCACCGCGGTCGTCGTCCTCACCACGCGGTCGGTCCTGCGCCGGCTCAGCCGCCTGCACACCCGTACGGTCGCCATGGCCGAGGAGACGCTGCCCGAGGTGGTGGCCAGGCTCCAGCGCGGGGAGCCCGTCGACACGGAGACACTGCCGGCCGTGCACGGACGCGAGGACGAGGTCGGGCAGATCGCCGACGCCTTCGCCCGCGTGGTCGCCGTGTCCGTCGACGGGCACCGGCAGCTCGCCGCCGAGCGCCACGGCTTCGGCATGTTCGCCTCGGGCATCGCCTCGCGCACCGGAAACCTCGTCAGCCGGCAGCTGAGCCTGACCGAGGACCTCCAGGACACCTTCGGCCACGACGAGGCGCTCCTGGCCCAGTTGATGCGGTCCGACCAGTTGACGGTGGGGATGCGGCGCCAGATCGAGAACCTGCTCATCCTCGCCGGCGGCGAGATCCCGGACCCGCACACCGAACCCATGCGCGTCGCCGACCTCCTGCGCGAGGCCGCCGCGGAGGTCGAGGACTTCCGGCGCATCGAACGGCAGGCACTCGACGAGGCGAGCGTGCGGCCGCACGTGATCAGCCAGATCAGCCACCTGCTGGCGGAGCTGCTGGACAACGCGACCCGGTTCTCGCCGCCGCGGTCGAAGGTGGTGGTCCGCGCCGAACTCGTCGCGGACGGCCTGTCGGTCGAGATCGAGGACCGCGGACCACGCGTATCGGCCGCCGGCTACGAGGCCATGAACGAGCGCCTGCACTCGGCGCCGCCCTTCTCCGTCCTCGCGGAGAACGCGCACCGCCTCGGCCTCTTCGTCGTGGGCCACCTGGCCGACCAGCTCCAGGCCCGGGTCACGCTGCGCCGCTCGGTGTACGGGGGGACGGCCGCCGTGGTGATCCTGCCGAGCGGGCTGCTGCTGTCCGCCGAGGCGAAGCCCCCGGGGCCGCGACCGGCGGAGCCGGGGCCGCTGCCCGAGCGGGCTCCGCGCCCCGCCGCCGTCCGGGGCCCCGTACGCATACCCGTACGCGAGCCCGCGCCCGACGCCGGCGCCCCGCCGGCCCCCGCCCTCGCGCCCGTCCCGCCGCCGCGCCCCGCAGCCGCCGCAGCCGCCGCGGCCGGCCCCGACGCGCGGCCGGCCCTGCCCGAGCGCGTCCCGCAGACCCACCTCACCCAGCAACTCCGAGGCCCCCGCGCCCCGGAGCCGGCCGCCGGCCGGGACGCGGAGACACCCGAAGAGGTGGCCGACGCCTGGGCCGACTACGAAGAGGGGACCAAGAAAGTGGAAGCAGAGCTCGGAGCGGACCAGCCATGACAACGACAGCCAGCGACATGATCTACGGCATCCTGGACAACAACCTGAGCAGGATCGCCGGCATCGAGGGAGCCGTGCTCCTGTCCAACGACGGGATCAAGCTCAGCGCCTACCTGCTGGAGCGGGACCGGGCGGAGCGCATCGCGGCCGCGTCCTCCGGCATCGCCGCCACCATGAAGGCGATATCCCGGGAGATCGACGGCGGCAGGGTCATCCGCCAGCTCGTGGAGATGGACGACCGCTACCTCTGCGTCGTCGGCTGCGGGGAAGGGAGCACGCTCATCGTCGTGACCTCCCGCAAGGCACGGCTCGGAGAACTGGGAGGCGAGGCCGTGCGCACCGCCCAGGCGCTCGGCGAATGGCTGGGAACCCCCGAGCGCACCACCCCGCCGACGCCGTAATGCCCGACGAGCCGCCGCGCCGAAGCCCCCGCCGGACACGGCTGTACGCGCTGACCGACGGCCGTACGGCCGCCGCCCCGCAGACCGTCCTCACCATGGACACCACCATCGTGGCGGCGGCCGTCGGCGACGACGCCCACGCCGGTCTGGCCACCGAATGGCGGACCGTCCTCACCATGTGCGCGCGACCGGGCGGGCTGGCGGTCGCCGAGATCGCCGCCCGCATGCACATGCGCCTCACCCCGACGACCCTCCTCCTGGGCGAACTCGCCGACCGCGGACTGATCCACCACAGGCCGCCGCTGGAGGGCGCCGCGACCACCAATGTCCACCTGCTCATGAAAATCAGGGACAACCTTGCCCGGATATGACACTTCCGACGCCTCCACCGCCCGGGCGGCGTCCCCCGTCAAGATCCTCGTCGCCGGCGGGTTCGGAGTCGGCAAGACGACCCTGGTCGAGGCGGTCTCCGAGATCGAGCCGCTGCGTACGGAGGAACGCCTCACCAGCGCGGGAGTGGGCGTCGACGACCTCGACGGCATCGAGTCCAAGACGCTGACCACCGTCGCGATGGACTTCGGCCGGATCACCCTCGCCGACGCCGGAGTCGTCCTCTACCTGTTCGGCACACCCGGCCAGGAGCGGTTCTGGTTCATGTGGGACGACCTGCTGAACGGGGCCCTGGGCGCACTGGTGCTCGTCGACACGCGGCGCCTGGACCGAGGCTTCCCGGCGATCGACTTCTTCGAGAGCCGGGGGCTGCCCTTCGTCGTCGGCGCGAACTGCTTCCACGGCGAACAGCCCTACACCGCCGCGGAGATCGCCGCGGCACTGCACCTGCGCGACCCGGCCACCCCCGTCCTCCTGCTGGACGCCCGCTCGCGTACGGACGCCCGGAACTCCCTGCTGGCCCTGCTGGACGTGGTCATCGCCCGGGCGGAAGCACCCGCCGTCGTCTGACGGGACGTCGGCCCGGTGTGCGCGGCCGAGCCGGTGCGCGGTCCCGGACCGGGGGGCGGTCCCCGGCTGGCCGGATACCGGCGCTAGCGTGATCACCATGTACGAGATCAAGGATGTGACCGCCACGCCGGGCGGGCGGATGTCCCTCCAGTTCCATGACCACGGCTACGCCGCCAAGCAGGACGGGAGCGACGACTCCCTCGGCGACAAGCTCTTCGGCGAGGGGGCCGGGTGCGTCACCCTGCTGGTGATGCTCGCCTCGATAGGCCTCTACAGCCTGCTCAAGAAGAACGGAGCACCGGAGGCCGCCGTGATGGCCTGCCTGTGGGTGGGGATCATCTCCCTCTGCTACGGGGCGGTCATCGCGCTGCTGCACTGGACCAGCGGGGTGCTGGCGAGCATCTTCCTCTTCCTGTTCGTCGTGGTGAGCTTCCCCCTGCTGCTGATTCCGGGCTACCGGCGGGCCCTGGGCCGCCGTTGGGGGAGCGGCGGCGCCGAGACCGGGCAGGGCTGGGTCCCCGCCACGGCCCTGGCCGGCGTCTGGCACCAGCCCGACCCTCGCGGCGGCAGCGTGATCACGGTCCGGCTCACCGACGGATCCGTGACCGCGTACGCGCCGACGCCCGACACGGCCCACGACCTGTACGCGCGCTTCGACGCCCTCCTGCGCGGCGCCCGGCCGGCCCCGGCTCCGTACCAGCAGCCCGGCCAGTACCAGCAGCCCGGCCAGTACCAGCAGCCTGGCCAGTACCAGCAGCCCGGCCAGTACCAGCAGCCTGGCCAGTACCAGCAGCCGGCGCAGTACCAGCAGCCCTGGCAGCAGCAGCCGCGCGGCTGAGGAGAGCACCCGTCAGGAGTGCGCCAGCCGTTCGAGCGCGGCGGCCACGGGTGCGACGCCGTCCTCCGCCGCCAGCCGGCGCGCGAGGTGCCGGGCCCGCTCCCGGTAGCAGGGGTTGCCCACGGCCTCCCGGAGGGCGGAGCCGAGGGCGGCCGGGCCGAGCCGGCGCAGGGGCAGCACCCCCGGGGCGGTGCCCAGCTCCACGAGACGGGCCGCCCAGAAGTGGGCGTCGAACTGCACGGGTACGGGTACGCAGGGAACGCCCGCGCGCAGGGCCGCGCCGGTGGTGCCCGCCCCGGCGTGGTGGACGACGGCCGCCATGCGGGGGAACAGCAGCGAGTGCGGAACGTCGCCGATGGTGATCATGTCGTCCTGGACGGCGGACAGCCCGGCCCACCCCTGCTGGACCACGCCCCGCAGGCCGGCGGCGCGCAGCGCGGCGACGACATGGGCGCTGACCCGCCCGGGGTCGGGTGTGGTGGCGCTGCCGAGGCCCACGTAGACCGGGGCGGGGCCGGCCGCCAGGAAGTCCTCCAGCTCCGGCGGAAGCCGGCTGGTGCTGTCGTGGGGCCACCAGTATCCGGAGACCTCCAGCCCCGGGCGCCAGTCGCGGGGGCGGGGGACCACCAGCTCGCTGAAGCCGTGCCACACGGGCCAGCCCTGCCGCTCGCGGGCGCGGCGGGCGGCGGACAGGCGGCTGTGGGGCAGGCCGTGCTCGGCGGCCAGGACCCGCGCGGCCCGGGTGAAGACGTGGTCGACGGCCGTGACGACGGCCTGCCCGCCGAGCCGGTTGCCCAGCGGGCCCGCGGAGCGGGTGCCGAGCATCGGCGGCGGGAACTCCCGCGTGCCGTGCAGGGGTTGCAGGAAGAGGCCCATGCTGGGCCGGGAGAGGCCCTCGGCGATGGCGTACGCCAGCGGCGCGACCGTGCCGCCGGCCAGTACGACGTCCGCGTCGCGCGCGGCACGGACCAGCGGGTGCGTCATCTCGGGCGCGATGCGCCTCGCCAGCGCGACGGCGCGCAACAGCTTCGCCGCCCCGGTCCGGCTCCGGTGCAGCCCGCGCCCGCGCGTCGAGTGCAACTCGGCCCTGGGATCCCCGGGAAGGGTGTCGAAGCGCACCCCCGACCCCGCCACCAGGGATTCGAACACGCCATGGGTCACCAGGGTGACCTCGTGTCCGGCCCGGGCCAGGCCGGCCCCCAGCCCCGTGTAGGGCGCGACGTCCCCGCGCGACCCCGCTGTCATGACGGCGATCCTCATGTCCGTCAGTGTGGCGGCCGGACCCCGTCGACGTCGTACGCCGCGCGCACGGTCCGGCCGGTTCCGGCGTCGGATTCCGGCCGTTCCAGGCCCAGTTGAGCAGGCTGGTTAGGTGAGCCTTGCCTAATATCCTCTATGGTGTGGGCATGACGAAGATCATCCGCCTGCTCGCCGCGACCGCCGCGGCCGGGCTCCTGCTGGCCGGCGCCCCGGCGACCACCACCGCCGCCACCGCCGCGCCCGCCGTGACGGGCGACCGGGCCGACGCCCCCGCGGGTGCCGCCCGACTCGAACTGCCGCGTCCCACCGGCGCCTTCGCGGTCGGCCGCGACACCCTCCACCTCGTCGACACCGGGCGCAAGGACCCCTGGGTCCCCGCCGCCGACCGCGAACTGCTGGTGTCCCTCTACTACCCCGCCGTCCGCGGCACCGGGCGTCCGGCCCCGTACGTGACCCCGGCCGAGGCGCGCGCCCTGCTCGCGGACCGCGGGGAGCTCGGCCGCTACGCCACCCCCGAACAGGTGGCAGCCGTCCGCACCCACGCCCGTGAGGGCGCGCTGCCGCGCGTCGGCGGCGGCCGGTACCCGCTCGTCGTCCTCTCGCCCGGATTCACCCTGCCCCGCGCCTCGCTCACCGCGCTCGCCGAGGACCTGACCTCGCGCGGCTACGTGGTCGCCGCCCTCGACCACGCCTACGAGTCCGACGGCACCGTCTTCCCCGGCGGCAGGCTGCTCGGCTGCAAGGCCTGCGAGCAGGTCTTCCCCGACCGGTCGCTGCACCGGGTGTCCGAAGCCCGGGCGCGCGACGTGACGTTCCTGCTGGACTGGCTCACCGGGGACCACCCCGCCTGGCGGCACTCCCGGCTGATCGACGCCCGCCGCATCGGCATGGCCGGCCACTCGATCGGCGGCGCCTCCGCGGCCGCGGCCATGGCCGCCGACCCCCGGGTGGCCGCCGGAGTGAACATGGACGGCACCTTCTTCGCCCCGCTGCCCGAAACCGGCCTCGGCGGACGCCCGTTCCTGCTGCTCGGCGGTGATCCGGCCCTGGTGCCGCCGGAGGTCGACGACACCAGCTGGGCTGACGCCTGGCCGCGCCTGGACGGCTGGAAGCGCTGGCTGACGGTCACGGGCATGGGTCACCCCGGATTCACCGACTGGCCCGTCCTCGCCGACGGAGCGGGCGCCCCGCACCCGGAGACCCCCCTCTCGGGGGACCGCTCGCAGCGGATCACCCGCGCCTACACCGGCGACTTCTTCGACCGGCACCTCAAGGGCCTGCCCGCGCCGCGCCTGGACGGGCCGACGGCGGCCGACCCCGAGGTGGTCTTCCAGCGCGGCTGACCGGACCCGGCCGGCCGTCCCGCGACGTCCCCTGACGGCCGGTGGGATATGCGCGGATCAACCCGGGGAGGGTGGGATGTGACTCCGCCCACCCTCCCTTGACCCGGGAGGAAAGGCATACCTAAGTTCTGCCTCATGTCCACGCACCGCTCCACACCCCCCACCGGCCCGGACGGGTCCTCCGAGCTGGTCGACTTCACCGTCGACCTCACCTCCCAGGAGATGCTCCGGCGCGCCCAGGTGATGGCCGCGCTCGGCCCCGACTGGGATCCGGTCGAGGTGCTGCGGGGCGAGGAGGAGGCGTACGACCTGCTCTACTCCGGCCTCGACGCCGAGCAGCAGCGCGTGTACGACGACCTGGTGGCGGCCGGCGTGCTGCCCGTGCGCGGGGGCGGCCGTGCTGCCGCTTGACCCGCAGGCCGAGATCGGCCGCCGGGCATGGGTGCCGTGCCCCGGCTGCGATGACACCCGGGACTGCGAGCCGTGCGGAGAGCGCCGGGCCTGCTCCCGCCACTGGCGCTACCTGCTCTCGAACAAGGGCAGCCTCCTCCACCTCCAGTGCCCCGGCTGCACCCATGTCTGGACGCACGAGAGCGGCTTCGGCGCCACCCGCTCCCTGTGGAGCCGCGTGACCAGCGGCCTGCCGCGCCTCTCGTCGTAGACCTGCGGCGGGCGACTCGGAAAGCCGCGTTCGACGCGTCCGTTTCCTTCGATTCGGGGGCCGGAAGTGACGGGGGACACCCACCTCAGCGGGTGTG
>NZ_JBVIRQ010000022.1:20756-59931 GCF_055575955.1 Streptomyces sp. NPDC033966 | reverse complement strand
CTCGTGGATGCCGGCGGGCTCGGGGTAGAGGAAGACCTGGCGTACGCCGTCCAGTGCGGCGGCGAAGGTCTCGGGGCGGTCGAGGGCGAGCTCGCGGGTCTCGACGCCGGCCGGGACGGTGAGTTCGGCGGGGCGGGCGCTGGCGGCGCGGACGGCGCGGCCGGCGGAGTGCAGGCGGTGCAGGAGGGCCTGGCCGACCTTGCCGCGGGCGCCTGTGACGAGGGTGGTGGTCATGGAGTGCTCCGTTCGTCCGTAGCGGCAGCCGTTCGTTGACCACCGACATATGTATGCTTGCATGCACGCGTTTTCACGTCAACATATGTTTGTCGGCGGTCACGGATATACGATGAGGGCATGACGAAGCAGCAGACGGACATGGGTGACGAAGAGCTGCTGAACGCCGTCGGCCCGGCGTTCGGGAAGCTGCGGCGCTCCTCGCTCCTGGAGGTCGAGGACCCGATCTCCCAGAAGGACCTCGGCCGGACCCTGGTCCTCAACGTCGTCCTGGAGATCGGGCAGGACGGCGCCCGCGAGGTCACCGTCGGCGCCGTGGGCGCGCACCTGGGCACCGACCCCTCGGTGGCCAGCCGCATGGTGTCCGACTGCATCTCCGCCGGCTACCTGGTCCGCGCCGCCTCCCAGCAGGACGGCCGCCGTACGGTCCTCCACCTCAGCCGGGAGGGCGAGGAGCTGATGATCCGCTTCCGCCGGCACCAGCGCTCGGCCTTCGAGTACGTCACCGCCGACTGGAGCGAGCGCGAACGCCTGGACTTCGCCCGCCTGATGCTGAAGTACGTCGCGTCCCAGGAGTCCCTGCGCCGGCGCGAGGTCTGAGCCGCCCGGCCCCACCGCACCCGCGCACATCACGTCCAGACCGCCACCCGAAGCGGTCCGGTCGACGCCCGGAAGAAGCTCGAAGCCGCCCTGGAGACCGTGCTCGGCGGTGCGTTCGAACCGCTGACGCCGGCCAGGATCCTCCGTGGCCTGCACACCGAACCGCTCTCTCCCGCCCGCGTGGGGGAGTACGAGGAGGACGACGAGGCTCCCGGAAGGTCCGGGCGAACTCCTGGAACAGCTGACCGGAATGGCGGCATCAGTTGCTGCCTGAACAGTTTGCTGGGCCACTACATCCATCGACCCACGTCCACGGTCAGCGCGGTGACCCGCACCGAGCGGACGATCATGGTGTCCAGCAGCACGCCGAACGCCACCGCGAACCCGAGCTCGGCCGCGAACACCAGCGGCAGCGAGGCCATCGCCGCGAAGGTGCCGGCCAGCACCAGACCCGCTGAGGTGATCACACCCCCGGTGGTGGACAGACCCGTCAGCGCACCGCGCCGGCGAACGGCTGGACGCTGGTGAGCCGCAAATGACTGAGACTGGAACGGAGACCACGGAACGCAGAAGGCCCCGGCCGGTTTCCCGGTCGGGGCCTTCAAGTGCCCGGTGAGGCACTGGCGGAGGATACGAGATTCGAACTCGTGAGGGGTTGCCCCCAACACGCTTTCCAAGCGTGCGCCCTAGGCCTCTAGGCGAATCCTCCGCCGCAAACAATACAAGACGTTGAGGGGTGCTCGCGAACACGATCCGGTCCGGAGGTCCTGTGCGGATCCGGGGAGGGGTCCGGCTCGATTCCGGGGGCCCGTATCCGCTAGGGTGGGGCCCAGCCCCTCACGTGGCGCTATCTCACCCAACTCCCCCAGGGCCGGAAGGCAGCAAGGGTAAGTGGGCTCTGGCGGGTGCGTGAGGGGCGCTTTGCGTTCCGGGGCGGGTCCGGGGGCGTCGGCGGGCCGGTGTTGTCGGTGGGCCCGGATAACCTCGTAGATGTGTCGTCCCTTGCGCTGTACCGCCGCTATCGCCCCGAGTCGTTCACCGAGGTCATCGGGCAGGAGCATGTCACTGCCCCGCTGATGCAGGCCCTGCGGAACAACCGGGTCAATCACGCGTACCTGTTCAGTGGCCCGCGCGGCTGCGGCAAGACGACCAGCGCGCGCATCCTGGCGCGGTGCCTCAACTGTGAGCAGGGTCCCACCCCGGACCCCTGCGGGGAGTGCCAGTCCTGCCGTGACCTGGCCAGGAACGGGCCGGGGTCCATCGACGTCATCGAGATCGACGCCGCTTCGCACGGTGGTGTCGACGACGCGCGCGATCTGCGGGAGAAGGCCTTCTTCGGGCCCGCGTCGAGCCGGTACAAGATCTACATCATCGACGAGGCGCACATGGTCACCTCGGCGGGCTTCAACGCCCTGCTGAAGGTGGTCGAGGAACCGCCGGAGCACCTCAAGTTCATCTTCGCGACCACCGAGCCCGAGAAGGTCATCGGGACGATCCGCTCCAGGACGCACCACTACCCCTTCCGGCTCGTGCCGCCCGGGACGCTGCGCGAGTACCTCGGCGAGGTCTGCGGGCGCGAGGGCGCCAAGGTCGAGGACGGAGTGCTGCCGCTCGTCGTGCGCGCCGGCGCCGGGTCCGTGCGTGACTCCATGTCCGTCATGGACCAGCTCCTCGCCGGTGCGGGTGAGGAGGGTGTGACGTATGCCATGGCCACCTCCCTGCTCGGCTACACCGAGGGCTCGCTGCTCGATTCCGTGGTGGACGCCTTCGCCGCCGGGGACGGGGCCGCCGCCTTCGAGGTCGTCGACCGGGTGGTCGAGGGCGGGAACGACCCGCGCCGGTTCGTCGCCGACCTGCTGGAGCGGCTGCGCGACCTGGTGATCCTGGCCGCCGTGCCCGACGCCGGGGAGAAGGGGCTCATCGACGCCCCCGCCGACGTCGTGGAGCGGATGCAGGCCCAGGCGTCGGTGTTCGGCGCCGCCGAGCTCAGCCGCGCCGCCGACCTGGTCAACGCCGGGCTCACCGAGATGCGCGGCGCCACCTCGCCCCGGCTCCAGCTGGAGCTGATCTGCGCCCGGGTGCTGCTGCCGGCCGCCTTCGACGACGAGCGCTCCTTCCAGGCCCGGCTGGACCGGCTGGAGCGCAGCGGGCCCCCCGCCGCCGCTTTCGCCGCGCCGGCCGCGCCCCCCGCCATGGGCTACGTGCCCGGGCCCGAGGCGCACGGCATGGCCCCGGCCGGGCCCGGCGGCGGGGTCGCCGCCGCGCGTGCCGCCGTACGGGGTCCCGTGCCGGACGCCGCCGTGGCGCAGGCACCGCCCGCGCAGGCCCCGGCCCCGGCCCCCGTGCAGGCCCCGGCCTCCGTTCCGGCTCCGGCTCCCGCGCCCGTCCAGGCTCCGGCGCCCGTCCAGGCCGCCGCTCCGGCCGCCGCGCCCGCGCAGGCGTCCGGTGCGTGGCCCGGAGCCGCACAGCCCGGCAGCGGGGCCCCCGCCCCCGGAGCCTGGCCCGGGGCCGCCACCCCGGCCGCCCCCGCCGCCGGGGCGTGGCCCAGCGCCGCCGTGCCCGGCAGCGGAACCCCGGCGCCGGCCGCCCCCGCGCCCACCCCCGCCCCGGCGGCCTCCGCGCCCGCGCCGGCCGCCGCCGCGCCCTCCGCCGAGATGTCGGCCGGGGCCGGCCAGGTCCAGGCGATGTGGCCCGGCGTCCTGGAGGCCGTCAAGAACCGCCGCCGCTTCACCTGGATCCTGCTCAGCCAGAACGCCCAGGTCACCGGCTTCGACGGGACCACCCTCCAGCTCGGCTTCCCCAACGCCGGAGCCCGCGACAACTTCGCGAGCAGCGGCAGCGAGGACGTCCTGAAGGCGGTCCTGGCCGAGCAGTTCCAGGTCAACTGGAAGATCGACGCCGTGGTCGGCGGCGGCGGACCCGCTCCGGCCGCGCCCTCCTCGTACTCCTCCTACTCCGCGCCGGCCGCCCCCGCCTACAGCCCGCCCTCCACGGCCCCGCAGGCCCCGCCGCAGCAGACCCCGCAGCCGCCCGCCCATCAGCCGCCGCCCGCGCAGGCGGCCCCCGCGCAGCAGCCGCCCGTACAGCAGGCGCCGCCGCCGGTCGCCCCCGAGGACGACGTACCGGAGGAGGACGACCCGGACCTCGTCGACAGCGCCCTGACCGGACACGACCTGATCGTGCGCGAGCTCGGAGCGACCGTTGTGGAGGAATACACGAATGAGTAGCCCCCGCTGATTGGGTGGCCGCACGAAACCAGCCGCGCCGTCCGGGCTACCCTGGGCGGCGTGAAGGTCCTCGTCATCGGCGGCGGCGCCCGCGAACACGCCCTGTGCCGCTCTCTGTCCCTCGACCCCGACGTCTCCGCGCTGTACTGCGCCCCCGGCAACGCCGGCATCGCCGAGGTGGCGGAGCTGCGCCCGGTCGACGCCCTCGACGGCGCGGCGGTCGCCGCCCTCGCGACCGAACTCGGCGCCGGCCTGGTCGTCGTCGGCCCGGAGGCGCCCCTGGTCGCCGGGGTCGCCGACGCCGTCCGCGCGGCCGGCATCCCGGTCTTCGGGCCGTCCGCCGAGGCCGCGCAGCTGGAGGGCTCCAAGGCCTTCGCCAAGGACGTGATGGCCGCGGCCGGGGTCCCGACGGCGCGCAGCTACGTCTGCACCACCGCCGAGGAGGTCGACGCGGCCCTCGACGCCTTCGGCGCCCCGTACGTGGTCAAGGACGACGGTCTCGCCGCCGGCAAGGGTGTCGTCGTCACCGAGGACCGGGCCGTCGCCCGGGACCACGCGCTGGCCTGCGACCGGGTCGTCATCGAGGAGTACCTCGACGGCCCCGAGGTCTCCCTCTTCGCCATCACCGACGGCGTCACCGTGCTGCCGCTCCAGCCCGCGCAGGACTTCAAGCGCGCGCTCGACGGCGACCAGGGCCCCAACACCGGCGGCATGGGCGCGTACTCTCCGCTCCCGTGGGCGGACCCGAAGCTGGTCGACGAGGTCATGGAGCTGGTCCTCCAGCCGACCGTGGACGAGCTCCGCCGCCGCGGCACGCCCTTCTCCGGGCTGCTCTACGCGGGCCTGGCCATTACCGGCCGCGGCACCCGCGTCATCGAGTTCAACGCCCGCTTCGGCGACCCCGAGACCCAGGTGGTCCTGGCCCGGCTGCGCACCCCCCTCGCGGGCGTGCTGCTGAACGCCGCGAACGGCACCCTGAACGCCCTCCCGGCGCTGAACTGGAGCGACGACGCGGCCGTCACGGTGGTCATCGCCTCCCACAACTATCCCGACACCCCGCGCACCGGCGACCCGATCGAGGGCCTCGGCGAGGTGGCGGCGCAGGACGCGCCCGACGCGTACGTGCTGCACGCCGGGACCCGGCGCGAGGGCGACGCCGTCGTCAGCGCGGGTGGTCGCGTCCTCTCGGTGACGGCGACCGGTTCCGACCTGGCGCAGGCGCGCGAGAAGGCGTATAAGGCGGTCGGGCGGATCAAGCTCGACGGGTCCCAGCACCGCACGGACATTGCCGCCAAGGCGGCCGAAGGCCGCTGACCAGCACGGCCGTCATGACGCGGGCCCGGGGCGCGGAGACGCGCACCGGGCCCGCGCGTGCGTACGCGTGCGACTGCATCCGGCCGCCTTCGAACGCAGCCACCTTTACCCAAAGCCATTCCATCGGGTGATCGTCACCCGGACTGCCTGACGTCCGCCCCCGCCCCAACTAGGGTGCGGCGCAAGCATTCCGGCACATGGCCCACCGGCATTGCGATGTCAGTGGCGGGTGTCACAGTGGGGGAGTGAGCAAAGCCGCCGCAGGGCAGAGGGGGTGAGGTCCGGCCGTGTCCGGAACCGGTTCGATCGCAGAAGTGGGCGCGCCGTCCGCGCGTTCGCGGGCCCTCGCCGTGCTGCGGGTCCGCAGCAGGGCCATGGCCGCCGTGCTGCTGCCCGCCGCCCTCGCGGTGGTGCTCGTCGCCGCCCGGATGACGGGCCGGCTGGCCGCCGACCCCTGGCCGGCGGTGACCCTGGCCGTCTGCGCGGTGGCCGCGCTGGTGCTGCTCGCGGGCGGGATATTCGGCGCGGTGGTGCTGCGCGCGGGTCCCGCTGTGACCCCGACGGTGCCGCTGCCGGAAGCCGCCGCCCCCGACCTCTACCGGCTCGTGCGGGACCTGGCCGACCGGATGGACGTCCCCGCGCCCTCCGCGATAGCCCTGACCCCGGACTGCGACAGCTGGCTGGAGGACCGCACCCATGCCGCCCACCGCCGGACGGGGATGGGCGCCGGCCCGGAGTCCGAGCGCGGCGCGGCCCCCGTGCTGGTGATCGGCTCGCCGTTCCTGTGGTGGATGCGGGTCGCGGAGCTACGGGCCGTCCTCGCGCCCGTCGTCGCCGGGACGGGCCCCTCCGCGCACCCGGACATAGCCGACGCGCGCGGCTTCGTCCGCGGGCTCGACGCGGCGGCGGACATCGGCGGCAGGCCCGGCCTGGGCTGGATCGGCCGCCCGGCCCGGCTGCTGCTGCGGCTGTGCCGGACCGACGCCGCCGAGATGGAGCGCGGGGTGGCCGCCGCCGCCTCCGACCGCGCACAGGACGTGGACTACGGGCTGCGCATCGTCGCCCAGGAGCAGGTGGGCCTCGCCTACGCGGGCTGGGACCGGCTGCTGACCCGGGTCGCGCTGCCCGCCTGGCGGATGGGCCGCTGGCCGGCGCACCTGGACGTCGGGGTGGTCTCCGCCCTGACCGAGCTGTCCCGGCGGGACCGGCTGGCCGAGGGGTTCACCTCGCGGCTCGGCGAGCGCCCCGCCTGCGACCTGCTGGAGCAGCCCGGCCTGGTCGACGAGGCCGCCTCCCTGCTGGCGGCCCGGCTGTTCCACGGCGGCCCGGCCGAGGCGGGGCCGGACTGGTCGCCCGTGGACTGGGCGGCCTACCCGCAGGAGGTCGTGGACCGCAAGTGGCGTACCGAGGCGGCCCGCCTGCACGCCGCCCTGGACGCCCTGTCCGTCCCGGCGGACCTGGCACCGCCCGCCGGCTCCCCGCCCCGGCCGGACGCCCCCACCGCCCCGGCGGAGCCGGTGCCCGTCACCACGGGCGCTCCCGCCCCGGCCGAGGCCTCCGCGTCCGTGGGCGGCGCCGCGGGCGGCTCCAACGGCTCCGGCGGCCCCACCGCCCCCCCCGCCGCCCGCCCCGCGGACCGGGCCGCCCCGGGCGAACCGGTGCCCCCGGGCGGGGCGACGCTGGAGCGGGTCCTCGGCTACCTCACCGACCCCGCCGGGGAGGGCGCGGCCGGGGAGGCCCTCGCCGGGCGGCTCAGCGGCGACCTGGCCCGGGAGGAGCGCGCCGCCGGAGCCGCCAGGCCCCAGCCGCGCGGCGGCGCGGACACGCTGCCGCTGTTCCCGCTCCAGCCCCCGCGCAGCGGCCGGGACCTGCTCGCCGACCACGTCACCGCCCTCGTCTGCTGCGCCGCCGTTGACTCGGCCGGCGCGGGCCCCGGCCTGGACTGGCTGGACGGCCCCGTCCTGCTGGTCGGCGGCGAGCGCCGCGCCGACCTCGCCCCCCGGGTGCTCTCCCTCGTCGAGGACGGGGACCCGGCGCCGCTGCGCGACTGGCTCGCGGAGCTCGGCGTACGCCCCGAGAAGCCGGTCCGCCTCCTCTGAGCCGCGCGCCCCGCCGTTCCGGTCACGTCAATTCACGACGAACGGTGACGGAGTGAGTGCGTTATGTGATGTGCTTGGGACCGGTCGCGGAAGGGTGTCCGAAAAAACCGCCGCGCACCTGAGTGGAGCGAACGCGTTCGGGGGAGCGAGGGAGGGGAGCGGTATGGGTGCGGACCAGATCCGGCGTTGGGAGTCAGGTGCGCTCGCGCACGCGGTGAACGACCCCTTCGGCCAAGGCCCCCTGCCCTGGTTCCGGGGCAGCGAGCTGTACTTCGACGACACCGGCCAGGTCGTCCCCTGGTACGTGGACCCGGCCGTCGCCACCCCCGGCCAGGACCCCGGCCGGAACCCCGGCAGCCCCGCCCGGAGCGCCCGCGCCGGCGGCCCCCGCACCGCCGACGACGTCCACCGGCAGATCAAGGGGTTCGCCTCCACCGGAGCCGTCGCCCCCGGCGAGGCCATCGACTTCCACATCACCGTCGACCCGCCCCAGCAGTTCTCGGTCGACGTCTACCGGATCGGCCACTACGGCGGCGACGGCGCCGCCAAGATCACCACCAGTCCCCGGCTGTCCGGCATCGTCCAGCCGCCCCCGCTCACCGCCGACCGCACCGTCTCCTGCCACCACTGGTGGCTCTCCTGGCGGCTCCAGGTCCCCTCGTACTGGAGCATCGGCGCCTACGTGGCCGTCCTCACCACCGCTGACGGCTACCGCTCCCACATCCCCTTCACGGTCCGCGACGACCACCCCGCCGACCTCCTCCTGCTGCTCCCGGACATCACCTGGCAGGCCTACAACCTCTACCCCGAGGACGGCCGCACGGGCGCCAGCCTCTACCACGCCTGGGACGAGCAGGGCCGGCTGCTCGGCGAGCGCGACGCCGCCATCACCGTCTCCTTCGACCGCCCCTACGCGGGCGCCGGCCTGCCCCTGCACGTGGGCCACGCCTACGACTTCATCCGCTGGGCCGAGCGCTACGGCTACGACCTCGCCTACGCCGACACCCGCGACCTGCACGCCGGCCGCGTCGACCCGACCCGCTACCGGGGCCTGGTCTTCCCCGGCCACGACGAGTACTGGTCCGTCCCGATGCGGCGCACCGTCGAGCGCGCCCGCGACCACGGCACCTCGCTCGTCTTCCTCTCCGCCAACACCATGTACTGGCAGGTCGAGCTGTCCCCCTCGCCCTCCGGGGTCGAGGACCGGCTCCTGACCTGCCGAAAACGCCGCGGCCCCGGCCGCCCCAGCCTGTGGCGCGAGATCGACCGCCCCGAACAGCAACTGCTCGGCATCCAGTACGCGGGGCGGGTCCCCGAGCCCGCGCCGCTGATCGTCCGCAACGCCACGCACTGGCTCTGGGACTCCACCGGCGCCGCCGAGAACGACGAGCTCGACGGGCTGGTGGCCGGCGAGGCCGACCGCTACTTCCCGCGCACGCAGCTCCCCGAGCACCAGGACCGGATCCTGCTCGCGCACTCCCCCTACCTCGACGGCGAGGGGGCCAAGCGCCACCAGGAGGCCTCCCTGTACCGGGCCCCGAGCGGCTCCCTGGTCTTCGCGTCGGGCACCTTCGCCTGGTCCCCGGCGCTCGACCGCCCCGGGCACGTGGACGAGCGGGTCCAGCGGGCGACGGCCAACCTCCTCGACCGGATCTGCAAGCGGGACTGAGGCCCCCGCCGAGGCCCCCCGCCGGGACCCCCACCGGAGCCCCCACCGGAGCCCCCGCCGAGACGCGCCGCTCCGGGGCCGGCGCACCCCCCTGCCCGGGGCACGGCACCCGGTGCGGGAGAATGGTCCCGCGCTCGTACAGAACCACAGGGAGACCCCGTGCCCGGATTCGTCGAAAAGCCCGAGCCGGTGCAGGTGCCCGGCCTCGCCCACCTCCACACCGGCAAGGTCCGCGACCTCTACCGCGACGAGGACGGCAACCTCGTGATGGTCGCCAGCGACCGCATCTCCGCCGCCGACTGGGTGCTGCCCACCGAGATCCCGGAGAAGGGCCGCATCCTGACGCAGCTCTCCCTCTGGTGGTTCGATCAGCTCGCCGACCTGGTCCCCAACCACGTCATCGGCACCGACCTGCCCGCCGGCGCCCCCGCCGACTGGCAGGGCCGCACGCTGGTCTGCAAGAGCCTCGACATGGTCCCCGTCGAGTGCGTGGCCCGCGGCTACCTCACCGGCTCCGGCCTCAAGGAGTACGTCCAGTCCCGCACGGTCTGCGGACTCGCCCTCCCCGAGGGCCTGGTGGACGGCTCCGAGCTGCCCGCCCCGATCTTCACCCCGGCCGCCAAGGCCGAGGTCGGCGACCACGACGAGAACGTCTCCTACGAGGAGGTCGCCCGCACAACCGGCGCGGAGACGGCGGCACTGCTGCGCCAGACCACCCTCGCCGTGTACGGGCGCGCCCGCGACATCGCCCGCGAGCGCGGCATCATCCTGGCGGACACCAAGTTCGAGTTCGGCTTCGACAAGGACGGCACGCTCGTCGCCGCCGACGAGGTCCTCACCCCCGACTCCTCCCGCTTCTGGCCGGCCGACCAGTGGCAGCCGGGCCGTACCCAGGCGTCGTTCGACAAGCAGTACGTCCGCGACTGGCTGGCCTCCCCGGCCTCCGGCTGGGACTCCAAGGGCGAGCTCCCGCCGCCGGTCCTCCCGCAGGAAGTCGTGGCGCAGACCCGCGCCAAGTACGTCGAGGCCTACGAGCGCCTCACCGGCCAGACCTGGAGCTGATACGACGAAGGCCCCGATCAACCGATCGGGGCCTTCGTTCACTGAGCGGACAACGCGACTCGAACGCGCGACATCCACCTTGGCAAGGTGGTGCTCTACCAACTGAGCTATGTCCGCCTGTGCGCCGTAGCGCGAGAACCACTATACCCAACCCCGCTGCCGTGCGAGACGCACTGCCGTGTGCCGGTTCTCCGCGCCGAGCTTCGTCGCCGCCGACGACAGGTAGTTGCGTACGGTCCCCTGCGACAGCGAGGCCCGCTCCGCGATCTCCGCGATCGGCGCCCCGTCCGCCGCGAGTTCCAGCACCTCCGCCTCCCGGGCCGTCAGCGGGGAGTCGCCCGCGCTGATCGCGTCGGCCGCCAACTCCGGGTCCACGTAGCGCCCTCCGGCGTGCACGGTGCGGATCAGCTCGGCCAGCCGCTGCGCCGAGACCGTCTTCGGGGCGAAGGCCCGCACCCCCGCCGCGAGCGCCCTCTTCAGGTGTCCGGGACGCCCGTGGCTGGTCACGATCATGGTCTTGCAGTCGGGCAGTTCGGCCCGCAGCGATGTGGCCACGCTCACACCGTCCGCGCCCGGCATCTGCAGGTCCAGCACCGCCACGTCCGGCCGGTGCGCCCGCGCCATCGCCAGCGCCTCCGGCCCGGAGGCCGCCTCGGCCACGACGACGAGGTCGTCCTCCAGGCCCAGCAGTGCGGCCAGCGCGCCCCGGATCAGGTGCTCGTCGTCGGCCAGAAGTACGCGTACGGGGCTCACGCCCGCACCTCCACTCGTCGTGTGTCCAGGGGAACCTCGGCCCGCAGCCGGAACCGGCCGCCCTCGGCCGGCCCCGCCAGCAGGGTCCCGTCCACCGCCGCGAGCCGCTCCCGCAGCCCCGCGAGCCCGGACCCGGGCATTCCGGCGGGAGTCTCGGGGGCCCCGTCGTTCTCCACCAGCAGCGTCACCGCGCCGGAGGCCTCCAGGGCGGTGAGCCGGATCAGGCAGCTGCGCGCGTCGCCGTGGCGCAGGACGTTGGTGGTCGCCTCCCGGACCACCCAGCCCAGGGCGGACTGCACCTCGCCCGGCAGCTGCCGCCCGGCCGTCGCGTACTCGACCCGGCAGTCCATCCCGGCCGCGTTCAGCACCCCGCGCGCGCCCTCCAGCTCCACGGCGAGGTCCGCCTCCCGGTAGCCGCGCACGACGTCGCGGACCTCCCGCTGCGACTCGCGCGCGATCCGCTCCACCTCGATCATCTGGTCCACGGCCTCGGGGCGTTCGCGCCGGGCCAGCTGTACCGCCAGCTCGCTCTTGAGGGCGATCACCGCCAGGTTGCGGCCCATCACGTCGTGCAGGTCCCGCCCGAACCGCAGCCGCTCCTCGGCGACGGCCAACTGCGCCTGGAGTTCCCGGGCGTGGTCGAGCTCGTAGACGGTGCGCAGCAGCCAGCCGGAGAACCCGCAGGTGAAGGCGAGGAAGACGCTCGTCAGCAGGACGGCGACGAAGTAGCCGATGATCTCGTTCAGCGGCAGGCCCAGCGCGGCGACGGTCGCCGAGGTCGCGACCGCGGCGACCAGGGGTACGTACTTCATGTGCTGGACCTTCTCCATGGCCAGGACGAGGGATCCGCAGCCGAAGCAGGTCACCCCCACCACCAGGCCGGGGGCCACGGAGTCGTCGAGGCTGCCGAAACGGCGCAGGAAGAGGAAGAGCAGTGCGGCCGCGACGGTGGCGGCCGTCGTCACCACCGCGAGCCGGACCGGGCGTTCGCGGTGGCCGCACACGGCGTCCAGGGACCTGGACGAGAGGAAGCCGACGAGGACGGCGTGGGCGACGACCACGAGGAAGGCCGCGCCGCCCAGCGCCGCCGGGGTGCTGTTCTCCGAGTCGCCGACGCTGCCGGCGAGGGCGACCAGCCCGAAGGACACGATCTCGATGAGCACGAACAGGTGGAAGGACCAGCGTGTGTACACCTCGACCTTCCCCGCACTGCTGCGCTTCTTCCACCACCCGGTCAGCTTCGACACGTCCCGTCCCCCCGGCTCTTCGCTCTGGTCAGCGTCGCGGTTCCCAGCGGAACCACCGCTGGACAGCAAACACCGTGACGATCATCCAGGCCAGCGTGGTGAGCGCGTCCCCCAGCAGGTCGTACCCCGCCACCCCGCCGCTCCAGCCGGCCCGGACGAGCGTCATCACCCCGCTGAGCGGCAGCAGTTCGCACACCGAGGCCACCACGTCGGGCATCGCGTCCGTCGACGCGAACACCCCCGAGCCGATCGTCGTCGCCAGGAACAGCGGCAGCGTGGTCAGCCCCGCGGTCTCCACGTTGCGGGTGAACGCGCTGGTGAGCGCGGCCAGTCCGGCGAGCAGCGGCATCGCGGCGAGCACGCCCGCCGCCACGAGCGCCGGGTTGTCGGGCATCGGCGCGCCGAGCACCGAGGCGCCGGCGACGGTGAGCACGGCGATCTGCGCGAGCGCGATGGCGGCGGCGGGCAGCGCCGTCCCGGCGAGGATCTCCAGGTCGCCGGCCTCTCCGGTGCGCAGCCGCTTCAGTACGAGCTCCTCGCGGCGGGCCACGAACGCCGAGACCAGGTTCATGTAGACGACGAGCAGCAGCACCATCCCGATCCCACCGGTGAGGGTGGCCTCGGCGACGGCGGACGCGGTGTCCCCGCCGACGGAGGAGCGCAGGACGAACACCATCGAGGCGGGCAGCAGCACCGCCACGCTCAGCGCGGCCCGGTTGCGCAGGAGCAGGGTGAGCTCGGAGCGGCCGAGTGCGGCGAGCCGGCCGGGGTTCAGGGTCATGGTGTTCATCGGGTCCCCGCCATCGTGTCGTCGTGGGCGAGAGCGCCGGTGTCCGTGTGGCGCCGGCTCCGGGCGATCTCCAGGAAGGCCTCCTCCAGGGAGGCGTGGCGGGCGTCGAGCCCGGCCAGTGCGATCCCGGCCCCGTCGGCCCAGCGCAGGAGCGCGCCCAGGTCGTGCTGGAGCCGTTCGGTGCGGATCTCCACCCGCTGTCCGTCGGCCGCCGCGCGCAGCTCCAGCGGCAGCCGGGCGACGGGGACCCCGGCGGGCAGGGTGAAGCGGATCCGGGACGGCTGGGTGGCCGTCACCTCCGCGGGGGTGCCCGACAGGACCAGTTCCCCCTCGTGCAGGATCGCGAGGCGGTCGGCGAGCTGCTCGGCCTCCTCCAGGTAGTGCGTGGTCAGCAGCACCGTGGTGCCCTGCGCCCGCAGTTCCCGTACGAGGGCCCAGGTGTCCTGGCGGCCCTCGGGGTCCATCCCGGTGGTCGGCTCGTCGAGGAAGAGCACCTCCGGCCGGCCCAGCAGGGCGAGCGCGAGGTCGAGCCGCCGCCGCTCGCCGCCTGACAGCTGCTTGACGCGTACGGACGCCCGTGCGGCCAGTCCGACCAGCTCCAGCACTTCCGCCGCCGGGCGGGCGCCGGTGGTGACCCCGCTCCACATCCGGACGGTCTCGGTCACCGACAGGTCCGAGGGGAAGCCGCCCTCCTGGAGCATGACCCCGGTCCGCGGGCGGACCTCGGCCCGCCGGGTGTGGGGGTCGAGTCCGAAGACGCGGACCTGCCCGCCGGTCGGGGCGGCGAGCCCCTCCAGCAGCTCGACCGTGGAGGTCTTGCCGGCGCCGTTGGTGCCGAGCAGGGCGAAGACCTCGCCGCGCGCCACGGAGAAGGTGACGCCCCGCACGGCTTCGAAGCCCCCGGTGTAGCCGCGGCGCAGTTCCTCTGCCTGGATCACTGTGTCGGTGGTCATGGCTCAAGCCTCGCGGCGGCCCGGCGGGCGGATCAGTGCGTGCTGTCACCGCCCGCGATGACATTTGTCATCGGACGTGATCCGCGCCACAAAGGCGAGGGGGAGAGGGGGAGGGGAGTGGAAATGACGAAGGCCCCGATCGGATTCCGATCGGGGCCTTCGTTCACTGAGCGGACGACGCGACTCGAACGCGCGACATCCACCTTGGCAAGGTGGTGCTCTACCAACTGAGCTACGTCCGCATCTCGCTACGACCGGGGCCGTCGCGATGCGAGCACTACTCTACCTGATCCACAACCGTGGTCGGTAAAGCCGTGCAGAGCGGGTGACAGGGATTGCACACTGCGCCTCCCCCCTGGAAGGGGGGTGTTCTGCTACTGAACTACACCCGCACGACTTCGGGGTTCTTGCCTTTCGGCCTCGCCCCTCGGCGTGATCCACACATTAGCCGATCGGAGGGGGTGCATGGCAAATCCGGGTCGGCGGACCCCGGGCGGTGGTGGCCGCCCGGCGGTCACCGGGCGGCCACCGGACGGTCAGTGGGCCGCTTCGTACGCGCTGTAGACGGACTTGGGGATGCGGCCCCGCGGCGGCACGTTGTGCCCGTGCGAGCGCGCCCAGGCCCGCACGACCGCCGGGTCCGGCGCGATCGACGTCGTCTTGAAGGTCTTCCCGGACCGGGACCGGCGGCGGCCGGCGGCCACGAAGGGCGCCAGGCTCTTCCGCAGTTTCTTTGCGTTGGCGGCATTGAGGTCGATCTCGTACGACTTACCGTCCAGGGCGAACGTGACCGTTTCCGCCGCTTCTCCGCCATCGATGTCGTCGGAGATCGTGACTACTACGCGCTGCGCCACGGATATCGGTCCCTTCGTGCGCCGTCGCCGCCCGCTGACGTGCGGTGATGTCGCCTGTGTGGATGTTTCGGTGGAATACGTCAAACCGTGGGAATCCCGGCTGATTCCTTTGTACCGCGATTCCCATTGAATTGCGAAGCCCAGTTAATTCTCCCCGCGTGTCCCGTCGCAATCCCGGGGGCGTGGTTTTCCGGTGGATTTTGCGAAGCGTTGGTGAAGCCGAAACGGCGGGAGGTTCGGGCCCGGCGGATATCTACCCGCGTAGAAATTTCGGGCGGGTACGCTGAGGGAACCGCCTTCGCACCAACCACCTCATCGGGAGTGCCAGTGGCACGCGTCGTAGTCGACGTCATGCTCAAGCCGGAGATCCTCGACCCCCAGGGCCAGGCGGTGCAGCGTGCACTGCCGCGCCTGGGCTTCGATGGGATCGCCGACGTCCGCCAGGGGAAGCGTTTCGAACTGGAGGTGGAGGGCCCGGTCGACCAGGCCGCCCTCGACCGCATCCACAAGATGGCCGAAACGTTCCTCGCCAACACCGTCATCGAAGACTTCACCGTGAAGGTCGAGGCCTGACGGTGACCACACGCATCGGAGTCGTCACGTTCCCCGGAACGCTCGACGACCGTGACTCGCTGCGCGCCGTCCGCCTCGCGGGGGCCGAGCCGGTCTCGCTCTGGCACCGCGACAAGGACCTGCACCAGGTCGACGCGGTCGTCCTCGCGGGCGGCTTCTCCTACGGGGACTACCTGCGCGCCGGAGCCATCTCCCGGTTCTCGCCGGTGATGGAGACCATCATCGAGCAGGCCAAGGCCGGCATGCCCGTCCTCGGCATCTGCAACGGCTTCCAGGTCCTCACCGAGGCCCACCTGCTGCCGGGGGCGATGCTCCGCAACAACCACCTCCACTTCATCTGCCGCGACCAGAAGCTGCGGGTGGAGAACGCGGACACCGCGTGGACCGGCGACTACACCGCCGGCCAGGAGATCTCCGTGCCGCTCAAGAACATGGACGGCCGGTACGTCGCCGACGAGCGCACGCTCGACGAACTGGAGGCCGAGGGCCGAGTGGCCTTCCGGTACCTGGACGTGAACCCCAACGGCTCGCTGCGCGACATCGCCGGCATCACCAACGCCGCGGGCAACGTCGTCGGCCTCATGCCGCACCCCGAGCACGCGGTCGAGCCGCTGATCGGGACCGGCCGCACCGACGGCCTCCCGTTCTTCACGTCGGTCCTGAAGAAGCTGGTCAGCGCATGAGCCTCGACACCGTAAAGAACGCCACCGAGACCCCGGACGCCTCCCAGCCCTGGAAGGAACTCGGCCTCAAGGAGGACGAGTACGCCCGGATCCGCGAGATCCTCGGCCGCCGTCCCACCGGCGCCGAGCTCGCCATGTACTCCGTCATGTGGTCCGAGCACTGCTCCTACAAGAGCAGCAAGGTCCACCTGAGGCAGTTCGGCGAGAAGGTCCCCCCGAACGACGCCATGCTCGTCGGCATCGGCGAGAACGCCGGCGTCGTCGACGTCGGCCAGGGCTACGCGGTCACCTTCAAGGTCGAGTCGCACAACCACCCGTCGTACATCGAGCCCTACCAGGGCGCGGCCACCGGCATCGGCGGCATCGTCCGCGACATCCTCGCCATGGGCGCCCGCCCCGTCGCGGTCGTCGACCCGCTGCGCTTCGGCGCGGCCGACCACCCCGACACCAAGCGTGTCCTGCCGGGCGTCGTCGCGGGCATCGGCGGCTACGGCAACTGCCTGGGCCTGCCCAACATCGGCGGCGAGGTCGTCTTCGACGAGTGCTACCAGGGCAACCCGCTGGTCAACGCCGGCTGCATCGGCGTGATGAAGCACGAGGACATCCACCTCGCCAAGGCCTCCGGCCCCGGCAACAAGGTCATCCTCTACGGCGCCCGCACCGGCGGCGACGGCATCGGCGGCGTCTCGGTCCTCGCGTCCGAGACCTTCGACGACAGCAAGCCCACCAAGCGCCCCGCCGTCCAGGTCGGCGACCCCTTCCAGGAGAAGCTCCTCATCGAGTGCACCCTGGAGATCTTCAAGGAGAAGCTGGTCGCGGGCATCCAGGACCTCGGCGGCGCCGGGCTCTCCTGCGCCACCTCCGAGCTGGCCTCCGCCGGCTCCGGCGGCATGCGCGTCGAGCTCGACACCGTCCCGCTGCGCGACGCGACGCTCTCGCCCGAGGAAATCCTCATGAGCGAGTCGCAGGAGCGCATGTGCGCGATCGTCGAGCCGCAGCACGTCGACCGCTTCATGGAGATCTGCGAGAAGTGGGACGTCATCGCCACCGTCATCGGTGAGGTGACCGAGGGCGAGCGCCTGGAGATCTTCTGGCACGGCGAGCAGATCGTGGACGTGCCCCCGGGCACCGTCGCCCACGAGGGCCCGGTCTACCAGCGCCCCTACGCCCGCCCCGAGTGGCAGGACGCCCTCCAGGCCGACGACGCCGGCCTGCTGCCCCGCCCGGCGACCTCCGAGGAGCTCCGCGCGCAGGTCCTGGCCCTGGTCTCCTCCCCGAACCAGGCCTCCAAGTCCTGGGTCACCGACCAGTACGACCGCTTCGTGCAGGGCAACACCGTCCTGTCGCAGCCCGAGGACGCGGGCATGGTCCGCATCGACGAGGAGTCCAACCTCGGCGTCGCCATGGCCACCGACGGCAACGGCCGCTACGCCAAGCTCGACCCGTACACGGGCGCGCAGCTGGCCCTCGCGGAGGCGTACCGCAACGTCGCCGCGACCGGCGCCAAGCCGCTGGCGATCTCCGACTGCCTGAACTTCGGCTCCCCCGAGGACCCGGGCGTCATGTGGCAGTTCGCCGAGGCCACCCGCGGTCTCGCGGACGGCTGCTTCGAGCTGGGCACCCCGGTGACCGGCGGCAACGTCTCCCTCTACAACCAGACGGGCGACGTCGCGATCCACCCGACCCCGGTCGTGGCGGTCCTCGGCGTCATCGACGACGTCAACCGCCGCACGCCGATGGCGTTCGCGGAGGCCGGCCAGCTGCTCTACCTGCTGGGCGACACGGCCGAGGAGTTCGGCGGCTCGGCCTGGTCCCAGGTCGTCCACGACCACCTCGGCGGCCTGCCGCCGAAGGTGGACCTGGGCCGCGAGAAGCTGCTCGCCGAGATCCTGATCTCCGCCTCGCGCGACGGCATGATCGACGCCGCGCACGACCTGTCGGACGGCGGCGTCATCCAGGCGCTCACCGAGTCCTGCCTCAAGGGCGGCAACGGTGCGCGCGTGGTCGTCCCGGAGGGCCTGGACGCGTTCACCTTCCTGTTCTCCGAGTCCGCGGGCCGCGCCATCGTGGCCGTCCCGCGCAGCGAGGAGCTCCGCTTCACCGACATGTGCGGTGCGCGGGGCCTGCCGGCCGCCCGTATCGGTGTGGTCGACGGCGACGCGATCGAGGTCCAGGGCGAGTTCACCCTCCCCCTGGCCGAACTCCGCGAAGCCCACGAGGCCACGATCCCGGCCCTGCTGGCCTGATCGTCCCCGGCGCCCGACGCGCCCCAGCCCCCGTCCGGAACCCTTCCGGGCGGGGGCCGGCCGTTTCCGCGGCCGCCCGGCCCCGCCTCCCCGAGTAGGGTCGGGGCATGCCGCCCGCCAAGAGGAAGCCGCGTACCTACGACCAGGCGAAGATCCGCGCCGCGGTCACCGCACAGTTCGGGCATGTGGCCCGGGCGGTCGGGGAGTTGGCGCCCGAGCAGCTCGCGCGGCCCAGCGGGATCGGCGAGTGGAGCGTGGCCGAGCTCGCCGCACACGTCGCGTGGATCGCCGACTCGCTGGCCGGCGGTCTCGCCCGGCCGCCCGCCGCCGTCGCCGAGCTGACCGCCGTCGAGTGGCCCTCCGCCACCGCCTCCCTCGCCGGGAAGATCTCCGAGGCCGCCCGGGAGACCCTGACCGGCGCCCCGCTCCCCGAGCTGTACGAGCGGGCCGGCGCCCGCCTCGCCGAGGCGCTGGAGGCCAACCCCGGCAGCCGGGTGCTGGACCTGTGGATCGGGGACATGACCCTGGCGGACTTCCTGGTCACCCGCACCGTCGAGCTGGTCGTCCACACCGACGACCTGAACCGTGCCGCCGGCCTCGACATCCCGGTCGAGCGGCAGGCACTGGCCGCCTGTACGCGCCTGCTCGCCGACGCCCTCGCGCTCAAGGCCCCCGGCGGTTCCGTCGAGGTACGGGTGCCCCCCTTCGCGGTGGTCCAGTGCGTGGAGGGCCCCCGCCACACCCGCGGCACCCCGCCGAACGTGGTGGAGACCGACCCGCTGACCTGGATCCGGCTCGCGACGGGCCGTACCGGCTGGGCCGCGGAACTGGACGCCGCCCGGGTCAGCGCCAGCGGCGAGCGGGCCGACCTGTCCGGGCTCCTCCCCCTGATGACCTGAGCGGGACGGAACCGGCCGGCCGCCGGACCCGTCCCAGGGGCATGCGTACCCTCAGGCTCCTCACGACCGGCGCCCTGGCCCTCGTACTGGCCCTGACCGCGTGCACTGCCACCGGGCAGGACCGCGGCGACGCCGCCCTGACCGTGCAGACCTCCGCCACGCCGCCCGTCCCGGACGCCCCGCTCACCGCGACCGCCTGGACCGTGCGCTCCGTCGCCGGGACCACCGCCCCCGGCGACCGGGAGGCCCGCTTCACCCTCACCCCCGAGGGCCAGGCGAGCGGCACCCTCGGCTGCAACCGCTTCAGCGCCCCCGTCACCGTCGACGGCACCACCGTCACCTTCGGCCCGCCGACCACCACCCGGATGGCCTGCGAGGGCGCGGCGGGAGAGGTGGAGCGGGCCCTCACCGCCCTCTTCGGCTCCGGCCCCCTGACCTGGAAGGTCCAGGGCCGCACCCTCACCCTCACCGCCCCCGACGGCACCACCCTCACCGCCGAGGCCGCCTCCGCCGCGGAGTGACCCCGACGGGCCGGTCAGGCCGGGTACGGCAGCAGTCCGGCGTCGACCGCCTCCCAGGCCTTGCGCAGCTCCGCCAGCCTGGCCGGCTCGACGGCCGCCTTGTCGGCCTGCTCCCGCAGGTCCCCGGCCAGGTCGAACAGCTGGTCGCGCCCCGACTTGCCGCGGTAGTACTTCCAGTCGCCCCGGCGCAGCGCCCGCTCCCCGCGCACCCGCCAGAACAGGTCCCGCCCGGCCGGCTCCTCGCCGCGCAGCAGGTACCCGGCCAGGCTCACCCCGTCCAGCGGGTACGCCCGGTGCGGCCGGGTGCCGGCCACCTCCAGCAGGGTCGCTGTCCAGTCGGGGCTGAACACGGGCACCCGGCTGACCTGGCCGCCGTCCAGCCGGGCGGGCCAGCGGACGATGTTCGGCACCCGGATCCCGCCCTCCTGGAGCGAGGCCTTGTTGCCGGACAGCGGCCAGTTGTAGGAGAACCGCTCGCCGCCGTTGTCGCTGGAGAAGACGACCAGGGTGTCGTCCTCCTGGCCGGAGCGCTTCAGCGCCTGCAGCACCTCGCCGACCGACCGGTCGAGGTCCTCGACCATCTGCTTGTACTTCCCGACCGAGCCGCCGTCCTGGTGCCACAGCGCCCGCGCGTCGCCCGCCTCGATCCGCCGGACGATCTCGGCGCTCTCGGCCGTGTCCCCGTCGGCGATCCACGGCCAGTGCGGGGTGGTGAAGTTCAGGTTCAGCAGCCACGGCCTGCCGCCGTGGTCGCGGGAGACGTACTCGCTCGCCCGCTCCGTGATGATCCGCGTGTAGTAGCGCAGGTCCTTGTACGTGGCGTCGCCCTCGTAGAGGTCGTACTCGCCGCCCAGGCCCAGCTTGGAGTAGTACTCCAGAGCCCCGCCGAAGTTCCCGAAGAACGTGTCCCAGCCGGACTTCGTCGGGCTGTGGTCGGGCAGGTAGCCGGCGTGCCACTTGCCGATCAGCGCGGTGGCGTAGCCGGCCTCCTTCAGCAGCGAGGCCAGCGTCGGGTGCGTCGGGTCCAGGCCCGCCGACCTGTCGGCGATCGGCTCCGCCAGACCGCCCTTGGTGCGCGCCGGGTAGCGCCCGGTGTACAGGCTGAAACGGGTCGGGGAGCAGGTCGCGGAGCCCGAGTAGGCGTCGGTGAAGCGGACGCCCTGGCGGGCGAGGCGGTCCAGGTTCGGGGTCTTGATGTGCGGGGAGCCGTACGAGGAGAGGTCGGCCCAGCCGAGGTCGTCCCCGAGGATGAACAGGATGTTCGGGCGGCGTGAGCGGCGGCCCCGCGCGGCCCGGAACACACGCTCCTCCGGGCCCGCCTCACGGGCGTCGGCGGCCTGCGCCGGAGCGGCGCCCAGCCCCACGGCGGCGGTGGCCGCGGTCACTCCGACGGCACCTCCGAAGGCACGGCGGGACAGCTTGCTGTTGTACGAAGACACGGGAACTCCAGGGCACGGCGCGGCCGCCCCTGCCCCGGGCGGGCGCGGGACGGCGCGCGGCACGGCAGGGCGGGGCCGGGCGAGCGAAATGGGGAAGAAGCAGAAAGAGTTGTGGCTACGCAGAACAGCGACAGATGGCGCTCGCGACACGGACCAGGTCTACGTGGCGGCGCTCGACGAGGGTGACCGCACGGTCACCGAGAGGCTGCATGGGGCGAGAGCCTGTACGAATTCCCTCGTAGCTGTCAACAAAGTGATCGGAATACGAGACGGGGCCGCCCCGTCACCCTCTGTGCTGTGAGATTTCCCGGCCGTCCCCAATTCGGACCAGTGGTCGATCTCGCCTACACTCGGTGGCGTGCCTCGTGGTGATGGACGACTCAACCACGACCTGCTCCCCGGTGAGAAGGGCCCCCAGGACGCTTGCGGCGTCTTCGGTGTCTGGGCTCCGGGTGAAGAGGTCGCCAAGCTCACCTACTTCGGACTGTATGCACTGCAGCACCGCGGACAAGAGTCCGCGGGAATCGCTGTGAGCAACGGTTCCCAGATCCTCGTCTTCAAGGACATGGGCCTCGTTTCCCAGGTCTTCGACGAAACCTCCCTCGGATCCCTCCAAGGTCATATCGCGGTCGGTCACGCCCGCTACTCGACCACCGGAGCCTCCGTCTGGGAGAACGCTCAGCCCACCTTCAGGGCGACCGCCCACGGCTCCATCGCCCTGGGTCACAACGGCAACCTGGTGAACACCGCCGAGCTCGCCGAGATGGTCGCCGACCTCCCCCGTCAGGACGGCCGTGCCACCCAGGTGGCCGCCACCAATGACACCGACCTGGTCACCGCCCTCCTCGCCGGACAGACCGACGAGGACGGCAAGCCCCTGACCATCGAGGAGTCGGCCGCCAAGGTCCTCCCCCAGGTCAAGGGCGCCTTCTCCCTGGTCTTCATGGACGAGGGGACCCTCTACACCGCCCGTGACCCGCAGGGCATCCGCCCGCTGGTCCTCGGCCGCCTGGAGCGCGGCTGGGTGGTCGCGAGCGAGACCGCCGCCCTCGACATCTGCGGAGCCAGCTTCGTCCGCGAGGTCGAGCCGGGCGAGCTCATCGCGATCGACGAGAACGGCCTGCGCACCTCGCGCTTCGCGGAAGCGAAGCCCAAGGGCTGTGTGTTCGAGTACGTCTACCTGGCGCGCCCGGACACCGACATCGCCGGCCGGAACGTCTACCTCTCGCGCGTCGAGATGGGCCGGCGCCTCGCCAAGGAGGCCCCGGTCGAGGCCGACCTGGTGATAGCGACGCCGGAGTCCGGCACGCCCGCCGCCGTCGGTTACGCCGAAGCCAGCGGGATCCCGTACGGCTCCGGCCTGGTCAAGAACGCCTACGTCGGCCGGACCTTCATCCAGCCCTCGCAGACGATCCGCCAGCTCGGCATCCGCCTCAAGCTCAACCCCCTCAAGGAAGTCATCCGGGGCAAGCGCCTCGTCGTCGTCGACGACTCGATCGTCCGCGGCAACACCCAGCGCGCCCTCGTGAAGATGCTCCGCGAGGCCGGTGCGGCCGAGGTCCACATCCGGATCTCCTCCCCGCCGGTGAAGTGGCCGTGCTTCTTCGGCATCGACTTCGCCACCCGGGCCGAGCTGATCGCCAACGGCATGACGGTCGACGAGATCGCCACGTCGCTGGGCGCGGACTCGCTCTCGTACATCTCCCTCGACGCGATGATCGAGGCGACCACCATCCAGAAGCCCAACCTCTGCCGAGCCTGTTTCGACGGCGAGTACCCCATGGAGCTGCCCGACCCGCAGCTCCTGGGCAAGCAGCTCCTGGAGAACGAGCTCGCGGGCGGCACCGACGCCGCCGACGCGCTCCGCCGCCCGTAGGCCCGTGGGCCGGCCCTTCCCGGGCCGGCCCGGCTCCACCTGCGCCGAGCCCTGTCTTTGAGGCTTCTCCCGGGGCCCGGCACCACACGCAGCAACGACACGAAAGCTCTCGCCTGTCATGACAGAGAAGACCACCGGTGCCAGCTACGCAGCCGCCGGCGTCGACATCGAAGCGGGCGACCGCGCCGTCGAGCTGATGAAGGAGTGGGTGAAGAAGACGCAGCGCCCCGAGGTCCTCGGCGGCCTCGGCGGATTCGCCGGCCTCTTCGACGCCTCCGCCCTCAAGCGCTACGAGCGCCCCCTGCTGGCCTCGGCCACCGACGGCGTGGGCACCAAGGTGGACATCGCCCGCCAGCTGGGCGTGTACGACACCATCGGCCACGACCTGGTCGCCATGGTCATGGACGACATCGTCGTCTGCGGTGCCGAGCCGCTGTTCATGACGGACTACATCTGCGTCGGCAAGGTGCACCCCGAGCGTGTCGCCGCCATCGTCAAGGGCATCGCCGAGGGCTGTGTCCTCGCCGGCTGCGCCCTCGTCGGCGGCGAGACCGCCGAGCACCCGGGCCTCCTCGGACCGGACGACTTCGACGTCGCGGGCGCCGGCACCGGTGTGGTCGAGTACGACCGCCTCCTCGGCGCCGATCGCATCCGTACGGGGGACGCCGTCATCGCGATGGCTTCGTCCGGCCTTCACTCGAACGGGTACTCGCTCGTCCGGCACGTCCTCTTCGACCGGGCCGGGATGTCCCTGGACCAGCACGTCGACGAGCTCGGCCGCACCCTCGGCGAGGAGCTGCTGGAGCCGACCAAGATCTACTCGCTGGACTGCCTGGCCCTCACCCGGACGGCCGAGGTCCACGCGTACTCGCACATCACGGGCGGCGGCCTCGCGGCGAACCTCGCCCGGGTCATCCCGGACCACCTGCACGCCACCGTCGACCGCTCCACCTGGGCGCCCGGCGCGATCTTCGACCTGGTCGGCAAGGCCGGCAGCGTCGAGCAGCTGGAGCTGGAGAAGACCCTCAACATGGGCGTCGGCATGATGGCCGTGGTCCCGCAGGAGTCGGTGGACGTGGCCCTGACCACCCTCGCCGACCGGGGCGTCGAGGCCTGGGTCGCCGGCGAGATCCTCGACCGGGGCGACCACGCCGAGGGCGCGACGCTGACCGGGAGCTACGCGGTCTGAGCAGCACTGAAACCCGGTCCGGGGCAATGCCCTGGACCGGGTTTCGGCACATGTGGAACAAGTTCAGTCAGCCTGCTGGTACGCACGCCGTGAACAGAGGATCGGTGCGTCAAGCCCCGCGACGGCGCGCCGAGGGACCGGACTGCTCGTCCTCGTCCTCGTCGTCATCGTTGTACAGATCCGCGTACTTGGCGTACGGGTCGTCGTCGTCCAGATCGTCATCGACTTCGACCGGCGCGCTGATAGGCAGCGGCTCTGTCTGCGATGCGCCCAGCTCATTGGCCAGACGCGAGAGGTCAGTCCCGCCGCTGTTGTACTTCAGCTGGCGGGCGACCTTTGTCTGCTTGGCCTTGGCCCGGCCGCGCCCCATGGCTCGACCCCCTCGGTGACGGGGCTCGACGGCCCCAGAGTCTGACACGCGTTCATGGTTCGGAGCGGGCTCTCCGTGGAGAGACCGTCCGTAGGGGTTTAACGGTACCTGCTTCCGCGGCCATACGGTACGCCGCCCGCATGACGTGCCTCTCCACAGAACCAGCGGGACACCCCGTACTCGCTGGTCAGCTGCGATTTTAACGCTTTCCTGGCCGCCGACCCGCCGAAGCGCAGTGAGTTCTGTCTCGCCGCGCTCCGGCGGGTCCCGGAAGGGCTACGCCTTGCGTGCCGCAGCGCGCTCCGCGAGGGCCTCGGACATCCGCTGCTCGGCGATCCGGTCGGCCGCGGCGGCCGGCGGGATCCCGTCCGCCTTCGCACGTGCGAATATGGCCAGGGTGGTGTCGAAGATCTTCGAGGCCTTCGCCTTGCACCGGTCGAAGTCGAAGCCGTGCAGCTCGTCGGCGACCTGGATGACCCCGCCCGCGTTGACCACGTAGTCGGGGGCGTAGAGGATCCCGCGGTCCGCGAGGTCCTTCTCCACACCCGGGTGGGCGAGCTGGTTGTTCGCCGCGCCGCAGACGACCGTGGCGGTCAGGACCTGGACGGAGTGGTCGTTGAGGGCTCCGCCGAGCGCGCAGGGGGCGTAGATGTCCAGGCCCTCCACGCGGATCAGGGCCTCGGTGTCGGCGACCGCGGTGATCTTCCCGTCCGGGTGGAGGTCGAGGACCTCGCGGACGGACTCCTCGCGGACGTCCGTGATCACGACCTCGGCGCCGTCCTCCAGCAGGTGCCGGACCAGGTGCTTGCCGACCTTGCCGACGCCCGCGACGCCGACCTTGCGGCCGCGCAGCGTCGGGTCGCCCCACAGGTGCTGGGCGCTGGCGCGCATGCCCTGGAAGACGCCGTATGCGGTCAGCACGGAGGAGTCGCCGGCGCCGCCGTTCTCGGGGGAGCGGCCGGTGGCCCAGCGGGTCTCGCGGGCGACGACGTCCATGTCCGCGACGTACGTGCCGACGTCGCAGGCGGTGACGTAGCGGCCGCCGAGCGACTCCACGAACCGGCCGTAGGCCAGCAGGAGTTCCTCGCTCTTGAGGACGGACGGGTCGCCGATGATCACGGCCTTGCCGCCGCCGAGGTCGAGACCGGCGAGGGCGTTCTTGTAGGACATGCCGCGCGAGAGGTTCAGCGCGTCGCGGACGGCTTCCTCGTCCGAGGCGTACGCGTGGAAGCGCGTGCCGCCGAGGGCGGGGCCCAGGGCGGTGGAGTGGATGGCGATGACGGCCTTGAGGCCCGTGGCTCGGTCCTGGCACAGCACGACTTGCTCGTGGCCGCCCTGCTCCGAACGGAACAGGGTGTGCAGGACGCCGTCGGTCATTTCGGTCACGGTGGTGACTCCCATGGAAGAGATGCGGCGGAAAGACGCCCGCCCTGCGGGTGGGGGAGGGCGCACTGGGAGCAGAGTAAGACCTGCGGCGCGCGGGGGTACCCCCTGTCCGGGGATCGGAACACTCCCGGGTTACCCGGGCCCCGGAGGTGAGCCGGAGCGCCAAAAAGGGGAGGACCGGGGCGTGAGCGAATCCCCACGGCCCGCGCCGGCCGTCCCGTACGCCTCCTACCTGCGCGTGTACGAGCCCCTCGCGGCGTTCGAGGAGCCCGAGCGCACGCACTGGGCCGCGTACGCCCGGCGCGGGACCGCCCCGACGGCCCAGGACGAACTGAGGCGCTCGCTCTCCGATTTGGTACGGGTCCCCGTGGTCGGGGTCCCGGTGCACGAGAGCGGGGACGCCTTCACGGTGGAGCTGGACGGGGTGCTGCTGGTGTGCCCCTGGCGGACCCGGCTGCGCGGCTGGCTGGCGCTGCAGGAGCTGGCTCGTGGGGGTGGCTCCCAGGCCGGGGGCTCCGGGGCGGAGTTCCCGCGCCCGGTGCTGGACGCGGCGCTGCCGCCGGCGCAGCGGCGCCGGGCCGCCGAGGCGTACGAGGCCTGGCGCGAGCGGAACCCGGACGCGCGGCCGTGGATCCGGACCGGGGTGTGGCAGGTCCCGCTGCGCTGGTTCGTGCTGGTGGCGGACGAGGAGCGGGAGTACCTGCCGGGCGAACGGCTGCGCTACCGGACGCCGATGGTGCAGGCCCGGCGGCGGCTCGCGCGGGCGCTGCGGACCCTGCGCGCCGAGGAGGGCCAGGGCTACGGGCCGCTGGCGGAGGGGCTGGTGGAGGTCGGGAGCTGGCTGGAGGAGTTCCATCCGCGCTCGATGGTCGAACTGGACTACGGGGGGCTGCTGCACGCGCTGCCGGCTGACGACCTGGCGGGGGACCGGTCGGCCCGTGACCTGGCGGAGGGCCTCGCGGCCCTGCGGGCGGGCGACCATGAGGGCGCCGCACAGGTGTACGGGGAGCTTTCGCTGCGGTGGCGGGCGGTCCGGGGGAGGCTCTTCGCGAACTAGGAGGGCTTTGGGCCTTTCGGAACCCGGGGTCGATGGGGATCATGTACGAATCCCGTTCGGTACCCGTTCGGGCCTCTCGCGTATCGCCCGTATCGGTTGTCATCGGCCGATCGGCCACAATACGCAGATCAGGGGTTTGATCACCGCATTAGGGTCTTAGTTCCAGGACCTACGTCCCGATACGGGCCATTGGCCCAAGCGTGACGGAACGCACTATCCACACCCTTGCGCCCTTCCCCTACCCTCGTGCCAAAATAGGACAAGGAGTCCGGGGAGGGTTCCTTCCACCCAACTTTGGGCGGAATGCTCGGTATTGCACTCTATGGGGGGTCTGACGACTCCTGATCGCTCTGTGACTGATCGTCACAGTGGGGTGACTGTCCGTTATAGGGCGGTCCATCGGCTTCCGCCGCTGATGAACACCTCGGAGGGCAATTCCATCGGTTTGGCCGTCGAGGCTGGACGGATGGTGTAGTTGTAGTGCCGAGGACAAGCCGTTCGTCCTATAACCGACTCGGCCTGCGTATGTCCATTTCGGGCAACGCGGGCCAAGGTGCAGAATTTAGAGGAAAGAACCGAGATGGTTCGGTTCTCCCGAGGAGGCCGCTCATGACCGCTCGCACCCCTGATGCCGAGCCGCTGCTGACCCCGGCTGAGGTTGCCACGATGTTCCGCGTGGACCCGAAGACGGTCACCCGCTGGGCCAAGGCTGGCAAGCTCACGTCCATCCGCACCCTGGGTGGACACCGCCGTTACCGCGAGGCCGAGGTTCGCGCACTGCTCGCGGGAATTCCGCAGCAGCGCAGCGAGGCCTGAGGTCCCGCAGCAACACCGCATTAACGGGTACGTGTCGGATCCCCCAATCCGATGAAACCCACATGGCTTCATCGGCTGGGCCTGCCCCAACAGGTCACTGCCGTTCGATCGCGCTGGACTCCGCCGGGTCCAGCGCGATCTTTTTTTATGTCCGGAGCGCCCCCGGGCGGGCCGGGGAGGGTGCGGGTCCCGTCGCCCCCGGATGCCGGCGAGGGATGGGTGCCATTGCACATATTAAATCGAGCGTGCATATGAGTC
Organism: Streptomyces sp. NPDC033966; assembly: GCF_055575955.1. Classification (NCBI taxonomy): domain Bacteria; kingdom Bacillati; phylum Actinomycetota; class Actinomycetes; order Kitasatosporales; family Streptomycetaceae; genus Streptomyces; species Streptomyces sp. NPDC033966. Next base: position 31,816 of record NZ_JBVIRQ010000022.1, on the reverse strand, counting down.
CGATAAGCGTGTGAGTCTCAAAAACTCATGTGGTGACACCCGTCACAGCTGATAACTCTTGTACATCCGGCAATGCCCCCCGTAAAGGGAGGTCCGGTACAGAGCTCCTCACGCGTATGGGGGATTTTTCCCCTCTGGGCGATGCGTCCCCCCGGCCCGCCGAAGGGCCCCTGTAAGCCCCCCGGGCCTGATCGGCGGCCGGGAAGTACCGCAGGGACGCCGGGGCCCTCAGAGGGGCCCACAGGGCCGCTGTGAGCCTCGGGCGATCATGCGGTGGGGGTGCGGGCCCGGCCCGCCGGCGTCGTGCGCACGATCAGCACCCGGATACGCGTCAGGGCCCGAATCCCTTGTGGGATACGGGCCCTGACGTTTCTGCGAACCTGACGGGACTTGAACCCGCGACCTCCACCTTGACAGGGTGGCGAGCTAACCAACTGCTCCACAGGTCCTCGATCGCTGCCGATTGCTCGGCTGCGAATCAGACTGTACAGCAGGTCAGGGGGTGCGGTCGAACCCGATCACGGGGCGAGTGCGTCCACCGCCTTCACGATGCGCTTGTCGGAGATCGGGTACGCCGTCCCGAGCGCGTGCGCGAAGTAGCTGACCCGCAGTTCCTCGATCATCCAGCGGATCTCGGTGACCGCCTCCGGGACCGGCCGGCCCTTCGGCAACTGCTCCAGCAGCCACAGGTACTCGTCCCGCATCTCGTGGACCTTCTGCATGCGGGTCGTGTCGCGCTGGGCGCCCGTCGGCATCTGCTGGAGCCGCCGGTCGGCCGCCACCAGGTAGCGCATCAGGTCCGGCAGCCGCTTCAGCCCGGTCAGCGTGACGAAACCGGCCGGCATCAGGGCCGCCAGCTGCGCCTTCACGTCCGCGACGTTCGCCATCAGGGCCAGGCTGCCCGTGGCCTTCAGGCGCCGCTCACAGGCCTGCCAGGCCGCCAGGACCTGCTGCACCTGCCCGACCGTCCGCACCGTCGTGTCCACCAGGTCGGCCCGGACCCGGTCGTAGAGCCGGCGGAAGCCTGCCTCGTCCCAGGCGGGGCCGCCGTGGTCGGCGATCAGCTTGTCGGCGGCCGCCGTCGCGCAGTCGTCGAACAGCGCCTGGATGGAGCCGTGCGGATTGCGCGACAGCGCCAGCTTCTGCTGGTTGGACAGCTTGTCCGAGGCGAACTTCGCCGGGTTCACCGGGATGTTCAGCAGGATCAGGCGCCGGGTGCCGAGCCACATCGCCCGCTGCTGCTCGGCCTCCGTGTCGAAGAGCCGTACGGAGACGCTCGTCCCGTCGTCCACCAGCGCCGGGTACGCCTTCACCGGCTGGCCGGCCCGGCGGGTCTCGAAGACCTTCTCCAGGGTGCCGATCGTCCAGTCCGTCAGACCGGTGCGCTCCAGGGACTCCCCGCCCGCCCGTTCGGCGGTGGCCGCCGCGGCCTTGGAGAGGGCCTGGCGGGCCTTCGGCTTCAGCTTCAGCCGCAGCGCCTCCAGGTCCTTGTCCTCGGCGAGGTTGCGGCGCCGCTCGTCGACGATCCGGAAAGTGATCTTCAGGTGGTCCGGGATCCGGCCCAGGTCGAAGTCCTCCGCCGCCACCGGCACGCCCACCATCCGGTGCAGCTCGCGCGCCAGCGTCACCGGCAGCGGCTCCTGCATGGGATGCGCCGTCTGCAGGAAACGCGTCGCGTAGTTCGGCGCCGGTACGTAGTGCCTGCGGATCGGCTTCGGCAGGGAACGGATCAGCTCCGTGACGACCTCCTCCCGCAGCCCCGGGATCTGCCAGTCGAAGCCCTCGTCCGTGACCTGGTTCAGCACCTGGAGCGGAATGTGCACGGTCACACCGTCCGCGTCCGCACCCGGCTCGAACTGGTACGTCACCCGGAACTTCAGCTGCCCCTGCCGCCAGGAATCCGGATAGTCGGCCTTGGTGACCCCGGCGGCCTTCTCCGTCAGCAGCATCTCGCGCTCGAAGTCGAGGAGTTCGGGCTCCTCGCCCTTCTTGTGCTTCCACCAGGAGTCGAAGTGCGCCCCCGAGACCACGTGCTCCGGGATCCGCTGGTCGTAGAAGTCGAACAGGGTCTCGTCGTCCACGACGATGTCGCGGCGCCGCGCCCGGTTCTCCAGCTCCTCGACCTCGGTCAGCAGCTTGCGGTTGTCGGCGTAGAACTTGTGGTGGGTCCGCCAGTCGCCCTCGACCAGCGCGTTGCGGATGAACAGCTCCCGCGACACCTCCGGGTCGATCCGGCCGTAGTTGATCTTCCGCTGGGCGACGATCGGCACGCCGTACAGCGTGACCTTCTCGTACGCCATCACGGCCGCCTGGTCCTTCTCCCAGTGCGGCTCGCTGTACGTGCGCTTGATCAGGTGCTGCGCGAGGGGCTCCACCCACTCGGGCTCCACCTTGGCGTTCACCCGAGCCCACAGCCGGGAGGTCTCCACCAGCTCCGCCGACATCAGGAACTTCGGCTGCTTCTTGAACAGCGCCGAGCCCGGGAACACCGCGAACTTCGCCGACCGCGCGCCCAGGTACTCGTTCTTGTCGGTGTCCTTGAGGCCGATGTGCGACAGCAGACCGGCCAGCAGCGAGATGTGGATGCTGGTCTCGGTGCCGTCGGCCTCGTTGACGTGGATCCCCATCGTCCGCGCCACCGACCGCAGCTGGGCGTAGATGTCCTGCCACTCCCGGATCCGCAGGAAGTTCAGGTACTCCTGCTTGCACATCCGGCGGAACGAGGACGAGCCGCGCTCCTTCTGCTGCTCGCGGACGTAGCGCCACATGTTCAGGTACGAGAGGAAGTCGCTCGTCTCGTCCTTGAACCGGGCGTGGTTCTGGTCCGCCTGCGTCTGCTTGTCCGACGGCCGCTCGCGCGGGTCCTGGATGGACAGGGCGGCCGCGATGACCATGACCTCGCGGACGCAGTTGTTCTTGTCCGCCTCCACGACCATGCGGGCCAGCCGCGGGTCCACCGGCAGCTGGGAGAGCTGGCGGCCCATCGGGGTGAGCCGCTTCTTCGCGTCCTTCTGCGCCGGGTCCAGCGCGCCCAGCTCCTGGAGCAGCTGCACGCCGTCGCGGATGTTGCGGTGGTCCGGCGGGTCGATGAAGGGGAACTTCTCGATCTCGCCGAGCCCGGCCGCGGTCATCTGGAGGATGACGGACGCCAGGTTCGTCCGCAGGATCTCGGCGTCCGTGAACTCCGGCCGGCCGTTGAAGTCGTCCTCGGAGTACAGCCGGATGCAGATGCCGTCACTGGTACGGCCGCAGCGGCCCTTGCGCTGGTTGGCGCTGGCCTGGCTGATCCGCTCGATCGGCAGCCGCTGCACCTTCGTGCGGTGGCTGTAGCGGGAGATGCGGGCCGTGCCCGGGTCGATCACGTACTTGATGCCGGGAACGGTCAGGGAGGTCTCGGCTACGTTGGTCGCGAGGACGATCCGGCGGCCGGTGTGCGGCTGGAACACCCGGTGCTGCTCGGCGTGCGAGAGCCGGGCGTACAGGGGCAGCACCTCCGTGAAGCGGAGGTTCTTCTTGACCAGCGCGTCCGCGGTGTCGCGGATCTCCCGCTCACCGGAGAGGAAGACCAGGATGTCGCCCGGGCCCTCGCCCTGGAGCTCGTCGACGGCGTCGCAGATCGCGGTGATCTGGTCGCGGTCGCTCTCTTCGGAGTCCTCCTCCAGGAGCGGCCGGTACCGGACCTCGACCGGGTACGTCCGCCCGCTGACCTCGACGATCGGCGCGTCCCCGAAGTGCCGGGAGAACCGCTCCGGGTCGATGGTCGCCGAGGTGATGACCACCTTGAGGTCGGGGCGCTTGGGCAGCAGCGTGGCCAGGTAGCCGAGCAGGAAGTCGATGTTCAGGGACCGCTCGTGCGCCTCGTCGATGATGATCGTGTCGTAGGCGCGCAGCTCGCGGTCGGTCTGGACCTCGGCGAGCAGGATGCCGTCCGTCATCAGCTTCACGAAGGTCGCGTCCTGGTCCACCTGGTCGGTGAAGCGGACCTTCCAGCCGACCGTCTGGCCGATCTCCGACTTCAGCTCCTCCGCGATGCGCTCCGCGACCGTGCGGGCGGCGATCCGCCGGGGCTGGGTGTGCCCGATCATGCCCCGGACGCCGCGCCCCAGCTCCATGCAGATCTTGGGGATCTGCGTGGTCTTGCCGGAGCCGGTCTCGCCCGCGACGATCACGACCTGGTGGTCGCGTATCGCCTCGGCGATCTCGTCCTTCTTCTGGCTGACGGGCAGGTTCTCGGGATACGTGACCTCCGGCATGCGCGAGGCGCGGCCGGCCAGTCGCGCGGCGGCCTTCTCGGCCTCCGCGGCGATCTCGTCGAGCACGGCCTGCCTGGCCTCGGGCTTGCGGATACGGCGGGCGCCCTCGAGGCGGCGGCCGAGGCGGTGCGCGTCACGGAGGGAGATCTCACCGAGAAGCGTCTGCAGGGCGGCGAAGGAAGTAGACATACCTGATCGAGGATCTCACCTGGGCCGGGCGGGTGGCGAACGCATTTGTGCCCCTCCCCGTACCATTTCGGGACGAGTCCCCCAGTTGTGCGAGTGAGAGGCCGCCCACCGTGTCCTTCCGCCGTCCGGCTGCCGCCGCCCTCGTGGTCCTGCTGGGCATGGCTCTCCTCCTCGCCCTGGCCGGGCGGGTACCGGGCGCCGCGGAGCGGGCCCCTGCCCCTGCCCTGGCCGGGCCGGGACGCATGACCCCGGTCCCGGCCCCGGTCCCGGCCTCCGCGCCTGCCGTGCGGCCCGAGGAGCCGGGGCCCGCTGCCCGGGCCACGGCCGGGCCGGGCGGGCCGGTGCGGGCGGACGCGGCCGGCGAGCGGGGGCCCTCCTGCGATCCCGGGGGCCACGGGCACGGGCCGGGGCCCGGAGTGCCGCCCCGGACCGGCGGGCAGGACCACGCGCAACTCGCGGCGGCCCGCCCCGCGCCCGAGCAGGCGCGCCCGCACCTCGCGATGCGCGTACGCGTCCCCGTACGCGGCCCCGGCCAGCGGGCGCCGAAGCCGGTGGAGCTGTCCGTGATGCGGGTGTAGGAGGGGGCGCACCGCCAGCCCCCTCACCGCACGCAGCCACGCAGTTCTGGAGTACCCGTATGTCCCGCTCGTCCCGCAAGCCCCTGCTGATCTCCGCCGGGGTCGCCGTCGCCGCCGTCACCCTCGGCCTGGTGTCCTGGCAGGCCACCGCCCCCCAGGAGAAGCCGCACCGCGACACCGCCGCCACCGCCGCCCCCCGCACCGACCCCGCAGCCGAGCTCAAGGCGCTCGCCCGCCGCGAGGCCGGCGACAAGCTCGCCGTCGGCCGCGCCGACGCGCCCGTCGTCCTCATCGAGTACTCCGACTTCAAGTGCGGCTACTGCGGCAAGTTCGCCCGCGACACCGAACCCGAACTGGTGAAGAGGTACGTCGAGGACGGCACCCTCCGCATCGAGTGGCGCAACTTCCCGATCTTCGGCGCCGAGTCCGAGGCCGCCGCCAGGGCCGCCTGGGCCGCCGGGCAGCAGGACCGCTTCACCGCCTTCCACGCGGCCGCGTACGCCGAGGGCGCCAAGGCCAAGGGCTTCGGCGAGGACCGGCTCGTCGAGCTGGCCCGCGAGGCCGGCGTCCCCGACCTGGACCGCTTCAAGGCCGACCTGGCCGGCGAGCAGGCCTCGGCCGCCCTGCGCCGCGACCAGGAGGAGGGCTACCGCATCGGAGTCCAGTCCACCCCCTCCTTCCTCGTCAACGGGCAGCCCATCGCCGGCGCCCAGCCCCTGGACGCCTTCACCGCCGCCATCGCCAAGGCCGAGGCGGCGGCGAAGCAGTGACCCACATCGGATACCTGGCCGCCCTGCTCGGCGGCCTCCTCGCCCTGCTCAGCCCGTGCAGCGCCCTGCTGCTGCCCGCCTTCTTCGCGTACTCCATCGACTCCCGCTCCCGGCTCCTGGCACGCACCGGGATCTTCTACGCGGGCCTCGCGAGCACCCTCGTACCGATGGGCGCGGCCGGCTCCTACGCGGGCCGCTTCCTCCACGGCAACCGCGACCTGCTGGTCCTCGCCGGCGGCTGGCTGATCATCGCGCTCGGCCTCGCCCAGATCCTGGGCCTCGGCTTCGCCCCGAGGCGGCTCTCCGAGCTGTCCGGCCGGATCCGCCCGACCACCGCCCTGTCGGTGTACGCCCTCGGCGCGGTCTACGGGCTGGCCGGCTTCTGCGCCGGCCCGATCCTCGGCAGCGTCCTGACGGTGGCCGCCGTCAGCGGCAGCCCGGTCTACGGCGGCCTGCTGCTGGCGGTGTACGCGCTCGGCATGGCCGTACCGCTGTTCGTGCTGGCCCTGCTCTGGGAGCGCTTCGACCTCGGCCGGCGGCGCTGGCTGCGCGGCCGGGCCTTCCGGGCGGGCCGCTTCGAACTGCACACGACCTCACTGCTGTCCGGGCTGTTCTTCATCACCCTGGGCGCGCTGTTCCTGGCCTACGACGGGGCGAGCGCCCTGCCCGGGCTGCTGGACGTCGACGACTCGTACGCCGTCGAACGGTGGGTCGGCTCCCTCGCGGACGCCGTCCCGGACTGGGCGCTGCTCGGCCTGGTCGGCGCGGGCGCCCTCGTCTTCGGCCTGGTGCACCGGCGCCGCTCCGCCCGGGCGGAGCGGCGGGAGGGGTAGAACGCGGAAGGCCCCGTCCGATGGACGGGGCCTTCCTTCTGTGGCTGGGGCCGGGGTCGAACCGGCGACCTATCGCTTTTCAGGCGATCGCTCGTACCAACTGAGCTACCCAGCCACGAGACCGTTTCCGGCCTCAGCGATCCTGACGGGACTTGAACCCGCGACCTCCACCTTGACAGGGTGGCGAGCTAACCAACTGCTCCACAGGACCTGGTGTGTGCAAGAGCAAGTCTTGCACATGGTGTTGCGTACCCCCAACGGGATTCGAACCCGTGCTACCGCCTTGAAAGGGCGGCGTCCTGGGCCACTAGACGATGAGGGCTAAAGGCCCGCCGGGCACTTTGCAGCGCGTCGGGGACGTGAGAAGCATATGGGATCCGAGGAGCTATCGCCAAAACGGTTTCCCCCGCGAGCTGCGGGCGCCCCCACCGGGGCGACAATGGCCGGGTGCTGGAGATGACGCGCGAGGAGTTCGAGGAGCTCGTCGCAGAGGCCCTGGACCGGATTCCGCCGGAGCTGACGCGGCTGATGGACAACGTCGCCGTGTTCGTCGAGGACGAGCCGCCGGCCGATGACCCCGAGCTGCTCGGCGTGTACGAGGGGACCCCGCTCACCGAGCGCGGCGAGTGGTACGCCGGAGTGCTCCCCGACCGCATCACGATCTACCGGAACCCCACGCTGCGGATGTGCGAGGACCGGGAGAGCGTGGTCGCCGAGACGGAGGTGACGGTGGTGCACGAGATCGCCCACCACTTCGGGATCGACGACGAGCGGCTGCACGCCCTGGGCTACGGGTGACCCGGCCCGTCCCCGGCGCGGAGGCCATCGACCCCGACGTCGACCTCCACGTACCCGCCCAGCGGGCCGAGCCGCAGGGCCGGGTGCTCGCCGCCGTCGCCGCGGGCGGGGCCGTCGGCGCCTCGGCCCGGTACGGGGTGGCGCTGCTGTGGCCGGCCGCGCCCGGGGATTTCCCGTGGGCGACCTTCTGGACCAACGCCGCGGGCTGCGCGCTGATCGGCGTACTCATGGTGCTGATCAGCGAGGGCGGGCGGAGCGCGCCGCACCCGCTGCTGCGGCCGTTCGCGGGGGTGGGGGTGCTCGGCGGGTTCACCACCTTCTCCGCCTACGCCGTGGACTTCTCCCGGCTGCTGGACGAGGGCGAGGCCGGGACCGCGCTGGCGTACGCCGGGCTGACGGTGGTGGCGGCGCTGGGCGCGGTGTGGGCGGCGGCCTCGGTGACCCGGCTGGCGCTCGGCCGGCGGGGGCGCCGGTGAACTGGCTGCTGGTGGTGGCGGGCGCCGTGGTCGGGGCGCCGCTGCGGTACCTGACCGACCGGGCGGTGCAGGCGCGGCACGATTCCGTCTTCCCGTGGGGGACCTTCGTGGTCAACGCCGCCGCCTGTCTGCTGCTCGGGGTACTGGCGGGGGCGGCGCTGGCCGGTGCGGGCTCCTCGCGGGTGGGCCTGCTGCTGGGGACGGGGCTGTGCGGGGCGCTCAGCACCTACTCGACCTTCTCGTACGAGACCCTGCGGCTGGCCGAGCGCGGCTGGCGGTTCCTGGCCGCGGCGAACGTGGCCGCCTCGGTGCTGGTGGGGCTCGGCGCGGTGACGCTCGGGTCGCAGGTGGCGCGACAGCTGTTCGCGTAAGGGGCGTGTCTCTTACGGGGTAAAGGGAGTTGGGTTCATTGACCCGCTCATCGCGGACCCCGCCGCAGTGCTCCGGAGGTGCCCCCGTGCGCCCTTTGACCGCTTCCCTGTCCGCGTCCCTCAGACTGGCCGTCTCCGCGCTCGCGGTGGCGGCGACGGCCGGCTGCATGAGCGTCGGCGAGGACGCCGCGAAGCCGGGGCCCTCCGCCTCGGTGGGCGGCAAGGACACGGGCGGGCCCGCCGGGGCGGCCGGCGGCCACGGCTCCGGGGTGCACGGCAACGGCCACGGCGTGAAGGACGGTACGGGGAACCAGGCGGGCAAGCACGGCGAGCCCGGGAAGGCCTCCGGCGCGACCGGCGCCTCGCCCAGCCCGGGCGCGCCCGCGAAGCCCGGGCAGCCCTCCCCGTCGGCCGGTCCGGGCGGCGGTGCGGGCGGTCAGGGCGGCCAGGTGCCCTCCGGGGGCGGTACGGGGGCCGGCGGCTCGGGTTCCGCGGCGGGCGGGGCCGGGTCGGGCTCGGGGGCCGGCGGTGCGGGGTCGGCCGCCGGGGGCGCGGGATCCGGTTCGGGGTCCGGGTCGGGTTCGGGGTCCGGCGGGTCGGGTTCGGGATCCGCTTCCGGCGGTTCCGGCTCCGGCTCCGGCGGGTCGGGCGGGACGACCACCCCCACGCCGGACCCCACCCCGACTGTGACGGAACCCACACCGAGCGGGTCGTCCGACGCGGGTCCCGGGGCGACCCTGGCCTAGGGCTGCTCTGCCCCGTTCTGAGGGGTTCTGGGTCGCCCGTCCGGGGTTCGCGTAACTCGTCCCCGGGGCATCGTCGCAGGTCAGCGGCGGATCCCGGGGGGCGACTTGCCAGACCCCCGGGAGGGTGCGTATGGTTATAGATCGTTTGATCCCATTGCCCGGCGCCGAATCCGAAGAGCGCCGTGTGGCGCGTACTCTCCCTAGCCGTGGCTGACCGCATTGAGGCGGTCGATTTGCGATTCACGGAGTTTGGGCGCGTGCCGAGACTCCGGAAGGTTTCGCATTTCGCATGTCCATTTCCAGTTCTGACCGTTCCGTCATGCCCGAGAACGACTCCACCGAGATCGTCGACGCCGAGACCCTCGCGGTCACCGAGGCCATGGACGCCATCGAGCGCGACGAGATCATCGAGGCCCTCGAGGCGGACGTGGCGGATGTCGCCGACGTGACCGCCGAGGCCGATCAGGCCGCCGACGCCGACGACGCCGAGCCCACCCTCACCTTCGCGGACCTCGGTCTGCCCGAGGGCGTCGTGCGCAAGCTCGGCCAGAACGGTGTCACCTCGCCGTTCCCGATCCAGGCCGCGACCATCCCGGACGCCCTGGCCGGCAAGGACATCCTCGGCCGCGGCCGCACCGGCTCCGGCAAGACCCTCTCCTTCGGTCTGCCGACGCTGGCCCGCCTGGCCGACGGCCACACGGAGAAGAAGAAGCCCCGTGCGGTCATCCTCACCCCGACGCGCGAGCTCGCCATGCAGGTCGCGGACGCCCTCCAGCCCTACGGCGACGTCCTCGGCCTGAAGATGAAGGTCGTCTGCGGCGGTACCTCCATGGGCAACCAGATCTACGCCCTGGAGCGCGGTGTCGACGTCCTCGTCGCCACCCCCGGCCGTCTGCGCGACATCATCAACCGCGGCGCCTGCTCCCTGGAGAACGTCGAGGTCGCGGTCCTCGACGAGGCCGACCAGATGGCCGACCTGGGCTTCCTGCCCGAGGTCACCGAGCTGCTCGACCAGGTCCCGGCCGGCGGCCAGCGCATGCTCTTCTCCGCCACCATGGAGAACGAGATCGGCACCCTGGTCAAGCGCTACCTGACCAACCCGGTCAGCCACGAGGTCGACAGCGCCCAGGGCAACGTCACGACCATGACCCACCACGTCCTCGTCGTGAAGCCGAAGGACAAGGCGCCGGTCACGGCCGCCATCGCCGCCCGCAAGGGCCGCACCATCATCTTCGTCCGCACCCAGCTGGGCGCCGACCGCATCGCCGAGCAGCTCATCGAGGCCGGCGTGAAGGCCGACGCGCTGCACGGCGGCATGACGCAGGGCGCCCGTACCCGCGTCCTCGCCGACTTCAAGGACGGCTACGTCAACGCGCTCGTCGCCACCGACGTCGCCGCCCGCGGCATTCACGTCGACGGCATCGACCTGGTCCTCAACGTGGACCCGGCCGGCGACCACAAGGACTACCTGCACCGCTCGGGCCGTACCGCCCGTGCCGGCAAGTCCGGCGTCGTCGTCTCCCTGGCCCTGCCGCACCAGCGCCGCCAGATCTTCCGCCTGATGGAGGACGCGGGCGTCGACGCCTCGCGCCACATCGTCCAGGGCGCCGGCGCCTTCGACCCGGAGGTCGCCGAGATCACCGGTGCGCGCTCGCTCACCGAGGTCCAGGCCGACTCCGCGAACAACGCCGCCAAGCAGGCCGAGCGCGAGGTCGCCGACCTGACCAAGCAGCTGGAGCGCGCGACCCGTCGCGCCGCCGAGCTGCGCGAGGAGGCCGACCGCCTCGTCGCCCGCTCCGCCCGCGAGCGCGGTGAGGACCCGGAGGCCGCCGTCGCCGAGGTCGTCGAGGCCGCCGAGGCCGAGGTCGCCGCTGCCGTGGCCGCCGTCGCCGAACCCGTCGCCCAGGAGCGCACCTTCGACCGCCGCGACGACCGGGGCAACTTCGAGCGCCGCGACAACCGTCGTGACGACCGCGGTGGCGACCGTGGCGGTGACCGTGGTGGCTTCCGTCGCGATGACCGTCCGTCGGGTGGCTTCCGCCGCGA